>NZ_JAUFPN010000001.1 GCF_030409335.1 Paeniroseomonas aquatica
GGGCGGGCGGCCGGGCGACCGGCGCCGGCCGGCTGCGCCGTGCCTGCGCCGCCGGGACGGCACGGCGCTGGCCCGCCTCGGCGGCCTGGCCACTGGCGCGCGCGGCCGCCGCCTGGGGCGCGAAGGAAAGTCCGGCGAGCAGGACGGCGACGAGGGCGAGCCGCGCCGAACGGCGGGCGGCGGAGACATGGGCGCAGGAGGAAAGGTCGCGCTGCGGGGGGGCAGCGTCGGCATCAATGCGGGTCAATCGAATGGTCTCCCTGGGGGGTAGCGGGAGGTCTGAGTCTCCGGGTGCAGCGGCGAGGGTTCGGCAAGTGACGCCGCGGCGGGGGGAGCCGCGGATCGCTCCAGGTCTAATCGACCGTACCGTACCGATAGTTCCCCTGCCGCCGCCCCGGCATCCGATGGCGCGACGATGCTTGGAGGATACCTTACCTGTAGTTGAATTTCCTCGGCTTGCGCCTTTTGTCCTTAGGTGGGACTTGCGCCCCCGGCGGCTCAGCGCATCCGGGCGCGGTCCTCCCAGGCGCGGCGGCGCGCCTCCTCCTCCATCCGGCCCTCCTCCCAGGCGCGGCGGCGCGCCTCCTCCTCGCGGCGGTGCTCCCGGGCCTCGCGCCGCGCCTCGGCCTCCTGCCGGCGCGTCTCCCAGTCCTGCCGCCGGGCCTCCTCCGCCCGGCGCCGGTCCTCCCAGGCGCGGCGGCGGTGCTCCTCCTCGCGGCCGTACCCGCCCTGGCGGCGGTCGCCGTCCCAGTCGCGGCGGTCGCCGCCGCGGCCGCGCTCCGCCTCGATCCGGGCGCGGTCCTGGTCGACCCGGAAGCGCTCCTCCTCGGCCCGGCGCCGGTTCTCCTCGTCGAGGCGGCGGTTGCGGTCGTCCTCGCGCCAGGGCTGGGCCTGGGCGGCGCCGGTCAGGGCGGGGGTCAGGGCGGGGGCCAGGGCGGCAAGCAGTAGGGCACGGCGATCCATGGCGGGGCATCCCTGTGGTTGTTGCGGCGGCAACGCGCTTGACCACGCCGCGGCGGCATCGGCATGGTCGCGGCATGGCCAAGCCAAGGCGGCGCCCGGCGCCGCAGCCGGCGCCGCCCGGGCTTGTGCCGGCGCGGCCGGACCGGCAGATAGGCGGCAGCATGACCCGGCGGGAGGTTCCCGATGCCTGACCCAGACACCAAGACCATCCCCCGCCTGAAGCCCGAGCTGAAGGTCGAGCGGCCGAAGCTGCACAAGGTGCTGCTGGTGAACGACGACTTCACCCCGCGGTCCTTCGTCGTGACCGTGCTGCGCACGCAGTTCCGGCTGGACGACAGCCAGGCCCAGCGGGTGATGATGACGGCGCACCAGCGCGGCGTCTGCGTGGTGGGCGTCTTCACCCGCGAGCTCGCCGAGGAGAAGGCGACGGCGGCGACCGACATGGGCCGCCGCCAGGGCTATCCGCTGCTGTTCACGACCGAGCCGGAGGAGTAGCCGCCCCGCCTCAGTCCATCGCCGCATGCGCCGGGTCGGCCGCGGCGGCCCTGGGCGGCCGCTGCATCAGCGGCAGCAGCACCAGCATCGACAGCGCCAGCACCATCAGCAGCCAGAAATCGTCGGCATAGGCGATGATGCTGGCCTGCCGCGTGATCTCCTGGTTCAGCAGGGCCGCCCCCTGGGTCGTCGCCGGGTTCCACCACTGATGCACCGCCGGCAGGTCGAAGGCCCGGTTGAGCGGCGAGGCATGCATCGCCAGGTCGGCATGCACCACCTGGGTGTTGCGCGTCAGCATCGCCGCCATGGCGGAGATCCCGATCGCGCTGCCGAGGTTCCGCATCAGGCTGATGAGCGAGGTCCCGTCGGTCCGCAGCTTCGGATCCAAGGTGGCGAAGGCCACCAGGTTCAGCGGGATGAAGACGAAGCCCAGGCCCATGCCCTGCACGATGGTCGTGGTCACCAGGGTGAACATCGAGACGTCGGGCGTCCAGCGCGTCATCTCCCAGAGCGTCCAGGACAGCATCAGCACGCCGACCGCCATCACCTTGCGCGGGTCGATCACACTCGCCAGCCGCCCGGCCAGGAACATCGCCGCCATGGTGCCGAGGCCGCGCGGCGCCATGGCCAGCCCTGCGGTGAAGACCGGGTAGTCCGCCAGCGTCTGCAGGTAGGGCGCCAGCAGCGCCGAGGTCGCCAGCAATATGGCGCCGACCGCGAACATGATGCCGAGCCCGGCGACGAAGTTGCGGTTGGCGAAGATCGGCGGCGGGATGAAGGGGCGCTCGGCGGTCGCCATGTGCACGACGAAGAGGTAGATGCCCAGCCCCGCCAGCACCGCCTCGACGATGATCTCGGTCGAGCCGAACCAGTTCAGCAGCTCGCCGCGGTCGAGCATGATCTGCAGCGCGCCGATCCCCAAGGCCAGCACGCCGAAGCCGAACCAGTCGAAGCCATGGCCGCGGGCGTTCTCCTCCCGAGGCAGGAACAGCCAGAGCCCGAGGAAGGCGAGGATGCCGAAGGGCAGGTTCACGTAGAAGACCCAGCGCCAGTTCCAGCTCTCGGTCAGCCAGCCGCCGAGGGTCGGGCCGAGGATGGGCCCGACCATCACCCCCATGCCCCAGATCGCCATGGCCGAGCCGCGCTGCTCCGGCGGGTAGATGTCGAGCATGGTCGATTGGCTGAGCGGCACCAGCGCCGCGCCGAAGGCGCCCTGCAGCAGCCGGAAGAAGACCATCTGTGGCAGCGACTGCGCCGCGCCGCACAGCACGGAGGCCAGGGTGAAGCCGCCGACCGAGGCGAGGAAGACCGCCCGCCGGCCGAACCGCCCGGCGAGGAAGCCGACCGGCGCGGTCAGGATGGCGGCCGCGGTGATGTAGCTGGTCAGCACCCAGGTGATCTGGTCCGAGGTCGCCGCCAGCCCGCCCTGCATGTAGGGCAGCGCGACATTGGCGATGGTCCCGTCGAGCGCCTGCATCAGCGTCGCCACCATGGCGCAGACCGTGATGATGGCGCGGTTCGGGACCTTCTCGCCCGGGCCCACGGCGGCCATCAGAAGATGTCCGACAGGTGCCGCACATGCCCCGTGTCGATGGAGACCACCGCGCTCATGCCCGCCCGCAGCTGCGGCCCGCCTTCCGGCTGCTCGACCCGGATCCGCACCGGGATGCGCTGCACCACCTTCACCCAATTGCCGGAGGCATTCTGCGCCGGCAGCACGCTGAAGGTGGAGCCCGAGGCCGGGCTGATGCTCTCGACCGCCGCCTTCCAGGTCACCCCGGGATAGGTATCGATCGTGACGGTCGCCGCGTCGCCCGGCTTCACATGCGTGAGGTCGGTCTCCTTCGGCAGCGCATCCACCCAGACCTGCTCGCCCGAGACCAGGGCGAAGGCCGGGGTCGCGGCGCCGAGGTACTGCCCGGGCTGCAGGGTCGAGACTTGCGTGACGATGCCGGAGAAGGGCGCCCGCAGGGTCGCGTGGTCGAGCTGGCGCTGCGCCTCGGCCAGCCTGGCCGCGGCCTCGAGGTAGTCGGGGTGCTGCTCGACCGGCGCATCCGCGGTGCCGCCGAGCTTGGCGAGCTGGACCTTGGCCTGGGCGCGCAGCGATTCCAGCGTCTGCTGCGCCTGCTGCAGCCCGTAGCGCCCCTGGTCGTAGGTCGAGCGCGAGACCGCGCCGCTCGAGACGATCTGGGCGCTGCGGTCGAAGGTCGCCTGTGCCAGCTGCACCGCCGCCTCCTGCGCCGAGACGTCGCGCTGCAGCCGGGTGTAGTCGGCCTGCATCGCCGCCAGGTTCAGCCCGGTCTGCTGCAGCTGCGCCTTCGCCTGGTCGAGCGCGTGGCGGAAGGGCGCCTCATCCAGCTGCACCAGCACCTGGCCGGCGGCGACGCGGTCGCCCTCATGCACCGCGATGCGCTGCACGATGCCGCTCACGTCGGTCGCCAGCAGCAGCCGGTCGGCCTGGACATAGGCGTCGTCGGTGCCGGCGTAGCGGCCGCCGTTCAGCCAGAACAGGCCGGAGCCGACCACCACGGCGACGACGCCGCCGGCCATCAGCGCCGGCCGCAGCCAGCGCGGCCGCCGCCGCGGCGCCTCGGCCACCGTCTCGGCCGGGGCGTCCGGCGTCTCCACGCGCATCGATCCTTCGGGCATTGTCGCTCTCTCAGGCAGCCGCGCCGGCGGCGTCGCTCTCGGCCCCGGCCAGCAGGTTGGTCTTCATCGCCAGCAGGGCCGCCATGGCCGCGGCGCGCTGCGCCTCGGGCAGGCCGCGGGTCGCCGCCGCGTCGAAGGCGCGGCGCGCGGCATCGATCTCGGCCAGCGCCAGCGCCGCCTCCGGCCGCAGGTGCAGCCGCCAGCAGCGGCGGTCGGCCGGGTCGGCCCGGCGCTCGATCATGCCGCGCGCCGCCAGCCTGTCGACCAGCCGGCCGACGGTGATCGGCTCGACCTCGAGCAGCTCGGCCAGCTCGCGCTGGGTCAGCCCGTCGTGCCGGCGCAGCCGGGCGAGGATCATCCACTGCGCCCGGGTCATGCCATGGGCGCGTGCCCGGCGGTCGGCCAGGGTGCGGACCAACCGGGCCACGTCGGTCAGCAGGATCAGCAGGTCGTCGGGCGGCGGGGAATTCGGCATCGGGGGTCACTCACGCGGCTGAAGATAAGCCACGTTATCATAACCGCAAGACCGGGTCGCGGTTGCCATGCGCTCGGCGCATCCCGCCGATGCGCTCAGCCCCGGCGGAAGCCCTCCCGGTCCGCGGTGACCAGCGCCGCCATCCGCCGGGCGGCGTCGCGCAGCCAATCCGCCGGCAGGCCGGCCAGCGCCGCCCGCACCGCCGCCGCCGCTGGCATGCAGGTTGGCCATCTCCCCGCCCATGGCGCCGAGCAGGGCGGCAGGGCATCGATCCCCGCACAGAATTTGGCCCGGGCGGCCGGCTCCGGCGCGGCGAAGGCGCGCAGCGCCACATGCGCCTCGTCCAGCACGAAGCCGCGCGGCGTCGCCAGCCGGGCGGCATGGCCCGCCAGCACCGCCGCCGCCGCCTCGCGCGAGCGCGGCGCGGCGCGGTGGGCGCCAGCAGGGCGCCGTCGTCGAGCCCGTTCACCCCCGGGCCAGCCGCCCCTCGGCATCCCGCCAGGTGCCGAAATTGGCGAGGTGCGCGTCGCCGCTGCTCGGCACCGACGGCGCCGCCGGCAGGCCGAGCGAGGGAGACTGCGCGGCGAAGCGGAAGCAGGTGGCACGGAGGAAGGCGAAGGCACCCTTCGCCATCTTCCGCCGCCTGGTCGCCAGCGCCCCCGGCACCACCGCGCAGTGGCGGCCGAGGCCGCGATGGAGTCAGTACTCGAACTCATACGAAAGCCCCACCCGGTCCCCCGCCGGCCCGGTCGCGGTCTGGCCCTCGAGCTTGATGTTCGGGGTGATCTCCACCTGCACCCCGACCCCGGTCTGGCCGCCGTTGGTGCCCTGCCGCACCCCGAGGAAGACCCCGGGCGCCACGTAGCGACCGGCCTCGACCGCCGCGGCGTTGCTGCCCTCGGCGCTGCTCACCCCGAGCCGGTCGAGGCCGAGCGCGTTGCGCACCCGGTCGAGCGGGTTCGAGCCGCCGCCGACGCCGGTGAGCTGCGCCAGCGCCGCCGCGAGCTGGGCGATCTCGAAGGGGCTGAGGTTGCCGGTCGCGCGGTCGAACAGCAGCCGGGCCAGCACCTCGTCCTGGGGCAGTTCCGGCGAGGAGGTGAACTTCACCTCCGGCGCCGTCGGGGTGCCGGTGATGGCGATGGTGATGGTCGTGCTCCGCACCGTCGACTGCGCCGCCAGGTCGAGCTGCGGCACCAGCGTGCCCGAGACGAAGCCGATGTTGCCGCGCTGGAAGGTCAGCTTCCGCGTGAGGATGTCGAGTGTCCCGCGCTTCAGGGTCAGCGCGCCCGAGGGCACCGGCGCGGCGGTGGTGCCGCCGACCTGGACCTCGCCGCCCATCTCGACGTCGATGCCCCGGCCGCGGATGAAGACCCGCTGCGCCACCACCTTCACCGCCAGGCTCAACGGTGGCCCCGGCGGCGGCGGGTGGGCGACGGGCGGCGGCGGCCGCACCACCCCCGGCGGGGTCCGGCCGCGCTCGCGCACGTTGGTCAGGGTCGGCACGCTGGCGGGCAGGGTGTTCGGCACCCGGATCTCCGCCTGGTCGATCCGCACCTCGCCGGCGATGGCGCCGCCGCCGGTCAGCGGCCCGGTCACCCGGAGGTCGGCGCCGATGGTGGCCGTCACCAGCTCGGAGTTCACCGGCCGGGCATTCCGCGCCCGGATGGTCAGGTCGGCCGGGAAGCCCGGCGCGCCGGCATCGACCGAGCCGGTGACGCCGATGGTCCCGCCGCCGACGGTCCTGCCCTCCAGCCGCTCGATCACCAGCCTCGTGCCGTCGCCGGTGACCACGCCGCCGATGTCCGACAGCCGCACCCCGGTGCTGGCATTGCGGTAGTCGCCGCCGCTCAGCGTGGCCCGGCCGCCGAAGCGCGGCGCGCCGAGGGTGCCGTCCGCGCGCAGGGCGAGGGCCAGCCGCCCGGTCGCCCGGTCGGCGCCGGCGGCCAGGAAAGGCCCGGCCAGCGGCGCCAGGTTCAGGCTGCCGTCCAGCGTCGCCGCCAGCGCCCCGCCCGGGCCGAAGCCGCCGGGGGCGAAGGCGCTCGGCAGCCGCGCCGTCGCGGTGATGCTGCCGGCCGGCCCGGCGCCGATCTCGGCGCGGGCCTGGGTGGTGTCGCCGACCATGCTGCCCTCCGCCTTCAGGGTCAGCAGCGGCAGGCCGCGCGCCCAGTCGGCGCCGAGCCCGATGCCGGTGCCGGCGAGCGTGCCCCGTATCTCCGGCCTGGCCACCGGCCCGGTCGCCCGCACCTCGCCGCTCAGCATGCCGCGCGGGGCGAGGTCCGGGGCGAAGCGCTGGGCCAGGGCGAGCGGCAGGGCGGCGATGGTCAGCCCCATGTCCGCCCGCTCCGGCCCCCAGCGCCCGGCCGCCTGCAGCCGCCCGCCCTGGCCGATGGCCAGCGCCAGCCCGGCCACCTCCACCCCGCCGTCGCCGCCGAGCTGCACCCGCGCCGGGCCGGCGAGGCGGATGGTCTCCTCCATCGCCCTGGCCTCCAGCGCCGCGAGGTCGAGCCGCCAGCCGCCATCCGCCGCCGTCACCTTACCGCGGCCCGAGAGGTCGCCCGCCGTCGCCCGGCCGCGGAGCGTCCAGTCCAGCGCCTGCGGGGTGCCGGCGACCGTCGCGGCGAGACTGCCTTCCTGCCCGGCATAGCCGAGGCGCGGCGCATCCAGCTTCAGGTCGAAGCCCTGCACCCCGTCGCGCGGCGCCAGCGCCGCCTCCAGCACCAGCCGTCCGGCGAGGCCGGCGACGCCGGCCAGCCGGCCGAGCGGCGCCAGGTCGGTCGCCTCCAGCCGGGCGGTGCCGTCGAACAGCTTCGCCGCCGCATCGAGCCGGCCGGTCGCGGTCAGCCGGGCCGGGCCGAGCCTGGCCTCGGCCGCTTCGATCTGCACCGCCTCGCCGTCGGGCCGGCCGCGGAAGTCGAGGCTCACCGGCATCCCGTCCAGGGTTGCCACCAGCCTAGCGGTGCCGCGCGGCGCCGAGGCCGGGGTCGCCACCTGCGCCTCGAGCTTCAGCGCCTCCAGCACCCGTCCCGCCGCGGCGATCCGCCCGGATTGCGCCGAGACGGTCAGGTCGGGGTCGGCCAGCCGGCCGGCGGCATGGACCCGCGCCTCCAGCGCCCCCTCCGAGCCGGCGCCGAGCACCTCCAGCCGCGGCAGCGAGGCCTCGAGGTCGAGGGCGATCGGCTCGGCCAGCGTTCCCTTCGCCGCCAGCCGTCCCTCGGCCCCGGTCAGCACCGCATCGAGGCTCGGGCCGGGCAGGGCGGCCTGCAGCGCCAGCCGCGGCGCCGGGCCGAGCACCGCATCGGCCTGGGCGACGCCGGTCGCCAGCCCCTGCGGCTGCGCGGTCAGGTCGATCGCCGGGGCGGCGATGGTGCCGGTGACCTGCGCCTCCGCGGCCACCCCGGTCCAGGCCAGCCCGGCCGGCAGCAGCGCGCCGAATTTCCGGGATTCGACCAGGGCCAGGACCAACCGCAGGTCCAGCGCCTCGGTGCCGAGATCGACGCCACCCTTCGCCGTCACCGTCCCGGCCGGCAGGGCCAGCGACAGGTCCCGCAGCGCCAGCCGCCGGTTCGCCGGCAGGTCGGCATCGAGCGCGAAGCCCAGCGGCATCGCCAGCGGCCGCAGCTCGGCCGGCAGCAGCGGTGCCGCCCGGGCCTCGCCGCGCAGGGTCGCGCCGAAGCCGCCATCCGGCGTCGCCCGCACCATCCCCGATGCCTGCAGCCCGACCGCCTCGCCGATGCCCGCCCGCAGGTCCAGCGCCGCGCCCGAGGCCGGGCCGTCCAGCGTCATCGCCAGGTGCAGCGGCGCCTCGCCCCAGCCGCCTTCGGGCGGCGGGATGAAGCCCGCCACCAGCCCGCCCGGCGCCTCGTCGAAGGTCAGCCGGGCCGAGAGCCGGTCCGCCGCCGGGGTCAGCGCCAGGTTCAGCGATGCCCGGGCCTCGGCGTCCAGCCGCCGCAGGTCGAGCGCCGCCAGCAGCCCGCCCGATTCCAGCCGGGCATTGCCGTCGAGTGCGAAGACCGCCGCCTGGCCCAGCACCGGGGCGCCGAGCTCGATCCGGCCGATCGCCAGCCGGTCGAGCGCGACGGCCACGGGCAGGCTGGGCAGGCTCGGCAGCACCGTCTCGCCCGGCGGCGTGGGCGGCGCCTCGGGCCCGGCCGCCGGCAGCCGCGCCAGCGCGACCCGCGCCGCCTCCAGGCGTTCGACGCGCAGGGTGCCCGAGAGCAGCGCCGTCAGGTCGAGCGCGACCTGGCCGTCCTCCAGCACCACCCATTCGCCTTCGGCATCGGCATAGCCGAGCCGGGCGAAGCCGAGCCGCCCCGGCAGCGGCCCGCGCAGCCCCTCGATCCGCAGCCCGGGGACGAAGCCCGCCGCCTGGCGCTGGAGGAACTCCCGGCCGCCCTCGGTATTCACCCAGGCCAGCCCGCCGGCGAGCAGCGCCACCGGCACGAGAATCAGCAGCGCCAGGGCGCCCATCACCCATTTCACGATGCGCATGCTCAGAACGCCTGGCCGATGCCGACGTAGAGACCGTAGCCGGAGGAACCGGGCTGCCGCACCACCGGCAGCGCCACGTCGGCCCGCACCGGGCCGATGGCGGTGTAGTAGCGGACGCCGAGGCCGGCACCGACCCGCAGGTTCGAGGTATCCGGCAGCGAGGAATTGCTGACCGCGCCGGCATCGACGAAGGCGACGGCGCCGAAGTCGCCGTAGACCCGCTGCCGCCACTCGAGGCTGCCCTCGACCAGGCTGGCGCCGCCATTGGGCCGGTTGCGCTCGTCGCGCGGGCCGATCGACTGGTAGTCGAAGCCGCGGACCGAGCCGCCGCCGCCGGCGTAGTAGCGCAGGTGGCGTGGCACGTCGGCTCGGCCGGCGCCGAGCAGCGAGCCGAGGCCGCCGCGCACCGCCAGGATGCTGCGGCGGTCGCCCAGCACGTCCCAGTAGGTGCTGGCGACCAGCCGCAGCGGCACAAAGGGGGCATTGTCCCGCAGGCTGTAGGAGGGGGTGACGGTGCCCTCGGCGCGCCAGCCCTTGGACGGGTCGAGCAGGCTGTCGGTGCCGTCGTAGCGGCCGCCGAACAGCACGCCGACGATCTGGTAGGGGGTCAGCGTCCCGCCGGGCGGGCCGATGCTGCCGAATTCGGCGGTCGGCCCGGCGCGGACCGTCCATTGCTCGGTCAGCCGGCGTTCGAGGAACAGCGAGGCGGTGGCGGCGTCCCGGTCGTAGGCCTCCAGCCGCTCGCGCAGCGCGCCGATGCTGGCGACCAGCGTCAGGTCGCGGCCGAAGACGCCGGGGCTGCGGTAGGTCGCGCCGGTGCGGTAGGTCATCTGGTCGAGCGCGCCGCCGGTGCCGATCCGCGCCACCTCGCCCTCGATGCGCAGCCGCTCGGCGCCGCCGAACAGGTTGCGGTGCTCCCAGTAGACCTTCACCGTCGGGCCGTAATTGGTCTCGTAGGCGGCGGTCACGCCGACCGCGTGCCGGGCCCGCTCGCTGACCGTGAAGGTGGTCGGCAGCCGGCCCTCGGCATCGAGCCGCTCCGCCGCCCGGGCCCGGACCGAGCCGAAGGGGCCGAGCGCCATCATCTCCCGCCGCGCCTTCTCGAGCGTCGCCGGGCTGTAGGGCTCGCCGGCGATCCGCCCGGCCTGGCGGCGCAGGAAGTCGGGGTCGACGCCGACCGCGCCCTCGACCACCGGCGGGGCGAAGGTCGCCGCCGGGCCGGGCGCGAGCCGCCAGGCGATCTCCATGGTCCTGGCGCCGTGGTCCACCGTGGTGTCCCGCCCGGCCTGCACCGCCAGCGGATGCCCCGCGGCCAGCAGCCGGTCGAGCAGGATCCGCTCCGCCGCCAGCACCGGCTCGGCCCGGGCGACGTCGCCGGGGGCGATGCCGAAGGGGGTGGCGACGGCGGCATCCACCACCGGCTGCTCCGCCGGCTCGGTGCCGCGCACGGCGATGCTGGAGACCCGGTAGGCCTGGCCGGGCTCGACCGTGATCCGCACCGGCACCGGGGTGCCCCGCGGCGCCGCCTCGAGCCGGGCGAGCAGCTCGGGGTCGCCGAGCGGGGTGCCGTCGATGGTGATGCGGGCGACCCCGGCCCAGTAGCCCTCCGAGCGCAGCGCCTGCTGCAGCCGCTCCCGGTCGCCCTCGGCGCGGCCGAGCACGCCGCCGACGCTGGTCGGCGCCTGCTCGCGCAGGCTGACCAGCTGGGACACCGCCGAGAGCGCCGCATCCAGCCGGGAATCGCCGCTCGGCACCACCTCCACGGCATAGGGCAGGGTCGCGTCCGCCGGCGGCATCGGTGCCGGCTCTGGCGCTTGTGCCCTGGCCTGGGCCAGGCCGGCGAGCAGGAACAGGGACGGCAGGGAGCGGAGGAATCGTTGCACGGCGTTCAAGCGATTTCCTGGCGCAAGGGTTTCCCGGCCGCGCCGCTTTCGCCGCGCCGGGGGCCGGCGGCACGGGACGGCGGCGCCGGCGTCTTGCCACGGATGCCGCCGCGGCCGAAGCCCCCCCCCCAAGGGGCCAACCCGGGCGCCATGCCAGACGCGGCGGAACCCGTTGGCGCGAGCCCGGGCGGGGAGGGGTTCTCCCGGCCGGAATCCCCATTAGGATATGGGCATGGATCAAGCCCTTGCCGAGACCCTCACCGGGTGGCGCCGCCACCTGCACGCCAACCCGGGGCTGACCCTGCACGAGGGGCAGACCGCCGCCTTCGTGGCGGAGAAGCTGCGCGCCATGGGCGTCGAGGTGACCGAGGGCGTCGGCGGCCATGGCGTGGTCGGCACCCTCCGCCGCGGCAAGGGCGGCGCCTCGAACCGCTCGGTCGGGCTGCGCGGCGACATGGACGCGCTGCCGATCCAGGAGCTGAACGCCCTGCTGCCGCACCGCTCCACCATCCCCGGCGTCATGCATGCCTGCGGCCATGACGGCCATACCACCGCGCTGCTCGGCGCCGCGGCGCTGCTGGCGGCCGACGAGAGCTGGACCGGCACCATCCAGCTGGTCTTCCAGCCGGCCGAGGAGGGCGGCGGCGGCGCCCGGTCGATGATCGCCGACGGGCTGTTCCAGCGCTTCCCGATGGAGCGGATCTTCGGCTGGCACAATTGGCCGGGGCTCGAGGCCGGGACCATCGCGGTGCACGACAGCGCGGTCATGGCCGCCGGCGCCCGCTTCGAGATCATCTTCGAGGGCCATGCCGGCCATGCCGCGCTGCCGCACCTGACGCGCGACCCGATGATCGGCGCCGGGCACTGCATCGTGGCGCTGCAGTCCATCGTCGCCCGCAACATCGACCCGATGCAGGCCGCGGTCGTCAGCGTGACGGTCGCCGAGGCCGGGGAGGCGCAGAACCAGGTCGCCGCCCGCGCCACGCTGAAGGGCACCGCCCGCTGGCTGACCGCCGAGACCGGGGAGGCGATCGAGACCGGCATGCGCCGGATCGCCGCCGGCATCGCCGCCACCTTCGGGCTGGAGGCCGAGGTGGTCTTCAAGGTCGGCGTCGCGCCGACGGTGAACCACCCGGCCGAGCGCGAGGCCGCCGCCGCCGCCGCCGGCGCCGTCACCCGGGTGCGGCGCGACCTGCTGCCGGCCATGACCGGGGAGGATTTCTCCTTCTTCCTGCAGCAGGTGCCCGGCGCCTTCGTCTGGATCGGCAACGGCCCCGGCGAGGGCGGCCGTGAGCTGCACAACCCGGCCTACGACTTCAACGACGCCATCCTGCCGGTCGCCAGCGGCTTCCTGGCCGAGGTGGCGAAGCGGGCGCTGGCCGGGGATTAGCTTGCCTTCGGCCGGTTTGTTAGGATATTGATCCTATGTCGCCGCCCTTCCCACGTCCGGGGCGGGGCCCGGCGGCGGGGTCGCCCAATTCCTCAATTCTAAAATTTCCGCGCCTTTTTGCCGGTTTCTCAAGGGGTTGAGGCCCGGCTGTTTTACGGATTTGAGCCGAATTGAGCGGAGTTGAGCCGAATTGATCGGCGCCCAGGCCCCCTCGGCCGGACGGATTCGCCGGCCGACCCGCGCCGGGCTATCCAGCCCGGATGGCTCCCGCCCCCCCGTCCTGGCGCCCGCTGACCCCGGCCGACCTGCCCGCCGTGCTCGCCCTGGCCGCGGCGATGCACCCGGGCTACCCCGAATCCCCGGCGGTCTTCGCCGACCGGCTGGCGCTGGCGCCGGGCTTCTGCCGCGTCCTGCCCGGCCCGGAGGCGCCCCTGGGCTACGCCATCGCCCATCCCTGGGCCGGCCCGGCGCCGCCGGCCCTGGACACGGTCCTCGGCGCGCTGCCGCCGCGGCCGGACCGGCTGCACCTGCATGACATCGTGCTGGCCCCGGCGGCCCGCGGCACCGGCCAGGCCCGGGCGGTGGTGGCGGCGCTGCTGCAGGCCGCCGCCGCCGCCGGCCTCGCCGGCGCCAGCCTGCTCGCGCTGCCCGGCAAGGCTGGGTACTGGGCCGGCCTCGGCTTCGCGCCGGACCCGCTGCCGCCCGGCCCGGCGCTGGCCAGCTACGGGGCCGGCGCCCTGCCCATGGCCCGGCGCCTCAGCCGAGGCGGGCCCTGAGCCAGGCGGCGGCCTCGGCCACCGCCCGCTGCGCCGCGCCGACCGAGCCCACCGCCCGCAGGAAGCCATGCACCGTGCCGGGGAAGACCCGGCTCTCGACCGTGACGCCGGCGGCGCGCAGCCGGGCCGCCATGGCATGGTTCTCATGCGCCAGCACGTCGAGCTCGGCGATGTGCAGCAGGCAGGGCGGCAGGCCTTCGAGCCCGGCCCGCAGCGGCGCCGCCAGCGGGTTCAGCCGGTCGGCCGGGCGGGGGGCATAGGCCTCCCAATAGAAGCGCATGCGTTCCTCGTTCAGCCCGTAGCCGCTGGCGAATTCGCGGTAGCTTGGGGTATCGAGTCGGCTGTCGAAAACGCCGTAGTTTAGCAGCAACCCGCGCAGCGGGACCGGTGCCGGCCCGTCGCGCAGGGACAGCGCGAGCCCGGCGGCGATATTGGCCCCGGCCGAATCGCCGCCGAGCACGATGCGCGCCGGGTCGAGCCCCCAGGCGGCACCGCCCGCCGGGCCCTCGGCGGCGATCCAGCGCAGCACCGCCTCGCATTCCTCGAGCGCCTGGGGGAAGACCGCCTCCGGGCTCAGCGCATAATCCGGGCCGATGACGGCGCAGCCGGCGGCGACGGCGTATTCGCGCATCAGCCGGTCGTGGGTGTCGATGCTGTTCCAGACCCAGCCGCCGCCGTGGACATAGAGCAGCACCGGATGCGGCCCCGGCCCGGCCGGCAGGTGCACCCGGCACTGGATCCGCCGGCCGCGCACCGGCAGCCAGCGGTCGCCGCTGACCGCGGGCTGCGGCCCGCCCTCGCAGAGCGGCAGGTTCAGTGCCTCGGTCAGGGCGCGCGGGGTGTCGAAGGGCAGCGCCAGCCGGATCGGCGGCAGGGCGGCGGCGCGGTCCTCCATCATCCGGTTGAAGGCCGCCATCTCCGGGTCCATCCGTCGATCCATCGCCATCGCTCCCTCGTCCTGCCCGGCCAGTGGAAAACGCCGCCGTCGCGGCGGCAAGGGACTATGCTTGCGGCGACCCTCCTCCAGGACCATGCTGCATCGCACCATGCCCGAGATGATTCCGCGCAGCGTTACCCCGGGCTACCAGGCCCGCGCCCTCTTCCGCCCCCGCAGCCTGGTGCTGGTGGCCGATCCGGCCCAGCCCGAGGCGGCGATCCTGGCCGCCAACATCGCCGCCGGCGGCTTCCAGGGCACCGCCTATGCCATCGGCCCGGAGGTGCCCGGGCTGGTCCCGGCGGCGGACATTGCCGGCCTGCCGCAGCCGCCCGACCTCGCGGTGCTCTGCCTGCCGCCGGCGGCGCTCGAGCCGGCGATGGCGGCGCTGGCCCGGCGCGGCTGCTTCGCCGCCATCGTGCCCGGCCCGGCCCCGGGGCTCGCCGCCGTCTCGGCCCGCACCGGCGTGCGGGCGCTGGGCCAGGGCAGCTTCGGCCTCTGCATCCCGGCGATCGGGCTGAATGCCTCGCTCTCCCATATCGCACCGAGCCCGGGGCGGCTGGCGCTGGTGACGCAGTCGGCGGCGCTGGCCCGCGCCGTGCTGGACTGGGCGGCGGCGGAGAAGCTCGGCTTCAGCCATGTCATCGGCATCGGCGGCAATGCGACGCTTGGCTTCGCCGCCTCGCTCGACTGGCTGGCGCGGGATGCCGGGACCGGCGCGGTGCTGCTCGACCTGCGCCGGGTGCGGAACCGCCGGCAGTTCGTCTCGGCCGCCCGGGCCACCGCCCGCACCCGGCCGGTGCTGGCGATCCGCGCCGGCAGCCGCGTCGCCGATCCCTCCGGCCTCGCCGATTCGGTGATGAATGCGGCGCTGCGCCGGGCCGGGGTGCTGCGCGTCTCGGGGCTGGAGGATCTGCTCTCGGCGGCCGAGACCCTGGCCCGGGTCCGGCTGCGCCCGGTCGCCACCCCGGCCGGCGGCGCCCTGCCGCAGACCCGGATCGGCGTGGTGACCAATGGCATCGGCCTCGGCCACCTGGCGGCTGATGCGGTCATCGCCGCCGGCGGCCAGCTGGCCGAGCTGCGGCCGGAGTCGCTGACCGCCTTCTCCCTGCTGCTGCCGCCGGGCTGGGGGCCCGGCAATCCGATGTCGCTCGGCCCCGCCGCCGGGCCGCGGCTGGCCGAGGCCGCCGCCATGCTGGCCGGGCTGCCGGAGGTCGACGTGGTGCTGGCCCTGCATGCCCCGGCGCCGGGGGAGGCGCCGCCGGGCGCCGCCGATGTCGCCGCCGAGGCGATGATCGCCGCCGCCCGCGCCGGGGCCGGCCGGGCGGCGCCGATCCTGGTCGGCTGGACCGGCCAGGCGACCGCCGGCCGCCAGCGCCGGGCCATGGCGGAGGCCGGGCTCGCGGTCTTCGCCACGCCGGAGGCGGCGGTGCGCGGCGCCCTGCATCTGGCCGCCGACCGCCGCAACCGCGCCGCCGCCGCCGAGCTGCCCTCGCGCGAGGTGCTCGAATTCGCCGCCGACCGCGGCGCCGTGCGGCAGGTCTTCGCGGCCGCCCGTGCCGCCGGCCGGCTGGAGCTGACCGAGGAGGCGGCGCTGGCGGTGCTTGCCGCCTATGGCATCCCGACGGTGCCCGGCCGCCGCGCCGCCGGCCCGGCCGAGGCGGCGGACGCCGCCGCCATGCTGGGCTTCCCGGTGGCGCTGAAGATCCTCAGCCCCGACGTGGTGCACAAGAGCGATATCGCCGCGGTGGTGCTCGGCCTCGCCAGCCCGCGGGCGGTGCGGGAGGCGGCGGCGGCCATGCTGGCCCGGGTGCGGGCGGCGCGGCCGGAGGCGCGGATCGAGGGTCTGCTGGTGCAGCGCCAGGCGGCCCGCGCCCTCGAGCTGCGGCTGCGGCTCGGCGAGGATGCAATGTTCGGCCCCTGGATCGGCTTCGGCCAGGGCGGCACCGCGGCCGACCTCGCGGCCGACGAGGCCTACGACCTGCCGCCGCTGAACCTGGCGCTGGCCGGGCAGCTCATCGGCCGGTCCCGCACCGCGCGGCTGATGGCGGGCTACCGCGACCACCGGCCGGCCAATCGCGGCGCCGTGGCGGAGGCGCTGGTGCGGCTCTCCCAGCTCGCGGTCGACTTCCCCGAGATCGCCGCGCTCACCATCAATCCGCTCTTCGCCGATGCCGATGGGGTGCTGGCGGTGGATGCGGCACTCGCCCTGCGCCCGGCGGGGGAGCATTCCGAGCTCTCCATCCCGCCCTATCCGGCGGAGCTCGCCCGGCCCTTCCGGACCCGCGCGGGCGAGGTGCTGACGATCCGGCCGATCCGGCCGGAGGATGCCGCGGCCCATGCCGAGGCCTTCCACCGGCTGGACCCGGAGGATGTGCGGCGGCGGTTCTTCTCGCCGCTGAAGGAGATGTCGCCGGCGCTGGTCGCCCGGCTGACGCAGATCGACTACGACCGCGAGATGGCCTTCATCGCCACCCGCCAGGCGGCCGACGGCACCGACCAGACCGTGGGCGTGGCCCGGCTGATCCGCGACCCGGGGGCGGCGGCCGCCGAATTCGCCGTGGTGGTGGAGCAGGCGATGAAGGGGCAGGGGGTGGGCCGCCACCTGATGGAGCGGCTGTTCGAATGGGGCCGCAGCGTCGGCGTGCAGGAGGTCGCCGGGCACGTGCTGGCCGACAACCGCCCCATGCTGGCCTTCGTCCGCGGCCTCGGCTTCACCCTGAAGCGCTCGGCCGAGGAGGAGGAGGTGATGGAGGCGCGCCTCTCCCTCTAGCCGGCCCCGTCAGTCGGCGCGGGCGGTGCGGATCAGTTCGCGCACCCGGGCGGCGGCGGCGGCGCCCTTCAGGGCGTCCCGCCAGGCGGCCTCGGCGACGCGCTGGTGCACGGCGATCGCCTCGTCCGCCGCGGTGATCATGGCGACGCCGAGGCCGGCGGTCGGCTGGGCATCGGGCGGGAAGGGGCTGCCGACCACATGGGCGCGGTCGCGCCCGCGCAGTACGATGAAGGCGCCGGAGGGGTCGGGGCCGTTGCTGAGGCCGAGCTGCAGGCCGATCGGCACGCTCTCCATCAGGCTGGCGATGCTCTCGGCCTCGGCCACGGCGGCGACCCGGCAGCGCGAGCGGCTGCGGTCGGGCAGCGGGATCCCGGCGGCGACGCCATCCTGCAGCAGGCGGCGCAGCGAGGCCTCGGACAGGATGCCGATGATGTTCGGCCGCCGCTGCTGGTGCAGCTTCTTGCGCGCGGTCAGCAGGCCGAGCGCCTGGTCGGCCATGGCCCGGGCCGGCACCCGGTCCGGCGAGGCGTCGGCGGCCTCGGTCCAGGCCTCGGCCAGGGCGCCTTCGAAGGCATCGGTCGAGACCTGGTAGCAGAGGGCGCCGCCGACCATGAGGATCTGGTCGGCCTGTTCCTCGACCTGGCGGAGCCGTTCCTGGAAGGCGATCGGGCGGGAGAAGTACTCGACCCCGATTCCCAGCAGCGAGAGCGGCGAGATCTTGAGCAGTTCCGCGAGGCGCCGGATGGTATCCAGCTTGATGACCTCGCCCTTCTCGTAGCGGTAGAGCGCCGCGCGGGAGACGCCGAGGCGCGCTGCGATCTCTTCGGCCCTGAGGCCCGATTCCAGGCGATAGGCCCGCAACTGCTGCCCGATATCCGCAAACCGCATCATCGCCTCCGACTCTTCCCGCACACCGGATTTTCCGGCCCAGAGAGTGAGCCTGGAAAAAGGTTAGGTTTTTGAGAAGACATCTCATGCCTCTGGCGGCACGCCAAAAACCTAGTCCCTCGCGCGTCGCAAAATCAAGCGCTGGGAACCATTGCGGCATCTCGGGCCGGTCTGCAAGCGCTGCGGGTGTGAACGGTGAATTTTCTGCCCGCCCTGCGTGTGGTGAGGCGGCGGGGGCCGCAGCGACCCCCGCCGTTCAGGACGTCAGTCCTGATCGGGGGCGACCGGGTGCGCCGCCATGGTCTCCAGCGCCTTGACCAGGCCGGAATGGTCGAGCTGGCCGCCGCCGGCGGCGACGCAGGCGGAGAAGAGCTGCTGCGTGGAGGCCGTGTTCGGCAGCGCCACGCCCAGCTCCCTGGCGGAGGTGAGCGCCAGGTTCAGGTCCTTCTGGTGCAGGGCGATGCGGAAGCCGGGGGCGAAGGTCCGCTTGATCATCCGCTCCCCGTGCAGCTCCAGGATGCGGGAGGTGGCGAGCCCACCCATCAGCGCCTGGCGCACCTTGGCCGGGTCGGCACCGGCCTTGCTGGCGAAGACCAGCGCCTCGCCCACCGCCTCGATGGTGAGTGCCACGATGATCTGGTTGGCGACCTTGCAGGTCTGCCCGGCGCCGGTGTCGCCGACCAGGGTAACGTTCTTGCCCATCTTGTCGAACAGCGGCCGGGCGCGGTCGAAGGCGGCCTGGCTGCCGCCGACCATGATGGTGAGGCTGGCCTGCTTGGCGCCGACCTCGCCGCCGGAGACCGGGGCGTCGAGGTAGTCGGCGCCCTTGGCCCGCACCTTGGCGGCGAAGTCCTTGGTCGCGGTCGGGCTGATCGAGGACATGTCGATGACCAGCTTGCCGGCCGAGAGCCCGGCGGCGACCCCGCCGGGGCCGAAGAGCACGGCCTCCACGTCGGGGGTGTCGGGCACCATGATGATGGTCACCTCGGCCGCGGCGGCGACCGCGGTCGCGTCGGCGGCGACGGTGCAGGCGCCGCGCAGCTCGGCGTCGAGGCTCTTCCGCTCCGGCACGGTGATCTCGTGGCCGGCCGCCTTGAGGTGCAGCGCCATGGGCTTGCCCATGATGCCGAGGCCGATGAAGCCGATTTTCATGTGGTCGTGTCCTTCTGGAATGTCGAAGAGGGGCGGGCCGTCCGATGGCCGCAGCGCCGCAGGGCGCGAAGGGCTGAATCGGCCGGCCGCGTCGGCAGGCGCATCACTGTCATGGGCGGGCCGTCCGATGNTCGGCAGGCGCATCACTGTCATGGGCGGGCCGTCCGATGGCCGCAGCGCCGCAGGGCGCGAAGGGCTGAATCGGCCGGCCGCGCGGCCGGGCGCATCACTTGTACGGCGCGAACCAGCCGAGGCCGGCCTCGGTCTCGCCGGCGGGGCGGTACTCGCAGCCGATCCAGCCGCGGAAGCCGAGCCGGTCGATCGCCTGGAAGACGAAGGGCCAGTTGACCTCGCCGGTGCCCGGCTCGTTGCGGCCGGGGTTATCGGCGACCTGCATGTGGGCGATGATCGGCAGGTGCTTCTCCACCCGCTTGACGATGTCGCCCTCGGTGATCTGGCAGTGGTAGAGGTCGAATTGCAGGCCGAGCTTCTCTGGCCCGACGGCCTCGATGATGGCCGCGCCCTCGGCCATGGTGTTGAGGAAGAAGCCGGGGATGTCGCGGTGGTTGATCGGCTCGATCACCGGCTTCACGCCCAGCTTGGCGCATTCCTCGGCGGCCCAGGCGAGGTTGGCGGCATAGGTCGAGAGCAGCGTGTCGCGCGGCACGCCGGCGGGGGCGAGGCCGGCCATCAGGTGCAGCCGCGGGCAGGAGAGGGCGGCGGCATAGTCGAGCGCCCGCTTCACGCCCTCGCGGAATTCGGCCTGGCGGCCGGGCAGGGCGGCCTGGCCGCGCTCGCCCTTGGCCCAGTCGCCCGGCGGGGCGTTGAACAGCACCTGGCTGAGGCCGTTGTCCTTGAGCCGGGCGGCGATCTCGGCCGCGGGGAAGTCATAGGGAAAGAGGAATTCCACCGCCTGGAAGCCGGAGGCGCGGGCGCGCGCGAAACGGTCGAGGAAGGGAACCTCGGTGTACATCATCGAGATATTGGCGGCGAAGCGCGGCATGGTCCCCCCGGGGCTTGGATGGAGCGCAAGCTAGCCAGCGGCCGGCGCCCTGGCTACAGCAAGGCGAGGCGCGCGCCGGCCAGCCGCCGAGGATACGCAACGACGATGACCGACCTGCCGATGCCTCCCCCGCGCCCCGCCACGCGGCCGTTCAGGCCGGAAGGCTTCAACGCTGCCCGGGTCCTCGGGCTGATCGCCGTGCTGGGCCTGGCCTTCGCCTGCCTGCTGGTGCTGCGCCCCTTCCTGTCGGCGCTGCTCTGGGCGGCGATCCTGGTCTATTCCACCTGGCCCGCCTACCGGATGCTGCGCGAGCGCGCCGGGCTCTCGGCCGGCTGGGCGGCGGGGCTGATGGTGCTGGCGGAATTCCTGCTGATCGGGCTGCCGCTGGTCTTCGCCACCCCGACCCGGCGCGAGGACATCGAGGGGCTGCGCAACGCGGTCGAGACCTTCCTCACCCAGGGCATGCCGGGCTTGGGCGACTGGCTGGGCCGGCTGCCGCTGGTCGGCGGCTATTTCCGGGACCACCTGGAAGGCGTCGACTTCGGCTTCTCCGGCATCACCGACCTGCTGAGCCCCTATGCCGGGACCCTGGCGCAGAACGCCCTGGCGGTGCTGCTGGCGGTGCTCTCGGGCCTGGCCGAGGTGCTGGTGGCGATCTTCCTCGCCTTCTTCCTCTACCGGGACGGGCCGGCGATCGCCCGCCGGGTGGAGGCGGCGCTGGAGCGGCTGGCCGGGGAGCGGACCCGCCAGCTGGTGGCGCTGACCGGGGACGTCACCCGCGGGGTGGTCTACGGGCTGCTCGGCACCGCCCTGGTGCAGGGGATCATGACCACCTTCGGCCTGTGGATCTCCGGGGTGCCGCGGCCGGTGCTGCTCGGCGTCATCGCCGGGGTCATCTCCATCATGCCGGTCGGGGCGCCGGTGGTCTGGATTCCCGCCACCCTCTGGCTGTTCAGCCAGGACCAGACCGGCTGGGCGATCTTCCTCGGGCTCTATGGATTCTTCGGCATCAGCAGCGCCGACAATGTGATCCGGCCCTGGCTGATCTCCCGCGGCGCCGACCTGCCGCTGCTGCTGACCCTGCTGGGCGCGCTCGGCGGGGTCTTCGCCTTCGGCTTCCTCGGGCTGTTCCTCGGGCCGGTCCTGCTCGCGGTCGGCTACTCCCTGCTGAACGACTGGGCCAAGGATGAGGCGAAGCCGGGCGGAACGGCCGGCTGAAACCCTTCCACCGCCCGGGGCCGCAGCCTATAGGGCGGGTTGATCCGGAAAACCGGGCTGGCGTGGGAGACAGTGGGATGCGTGATCGGGCGCGGGGGCTGGCCCTCGCTTTCGCCTTGGGGATGGCCTGGGTCGCCGGTGCCGGGATGGCGCCGGGCGCGGCGCAGGCGCGGAGCGTCCGCTGGGCCGCCAGCGGCGACCCCAATACCATGGATCCGCACAGCCAGAATGTCGGTACCGTGACGATGGTGCTGCAGCAGATCTACGACCCGCTGATCAAGCGCGAGCGCGACCTGTCGCTGGCCCCGGGCCTCGCCACCGCCTGGGTGCAGGCCGAACCGGGCCGCTGGCGCTTCACCCTGCGCGACGGGGTGAAGTTCCACGAGGGCGAGGCCTTCGGCGCCGAGGACGTCGCCTTCTCCCTGCAGCGGGCGCTGCAGCCGACCAGCAATTTCGGCATCTACGTCGACACCATCGAGCGGGCGGTGGTCGTCGACCCGCTGACCGTCGATATCCTCACCAAGACGCCGGACCCGATCCTGCCGAACAAGCTCGCCAGCGTCTTCATGATGTCGAAGGCCTGGGCCGAGCGGAACAATGCCGCCCGGCCGCAGAACACCCGGGCGCGGGAGGAGCTCTTCACCACCCGCAACACCAACGGCACCGGCGCCTACCGGCTGGCCAGCCGCGAGCCCGACGTCCGCACCGTGCTGGCGCGGAACGATGCCTGGTGGGGCTGGGCGGTCGAGGGCAATGCCGGCAACGTGACGGAGATCGTCTATCGCCCGATCGCCTCGGATGCGACCCGGGTGGCGGCGCTGCTCTCGGGCGAGGTCGATTTCGTGCTCGACCCGCCGCTGCAGGACCTCGGCCGGCTGCGCGCCGCGCCGGGGGTGAAGGTGCTGGAGGGGCCGGAGGTGCGCAGCATCTTCCTCGCCATGGATCTGTCGCGCGACGAGCTGCTCTATGCCGACGTGAAGGGCACCAACCCGTTCAAGGACATCCGGGTGCGCCGGGCGCTCTATCAGGCCATCGACATCCAGGCGATCCACCGCACCACCATGCGCGGCCAGAGCGTGGTGACCGGCACGCTGTTTCCCGAGCAGGTCAATGGCTACGCGAAGGAGGAGGACGTGCGCCTGCCCTTCGATGCCGCCCGCGCCCGGGCGCTGCTGGCCGAGGCCGGCTATCCCCAGGGCTTCGCGGTGACGCTCGACTGCCCGAACAACCGCTACATCAACGACGAGCAGATCTGTCAGAACATCGCCGCCATGTGGTCGCGCATCGGGGTGCGCACCGCGGTGAAGTCGCAGCCGCTGGCGCCCTTCTTCGCCCAGGTGCAGCGCGACGACACCAGCATCTACCTGCTCGGCTGGGGCGTGCCGACGCTCGATGCGCTCTATTCCTTCCAGTCGCTGCTGGCGACTAGGGCCGGGGCGCAAGGGGACGGCATCTGGAACTACGGCCGCTATTCCAACCCGGCGATGGATGCGTTGATCCAGCGCATGAAGGTCGAGACCGGCGAGACGCGGCAGGCGACCATCCGCGAGGCGCTGCGGCTCTACCGGGAAGACATCCCGCATATCCCGCTGCACCACCAGATGATCCCCTGGGCGATGCGGTCCAACATCACCATTCCCCACATGGCCAACAACCAGCCCTACTTCCGCTGGGCCGTGGTGAACTGAGAGGCCCCGTTGTTCGCCTTCATCATCTCGCGCATCCTGCAGGCCATCCCGGTGATGGCGGCGGTGGCGCTGATCAGCTTCGCCATGTTCGCCTATGTCGGCGACCCCGTCTCGATCATGCTGGGGCAGGACTTCACCGAGGCGCAGCGCCAGGCGCTGGTCGCCAGCCTCGGCCTCGACCAGCCCTTCTTCGTGCAATTCGCCAAATTCGTGGCGAATGCGGCGCAGGGGGAATTCGGCCTGTCCTACCGTCTGTCGCGGCCGGTGGCCGAGCTGATCGCCGAGCGGGCGCCGGCGACGCTGGAGCTGGCCTTCTGCGCGGCGGTCATCGCCATGTGCGTGGGCGTGCCGATGGGGGTCTATACCGGTCTGTATCGCAACTCCTGGCTCAGCCGCTTCTTCCTGACCTTCAGCCTGGTCGGCGTCTCGCTGCCGACCTTCCTCATCGGCATCCTGCTGATCCTGGTCTTCTCGGTCTGGCTCGGCTGGCTGCCGAGCTTCGGGCGGGGCGACGTGGTCCAGCTGGGCTGGTGGAGCACCGGCTTCCTGACGGTCTCGGGCCTGAAGGCGCTGATCCTGCCCTCGATCACCCTCGGGCTGTTCCAGCTCACGCTCATCATGCGGCTGGTGCGGGCGGAGATGCTGGAGGTGCTGCGGACCGACTACATTAAATTCGCCCGCGCCCGCGGGTTGCCGAACCGCGCGGTGCATTTCGGCCATGCGCTGAAGAACACGCTGGTGCCGGTCATCACCATCGCCGGGCTGCAGCTCGGCGGCATCATCGCCTTCGCCATCGTGACGGAGACAGTGTTCCAGTGGCCGGGGATGGGGCTGCTCTTCATCCAGTCGGTCGGCGCGGCCGATATCCCTGTCATGGCGGCCTACCTCATGCTCATCGCGCTGGTCTTCGTCGTCATCAACCTGGTGGTGGACCTGCTGTACTATCTGGTGGACCCGCGGCTCCGGGTCGACCGCGCCGCGGCGAAGGGGGCCTGAGCCGATGGCCGCGCAATCTGGCCCCCTGGGCCGCATGCTCGACAGCGACCTCTGGTGGTCCTTCAAGCGCTCGCCCGTCACCGTCGTCTCGGCGGTGGTGGCGCTCATCTGCATCCTCGGCGCGGTGCTGGCGCCGCTGCTGGCGCCGCACGACCCCTTCGACCTGGCGACGCTGAACCTCGGGGACGCCTTCAAGCCGCCGGCCTGGAGCCAGGACGGCGACATGGCCTTCCCGCTCGGCACCGACGACCAGGGGCGGGACGTGCTCTCGGCCATCATGTACGGCGCCCGGATCTCGCTGCTGGTGGGCGTCTGCGCGGTGGTCTTCTCGACCATCGTCGGCGTCGCGGTCGGGCTGGTCGCGGGCTACGTCGGCGGCGCGGTGGACGGGCTGCTGATGCGCATCGCCGACATCCAGCTGACCTTCCCCAGCATATTGATCGCGCTGCTGGTCGATGGCGTGGTGCGCGCCGCGGTGCCGCGGGAGGTGCACGACCGGATCGCCCTCTTCGTCGTCATCTTCGCCATCGGTATCAGCGCCTGGCCGCAATTCGCCCGCACCGTGCGCGGCTCGACCCTGGTCGAGCGCAACAAGGAATACGTGCTGGCGGCGCGCGTCATCGGCATCAGCCAGATCCGCATCATGCTGACCCATGTGCTGCCGAACGTGCTGGGGCCGGTGCTGGTCATCGCCACGCTGAACCTCGGCTTCGCCATCCTGGCGGAGGCGACGCTCTCCTTCCTCGGCGTCGGCGTGCCGCCGACCGAGCCCTCGCTCGGCACCCTGATCAGGATCGGCAACGACTTCCTGTTCTCCGGCGAGTGGTGGATCACCATCTTCCCCGGCGTCGCGCTGATCGCCATGGTGCTGTCGGTGAACCTGCTGGGCGACTGGCTGCGCGACGCGCTGAACCCGAGGCTCCGCTGATGGCCCCCATCCTCGAGGTCCGCAACCTCCGCGTCGAATTCCCGACCCGGCGCGGCACCCTGGTCGCGCTCGACGACGTCTCCTTCGACATCGCGCCGGGCGAGGTGCTGGGCGTGGTGGGCGAATCCGGCGCCGGCAAGTCGATGACCGGCGCCGCCATCATCGGCCTGCTGGAGCCGCCCGGGCGGATCGCCTCCGGGCAGGTCTTGCTGGCCGGGAAGCGGATCGACAACCTCGGCTACGAGCAGATGCGGCGCATCCGCGGGCGGGAGATCGGCGCCATCTTCCAGGACCCGCTGACCACGCTGAACCCGCTCTACACCGTCGGCCGGCAGCTGGTGGAGACCATCCAGACCCACCTCGGACTGAACGACGCCGAGGCGCGGCGCCGCGCCATCGGCTGGCTCGAGATGGTGGGCATCCCCGCCGCCTCGCAGCGCGTCGACAGCTACCCGCACGAGTTCTCCGGCGGCATGCGCCAGCGGGTGGTGATCGCCCTGGCGCTCTGCGCCGAGCCGAAGCTGATCGTGGCGGACGAGCCGACCACGGCGCTCGACGTCTCGATCCAGGCGCAGGTGATCGCGCTGCTGAAGGGGCTGGCGCGGGACAAGGGCACCGCGATGATGCTGGTCACCCACGACATGGGGGTGATCGCCGAGACCGCCGACCGGGTCGCGGTGATGTACGCCGGCCGCATCGCCGAGATCGGCCCGGTGCGGGAGGTGGTGAAGCACCCGAAGCACCCCTATTCGGTCGGGCTCATGGCCTCCATCCCGCCGCTCGACCGGCGGGTCGAGCACCTGGCGCAGATCGACGGCGCCATGCCGCGGCTCTCGGCCATCCCGCCGGGCTGCGCCTTCAACCCGCGCTGCCCCGAGGTCTTCGGCCGCTGCAGGGTGGAGCGACCGGACCTGCTGGATGCCGGGGCGACGCGGGCCGCCTGCTGGCTCTATGACCCCGCTTCGGAAAAGCGGGCACCGGAGGCGATGCGCCATGGTTGAGACCACGCCGATGTTCGAGGCCGACGACCTCGCGCGCTACTTCGACGTCTCCCGCCCCTGGCTGCAACGGGTGCTGGCCGGCGAGGGGCGGCGCACCCTGAAGGCGGTCGACGGCGTTTCCTTCCGGATCCCGAAGGGCACCACCCTCTCGCTGGTCGGCGAAAGCGGCTGCGGCAAGTCGACCGTGGCGCGGCTGGTGGTCGGGCTCTACCGCCCGACCCGCGGCCGGGTGCTGTTCGACGGCATCGACCTGGAGCAGGCCCGCGCCATGGCCGACCAGCGCCGGCGCATGCAGATGATCTTCCAGGATCCCTATGCCTCGCTCAACCCGCGCTGGCGGGTGCGCGACATCATCGCCGAGCCGATCCGCGCCTTCGGCCTGATCGAGGGCGGCGCGGCGCAGCAGAGGCGGGTCGGCGAGCTGCTGAGCCAGGTGGGGCTATCCCCGCTGGATGGCGAGAAATTCCCGCATGAGTTCAGCGGCGGCCAGCGCCAGCGCATCTCGATCGCCCGCGCCCTGTCCTCCAACCCGGAATTCTTGGTCTGCGACGAGCCGACGAGCGCGCTCGACGTCTCGGTGCAGGCGCAGATCCTGAACCTGATGAAGGACCTGCAGCGCCGGCTGGGGCTGACCTACCTCTTCATCAGCCACAACCTGGCGGTGGTGCGGCAGATCAGCGACCGCATCGGCGTGATGTACCTCGGCCGGCTGGTCGAGCTGGCGCCGGCCGAGACGCTGTTCGAGGCGCCGCGGCATCCCTATACGCGGGCGCTGATGGAGGCGATCCCCGACCTCGACATGACCGGGCGGCAGCGCATCCCGGTCGGCGGCGAGGTGCCGAGCCCGATCAGCCCGCCCTCCGGCTGCCCCTTCCACCCGCGCTGCCCGCTGGCCAACGACCGCTGCAAGGCCGAGCGGCCAGCACTGATCCCGGCACGCGGCACGCCCGAGACCGTGGTCGCCTGCCACGCGGTGGAGGAAGGCCGCGACGGGGCGGCCTTCGTCACGATGAATCAGCGGATGGGCACGACTGCCACGGCGTTGTAGGGCGAGCCATCCACCAGCTTGGTGCTCCAGGCCATGTAGACGACCACGCCGCGTTCCTCGTCGAGGAAGCGGACCACGCGGGTCTCCTTGAAGAACAGGCTGGTGTTGCTTTCGTAAACGTTCTCGCCGCGCTCGCCGCGATTGGCGCCGGGCGCGACCTGGACCGGGCCGGTGACGGAGCAGGACAGCCCGAAGCGCGCCGGGTCCTCGGCCAGGCCCACCATGCCGGAGACGCCGCCGGTGCGGGCCTGGCTGATGTAGCAGGAGACGCCCTTCACCTCCGGGTCGTCGAAGCGCTCGATCACCACGCGGTGGCTGCGGGTCAGGCCGAGGTTGGTCAGCGCCGTGTTGACGTGGCCGATCTCCTTGGTCTCCTGCGCCTGGGCGGCGGTGAGGGCGGGGATCGCGGCCAGCAGGCCGGCGGCGAACAGGGCAGGGATGCGCATCGGGTCGACTCCTCGGATTCGTGCAGCAGGACGCGGCAGCGTCCGATTGGTTTCACTCCCCCAACGCCATACCGTCGCGCCGCGGGTCGGCGCCGCCGAGCAGCCGGACGCCGTCCGGCCCGCGCAGGATGCGGATGGCATGCAGGCCGGAGTTCATCACCCGCACCTCCACCGGGAAGCCGCGGGCCTCGAGCGCCGGGGCCAGGGCGGCGGCGGCGGTGCCGGCCTCCAGCTCCAGCGTCGCGTTCAGGGCACCGATCCGCGGCAGGGAGACGGCGGCCTGCGGCTCCATCCCCCAGTCCAGCATGGCGACCAGCGCCTGGGCGACATGGCCGATGATGCGCGACCCGCCGGCCGAGCCAAGCACCGCCACCAGCTGCCCGTCCGGGCCGAAGACGATGCTGGGCGACATCGAGGAGCGCGGCCGCTTCGCCGGGCCGACGCGGTTCGCCACCGGCCGGCCGTCGACCTCGGGCAGGAAGGAAAAATCGGTCAGCTCGTTGTTCAGCAGGAAGCCGCGGACCATGATCCGGGCGCCGAAGACATCCTCGATGGTGGTGGTCAGCGCCACGGCATTGCCGGCGGCATCGACGATCGAGAGATGGCTGGTGCCCTGTTCCGGCTGCGGCGGCTGCGAGGCGAGCGGGGCGCCGCCCTGCCAGGGCGGGTTGCCCGGGCGCGGCGCGGCGATGGCGCGGTCGCGGTCGAGCAGCTGGGCGCGCAGCAGCAGGTAACCGGGGTCGAGCAGCCCGCGCAGCGGCACCGCGACATGGTCGGCATCGGCCAGGTAGCGGTTGCGGTCGGCGAAGGCGATGCGGCCGGCCTCGCCCAGCAGATGCGCGGCATCGACCGACCGCGGGTCGAGCGGCATGTCCTGGTGCGCCAGGACGCCGAGGATCTGCAGCAGGGCGACGCCGCCCGAGCTCGGCGGCGGCATGGAGCAGACGGTGAAGCCGCGATAGGGGCCGCAGACCGCCTCGCGCCGCACCGGGGCATAGCCGGCGAGGTCGTCGGTGGTGAGCAGGCCGGGATTGGTGGCATGGCCGCGGACCGCGCCGGCGATCTCGGCGGCGATCGGGCCGCGGTGCAGCGCATCGGCGCCCTGCTCGGCGATGGCGCGGAGGGTGGCGGCGAGGGCCGGGTTGCGCAGCCGGGCACCGTCGCCGACCGGCTTGCCCTCGGGCAGGAAATAGGCGCGGGCCTGGGGGTCGCGGCGCAGCCGCTCGGCCTCCGCCGCGACAAGCGCGGCCAGCCGCGGCGTCACGACGAAGCCGGCCTCGGCGGCGGCGATGGCCGGGGCGAAGAGCTGCGCCCAGGGCAGCCTGCCGCCCCGGCGATGCGCGGCTTCCAGCATGCGCATGGCGCCGGGCACGCCGACGGCGCGGCCGCCGACCGCCGCCTCGAGGAAGCCCATCGGCTGGCCGTCCCGGAGGAACAGCGTCGGCGGGGCGGCGGCGGGGGCGGTCTCGCGGCCGTCCCAGGCGGCGAGGCTCCGGCTGGCGGCATCCCACTGCAGCATCAGCGCGCCGCCGCCGAGGCCGGAGGATTGCGGCTCCACCAGCGCCAGCATGGCCTGGGCGGCGACGGCGGCGTCGATGGCGGTGCCGCCGTCGCGCAGCATGGCGAGGCCAGCCTCGGCCGCCATCGGATGCGCGGCGGCGACCATCTGGCGCTGGGCCTGGGCCGGGACGGTGAGGCAGAGGAGCAGCAGGACGAGGCGGATCATGGTGCTCCGGGCGGGCGGGAAGCCCTCTTCTAGCGAGGCGGTGGGCCGGCGGGAACCGGTCAGGCCGGCGCCGGCATGCCGCGGGTCGTGCCGCGGTGGCGGAAGGCCAGGGCCTCGGCCACGTGGCCGCGCTGGACCTGGGGGCTGCCGGCGAGGTCGGCGATGGTGCGGGCGACCCGGAGGGTGCGGGTATAGCCCCGGGCCGAGAGCCGCAAGCGCTCGGCCGCCTGTTCCGCCAGCTGCCGGGCCGGCTGGTCCGCCTCCAGGCAGGCCTCCAGCACGGCGCCTTCGGCCGCGGCGTTGCAGCGCGGGCCATCGGCGCCGTAGCGGGCCTGCTGGCGGAGGCGCGCCGCCTGGATGCGGGCGGCGACCACCGCGCTGGCCTCGCCCGCCGGGGCACGGGCCAGCTCGCTGGCGGGAACGGGGGTGACCTCGATCGCCAGGTCCATGCGGTCGAGCAGCGGGCCGGAGAGGCGCATCTGGTAGTCCTCGCCGCAGCGGGGGGCGCGGCCGCATTCGCGCGGGGCATCGCCGAGGTAGCCGCAGCGGCAGGGGTTCATGGCGGCGATGAGCTGGAAGCGGGCGGGGTAGGTGACATGGGCATTGGCCCGGCTGATGGTGGTGCGGCCGGTCTCCATCGGCTGGCGCAGCGCCTCCAGCGCCGCCCGCGGAAACTCCGGCCATTCGTCGAGGAAGAGCACGCCGTGATGGGCGAGGCTGATCTCGCCCGGCTTGGCGCGGCCGCCACCGCCGATCAGCGCCGCCTGGCTGGCGGAGTGGTGCGGGTCGCGGAAGGGCGGGCGGACCACGAGGCGGCCGCCGCGCAGCAGCCCGGCGACGGAATGCACCATGCTGACCTCCAGCGCCTCGGCCGGGGAGAGGTCCGGCAGCAGGCCGGGGAGGCGGGCGGCGAGCATCGACTTGCCGGCGCCGGGCGGGCCGGTGAATAACAGATTGTGGCCCCCGGCGGCGGCGACCTCGAGGGCGCGCTTGGCGGATTCCTGGCCCTTCACCTCGGAGAGGCAGGGGCCGCGCGGCGCCGCGGCCTCGGGGCCGGGCGGCTCCGGCGGGGTCAGCACCTGGGTGCCGCGGAAGTGGTTCATCAGGGCGAGCAGGTCGGGCGCGGCCAGAACCTCCACGCGCCCGGCCCAGGCGGCCTCGCCGCCCTGCGCCGCCGGGCAGATTAGCCCGAGGTCGCGCGCCGAGGCGCCGAGGGCCGCGGGCAGCACCCCGGCCACCGCGTTGATGCCGCCGTCGAGCGAGAGCTCGCCGAGCGCCGCGTAGCCGGCGATCTCCTCCCGCGGCAGCACGTCCATCGCCGCCAGCACGGCCAGGGCGATGGGCAGGTCGAAATGCGAGCCCTCCTTGGCGATATCGGCCGGCGCCAGGTTCACCAGCACCCGCTTCGGCGGCAGCGACAGGCCGAGGCCGACCAGGGCGGCGCGCACCCGCTCCCGGCTCTCGCCCACCGCCTTGTCGGGCAGGCCGACGACGAGGAAGGCGGGCATGCCGGGGGCGAGCTGGACCTGCACCTCGACCGGCATGGCCTCGATACCGGCGAAGGCGAAGGTGGCGACCCGGGCGATGGACATATCGGTAACGATACTATCCAGCCGGCGGGAACCTCAAGTCCTTCAGTCGGCGATCGCCTGGGCCTGCCGCCAGACGCGCAGGAAATTGCCGGACCACAGCAGGCCGATCTCGCGGGCACCGTAGCCGTGGCGGAGCAGGGCCTTGGTGAGGTTGGCGGTCTCGGCGGCATTCTGCCAGCCCTCCACCGCGCCGCCGCCGTCGAAGTCGGAGGAGAGGCCGACGTGTTCCAGGCCGATCCGCCGCACCGCGTGGTCGACATGGTCGACCATGGTCTCGACGCTGGCGGCGTTGCGCGTGCCCTCCGGCACCTTCTGCAGGAAGCTCGGCATGGCGGTGATCTGGGCAAGGCCGCCGACCGACTTCAGCATGTCGAGCTGCTCGTCGTCGATGCCGCGCGGATGGTCGCAGAGGGCGCGGCAGGCGGTATGCGTCGCGACGATGGGGGAGCGGGAGAGCTCGGCGGCCTGCATCATGCCGGATTTCGCCACATGCGAGACGTCGATCAGCATGCCCGCGGCATTCAGCGCGGCGACCGCCTGGCGGCCGAGCGGGGAGAGCCCGCCATGCTCGACGGTGGCATCGCCGAGCCGCGCCTGCGGCCGGGCGCTGTCGGCGAGGTCGTTGTGGCCGTCATGGGTCAGGGTGAGGTAGCAGGCGCCGAGCGCCCGCCAGCGGGCCGGGGCGCCGAGGTCGTGGCCCATGCCGTAGCCGTTCTCGACCGCCGAAAGCACCGCCAAGGCGCCTGCGGCGTGGGCTGCTTCCAGCTCGTCCGGCGTGGCGCAGAAGCGGCGCGCGACGCCATCGGCGCGGCCCTGGATGTGGCGGAGCATGGCCTCGACGCGCTCGGCGGCGGCGGCATGGCCGGCCTCGTCGCGCTTGCCCTGGCCGACATAGGCGATGAAGATCGCGGCGCGCAGGCCGCCGCGCTGCATCTTGGGGAAGTCGACGCGCATCACCCCCTCGGCGAGCGGGTCCGGCGGGTTGGGCCAGCGGATGTCGATGTGGCTGTCGAGGGTCAGCGTCGCGGCGTGGATATCCATCAGACGTCGCCCCAGCCGGTGAGGAATCGCTCGAGCAGGCTGCCCATGATCTCCACGTTGTAGCCGCCCTCCTGGATGATGGCGGCGGGCAGCCCGAACGCCGAGATGGCGGCGCCGGCGCGGGCGAAGCCATCCGCGGTGACCTTCAGCAGGCCCAGCGGCTCGTGCTCGCTGGCATCGAAGCCGAGCGAGACGACCAGCGCCTCGGCGCCGAAGCGGCGGGCGGCGGCGATGCCGGCGTCGATGGCGGCGAGCCATTCGGCATCGCCGGTCCCGGCCGGCATCGGCAGGTTGAGGTTGTGGCCGGCGCCGGCACCGCCGCCGGTCTCCTCCCGGTAGCCGGTGAAGAAGGGGTAGTAGGCGGAGGGGTCGCCATGGACCGAGACGGTCAGCACGCCCGGGTCCTCCCAGAAGATCCCCTGGGTGCCGTTGCCGTGGTGGCTGTCGATGTCGAGGGTGGCGACGCGCTTTGTCCCGGACTGGCGCAGGGCGGCGACGGCGATGGCGGCGTTGTTGAGGTAGCAATGGCCGCCGGCCCGCGCCGCATAGGCATGATGGCCGGGCGGGCGGCAGAGCGCGTAGGCGGTGCGGCCGGCACCGGCCTCGGCCGCGGCGGCGAGGGCCACGCCGGCGGCGGCGAGGCTCGCCTCCCAGGTGCCGGGGCCGATCGGGCAGGAGGTATCCGCGGTGTACCAGCCGGCCTGGCCGACGATGCCGCTCGGGCGGCGGCCGCCATTGGCCATGGCATCGGCCGTCGCGTGGGTATTGCCCACCACCTCCGGCCCCGGGTCGGGCAGGGCCTGCCAGGCGGCCAGCGCGCCCTCGAGGAAGTCGAGGTAATCCGGCGCATGCACCGCCTCCAGCGCGGCCCGCGGGGGCAGGGCGGCGGTCTCCGGCGCCAGGCCGAGGCGCTGCAGCCCGGCGAGCAGGGCGGTCGCCCGCTCCGGCACCTCGAAGTTCGGGCGGAGCTGGCCGCGTTGCAGGAAGAAGCGCGGCGTGTGCCGCATCTGGTCCGGGTGGGAAAAAGCGCGCATGGCCGGGAGGCTAGCAGCGGATGCGCCCTTGTCCATGCGCCGAACGGGCCGTTAGCATACGCACAATCATATTGGGGGCTTGCAATGACCGTTTCGCGCCGTGGCCTGCTGGCCGCGACTGCCGCCGTACCTGGGCTCATGCGGGTGCAGGATGCACAGGCCCAGGGGATCGCCCCCCGGCGTGGCGGGACGCTCACCACCATGCTGACGCCGGAGCCGCCGGTGCTGCAGATCGGGGTGAACAACCAGGGGCCGACCCTGGTCATCGCCAGCAAGATGTTCCAGAGCCTGCTGAGCTTCACCCCGGCGCTGGAGCCGATCCCGGTGCTGGCGAAGAGCTGGACCATCAGCCCGGACGGGAAGGAATACGTCTTCACGCTGCAGGAGGGCGTCAAATTCCACGACGGCCAGCCGATGACGGCCGAGGATGTCATCTTCTCCATCATGAAATTCCATACCGAGCTGGCGCCGCGCGCCCGGGCGGTCTTCGCGCTGATCGAGAGCGCCACGGCGCCGGACCCGCTGACGGTGCGGATCGTCCTCAAGCAGCCCTTCCAGCCCTTCCTGCTGATGTTCGATGCCAGCGCCTGCGCCATCGTGCCGAAGCATCTCTTCGACGGGCAGGACTACCGCACCGCGCCGGCGGTGCAGCGGCCGGTCGGCACCGGGCCCTTCCGCTTCGCCGAATGGCAGCGCGGCAATTTCGTCCGGCTCGAGCGCTTCGCCGACTACTGGAAGCCGGGGCAGCCCTATCTCGACGCGATCATCTATCGCGTGGTGCCGGACAGCCAGAGCCGCCGCCTGGCGATCGAGACCGGGCAGGCGCAGCTCACCCAGGCCAACGACATCGAGCCCTTCGACGTGCCGGCGCTGCGGGCCAAGCCGAACCTCGAGGTGAATGTGAAGGGCTGGGAGTATTTCTCCCCGGTCTCCTGGATCGAGCTGAACCACCGGGTGAAGCCGCTGGACGACATGCGGGTGCGGCAGGCGATCAGCATGGCGATCGACCGCAACTTCATCGCCCAGCGGCTATGGTTCGGCGTCGGCAAGCCGGCGACCAATCCGGTCGCCTCCACCACGCGCTTCCACGATGCCGGCGCCAAGGTCGCGGCCTATGACGTGCGCGCGGCGAATGCGCTGCTGGATGCGGCGGGGCACAAGGCGAATGCGCAGGGGGTGCGCTTCACCCTGAAGCACCTGGTGCTGCCCTACGGGGAGATCTGGTCGCGCTTGGGCGAGTATCTGAAGCAGGCCTTCCGCCAGGTCGGCATTGCCCTGGAGCTGGAGAGCACCGATGCCGGCAGCTGGGCGCGGCGGGTCGGCGCCTGGGAATACGAGACGACCATCAACTTCGTCTATCAGTTCGGCGACCCGACGCTGGGCGTCGAGCGGACCTATGTCTCCACCAACATCCAGAAGGTGACCTTCACCAATACCGGCGGCTATTCCAATCCGAAGGTGGATGAGCTGTTCGCCACGGCACGGGGCTCGGCCGACCCGAAGGACCGGCAGGCGGCCTTCAGCGCGGTGCAGAAGATATTGTGCGAGGAGGTGCCGCAGATCTGGCTGATGGAGATGGCCTTCCCCACCATCCACGACAAGAAGCTGCGGAACGTCATCACCACCGGCCTCGGCGTGCATACCAGCTTCGACGACGTGTTCCTGACCGCCTGATGGAGGTCTCGAAGCTGCTGGGCTTCCTGCTGCGGCGGGGGGTGAAGGCGGCGGTCGTCGTGCTGGCGATCGTCGTCTGCAATTTCCTGCTGGTGCATGCGGCACCGGGCGATCCGGCGAGTGTCATCGCCGGGCAGTCGGGCGCGGCGGATGCGGTGTTTCTCGAGCAGCTGCGCCGCCAGTTCGGGCTGGACCAGCCGCTGCATGTGCAGCTCTGGATCTATGTAAAGAGCGTCCTCAGCCTCGACCTCGGCTTCTCGCACCGGCAGCAGCAGGCGGTCTCGCTGCTGGTGCTGGAGCGGCTGCCGGCGACCCTGCTGCTGACCGGGGCGGCCTTCGTCTTCGCGGTCACGCTCGGCGTCACGCTCGGCGCGCTGGCGGCGCAGCGGGTGGGCAAGTGGGCCGACAGCCTCATCACCGTGGTGGCGCTCACCTTCTATGCGACGCCCTTGTTCTGGGTCGGGCTGATGCTGGTGCTGGTCTTCTCGGTCTGGCTGGAATGGCTGCCGAGCTTCGGCATGAGCAGCGTCGGCGCCGACCTGCATGGGCTGGCCGTGGTCTGGGACGTGGCGCAGCACCTGCTCCTGCCGGCACTCACCCTCGGGCTGTTCTACCTGGCGGTCTATGCGCGGCTGACGCGGGCGACGATGCTGGAGGTGGCGGACCAGGATTTCGTCAAGACGGCCCGTGCCAAGGGCGTGCCGGAGGGGCGCATCCTGCGCTCCCACATATTGCGCAATGCCCTGCTGCCGGTGATCACCTTCGCCGGCATCCAGGCGGGGCAGCTGCTGGGCGGGTCGATCCTGGTGGAGACGGTCTTCGCTTGGCCGGGCATCGGGCGGCTGGCCTTCGAGGCGCTGCTGGCGCGGGACTATCCGGTGCTGCTCGGCGTCTTCTTCTGCACCAGTGTCATGGTGGTGCTGTTCAACCTGGTGACCGACTTGCTCTATGCGATCATCGATCCTCGGGTGGAGGTAGCGGGATGAGCGGCCCTGATCGCGGAGCACCGCAGCGTAGCGAGGAGCGTAGCGTGAATCAGTGCCGGCTTTCACTGTGAAGGATTTCTGGCGGCGCTACCGGCGCAACAAGGGCGCGGTGGTGGGCTTGGTCGTCCTGCTGCTGGTGATGCTGATGGCGGCGACGGCGCCCTGGCTCTTCCCCGGCAGCCCCTGGGACATGGCCAGCGCACCCTTCTTGCCGCCGGGCGAGATGGGCATGCTGCTCGGCACCGACAGCCTCGGGCGGGACGTGGCCGCGGGCATCGCGCATGGGGCGCGGATCTCGCTGCTGGTGGGGGCCGTGTCCACCGCGGCGGCGCTGCTGGTGGGCGTGACGCTCGGCGCCATCGCCGGCTATCTCGGCGGCTTCGCCGATGATGCCATCATGCGCTTCACCGAATTCTTCCAGACCATCCCGAGCTTCGTGCTGGCCATCCTGCTGGTGGCGATCTTCACCCCTTCCATCGGCTCGGTGGTCTTCGCCATCGCGGTGGTCTCCTGGCCGCCGGTGGCGCGGGTGGTGCGGGCGGAGTTCCTCTCGCTGCGTGGGCGGGAATTCGTCCAGGCGGCGGAGGTGCTGGGCAAGTCGCGCGTCAGCATCGTGCTGACGGATATCCTGCCCAATGCGCTCTCGCCCATCGTCGTGCTGTCGTCCCTCATGGTGGCGACGGCGATCCTGCTGGAGAGCGCGCTGAGCTTCCTCGGCCTGGGCGATCCGAACCTGATGACCTGGGGCTTCCTGATCGGCTCCGGCCGCAGCGTCATCCGCCTCGCCTGGTGGATGAGCGTCTTTCCCGGCATCGCCATCTTCCTGACGGTGCTGGCGCTGAACCTGGTGGGGGAGGGGCTGTCGGATGCGCTGAATCCGCGGCTCGCCCGGCAGCGGGGGGGCGCGGCATGAGCCTGCTCTCGGTCGAGGGCCTGACCGTCGCGCTGCCGCCGGGCGGCGACCGGGCCGATGCCATCGAGGATGTGTCCTTCAGCGTCGATGCGGGGGAGATCCTTTGCGTCGTCGGCGAGAGCGGCTCGGGCAAGTCGATCACCGCCAATGCGGTGATGGGGCTGCTGCCGAAGGGGCTGCCGGTGCGCGCCGGCGCCATCGCCTTCGAGGGCACCGACCTGCTGCGGCTCGGCGCCGAGCCGATGCGGAAGCTCCGCGGCCAGCGGCTGGCGATGATCTTCCAGGAGCCGATGACCGCGCTGAACCCGCTCATGCGCGTCGGCGACCAGATCGCCGAGGTGCTGCAGGTGCATGGCGCCGCGGCCGATGCGGCGCGGCGGGTGCCGGAGCTGCTGGCGGCGGTGAACCTGCCGGACCCGGCGGCGATCGCCCGCAGCCATCCCTTCCGCCTTTCGGGCGGGCAACGGCAGCGGGTGATGATCGCCATGGCGCTGGCGCTGGAGCCGGCGCTGCTGATCGCGGATGAGCCGACCACGGCGCTGGATGTCACGACGCAGATGCAGATCCTGCGGCTGATCCGCGAGATCCAGTCCCGCCGCGGCATGGGCGTGCTCTTCATCACCCATGACTTCGGCGTGGTGGCGGAGATCGCCGATCGCGTCGCGGTCATGCAGCATGGCCGCATCGTCGAGCAGGGCCCGGCGGCCGAGGTGCTGAACGCGCCGCAGCACCCCTACACGCGCGGGCTGATCGCCGCGGTGCCGCATGGCGCGGCGCCGGAACGCGCCGCGATCACCGGGGAGGAGGTGCTGCGGGTCACCGATATCGCCAAGACCTATCGCCGCGGCGGGATCTTCGGCGCCAAGGCGGTGGTGCGGGCGGTGCACGACGCGGATTTCACCCTCAAGCGCGGCGAGACGCTGGGGCTGGTGGGCGAGAGCGGCAGCGGCAAGTCGACGCTGGCACGCTGCGTGGTGAAGCTGGTGACGCCGGAGCAGGGCGAGATCGCCTATGACGGCACCAATCTCCGGCTGCTGTCGCGCGCCGCCTGGAAGCCGTACCGGCAGCGCATCCAGATGATCTTCCAGGACCCCTATGCCTCGCTCAACCCGCGCCGCACGGTGGGGGATACCATCGCGGAGGGGCCGGTGACGCATGGCACCCCGCGGGCCGAGGCGCTGGGCCGGGCGCGGGAGCTGCTGCGGCTGGTCCAGCTCGATGCCGGGGCGATGGACCGCTACCCGCATGAGTTCAGCGGCGGGCAGCGGCAGCGCATCGGCATCGCCCGGGCGCTGGCGATGCGGCCGGACCTGCTGATCGCGGATGAGCCGGTCTCGGCGCTGGACGTCTCGGTGCAGGCGCAGGTGCTGGCGCTGCTGGCCGAGATCAAGGCGCGGCTGGGGCTGACCATGCTGTTCATCACGCATGACCTGCGGGTGGCGGCGCAGATCTGCGACCGGGTGGCGGTGATGCAGCGCGGCGCCATCGTGGAGCAGGGGCCGACGCGCCAGGTATTCTCGGCGCCGCAGCACGCCTATACGCGGCAGCTACTGGACAGCATCCCGGGAAGGGGCTGGACTCCGCCGCAGCTGTGAGGGAATGCCATGACTGAGACCCTGGACCCGGGCGCCCGGCGGGCGATCCTGGAGGCGGTGGATGCGCTGCGGGACGAGGGCATCGAGACGCTGAAGCGGCTGGTGCGCTGCCCCTCGACCCTGGGCCACGAGCAGAGCGCGCTGGAGGAGATGGCGCGGATCTACGCGGGGCTGGGCCTGGCGCCACGGCGGGTGCCGACGGTGCCGGCGGAGCTCGCATCCCATCCCGGCTTCTCGCCGCCGCTGATCGCCTATGAGGGCCGCGACAACGTGGTCGCCGTCCATCAGCCCAAGGCGAGGCGCGGCCGCAGCCTGACCCTGCAGGGCCATGTGGACGTGGTGCCGGAAGGTGCCGCCGACATGTGGGTCACGCCGCCCTATGAGCCGGATATCCGCGAGGGCCGGATGTATGGCCGCGGCGCCGGCGACATGAAGGCAGGCATTATCTCCTATGTGATGGCCTTCAAGGCACTGCGCCTGGCCGGGCTGCAGCCGGCCGCCGAGGTGCAGATGCAGTCGGTGATCGAGGAGGAATGCAGCGGCAATGGCGCGCTGGCCTGCATGCTGGCGCTGCCGAAGACCGATGCGGTCATCATCCCCGAACCCGGGCCGGGCATGGATGCGCTCTATACCGCCGAGGTCGGCGTGGTCTGGGCCTGGGTGACGGTCTCGGGCCGTCCCGCGCATGTGCGGGACATGCAGGCGGGGCTGAATGCGATCGAGGCGGCGACCATCATCGCCGGCGCCTTCAAGGACTACGAGCGGGAGATGAACGATGGCTCCCGCATCCATCCGGCCTTCCGCGGCATCAACCATCCGGTCAACGTCAACCTCGGCACCATCGAGGGCGGCGAGTGGAATTCCTCCGTCGCCACCCGCTGCCGCATCGGCATGCGGGTCGGCGTGATGATGGGCTATACCGCGGCGCAGACCAAGGCGGATATCGAGCGGCTGGTGGAGCAGGCGAAGCAGCATGAGCGGCTGCGCGGCGCGCACGTGCGCCTCGAGTTCAAGGGCTTCATGGCCGATCCCTGCGTCTTCGACACCGACGCCGCCATCGTCCAGCTGGCGCGCCGCAGCTATGCCGAGTTGACCGGCGGCAGCCTGCGCGACTACCCCGCGACCGGGCTGACCGATGGGCGGTTCTTCACGCTCTATCAGGATACGCCGGTCGCCTGCTTCGGCCCGGATGCGGTGGATATCCACGGCATCGACGAGAATGTCGGGCTCGACAGCATGCATGGCATCACCCGCACCATCGCGCTCACCATGGCCGAGTGGTGCGGCATCGAGAAGGCGTAAGACCATGTCCGCATCGAACCTGCCGCTCTCCGGTCCCCGGCTCTGGGACAGCCTGATGGAGATGGCGACAATCGGCGGCACCCCGAAGGGCGGCAGCAACCGGCAGACCCTGACCGACGTGGATGCCGAGGGGCGCGCCCTTTTCCAGCGCTGGGGGGAGGCCTGCGGGCTGACGCTGAGCGTCGACCGGCTCGGCAACATGGTCTTCCGGCGGGAGGGGCGCGATCCGACCCGCGCCCCGGTCGCCATCGGCAGCCATCTGGACACCCAGCCTACCGGCGGCAAATTCGACGGCGTGCTCGGCGTGCTGGCCGGGCTCGAGGTGATGCGCGCGCTGCACGAGGCCGGCGCCGAGACCGAGGCGCCGCTGCTGCTGATCAACTGGACCAATGAGGAAGGCGCCCGCTTCGCCCCGCCGATGATGGGCAGCGGCGCCGCCATGGGGCTCTTCACCGAGGCGGAGATCCTCGCCAAGCGCGACCAGGCCGGGCTGGCCTTCGGGGACGAACTCAAGCGCATCGGCTGGCAGGGCGAGGCGGACCCCGCCGAGCTGCAGAAGGTCGGCGCCTATCTCGAGCTGCATATCGAGCAGGGCAAGCAGCTGGAGGACGCCGGGCTCGACGTCGGCGTCGTCACCCATGCGCTAGCGCAGAGCTGGTACGAGGTGACGGTGGAAGGCGAGGATGCGCATGGCGGCTCCCCCATGGCCGGGCGGCGGGATGCGATGATGGCGGCGGCGCCGCTGATCGCGGCGGTGGAGGAGCTGGCGCTCACCACCCTCGCGCCCGATGGCGAGAAGGGCCGCGGCACGGTGGGGGTGGTCGAGGTCTATCCCTCCTCGCGCAACGTCGCGCCGAGCCGGGTCTTCTTCAGCGTCGACTTCCGCCATTCCGACCCGGAGGCGCTGGCCCGCATGGGCGCGGCGCTGACGGCGCGTGCGGCGGAGATCTCTGCCGCGCGGAAGGTCACCGCAACCGTCACGCCCTTCTGGCACTCGCCGCTGACGCCGTTCGATGCGGCGCTCATCGAGCGCGCCCGGGCCAGCGCCACGGCCCGCGGGTTGAAGTGGCAGGACATGCCGACGGCGATCGGGCATGACGCGGTCTACATGGCGCGCAAGGTGCCCTCGGTGATGATCTTCTGCCCCTGCCACGGCGGCCTCTCGCACAACGAGGCCGAGAGCATCACGCCGGAATGGGCGACGGCCGGGCTGCAGGTGCTGGCCGATGCGGCACTCGCCACGGCCGGCCTGGTCCGGCGCTGAGACGGAGATTCCCATGCGCATCGCCATCGGCGGCTTCCAGCACGAGAGCCATTCCTTCGCCCCCATCCCGACCGGCTGGCAGGAATTCATCAAGCCCGGCGGCTTCCCCGGGCTGCAGCGCCCGGCGACCCTGGTGGAGACGCTGCGCCACACCTCCGTCCCCTGCGCCGGGGCGATCGAGGTGGCGGAAGCAGCGGGGGCCAGCATCGCGCCGCTGACCTGGTGCTTCGCCAACCCGGCCGGGCCGGTGACGGCGGAGGCCTTCGAGCGCATCGCCGCCCTGCTGATCGGCGCGCTGTCCGATGCGCTCGACGCAGGGCCGCTCGACGGCATCTTCCTCGAGCTGCACGGCGCCATGGTCGCGGTCGGCTTCGACGATGCGGAGGGCGAGCTGCTGCGGCGGGTGCGCGCCGTGGTCGGCGAGGCGATGCCCATCACCGTCAGCCTCGACCCGCATGCCAACATGACGCGCGCCATGACCGGCCTGGCGGATGCGCTGGTGCCCTACCGCACCTATCCGCATGTGGACATGAAGCCGGCCGGCGCCCAGGCGATGCGGCTGCTGCTGGAACGGATCCGGCGCGGCCGCCCCTGGGCGCGCGCCTTCGCCGAGGTCGATTTCCTCATCCCGCTGACCATGCAATGCACCATGGTGCCGCCGATGTCCCTGGTGCTGGAGGCGCGGGAGGCGCTGGCGGCCGAGCACGGCTGTGCCGAGCTCGCCTTCTGCTTCGGCTTCCCCTACGCCGACTTCCCCGGCTGCGGCGTCGCCATCGCCGCCTATGCGGAGACCCAGGGCGCAGCGGATGCGGCGGTCGCCGGGCTGAAGGCCTACATGGATGCACACGAGGCCGAGTTCGCCGGCGGCGTCGCCCCGGCGGCGGAGGGCGTGGCCGAGGCCATCCGGCTGGCCGCCGGCGCATCGAGGCCGGTGGTCATGGCGGATACCCAGGACAATCCCGGCGGCGGCGGCCATGGCGATACCACCGGGCTGCTCGCCGAGCTCATCGCCCAGGATGCCCAGGGCGCGGTGCTCGGGCTGATCAACGATGCCGAGAGTGCCGCGGCCTGCCACGCGGCCGGCGTCGGCGCCACCATCCCGCTCAGCCTCGGCGGCCGCAGCGACGGCGTGCCGCTGGCGGTGACGGCGGTGGTGGAGGCGCTGACCGATGGCCGCTTCGTCTCGACCGGGCCGATGAGCAAGGGCAATCCCGCCGACCTCGGACCGACGGCGCTGATCCGCGTCTCCTCCGGGGTGCGGGTCATCGTCGTGACGCGGAAGATGCAGGCGCTGGACCAGTCGCTGTTCACCCATATCGGGGTGGAGCCGCGCGCGCAGAAGATCCTGGCGCTGAAGTCGAGCGTGCATTTCCGCGCGCATTTCCAGCCGATCGCCGAGCAGGTCATCGTGGTCGCCGCGCCGGGGCCGGTGGTCGCCGACCCGGCGACCCTGCCCTTCAGCAATCTCCGCCCCGGTCTCCGCCTCAGGCCGGGGGCGAACCGCTAGGCGGCGGGCCGACGGGAGGCTGCGCCCCGGCTCAGTGGAGGCTCGCCAGGGTCGCCTCCGCCCGGAGCAGCAGCGCATCGCCCGACCGGCCGGTGAGGAAGCCATCCGCCCGGGCGATCTCCGCCTGCCTGGCGGCGCACCAGGCCGCCCTGTCGGCGCCGCCCTGCCGCGGGTCGAAGCTGGGCGGGGCCATGGAGCGGAGGAAGTCGTCGCGCGCCGCGGTCCCCCCCTGGCGCCGGTGCAGCTCGATGACCGCCGCCTCGATCCGGGCGGCGCGGTCGAGCGCGGCGGTCGAGACCGCGATGCCGCAGACCTGGCCCGCCCGCACGAGGTCGCCGAGGATCGGCGCGCTGGCCTCCAGCTCCTGCCGGCCATCGGCCTGGCCGGAGCGGGGCACGGCGCCGCCCCCGGCGCAGCCCGACAGGGCAGCCAGGAGCAGGAGCATCGGCAAGGGGCGCGGGGCGCGGGGCATGGCCCCAGGGATACGCTGCTTATTGCCGGAAAGTAAACGGGGCCGCCAAGCGGGGTGGGCTCAGCCGGGGCCGGCCAGGAAAGCCTCCACGGCGGCGCGGCGGGGGATGGGGGCGACCGCGCCGTAGCCGGTGGTCGAGAGCGCCGCCGCGGCATTGGCATAGCGCGCCGCCTCGGCCGGCTCCGCCCCGGCGGCCAGCCGGGCGAGGAAGGCGCCGGCGAAGGTGTCGCCCGCGCCGGTCGCATCCACCGCGGCCACCTGGCGCCCGGGGATGGCGAGGCGCCCCTCGGGGCTCGCCAGCAGCACGCCCGCGGCGCCGAGCTTCAGCACCACCAGCGGGCAGCCGAGCCGGAGGTAGAAATCGGCAATGGCCTCCGGCGACTCCAGCCCGGTGAGCGCGCGCGCGTCGTCCAGCGAGGGCAGGGCGATATCCGCCTGGGCGATGGCGGCATGGATCACCGCCGCGGCCCGTGCCGCCGGCCAGAGGCGCAGCCGCAGGTTGGTGTCGTAGGAGACGCGCACCCCGGCGGCGCGGGCGACCGCTATGGCGTGGAAGCCGGCGTCGCAGGCGCTGTCCGAGATGGCCTGGCTGATGCCCGACAGATGCAGCAGCTTGGCGGCGCGGATGGCATCCTCCGGCACGTCCTCGGGCCGGTACCGGCTGGCGGCGCTGCCGCTGCGGTAGAAGGTGAAATCGTGGCCGCGCGCGTCATGGGTGACGATGTACATCCCCGTCGGCGCCTCGGCGCGGCGGAGCACCGTGGCGGTATCCACGCCTTCCCTGGCCCAGAGCGCCATGAAGGCATCGCCCGGGCGGTCCTGGCCGATGGCGGTGACGTAGCCGGTGCTGGCGCCGCTGCGGGCGGCGGCGATGGCGGCGTTGCTGGTGTCGCCGCCCTGGCCTTCCAGGTACAGCACCCGGCCGTCCGGCCCGGGCGGCTGCTGGTTCAGCTCGAGCATCGGCTCGCCCAGGCAGAGGATGTCGGGCATCAGGCCTGCTCGATGCCGAGCGCCTCGCGCGCCGCGCGGAGGATGGCGGATTTGTCGCCGGCGGCGATGCGGGCCTCGTCCACCAGCCGGCCGCCGATGCCGACGAAGGCGGCGCCGGCCGCGAGATAGGCCGGGGCATTGGCGGCATCGACGCCGCCGGTCGGGCAGAAGGCGACATCGGGGAAGACCGCCCGCACCGCCTTCACATGCGCCGGGCCACCCGCCGAGCTGGCCGGGAAGATCTTCACCACGTCGGCGCCGGCGGCCAGCGCGGCGCGGATCTCGGTGGGCGTCATGGCGCCCGGCATGGCGCAGGCCCCGGCGGCGCGGGCCAGGGCGATGACGCCCGGGTCGACCCAGGGCGTCACCAGGAAGCGGGCGCCGGCGGCGAGGCAGGCCTCGGCCGCGGCCTCGTCCGGGACGGTGCCGGCGCCGACCAGCAGCCCGGGCTCGGCGGCGAATTCACGGATAAGCGCCACCGCATCGGGGGTGGTGAGGGTGATCTCCAGCACCGTCATCCCCGCCTCCCGCAACCAGGCGCAGGCGGTCGCGGCCAGCGCCGCGGTGGAGGTGCGGATGACCGGGACCACGCGGGCCCGGCGCAGCACCGGCAGCAGGGGGTGGCTCATCGGCTTGGCGCTCCGCTCCCGCGGCACAGGGGCGGCCGCCGCCTATGGGGAGCGCGAATCGCCGCGCCCCGCAAGGGGGTGTCGTCAGCGCGCCGCGGCGGCGAGCATGGCGTCGGCGGTGGCCTCCAGCTGGCGCGCCTGGTCGCCGGCCCCGGCCAGGGCCTCCTTGGTCTCCTGCAGCCCCTCCGCATAGGAGTCGAAGGAGCCGCCCAGGCCATCCACCGCCTCGGCGAGCGCGCCGAGCTCGCGGCGGAGCCCGGCCACCGCCTCGGCCTGCTCGGCCAGCGCCGCCTCCAGCCCGTGCAGGGCCCGGCGCAGCCGGTCCTCCGGCTTCTCGGGAAAGGGGAGGATGGCGGCGGTGGCAGGGGCGGATTGGGGCATGGGGGGAGCCTTCGGCGAATGTCTAATAAAAGGTAAATCGTCTCCTATTTCGTGTCGAGTGATCATCGATCCCAATCGCGTCAACCTCCGCCCGCCGCCGTGGCCGCCCCGCCCAGCAGGGCCAGGGCGGCGCCCAGGCTGAGCGCCCAGCGGAGGCGGAGGTACTCCGGCGGGACCAGGCCGCGCCGTGCCGCCAGGGTCTCGGCCGCGGCCGTCGCCAGGATGGCCAGGGCCAGCATGCTGAGCCCCGGTACCGGCGGCAGCATCAGCGCCGCCCAGGCGATCAGCGCCGGCAGGACGCCGAGGCCGTGGCGCTGCGCGGCATAGCCGGCCTCGGCCTCGGGCGCCCGCAGGGCGAGGCCCCAGTGGACGGCGCCGAGGAAGCTGAGGATGACCATGCCGTAGGTGGCCAGGGCAAAGAGGGCGATGCCCCGCCACTCCGCCGGACCGGCCCAGGCGGCGAGGAGGGTGAGGTAGAAAGGCAGCAGTCCGGCGGCGCCGAGCCAGCGGGCGGAGGAAGGCATGGGCGGTATCCTTGGAGCCTAGCGGGAAGATCGGCGGTGCCGCCGGCGGTGCAAGCCCCGCCGGCGGCAGCCTCCTCAGCCCTGGCGCAGGAGCAGCGCCGGGGCGGTGGCGGGCCGCGCCACCGGCCGCTTCGCCGGCCAGGCGGCGACCAGGCTGACGCCGACCGAGGCGAGGTAGGGCACCGACTGCACCAGCAGCACCAGGGTCCAGAGCACCGCCTCGGCCGTCGCCGCCTTGTGCACCACCGTGATGCCGGCCGCGGCGCCCCAGAGCAGCACCGCCAGCGCCGCCTCCTGCCAGGCCATGCCGAGGCCGCGCAGCAGCGCCGGGGCATCGGCCAGCTTCGGCGTGCGGATGAAGGGCAGCCGCCTAGTGAACAGGCCGAGGATGACCGCCTTGCCGATGGTATGCGTCAGCGCCAGCCCGGCCAGCGCCGCGCCCAGCCTATCCCGCCAGCCGCAGGGCACCCGGGCGGCATAGAGCGCCCAGATCTGCCCGAGCTTGAACAGGAACAGCCCGAGGCTCGGCGCCATGAAGAGCAGGATGGGAAACTCCGTCCGCACCGGTGCCAGGATCAGCCCGGCCGACCACACGAGGCCGAGCAGGACGAAGACGAGGCCCAGCGCATCGCCGAACCAGGGCGCCCAGCCGGTGGCGAAGTGCCAGCGCTGGCCGAGGGTCAGCTCCCGCCGGAAGGGGTTGATGATGGCGGGCCAGTGCTGCTTCAGGATCTGCACCGCGCCATAGGCCCAGCGCAGCCGCTGCTTGCGCCAGGCGGCGAAGTCGTCCGGCATGACGCCGCGGCCCATGCTCTCCGGGCTGTAGACGGCCTCCCAGCCGTGCCGCATCAGCTTCAGGCCGAGCTCGCTGTCCTCGCAGATGCACCACTCGGCCCAGCCGTTCGCCATGCGCAGCGCCTCGCGGCGGATCAGCGTCATGGTGCCGTGCTGGATGATGGCGTTGCGCTGGCTGCGGGTAACCATGCCGGCCTGGAAGAAGCCGGCGTATTCCCAGAACATCAGCCGCTTGAAGGCGCTGTCGGCGCCGTCGCGGTAGTCCTGCGGGTTCTGGGTGAAGCCCACCTTGGGGTCGGCGAAATGCGGCACCATGCGGCGCAGCCACTCCGGGCTGACCATGTAGTCGCTGTCGATGACGCCGATGATGGCGGCATCGGGGGCGGTCTGGGCGAGCGCGAAGTTCAGCGCGCCCGCCTTGAAGCCGGGCCAGCGGCCGAGGTGGAAGAAGCGGAACCGCGCGCCGAGCCGGGCGCAGTGCTGCGCCACCGGCTCCCACAGCGCGGGGTCCTGCGTGTTGTTGTCGACGACCAGCACCTCGAAGTCGGGGTAGTCGAGCCCGGCCAGCGCATCCAGCGTCTGGCGCACCATGTGCGGCGGCTCGTTGCAGATCGGCAGGTGGATGGAGACCTTGGGCAGCGGCGCATCCTCCGGCGGCGCCGGGCGCGGGCGGGTGCGGGCCCAGACCGTCTCGGCCAGCTCGAAGCCGTCGGCCAGCAGCACGCCGAGCAGCAGCACCTGGCCGAGGACGAGGGCGCCCCAGACCAGGCCGGCCGACCAGCTCAGGTAGGAGCCGGCCATGGTCAGCAGCACCGCCACGATGCCGGTGGTGAAGGCCTGGGCCAGGCCGGCCAGCAGCAGCTTGCCGGGCAGGCGGATGTCCGGCCGGCGGCGCAGCAGGGCGAAGACGGCGAGGAAGGAGAACAGCGTGCCGCCGGCCGCCCACCAGGCCCAGCCCGGCGTCTCCCGCACCGCGCCGGTCAGCGGCCACTTGGCGATGCGGTCGAGGTCGAACATGCCCCAGTGGCCGGCGGCGCGGCCCTCGAAGCTGACCTTCCAGGGCTGGTCGAAGGCCTCCATGACGAAGTAGTCGAGGCGGCGCTTCTCGGCCTCGGCGAAGAAGCCGCGCAGGAAGGCCGCCTGGTTGACGCGGGAGGCGCGCGCCGCGCCGATGTCGCGGCCATCCGAGGGCCAGCCCACCTCGCCGATGACGATGCGCTTGCCGGGGAAGCGGGCGGCGACCGCCTGGTACTTCTCCAGGGTGAAGCGCAGCGCGTCCTGGACCGGCAGGCCTTCCCAGTAGGGCAGCAGGTGGATGGTGACGACGTCGACCGCCGCCGCCAGCTCCGGGTGCTTGAGCCAGACATGCCAGGGCTCGGCGGTGGAGATCGGCTGGCGCACGCCCATGCCGCGGAGGGTGCGGATCTGCGCGGCGAGCTTCGCCGGGGTGAGGTCGCCGCGCAGGATCGCCTCGTTGCCGACCATCAGCAGGTCGACGTTGCGGGCCCGGGCGGCGACCGCCAGCCGGCGCAGCTCCGCCGCGTCGCGCGGCTTGCCGTCCAGCCAGGCGCCCAGGGTGACCCGCAGGTCGAGCCCCTGCTCGCTGGCCAGCGCCGGGATGCGGTCGAAGCCGCCGTCCACCGTATAGGTGCGGATCCGGCGGGTCAGCGGCGCGATGGTGCGGAGGTCGCCGGCGATCTGCTCGGCGGTCGGCCAGTCCCCGGCCTCGCCGCTCTGGCCGCGCTGGTAGGGGGCGAAGGCGAAGCCGGCGATCGGGCCGCGCCAGTCGGGCAGGGCGGCCGGGCGGTTCCAGGCGAACCAGGCGGCGCCATGCAGCGCCGCGACCAGCAGCAGGGCGCAGAGCGTGGCCAAGCGGCCCCTGGCCGGCTGTGGGCCAGGGGAGGGTGGTCCGTGGGGCGCGGCAACGGCGCGGGCGGCCATGGATCGAATGCTCCGGCAGGGTCCGGCGCCGGGGTGGCGCCGGAAGCGATGCCGATGAAGCGCCCCGGACAAGGCGCCATCCGGCCCGCCGCGTGGCGCGATTGCGGCGGTGCGATCCTGTCGCGCTGCTGTGATGCCGGGCTGCCCGCTACCGCCGGCCGATCACCCGACGTAGAAGGCCTCCGAGGTTGGGGGCTTTGCGCGTGATCTTCTTCGAATTGGCGGTCCTGGCGCTGCTGGTGGTGCTGAACGGGCTTTTTGCGATGAGCGAGCTGGCCATCGTCTCGGCCCGGCGCGGCCGGCTGATGGCGATGCAGCGGCGCGGCAGCCCCGGGGCCGAGGCGGCGCTGGCGCTGGCCGAGGACCCGCAGCGCTTCCTGCCGACGGTGCAGATCGGCATCAGCCTGGTCGGCATCCTGGCCGGCGTCTTCGGCGGCGCGCGGCTGGCCGGGCCGATGGGGGAGGCGCTGGCGCTGATCCCCGGCCTTGCCCCCTTCGCCACCGAGGCCGCCTTCGTGCTGGTGGTGCTGCTGATCGCCTATGCCAACCTGATCCTGGGCGAGCTGGTGCCGAAGCAGCTGGCGCTGCGCGACCCCGAGCGGGTGGCGGTCGCCGTCGCCCGGCCGATGACCCTGCTGTCGCGGATCACCGGCCCGGTGGTCTGGGTGCTGAGCCAGTCCTCCAGCCTCGTGCTGAAGCTCTTCGGTGCCTATACGCCGGTCGAATCCTCGGTGACGGAGGAGGAGGTCAAGGCGGTGGTCGCCGAGGGCGCCGAGGCCGGGGCGCTCGAGCACGAGGAGCGCCACATGATCGAGCGCGTGCTGCGGCTGGCCGACAAGCCGGTGCGGGCGCTGATGACGCCGCGCAACGACGTCGCCTGGCTCGACCGCAACGCCTCGCCGGAGGAGATCGTCCTGGCGCTGAAGACCCAGAGCGTGACCCGCTTCGTCGTCGCCGACCGGCGGATCGACAACGTGGTCGGCGTGGTCGTGGCCAAGGACCTGCTGGACCAGGCGCTGGAGGGAGCGCCGCTGTCGCTGGCCAAGGTGCTGCGCCAGCCGCTGGTGCTGCCGGACAACCTCAATGCGCTGGATGCGCTCGACCGCATGCGGCACGACACCATCGGCATCGCGGTGGTGCTGGACGAGTACGGCAGCTTCGAGGGGGTGGTCACCGCCTTCGACCTGCTGGAGGCGATCATTGGCGAGCTGGGCCCGTCGGAGGCGCCGGAGACGCCGGGGGCGCTGGTCACCCGGGCCGACGGCAGCCTGCTGCTGGAGGGGATGATGCCGAGCGACGAGCTGCGCGCCCGGCTGGACCTGCCGCCGCTGCCGCACCAGGGCAGCTACCATACCGTCGCCGGGCTGATGCTGGCGCTGCTGCGCCGGGTGCCGCGCGAGGGCGACCGCATCGTCTGGGCCGGCTGGCGCTTCGAGATCGTCGACATGGACGGCCGCCGGGTCGACAAGGTGCTGGCCAGCCGGGAGGAGGCGGGGGCGGCCTGACCCGGCGCTGGCTGGGCTAGCGGCCGGTGCCGCGGGCGATCGGGGGGATGAACTGGGCCTCGGTATCCCAGGGGAAGAGGATCCAGGTATCCTGGCTCACCTCGGTGACGAAGGTCTCGACCAGCGGCTTGCCCGCCGGCTTGGCATAGACGGTGGCCAGATGCGCCTTCGGCAGCAGGGCCCTCACCACCCGGGCGGTGGTGCCGGTATCCACGAGGTCGTCGATCACCAGCCAGCCGGCGCCGTCCCCGGCCGCGGCCGGGGGCTTGACCACCTGCGGCTGGCCGCGGTCCTCCTCGTCGTAGGTGACGACCGAGACGGTCTCGACCAGCCGGCATTCCAGCTCGCGGGCGATGATCGCCGCCGGGATGAGCCCGCCGCGGGTGATCGCGACGATGCCGGCGAAGGGGCGGTGGTCCATCAGCCGCCAGGCTAGCGCCTTGCTGTCGCGGTGCAGCTGGTCCCAGCTGACCGTGAAGTACTTCTCCGCCACCTCAGAACATCCGCCCGCCGAGGGGCACCGCGAGGTCGGGCTTCAGCAGCACCACCGCGCCGTTCTCGTCCGGCACGCCGAGCACCAGCACCTCGCTCAGCACCGGGCCGATCTGCCGGGGCGGGAAATTCACCACCGCCAGCACCTGCCGGCCGATCAGCCGGTCCGGGGCGTAGTGGACGGTGATCTGCGCGGCAGACTTCTTCACCCCGATGCTGCCGCCGAAGTCCACCCAGAGCCGGATGGACGGCTTGCGTGCCTCGGGGAAGGGCTGGGCGTCGACGATGGTGCCGACGCGCACGTCGACCTTCTCGAAATCCGGGTAGCCGATCTGGTCCGCCATGCCCGAGGCATAGCGCGACGGGACCCCTAGCGGCAAGGCGCAGGAGGCGGGTTGCCGTCCGCCTGCGGCCATGCAAGAGGGACGATCCCTGGCGAAGCTGCCTGCATCAGAAGCACCAAACGTCCCGAGAACGGAACAGCATCATGAAGCGCGATTTCCATGCCCCCGGCCGCAGCGCCGTCTATGGCTCCCGCGGCATGGCCGCGACCTCGATGCCGATCGCCACCTTCACCGCCCTCGAGGTGCTGCAGAAGGGCGGCAACGCGCTGGATGCCGCCATCGCCGCCGTCGCGGTGCTCGGCGTGGTGGAGCCGCAGAGCACCGGCATCGGCGGCGACTGCTTCTGCCTCTATGCCCCGGCCGGCACCGGCCGCGTCATCGCGCTGAACGGCTCCGGCCGGGCCCCGGCGGCCTCGACGCCGGAGGCGCTGCGGGCGCGGCAGGTGAGCAGCCTGGTCAATACCTCGGCCCATGTGGTGACCATCCCGACCGCCGTCTCCGGCTGGGAGCTGCTGAACAAGACCTATGGCCGGACCGAGCTGGGCGAGCTGCTGCGCCCGGCGATCCGCTGCGCCGAGGAAGGCTGGCCGGTGCATGCCCGGGTCGCCTCCGACTGGGCCTCGGCCGCGGCCAAGCTGCGCGGCAACGAGGCCTCGGCCCGCCGCTTCCTGGTGGATGGGCAGGCGCCCGCCATCGGCCACCGCTTCACCCAGCCGGAACTCGGCCGGACCCTGCGGGCCATCGCCACCCATGGCGCCCGGGCTTTCTACGAGGGCGAGATCGCCGCCGACATGGTGGCGACGCTGCGCGCCCTCGGCGGCCTCCATACCGAGGAGGATTTCGCCAAGGGCCTGCGCAACGCCGATTTCGTCGAGCCGATCAAGACGGCCTGGCGCGGCATGGAGGTCTACCAGTGCCCGCCGAACGGCTCGGGCCTGCATGTGCTCCAGCTGCTCGGCATCCTCGACGGCTTCGAGACGCCGGCGCAGGGGCCGCTGAGCGCCGAGCGCTACCACCGCCACATCGAGGCGGCGCGGCTGGTCTACCGCGACCGCGACGCCTTCCTCGCCGACCCCTCCCAGGTGGATGTCCCGGTCGGGATGCTGACCGACCGCGGCTACCTCGACCGGCTGCGGGCGCTGATCAGCGACGAGCGGGCGATGAAGGCGATGCCGCCGGCCGGGACCAGCGACCTCGCGAAGCACAAGGACACCGTCTACCTCTGCGTGGTGGATGAGGAGGGCAATGCCTGCTCTTTCATCAACTCGCTGTTCGAGAGCTTCGGCAGCGGCATCCTGGCGGAGAAGTCCGGCGTGATGCTGCACAACCGCGGCTACGGGTTCCGCCTGCAGGAAGGCCACCCGAACTGCATCGCGCCCAACAAGCGGCCGATGCACACCATCATCCCGGGGATGGTGATGCAGGATGGGCCGAGGGGCCTTGAGGCCATCATGCCCTACGGCGTCATGGGCGGGCATTTCCAGCCGATGGGCCAGACCCTGTTCCTGACCAACCACTTCGAATTCGGCCTCGACGTGCAGGAGGCGATCGATTGCCCGCGGCTCTTCCCGGCGCCGGACAAGGGCGTGGTCGAGGTCGAGAAGCGCATCCCCGCCAGCGTCGTCGACCGGCTGAGCCGGATGGGCCACGACATCGCGCTGATGGAGAAGCCGCATGGCGGCGGCCAGGCGATCTTCATCGACCGCAAGGCCGGCACGCTGGTGGGCGGCAGCGATCCGCGCAAGGACGGCTGCGCGCTCGGGTTCTGAGCCGATGCGGGCGATCCGGGCGGATATCACCACCCTCGATGTCGATGCCGTGGTGACCGCGGCGAACGAGGCGCTGGCGGGCGGCGGCGGCGTCGACGGCGCGGTGCATCGCGCCGCCGGGCCCGAGCTGCTGGCCGCCTGCCAGGCGATCGGCGGCTGCCCGACCGGGGAGGCGCGCATCACCCCGGGCTTCGGCCTCAAGGCGCGGCACGTCATCCACGCCGTCGGCCCCATCTGGCGCGGCGGCACCGAGGGCGAGCCGGGGCTGCTGGCCGGCGCCTACCGCGCCAGCCTGGCGCGGCTGCGCGAGGTCGGCGGCAGCTCCATCGCCTTTCCCGCCATCTCCACCGGCACCTATGGCTATCCGCCGCAGCAGGCGGTGCGGATCGCGGTGGTGACGATGCGGGAGGAATTCCTGGCGCATGGCCCGCTCGACGTGACCTTCGCCTGCTTCGACGATGCCAGCCTGGCGCTCTACCAGAAGGAACTCGAGCCGTGACCGAACCCTGCGACCTCCCCGCCGTCGAAGCCCGCCGGATGATCGGGCGCAAGACGCTCTCGCCCGTCGAGCTGCTGGAGAGCTGCCTCGGCCGCATCGGCGCGGTGAACGGGGCGGTGAATGCGATGGTGGCGCTGGATGAGGGCGGGGCGCGGCTGGCGGCGAAGCAGGCCGAGGCGGCGGTGATGGCCGGCGAGACGCTGGGCGCGCTGCACGGCCTGCCGGTCGGCATCAAGGACCTGGAGGAGACCAGGGGCCTCCGCACCACCTACGGCAGCCCGATCTTCGCCGACTTCGTCCCCGAGGCGGATTGCGGCATGGTCGCGCGTATCCGCGCCGCCGGCGGCATCGTCATCGGCAAGACCAACACCCCGGAATTCGGCCTGGGCGCCAATACCCGCAACCGGGTCTATGGCGCGACCGGCAATGCCTTCGACAACACCAAATCCGCCGCCGGCTCCTCCGGCGGCTCCGGCGTGGCGCTGGCGACCGGCATGGCGCCGCTCTGCTCGGGCTCCGATACCGGCGGCTCGCTGCGCAACCCGGCCGCCTTCAACGGCATCGTCGGCTACCGGCCAAGCGCCGGGCTGGTCTGCTCCGAGAAGCGGGCGCATGGCTGGTCGCCGCTGCCGGTGCTGGGCCCGATGGCGCGCAGCGTGGCGGATGCCTGCCTGCTGCTCTCGGCCATGGCCTCCGACGATGCCCGCGACCCGCTGGCCTATACGCTGCACGCCCGTCCGGTGCGGGGCGAGCCGGCGCTGTTCCACCCGCCGCGCGGCCTCGACCTCGGCTCCCTCAGGCTGGCCTTCTCCGAGGACCTGGGCCAGGCGCCGACCGAGCGGGTGGTGCGCCAGGCCTTCCAGGCCCGGGTCGCCGCCATCGCCCCGATGTTCGCCCGCGCCGAGGCGGCCCACCCCGACTGCGCCGGCGGCGACGAGGCCTTCGAGGTGTTGCGCGCCGGCATGGTGCTGACCGCGCATGCCGAGAAGGTGCGGACCCGGCCGCAGGATTGCGGCCCGAACATCATCGCCAACGTCGAGGAGGGGCTGCGCTACAGCCTGGCCGACGGCGCCCGGGCGAATGTGCTGCAGACGAAGATCTACCGCGACTTCCAGCGCTTCTTCGGCGAGCACGACGTGCTCATCACCCCGGCGATCACCATCAGCCCGCGCAACTGGCGGGAGCTCTACCCGAAGGAGATCGACGGGCAGACCACCCGGACCTACTTCCACTGGCTGGCGCTGGCCTATTACGTGACCCTGACCGGGCATCCGGCGATCAGCCTGCCGCTCGGCCTCGATGCCCATGGCATGCCCTTCGGCCTGCAGATCGTCGGGCCGCGCGGCGGGGATGCCTTCGTCCTCGGCGTGGCGGCGGCGATCGAGGCGGCCTTCGCCGGGGATGCGACCCTCGGGCGGCCGGTGCCGGACCTCGCCCGGCTGCGGACGGCGCCGCCGATCGGCGGCATGGCGGAATTCCGCAGCTTCGACTGAGGCGGGACGGGCGGCTCGCGCGGCCTACCAGCCGCCGCGGTAGCCGCCCCCGTACCCGCCGCCATAGCCGCCACCCCGGCCGTAGTAGGGCTGGTGATAGCCGGCGCCATACCGGTCGCCGCGGCCGTAGCCGCCACGGTAGGGACGCGGCTTGTCGCTGAGCGCGCCGACCGCCAGCGCGGCGGCGGCCCCGACGCCCACGCCCAGCAGGGCGGTGCGGCCGTAATCGACCCGTCCGTAGTTGTCCGTGCAGCCGGCGGCCAGCAGCAGGGCCGCGGCGGCGATCGAGGGCAGGGCGCGCATGTCTTCTCCGGCATTGCATCGAGTGTCTGGTGTCGCCGCGGCAGCCCTGGCCCAGGCTCCCTCGGGAAGCCGGGCTGCACGCAGCGGCGGGATCCATCCGCTACGAAGGATCCTGAACCCGGGTTAAGGCGAGGTTATGCCGGCATTGCGGCAGGCCTGTGGAGCCTGGCCGGCTACCGGCCGCCACCGGAGAAGGCGTTGAAGGTCTGCAGCGTATAGGTGTCCTTCACCCCGGGCACGGTCTGCAGGGTCTCGACCACGAAGAGGCCGATGTCCTGGTCCGGCTCGAGGTAGAATTTTCCCATCAGGTCGTACTGGCCGGAGATGGAATGCATCTCGGACAGCTGCGGGATGGTATCCGCCATCTCCCGGGCGACGCGGTAGGCATGGCCCATCTCGCATTTGATCTGGACGAAAATGGCGCGCATCGGGGCCTCCTGGTTCGCCGGTCCAGTATAGCCTGCTTCAGCCCCGCTCCCCAGTCCCGGCGGCCGGCGTCTCGCCCGGAGCCGCCTCCAGGCCATAGGGGCGGACCAGGGCCCAGACATGGGCGGGAACCATGGACTTCAGCCGCCGCGGCGCCTCCCGCCGCAGGTGCAGCACGGTCTCCACCGCCTTCATCTCCACCCGGGTCCGGGCGAATTCCAGGCCGCGCGGGCCGATCCGCGGCATCAGCCAGCCGACCAGCGGCCGCAGCCAGCCCGGCATCCGCCGCAGCGGCAGCCCGCCCGCGGCACGCTCCACATTGGCGAGGAAGCCGCGCACCGGGCCCTGCCGCTTGCCCGCGCTGCCGAGCTCCGAGGTCCGCAGCTCGTCGCCGAGCAGGGCGACCAGCTCCTCGCCCCGCTGGTTGCGGACCAGCAGCCATTGCTCGCCCTGGCCGGCCATGTAGCCCACCGTCACGTCGGCCAGCACGTTGGTGTAGTCGACGCAGGTCCGGCAGGTGAGGGGGAAGAAATCCGGCGGCAGCTTCGAGATGGGCAGCTGCAGGAAGGGGATGGTCTTCACCCGGCCATCGGTGAAGCGCAGCTCCACGTGGTAGTCGGCGCGGAATTCGAGGTAGGTGATCGTCGCCGGGTCCTCGGCCAGCAGCGCCAGGAATTCATGGAAGCGCTCGGTCGTGGTGTTGTCCGAGCAGGGCGTGCCGATGACGAACAGCCGCTCGAAGCCCAGCTCCGCCTCCAGCGCCCGCAGCGCATAGACCTGGCAGGGGATGCCGATGACGGCGAGGCGCCGGTGCCCCGCGGCGCGGGCGGGCTGCAGCAGCGCCAGCAGCGGGGCATAGCCCATGCGCATCCCGCGGCACGCCGCCATGCCCTCGGGCTTGGTCACCAGGACGGGCACCGGCCGCCAGCGGTCCGCCGGGTCGGCCGCCATGGTCAGCACCGCATCCACCGCCCCGGTCTCCAGCAGGCGTTCGGCGAGGCGGGTGGTGATGCCGGTCCATTGCGCCCCGGGGCGGGGGGCGGCGAGGGAGGCCCGCAGCATGCGGCGGAAGGGGCCGAAGAAGACCTCGTCCGGTCGCGCCGGGTCGCGGGCGCGGCCATGTACCTGTAGCTCCAGCCTGGGATAGTCGGGCCGGATGAACTGGCAGGCGCGGCCGCAGGCCTTGGGCTCGGCGCTGCGGGAGATGCCGCAGTCGGTGCAGAGGCCGCGGGGCCGGGCGGGGCCGACCGCCGGGGTCCAGGCCGCCGGCATGGCGCCACCGGCCGGGCCGGCCAAACCATCCTGCATGCGCGCTACCCCCGGCGCGAAGCCTAGCCGAGGCCCGGGACCCAGGCCAGGGAATGATGCGGCCGGCGGCGGGCCATGGTTTCGTTGCGCCGCGGGTGGCGGTGCGCTAGGCACCTCCCAGTTGCAGTGGAGTGGTCGAGATGCGGATTGCGGTTCTCGGGGCTGGATATGTGGGCCTGGTCTCCGGCGCCTGCTTTGCCGAATTCGGCGTGAACGTGACCATCGTCGACACCGACCCTGCCAAGGTCGAGGCGCTGCGCCGCGGCATCATCCCGATCTACGAGCCCGGGCTCGAGCGGCTGGTGACCGAGAACCACGCCGATGGAAGGCTCGCCTTCACGACCGACCTCGACGAGGCGATGCAGGGGGCGGATTGCGTCTTCCTGGCCGTCGGCACCCCGTCGCGCCGCGGCGACGGCCATGCCGACCTGCAATACGTCTATGCCGCCGCCGAGGGCGTGGCCCGCGCGGCGAAGAAGGACGGGCTGGTGCTGGTGACGAAGTCGACCGTGCCGGTCGGCACCGGGCGCAAGATTCAGGAGATCGTCCGCCGGGTGCGGCCGGACCTGACCATCCATGTCGCCAGCAACCCGGAGTTCCTGCGGGAAGGCAATGCCATCACGGATTTCATGCGGCCGGACCGGGTGGTCCTGGGGGCCGACGACGAGGCCGCCTTCGCCACCCTGCGGCGGCTCTACCGGCCGCTGTACCTGATCGAGACGCCGATCGTCGCCGCCAGCCTCGAGACGGCGGAACTCATCAAGTATTCGGCCAATGCCTTCCTGGCGACCAAGATCACCTTCATCAACGAGATCGCCGACCTCTGCGAGAAGGTCGGCGCCGACGTGCACGACGTCGCCCGCGGCATGGGCCTCGATGGCCGCATCGGCCGCAAATTCCTCCACCCTGGCCCGGGCTACGGCGGCTCCTGCTTCCCCAAGGACACGCTGGCCCTGGCGATGACGGCGCGCGACGCGGGCTCGCCGATGAAGCTGGTCGAGACCACCATCGCGGTGAACGAGGCCCGCAAGGAGGCGATGGCCGAGCGGGTTATCGCGGCGCTGGGCGGCGACGTGCGCGGCAAGGCGATCGGCGTGCTCGGCGTCACCTTCAAGCCCGAGACCGACGACATGCGCGACGCGCCGAGCCTGGTGATCCTGCCGCGGCTGCTGGCCGCGGGCGCCCGCATCACGGCGCATGACCCGCAGCTCGGCCAGGCGCGGCAGATGCTGCCCGCCGAGATCGCCTTCGCCGCCTCGCCGCTCGAGGCGATCCAGGGTGCCGATGCGGTGGTGCTGCTGACCGAGTGGAACGAGTACCGCTCCATGGCACCCGAGAAGCTGCGCCAGGCGATGCAGGGCGATGCCGTGCTCGACCTGCGCAACGCCTGGGACCCGGAGGCGATGCGCGAGGCCGGGCTGCGCTACTTCGGCGTCGGCCGGCGCTGACGGCCGAGCCTGCATCGATGCCCGGCGCCCGAATGGCGCCGGGTGCGGCATCCGGCCGCCGCGGGGCTTACGGGAGCGCCGGTCCGCTCCATCTATGCGGCGGTTCTGGATGGAGACGCCCATGCTTCGCCTGCTTTCGCCGCCCGGCATCGTCACCGGGCTGGTCGTGATGCTCTCCGTGGCCGGCGGCATGGCCTTCGGCGCGGGGCTCGCCGGCGCAGCGCTGCTGGCGGGCGCGGCGCGGAAGGCGGCGCGGTCATGATCGCGCTGCTCTACCTGCCGGTCCTGGCGACGCTGCATTTCGGCGCCGGTACCGCCCTGGGGGGCATGGCCGTCCTCTCGGCCAAGACGATCCTGGACCTCGCCCGTGCGTCGAAGGCCTGACAGGCGGCCCTTGTAGGCCGGGAGCCTCATTCGCCACCCAGGGTGTCGGCCACGAGGGGGGCGATGCCTCTGCCGTCGTCCTGCCCGCGAACCCTGGCACGAACGGGCTCGCCGGGGCCCGGTGCCGGTGCAGTGCCAGGCGGGGATCGGCGCCGGGCCGGCACGTCGTCGGTGGCCGAATGGCTTTGCTTGCGGCCGTCGTCCCGGCCGCCGATGGTCCCCGGCCCCTGCGGCCCTGCCCAGGTCGGCCACGGCCGCCCGCAAGACCGGCGGCCCGCGGCGGCGTTGCCCAGGAAGCGGGCAGCGCCCCCGCCGGCAGGAGCCTCCACCGCCGGGCAGGGGGCTGGCACGGCCCTTGCTGCACGAGGCGCATGACCTGCACCTCCTCCTTCGTCGACCGCGGCGGCCCGGCACAGCCGCTGCTCCTGCTCACCGGGCTCAAGAAGCACTTCCCGATCCGCGGCGGGCTGTTCGGGTCCACCGTGGCGACGGTGCGGGCGGTGGACGGCGTCTCCTTCAACGTCCGCAAGGGCGAGACGCTGGGCATCGTCGGCGAGAGCGGCTGCGGCAAGTCGACCACCGCCCGGCTGCTGATGCGGCTGATGGACCCCGACGCCGGCAGCATGGTCTTCGACGGGGAGGCGGTCGGCCAGCATGTGGCGACCGGCGGCATCACCCTGAAGGAATACCGCCGCCAGGTGCAGATGGTCTTCCAGGACAGCTACGCCTCCTTGAACCCCCGCCTGCCGATCGAGGAGAGCATCGCCTTCGCCCCCAAGGTGCATGGCGTCTCGCCCAGCGAGGCGCGGGCACGGGCGCATGAGATCCTGGCGGCGGTCGGGCTGGCGCCGGCCACCTTCGCCCGACGCTACCCGCATGAGCTCTCGGGCGGCCAGCGGCAGCGGGTGAACATCGCCCGGGCGCTGGCGCTGCAGCCGCGGCTGATCCTGCTGGACGAGCCGGTCTCGGCGCTGGACAAGTCGGTCGAGGCGCAGGTGCTGAACCTGCTGGTGGATCTGAAGGAGAAGTTCGGCCTCACCTATGTCTTCATCAGCCACGATCTGAACGTGGTGCAGTACATCTCCGACCGGGTGCTGGTGATGTACCTCGGCCAGGTGGTGGAGCAGGGGCCGGTGGAGGCGATCTACGACCGCCCGGCGCATCCCTATACGCGGGCGCTGCTGGCCAGCCGGCCGTCGATGGACCCGGCGACCCGGCGGACCGAGCCGCCGCTGACCGGCGACCCGCCGAACCCGATCAACCCGCCCTCCGGCTGCCGCTTCCGCACCCGCTGTCCCTTCGCCGAGGATGTCTGCGCCGCGCGCGAGCCGGTGCAGACCGACATGGGCGGCGGCCACGAGGCGGCCTGCCACATGGCGGAGCCGGGCAGCGGCCATTCCCAGGCCGGGAGGCTGGCGGCATGAGCGAGATCCTGGAGCGCCCGATGAGCACCACCACGGCCGCCGCCACCCCACTGGTGAAGGTGCGGGACCTCTCGGTCCGCTTTGTCTCCCGCGATGCCACCATGCATGCGGTGAACGGGGTCGACATCGACCTCGCGGCGGGGGAGGTGCTCTGCATCCTCGGCGAATCCGGCTCGGGCAAGTCGGTCACCCTGCGGGCGCTGATGAAGCTGCTGCCGAAATACGCCAGGGTGACGGGCGGCATCGAGGTCGCCGGCCGCGACGTGCAGGCGATGAACGAGGGCCAGCTGCAGGATTTCCGCGGCAGCGACGTGGCGATGATCTTCCAGGAGCCGATGACCGCGCTCGACCCGGTCTTCACCATCGGTCAGCAGATCGCCGAGACGGTGGTGCGGCACGAAGGCTCCTCCCGCGCCGCCGGCATGGCGCGGGCCTTGGAATTGCTCGAGTTGGTGCAGATCCCCTCGGCGAAGCGCCGGCTGGAGGCCTATCCGCATGAGCTCTCGGGCGGCCTCCGGCAGCGGGCGATGATCGCGGTGGCGCTGGCCTGCAAGCCGAAGCTGCTGCTGGCCGACGAGCCGACCACGGCGCTGGACGCGACGGTGCAGATCCAGGTGCTGCTGCTGCTGCGCAAGCTCCAGGAACAGCTCGGCATGGGGGTGATCTTCGTGACGCACGACCTCGGCGTCGCCGGCGAGATCGCCGATCGGGTGGCGGTGATGTACGCCGGGCGGGTGGTCGAGGAAGGGCCGGTCGCGGCCATGATGAAGGCGCCCCTGCACCCCTATCCGCGTGGGCTGCTCGGCGCGACGGTGCATGGCGGCATGCGCGGCCAGCGGCTGACCACCATCCCCGGCGCGCCGCCGAGCCTCGAGACCCTGCCGACCGCCTGCTCCTTCGCGCCGCGCTGCGAACTGGCGGAGCCGGCCTGCCTCGCCGGGGTCCCGCCGCCGAACTCGCCGATGCCGGGGCGGAGCGCCCGCTGCATCCTGGTGCCGAACCTGCCGTAAGGCAGGCTGCGCTCAAGGGCGTGTCAGGTCCCAGGGCAGGCGGTCCGCCTCCAGCAGGGCATCGGCCCGGCTGATGCCGATATCCTTCAGCATCCGGTCGTCCATCGCCGCCAGCTGCCGCCGGGTGAGGGCGGCCCGCAGCATGGCGCGGAAGCCGGGCAGCGCCGGGGCGGCGGGCCGGAGCCAGAGGGCAGGGATGCGGGCGTTCAGGATGGGCATGACGGGATACTCCTCACCGCCTTAAGCTGGCGCCGGGGTCGGAATAAGGAAAACGAATTGCATTGACGGTGCCCATCAACGTTGCTGATGATGCGCCATGCTGGCCATTCCTCCCGGGCTCGACCCGGACCTGCTGCGCAGCTTCGTGCTCATCGCCGAGGGCGGCAGCTTCACCAGGGCCGCCCAGGCGGTCGGGCGGACCCAGTCCGCCGTCTCGATGCAGATCCGCCGGCTCGAGGAGGCGCTGGGCCAGCCCCTGCTGCTGCGCGGCGCCCGGGGCGTGGAGCCGACCCAGCATGGGCTCTGGCTGCTCGAGCGCGCCCGGCGGCTGCTGGCGCTGCACGACGAGATCCACACGACCTTCCGCCAGCCCGCGGTGGCCGGCGCGGTCCGGCTCGGCTCGCCGGACGACTACGCCATCCGCTGGCTGCCCGGGATCCTGGCCCGCTTCGCGGCCAGCCATCCGGCGGTGCAGGTGGAGGTGACCTGCGCCCCCTCGAACGAGCTGGTGGACCGGCTGGCGGCGGGCGAGCTCGATCTCACCCTGCTCTCCGAGGGCAACGAGCCGGCGGGCGCCCGGGTCCGCTGGCTGTGGCGGGGGCCATTGCTCTGGGTCGGCACCGAGGCACTGGCGCGGCGCCGGCCGCTGCCGCTGACCCTCTCCTCCAATGGCTGCACCTGGCGCAATGCGGCGATCGCCGCCCTGGAGGGCGCCGATCTGCCCTGGCGCATGGCCTATACGGCGGCCTCGCTGTCGGGCTCGCTGGCGGTGGCCCTGGCGGGGCTGGCGATCACGGTGGCGATGCCGGCGCCGCTGCCGGACGGCTTGCGCCAGCTGGGCGCGGCCGAGGGGCTGCCGCCGCTGCCGGACTTCGCCATCGGTCTGCTGCGCGGCCCGAAGACCGCGGTGGCGGAAGCGCTGGCGCAGCACATCGAGGAGAATTTCCGGCTGGAGACCAGTTTCGAGCCGCGGATGCGGGCTTGAGCGGCGCCCGCAACGGGTGCATCTGGGCAGATCGCAATCGGGTCGAACCAGGCCCAGCCGTTCCGGGAGAATCCTGCCCATGAACCGTCGCTCGCTGCTGGCCCTGACGGCCACCGGCCTCGCCGTGCCGTCCCTCCTGCGGGCGCAGTCCTGGCCGGACCGGCCGATCCGGCTGATCGTTCCCTGGCCTCCCGGCGGCTCGACCGACACCATCGCCCGGCTGTTCCAGCCGAAGCTCTCGGAGGCGCTGGGCAAGCAGGTCATCATCGAGAACCGCGGCGGCGCCTCGGGCTCGATCGGCGCGATCGAGGCGGCGCGGTCCGCCCCCGACGGCTACACCTGGATGTTCGCCTACGACAACGAGGCGACCAACCAGACCCTCATGCGGCTGCCCTACAAGACCCTGGAGGCCTTCTCCCCGGTCAGCCTGGTGGCGACCGGGCCGCTGGCGCTGGTGGCGCACAGCAGCACCCCCTACCGGACCTTCAAGGACGTGGTCGCCGCGGCGAAGGCGGCGCCGGACACCGTCAGCTTCGCCAGCTCCGGCGTGGGCGGGCTGGCGCATGTCTCGACCACCCTGCTGCAGCAGCAGGGCGGCTTCGGCCTGGTGCACGTCCCCTACCGCGGCGGCGGGCCGGCCGTGCAGGATGCCGTCTCCGGCCAGGTGCCGCTGTTCATGTCCAACGTGGTCATCATCAGCCAGCACATCCGGGCCGGGACGCTTCGGCCGCTCGGCGTGACCACCGCGACCGAGAGCCGGCACGTGCCGGGGGTGGCGCCCTTCGCGCAGCAGGGCTTCCCCGGCTTCGACGCGCCGACTTGGTGGGCCTTCCTCGCACGGGCCGGCACGCCCGAGCCGATCCAGCGCCAGATGCGCGAGGCCCTGGCCAAGGCACTCTCCGATCCCGAGGTGCGGGCGCGGATCGAGGAGCAGGGGTGCGACGTGAAGGCGACCGGGCCGGAGGAGTGCAGCCGCTTCCTCGCTGCCGAGATCGACCGCTGGGGCAAGGTGATCCGCGACAACAACATCCGCGCCGACAGCTGAGCCGGCCGGCGGCGGCGGCGCCTGGCACAGAAAAATTCACATGACCCGCGGCGGCCTTGACGGTGCCGGGCGGCCAGGGTGGATAGTGGCTTGTAAAAAATTCAATGAATTGAGCGGGTTGGATATCCGCCGGGCCGCTATCGGACGGCTTGGCGGAACGAGAATATGGGGTGTTGACCCGCTTCGGCCCGGGGCGTAGAAGCTGGGCACCGCGACGCAGTCGAGGTTGACGAGGACCGGCGGAGACGCCAAACTCGCTGCCCCGATTGAGGCTCGGTACCGATTGCCAAGCGATGGTTTCCTGCACCTGCGAAGGGAAGGGAAGCATTCGCTGGGTGATTTGCCATCGGGTTCGCCGGATGGCTTTGTTCTTTTAAAACTTTATCGGTTTTGGAAGTGT
>NZ_JAUFPN010000010.1 GCF_030409335.1 Paeniroseomonas aquatica
CACCTGATCGAGCTCGGCGGCCTCGTCGCCAAGGCCGGGTTGGTCGAGCTGACCGACGATGACCGCGCCACCATGCTCGGCGCCCTCCTCGAGGTCGCGGGGCAGTTGCAGGGTGCGGGTGACGATGATCCGGCCGATCTCCGCGCTCGTTGGCGCCGGGCCGGGCTGCGCGCCTTTGCCACTGACCGCGAGGCCGCTGCGGCAGCTGGAATGACCAGGTTAGCAGGCGACGAGACAGCAGAAGGAAATCCGGTGTGAAGGCTGCCTTGGCCGCGGTGGTGGACGGGATCGGCTTCACCTGGCGCCTCGGCGGTGCTGTCGTGCATGCCGCCATCGCCGGGGCGCTCGGCATGGTCGCGGGCTTGGTGATCTTCGCCCTACTCGGCCTGCTGGTGCCCAACGAGTGGGGCGGCGCCGTCTGGAGCACCGGCATTATCCTCTCCGGAGTCGGAGCCATCCTGTACAGCCTGCTCGGCAGCTTCCACCGGCCAGTCCTCTCCGACGCCATGGGCTCGGCCGCCTGGGCCAATGCCCGCCAGGTCGCGGCGGAGCTGGCCGCGCCGGCGCTCGCCCAAAATCCCGCTGCCCTCCTTGTCGGCCGCGCCGCCGACCGCCGCGGCCTGCCCCTGCGCTACACCGGCCCGGCCCACCTCCTCACCGTCGCCCCCACCCGCTCCGGCAAGGGCATCGGCACCGTGCTGCCGAACCTCCTCACCATCCCCCGCCCGGTAATCTGCATCGATCCCAAGGGCGAGAATGCCCGCATCGCCGCCCGCGCCAGGCGACGCTTCGGGCCGGTCTGGGTTCTCGACCCCTTCGGCGTCTCCGGCCAGCCCACCGCAGCCTACGATCCCGCTGCCGTTCTCGACCCGCTCTCCCCGGACCTCGCCGACGACGCCGCCACCCTGGCCGACGCCCTGGTCTTCGATCCGCCCGGCCAGGTGACCGAGGCTCATTGGAACGAGGAGGCCAAGGCGCTCATCGCCGGAGTGCTGATGCACCTCGTCACCCGCCCGCCAGGGGAGCCCCGTGGCCTGCCCGAGCTGCGCCGGCTGCTCACCCTGCCGCCACGCGACTGGGAGGCCCTGTTGCACGCCCTGATGGCTGATGCGGGTGCTGCCGGTGGGTTGGTGGCCCGTGCCGCTGCCCGCCAGCTCGGCAAGGCCGACCGCGAGGCCGCCGGCGTGCTCTCCTCCGCCCAGCGTCATACCCACTTCCTCGATAGTCCCCGCCTGGCCGCCGCCATGAGTCGGGCCGACTTCCGCTGGCAGAATCTCCGCAGCGGCGCGGCGACGGTGTTCCTGGTCCTGCCGCCCGATCGCCTGGGCAGCTACGCCCGCTGGCTGCGCCTGCTGGTCGCCCAGGCCATCGCTGAACTGGCCCGCGCCCCGCAACGCCCCGGCACCCCGCCCGTGCTGCTGCTGCTCGACGAGTTCGCCGCCCTCGGCCGCCTCGAGCCGGTGCTCCAGGCCGCCGGCCTGATGGCCGGCCTTGGCCTGCAGCTCTGGCCCATCCTGCAGGACCTCGCCCAGCTCCGGGCCGCCTACGGGGAGNGATGGCCGGCCTTGGCCTGCAGCTCTGGCCCATCCTGCAGGACCTCGCCCAGCTCCGGGCCGCCTACGGGGAGTCGGCCGCCACCTTCCTCGCCAACGCCGGCCTGATGCAGGTCTCGGCGCCCGCCGACCTCGATACCGCCATTTGGCTTTCCCGCGTCCTCGGCAACGCTACGGTGGAGTACGTCACCGCCTCCGCCGGTGGTAGCCAGCCTGCCGGCCTGGGGACCGGTGGCGGTAGCGTCAGCGAGGGCACCGCTACCCACCTCGCCGGCCGGCCCCTGCTCACCCCCGACGAGGCCATGCGCCTGCCCCCGCACCTCCAGGTCCTCCTCCGCCCAGGCAAGCCCCCTGCCCTTGCCGCCAAGCTCCGGCACTACGCCGATCCGGAGTTCACCGGGCTGGCTGATGGGTGAGGAAACGAGACGGCGCGTTGATCACGCCGCGGCCGGATCGTGACAGGATGGTCGAATGGAGGAAGCCATGGGACGCCTCGCTCTCGAGGGTGAGGCCGGGCAGGCGTCTGCCGAATTCGTCTATCGCAATATCGCGGCCGGTACGCGCGTGCATGTCGTGGTAGAGGCGGTGGAAGGGTCTGATGCCCTGCCCATGGCCGCGATCACGCAGGCTGGCGGTGCCTTTGACTGGCTCGCCGACGAGCCCGACCTCTACGCCGACGCCGATCTCGCTGACTCGGCACCATCGCCTTCGCAGGCCGGATAGATGATGCCTGCGTGCGCAGTCCAATTCGGAGCATCTTCGCCCAGGCTTGTCGCAACTGGCCGAAGCGGTGAGCTACTCCCGTAGCTTTTTGCGCAACAGGTCGCTTTCATGCGCATCTCGACAAGCTGCCAAGCATGGGAGCAATCCTGCCTGGTGTAGGTCAGCGAGCCGCCTGCGGTCCTTTTCCAGGCACCAGGGCGATGCGCAGACGGTGCCCGGTGGCCTTGGCGTAGCGCTCCAGGGTGCGAGTGGACGGCATCGTGCCACCACCTTCCAGGCGGGCCACTACTGCCTGGGTCGTGCCCATGCGCTGCGCTACCTGCTCCTGGGTCAGGTCAGCGCGGGCCCGCGCGTCGATCAGCGCCGAGGCCAGGGCAAATTCCTCCTCCTGGGCGTCATAGGCCGCCACGAATTCTGGATCCTTGCGCCACTGCGCGATAACCCTGCTGGCGGGAATCGTCGTCTTCGTCATTTCACCTCCTTGGCTCGCCGTAAGGCATGCTCGATTTCGCGGCGTGGAGTCTTCTGCGTTTTCTTGCCGAACACATGCACCACCACGACGCGTCGTCCGGTAGCGGTGACGTAGGCAGCCCGGGCGATACCGTCCCTGCCCTTCATCCGCATTTCCCACAGCGGCCCGTCGAGATGCTTCACGTAGGGCTCCCGGACGCGCTCCAGGCCATGTTCTTCGATGAGCTGCACGATCCGGGCGAACTTCGCCCGGATATCGGCAGGAAACGCGGACAATGCCGCTGCCACCTCTTCATCCAAAAATCCAACACGCCACGCCATGCAACTCACTCAATATACCATTTTTGCAATATACAGGCAAGTGCTGTAACGGCAAGGCTCCTTGCTTTGCCCTCTATTCCTCTGGTGAGATCGGAAAACGGCCATTCCTTTGGAGCTGACCTGGGTTCTGCAGACCGTCGCGCGCAATGGAAGTCAACCCTGCCGTAGGCACCGCTGAAGGCGGCGCGGAGCCACGCACAGGCCGTAGGCCGAGCATGGCGAGCGGGGTTGACGGAGTGAGCACGTTGGTACGCTCGAACCAGGTCAGGCTGGACTCCCTTACCCAATAGCTCATGTGCTTTTCGCCAAACGACCGGCACATTTTGCTTTTCATAGTTGGGTAGCCGTCGGGGATTTTTATCAGTTATCCACAGGCAAGCGAATTCAGTAGTTCTATATTCTCTTTCTTAGTTCTAAGTTCTACTGCTAATTACCAAGGAATATCAGTATTTTACGCGCCAAAATATGAGAAATTCGGGGACTCCTGTGAGGTTTTCGGGGCGAAATTATGAGCTTTCCGGGGGATTCTATGAGGTTTTCGGGGCCAAGTATGAGGTTTTCGGGGAAGTTGGAAATGTCTCCTGTGGATAATAGCAACCTTCAACTATGAGGTTTTCGGGGACTTGGCGCAGGCCGCCCGCGCCAACTATGAGGAATTCGGGGACGCCGCTTAGCTGAGCAGGTTGGTGCGTCGAGCTCTGTTCAGCGAGGGCATTGGATCGGCTACGTACTCGACCGTGCCGGCCAGCCGGGCACGTCTGCCGATCTTTGAGCGCCCCAGCTCCCGCTGCGCTTCTTGCAGAGCGTCACTAGTCTTCTTCCGCCAGCCGACCTTGATCTGGGCAACTTTTTTGCCTTGCTTGATCGGCAGCACCGACAGTTCGAATGGCGCGATGGCATTGATCTCATCGACCGTCGGCTTGATGACGTGCTTGTTCAGCTCACCAAAGGTCTTGTAGCGCCCAGGCGGAACGCCGAGCAGCTCGCGGAACTCGTCCAGCGTGTAATCATGGGTGGTCTTCATAGTGAGGTTGGCAAGTTGGGCAAGATTCTCGTACAGGCTGACTGCGTATTTCGAGGTGAATGCCATCAGGATCGGGATGGCGATTTTGCCCCAGATAGTAGAATCCCGGAGCACGCTGACTAGACGCTTATCAAAACTATAAGTCAGCACGCCAGCAGGCCGCTCAGGATCATCCAAGTCATTGCCGCCAAGGAACTGAACGCGGCGCGTCTTCCCATCCGGCAGGCGCAGGGTGAGGATCGTGCGCATCAGCGCCTCCACCGCTTCCTCTACCATTTCGTAACCTTTGTGACCGTCCGGCTTAAGGTCATCGATCTCGATGGTATAGTCTCGCCCCTCCTCTACGCCCTGCATATGCGCCTGGTGCCAGAGGATGGTGATGGCGCGGCGGGCATTGAGGGTCAGCTCGTGGTGACCGGACACCTGGATCAGCTCGGCCGGCTTGATCGCATCTCTGTTGCGAGGCCGGATATCAAGCGTTAAAATATTGATCTCATTAAAATTTTCCTCGCCCATGCCGAAACCATACCATTTTTTATGAAGCATAAAAGTGAAAAATTTCACTGCAGGAATTCATAGTTACCCGAAAACCTCATAGTTGGCGCCAGCGCCAGCGAAGGCAGCACGCCCCACTCTCACCGGCCTGCCCCCCGCACCTCCAGGTCCTCCTCCGCCCAGGCGAGCCTCCTGCCCTCGCCGCCAAGCTGCGGCACTACGCCGACCCGGAGTTCGTCGGCTGTTCGATCAATGATCAAAGCGATGACGGTATCGGCGCGCCTGGCCGCGACCAGAGTAAGCCATGCCAAACGGCCATTCAGGGTGGCGATGCCAGCCGTCTAAACTCGACATCGACCGCGGCCAGCAGTGCCGGCAACTCGTCATTCACCGTGGGCCACAGCCGTGGCAGCTCGACGCTGAAGTACTGGTGCGCCACGATGTCGCGCAGGCCGGCGAAGCCCCGCCAGTTAATCTCCCGATGGGCAGCTAGAATTTCCGGCGGCAGCTGCTTGATCGCCTCGCCGATCTCGGCCAGGGCGTTCTTGATGGCCCGATAGGTACGGCGATCCGTCTCCGGCAGCGCGCCGAAGGCCGCCTCATCAAGACCGGCGACGAAGCTCCGGATATCGGCGGCAGCTGTGCGGATGTCGGTCAGGCGGTCCGCCAGGTCGCGCATCAGAAAGCCTGCACCGCCTCACGCCGGGCTTGGTCGAGCACTGGCTGGCGCAGGATGCCCCACTCGGCGAGGTCGACCGGGGCGCCGAGCAGGTCTGCCAGCTCGGCCCGCAGGCTGGCGAGGCCGGTCAGGGAGATGCGGGCGGCTGGGTCGAGCTCGGCGATCAGATCGATATCACTGTCAAGCTGCGCCTCGCCGCGAGCGACGGAGCCGAAGACCCAGAGACCGATGATACCGCGCCGGCGGAGAGCTGCCTCGTGCTCTCGCAGGCGAGTAAGGATCACTGCAAGGGTGGGTGGCTTGCGGTCCTGCTCAGCAAGGAAGTGCTCGACCAAGCGCCCCACCAGATCCTGCACGGTCTGGCCACGCGCTGCGGCTGCTGCCTTGACGCGGTTGCGGACCTCAGGCGGTAAGCGGATGGACAGAAAGGCTGCAGGATCCATGCAGCCCATAAAGGCACAAGTGCACTTGTGCACACAATAAGGTTGTAAAGCGCTAATGGGTCAATTTGCTACAACATCATATTAGCCTGGGTAACTAGGCCCAGCACGCCGGTAAAGTTGCTCCGCGCCCGGCCGGACCCGGACCGCTTCGAGACCGAGGTCGAGCCTTTATAGGCCAAATTGCCAGCAAGAAAGCTGCTAAGTTGCAGCTATCTATCGGCTATGTTAGCAAAAACCTTGGATCACCCACTCTAGGGCAACCCCGAGTGCGAGCAGCGCGACCGGCGGCATGAGTGCGATGACCGCGACCTGCTTGGTCTCCTCATAGGACCACCCAAAATCCAAGCCGACACGCGCGTAGCTCCGCCCGATAACATCCCGAAGGGGAAGGTTTTGATACTCGGGGAATTGCCGCCGCATGTTCGCCACCGTGAGCATGCAGAAGGTCCGGCCGAACGCCTAAATCTTGGAGTGCTCGGCAGGCGCCTGCTCGCACGGGACGGCGGCCATGCTCCCGCGTCCGAAGTCCACCGCCTGTTGGACGCCCGGCGACCATTCCCGGTAGACGCCGCCCCACGCGATGCTACCGACGAACGCGACCCAGAGGATTGAGACCAGCACCCAGGCGCGGAGCAAGCCACATCTCACGTCGAACACCTTATAGTCGCCACCTAGCGGCTTTCTAGCCGCCACCTAGCTTCCGTCCCCTGCCTTCTCAAGCGCCTCGACCGCCTGCTCGATGACCTCGGCAACCAACAAACCACGCTCCCGGCCGATCCGCAGGATCGTGTTCTTCACGTCCGCGGTGACCTTGACGTTGAGCTGGTGGACTCGGCCCGTGGCCCTGAGGGACCGGCCGTCCAGCACTGGCAGACCCTGCGGCGGTTCGACCAGGCGGCTGCGTTCTGGCTCCGGGGCGGCTGCGGCGGGGTCCGGCTGCCGCTCGATGCCAGGGGCACCCTCCTCGGGGGCTGGTGGCGGCGGCAGGCGCCTCTTCAGCTTGGATGCGTCGATGGCCACTCGCGTCACTCCGGGATGGCGTCAATCAGGCTCTGCACCACGGCCTCGGCAGCTGCCTTCAAGGTCGGCACCGAGACCTCGGTGACCGCCTTGCCTGCGTTCTGCGCCGTCCGGTAGGACGCGCGCTCGGGCAGGTATCCGCTGGCAACGCGGTATCCGGCCTCGACGACATAGGCACGCGCCGCATCCGCCTCGGGTTCCGTGCTGATGCGGCTAAGGGCGCAGACGAGGCCCTCCTTGGGGACGCCCGCGCGCACCAGCGAGTGCGCCACCCGCACCATGGGCCGCAGGTCATCCATGCTGGCGCCACTCGGCAGAATTGAGAGGTCGGCCGCCTTGGCCATTGCCACGGTTTCCTTCGTCGCGCGCGCCGGGCCATCCAAGATCAGGACGTCGAAACGGGCCGCCACGGCGAGCGCGGCGGCGAGGTCGGGATACAACTGGGTCGGCGGGGCAGGGGAGAGGCCACCGGAAAGCCGGTCGCGGTGCCAGTCCACCTGAGAGCCCTGGTCAATGTCGAGGTCGGCTAGGTGGACGCTGAGACCGCTGCGGGCGAGCTCGACCGCGAGGGCACGCGCCAGCGTAGACTTGGACACGCCGCCCTTCTGGCTCACGCACGCGATGATTGTCACCGCTTTCTCCCCGCTTGATTGCCGCTAGGTAGCAGCTAGATGTGTAAGTGTCCAGATACGCCGCCTAGCCTCGCTCTAAATTCTTGGTATGCCCCCCAATGGTTCCCACCGTTTGGATGGCGCGCCAAGTCCGGCGGCCCCCCGTGGTACTGCCGCGGCTACACGATGCCGATCCGGTGCGGCTAAGGCTACGGCTGGGACAGCGAGAAGGACGCGAAGGAGCTGGGGATCGACACCGACGCGGTGCTCTGACTCCGGCAGATCACCGGAATACGCACCGCCATGCCAAGCACTTCGCGCCGGCCATCGCCATTGACGCTGACCGCGATGGTGACCGCCACGGAGACGATCCGGCCCGC
>NZ_JAUFPN010000100.1 GCF_030409335.1 Paeniroseomonas aquatica
CAATACCCCGCGAAGTGTATCCCTGCAGCGAGCCAACCCTCCAAGCGCCGCTAGCCAACCGCCGTGGCATGGCGCTGCTGGTCAATACGGGCACCCCGCCCGGCAGGCAGATTTGTCCCCCATGGGTATGCCCGCACAGGATGAGGCTGACGCCTTGCCTGGACGCATCGCGCAGGCAATCAGTGCTGTGGGCCAGCAGGACGCTTGGCTCATCTTGGGGAATATCAATCATGGCCTTGCGCACATCATCCGTGCGGTAGTGATGCGGGTCATCCACGCCAGCAAGCCAGAGCCGGGCTGAGCCNTACGCCGAACATTGGGGCGACAATCTCCCGTACGGCTTGGCGGATGAGGTTCAGCGAGGGCTCATACGGCCCGAAGGTCCGGCCGCGAAAGTCACCGGTAATGACGCAGACGTCGTAGCGCAGCCCGGCAATCGCTTGCGGCAGTGCTTGCATCGCACCCGTGCTCACATCGGCATGCAAGTCAGTTAGATGGAGAATGGTGTAGCCCTGGAATTCTGCAGGCAGGCGGGAAATCGGCACCAAGTTGCGGCAGACTTGAATGCGGGTGGCATTGGCCTGGCCTCGTCGCAGCATGCCGACTGCCCGGAGCGCATGTGGCAGCACAGTCTCTGCAAGCCTTGACAACGAAAGCTGCCTTGGCTGTCCCGTCAATCCTGGAGGCGGCTCGACTGCCAACTCCATTCGGGCGCGGCGATGCGCCTTGACGGCACCAAGCCGTGCTTCAAGCCGGCCGTCTTCACTTCGCGCAATCCCAATTCCTAGCCGCTGCTGCCCGTTGTCGTCCACTCAAACCATCCTGCCGAATTCCAGCGCATAATGCCCGCACTTACATCAAAGCTCTGGTGTAATTGACACAATCAA
>NZ_JAUFPN010000101.1 GCF_030409335.1 Paeniroseomonas aquatica
ATGCCGCCGGCCACGGTGACGCGGAGTTTGCCGCGATCGCCAAAGCGGAGATCATTTCCGGCCCGCCGGCCGGACGTGCTGAGCAGGCGGGTGGCGAGGTCGCCGGCACTACGCCGCAGGCCGTCGCGGATCTGCTCCAGTTCCTCGCGCTGCCGGATCTCGCGGTCGGCCTTTGCCCCAGATTTTGCACCGCGATAGGGGGTTCCGTCTGGCATGGCCTACCTCACCTGCGGCGTGGGGAGGGTGTTCAAGCGCTTGAAAGCATCCTGGGCGCGGCCGGTATCGCTCTCCACACGGACCGCCAGGAGGGCAGCGTTGGTGTTGGCAACATCCTCCTGGATCCGAAGCGTCTCCATCTGCAGGTGCAGACCAAGAGCCTGCATGGAAGCGATCTCGCGCAGCACTGAGGCGGGCGGCATCCGCCAGATGGCGGCGTTCCAGGCCCGTCCGGACATGCGCCGGTTGACTTCGAGGTCAGCGGCCTGAAGCCAGCTGCCGCGCTCGGTCACCACCTGGCCCTGGGTCTGCTGCTGTGCCCGCTGCGCCGGGGTCAGCGTCACGGTTTCCGAACGCCGGGCGATGTAGCGGGTGTGCACATCCTGGGCGAGGCTCATGTTGGCGAGGTAGCGGTCCCGCCACAGCTTGATGTCCTGGCTCTGGGCAGCCCGCAGTTCATCCCCCCGCAGCGCCCGCAAGGGGACCGGCTGCA
>NZ_JAUFPN010000102.1 GCF_030409335.1 Paeniroseomonas aquatica
CCGCGCTCCGGCGCCCCGCGTCCGCAGGGCCGCCCCGCGGCCCCGCCGCGCGGCCCCGATGCCGGCCAGACCCGGCGCCGGGCCATGCCGGCCGCCATCGCCACCGTCGGCCGCAAGGACCGCCGCTGGCGCGATGCCGACTTCCGCGAGAGCGGCGCGGCGCCGAGCGCGCGCGACGCCACCTGGCGCGTCGGCGGCGAGGACTGATCGCCCACACCACCCGCAAAAAAGCCCGGGGTCGCAGGACCCCGGGCTTTTTCTTTGTCTGGACCGGACCGGCTGGCTGCGGTCCGGCCGGCGTCACGGCATCGGCCGAGGCTCAGCGCTGGGCGTAGCGCTCGTCCTGGTCCGGCACCTGCACCGGCGTCACCACGACCTGCGCGGTCCCCTGCTCCTTCATGCCCAGCTCCTGCGCGGTGCGCGGGCTGAGGTCGATGACGCGGTTGCGGGCATAGGGCCCGCGATCCTCGACCTTCACCTCGACGGAGCGGCCATTCTCGACATTGGTCACCCGCGCCGTGGTGCCCAGCGGCAGGGTGCGGTGCGCCGCCGAATTCGAGCGCGCGTCGAAGCGCTTGCCATTTGCCATGCGGCGGCCGTTGAAGCGCTGCGCGTAGTAGCTGGCGGTGCCGCGCTGCGATCTGGCGGCACCCGGATGCTGCGGCTTGGCCGCCGCGGCGCGCTGCTGTTGCGGGTTCCGCGCGCGCTCGGCGGCGTCGGCGGAGGACGAAAGATTCGGGGTGGCGACACCCAGAACCATGAGGGCCGCGCCTGCGGCCATGGCCATGATACGTGTCATGCCAGAACTTACGCCTCAACGCGCCGAAGGTTCAGTGCCGGAGTTCGCGGATTGCCCGCGGCCCGTGCTAGAGGGTGGCGCATGACCATCCAGACCAGGACGGTGGCGGAGGCCGAGGCGGATACCCGTCTCGACCGCTGGTTTCGCCGCCACTTCCCGCAACTCACCCAGGGCGCGCTGCAGAAGATGCTGCGCACCGGCCAGATCCGCATCGACGGCAAGCGTGCCGAGGCCAATACCCGCCTCGCCGCCGGCCAGGAGGTGCGCATCCCGCCGCTGCCCGATGGCCCGCCGCCGGCGCGCGACCAGTTCCTCGTCTCCGGCGAGGACGCCGAATGGCTGCAGGGCCTCGTGCTGCACCGCGACGACAGCGTCATCGTGCTGGACAAGCCGCATGGCCTGCCGGTGCAGGGCGGCCCCGGCATCACCCGCCACCTCGACGGCATGCTGGACGCGCTGCGCTTCGGCTACGAGGACCGGCCGCGGCTGGTGCACCGGCTGGACCGCGACACCTCCGGCGTCCTGCTCATCGCCCGCACCCCGGGCGCGGCCGCCTTCCTCGCCAAGGAGTTCCGCGGCCGCGGCGTCGAGAAGACCTACTGGGCCGTGGTCATCCCGAAGCCCGAGCAGAACGACGGCCGCATCGACATCGCCCTGCTGAAGCAGGATGGCCCGCGCGGCGAGCGGGTGATGGCGATGGACGACCCCGATGCCGGCGCCCGCGCCATCACCGATTTCCGCACGCTGGATGCCGCCAAGGGCCGCGCCGCCTGGCTGGAGCTGAAGCCGCTGACCGGCCGCACCCATCAACTGCGCGTGCATTGCGCCGAGGGGCTCGGCACGCCGATCCTCGGCGACGGCAAGTATGGCGGCGCGGCGGCGCACATGGACGGGCTCTCCGCCGAGCTGCACCTGCATGCCCGGGCGCTGCGGCTGCCGCATCCCGAAGGCGGAACATTGGAGGCGGCGGCGGCCCTGCCGCCCCACATGAAGGGAACCTTCGATTTCTTCGGCTTCGAGGCGCCGAAGACCTTGAAGCCGCGACGGCTGGCCCCCGTTTCCCGGCGGTGAACCTCGTGACGGCTGCCGCCTTGACCGACGCCTCGGGGCGCTAGCCCGCCCCGCCGCGCCACCGCCCCTCCGGAGACGCCGATGTCGGATGCCATGCCCCGCCCCACCCGCCGCCCCTGGTTGCGCTGGGGCCTGGGAGGCCTTGCCGTGGTGGTGCTGGTGCCGCTGGCCGGCGCCGCGATCTTCCTCGCCACCTTCGATACCGAGGCGCAGAAGCCGCGCATCATCGCCGCGGTGCAGGCGGCGACCGGCCGGGCGCTGACCCTGGCCGGGCCGATCGGGGTGAAATTCTCCCTGGTCCCGACCCTCACGCTCGAGGATGTGGCGCTGGCCAATGCCCCCGGCGGCAGCCGGCCGGAGATGGCCCGGGTGCGCCGGGTGGAGGTCGAGTTCGCCCTGCTGCCGCTGCTCTCCCGCCGGCTGGACGTCCGGCGGCTGGTGCTTCAGGCGCCCGACATCCTGCTCGAGACCGATGCCGAGGGCCGGCCGAACTGGGCCTTTGCGCCGGACCGCGGCCAGGCCGAAGCCGCCGCCGCCGATACCCCGGCCAACCCGACGGCCAGTCCGGCCGCCGCCCCGGCCGCCGCGGCGCGGGATGCCGGGCGGCGGCTCGGCATCGCGGTGGACCAGGTGGCGGTGACCGATGGCCGGCTCGGCTGGCGCGACGGCCGCACCGGCCAGACCCGCCTGCTGGAGATCGCCAGCCTGCAGACCAAGGCCGCCGGCGCCACCGGCCCGCTGCAGCTGACCGGCCGCTTCGCCCTCGACGGCACCCCCTTCACCCTGGCCGGGGATACCGGCTCGCTGGCCACGCTCACCGACCCGAACCCCGCCAGCCCCTGGCCGCTCCGGCTGGTGCTGGAGGCGGCCGGGGCCCGCATCGCCGCCGAGGGCAGCATCGCCCGGCCGCTGCAGGCCAGCGGCTGGCGGCTGGCGCTCGATGCCCGGGTGCCGGAGCTGCAGCGCCTGGCGCCGCTGCTGCCGGATGTGCCCATGCCGCCGCTGCGCGACCTCACCTTGGTCGCCGGCCTGGCGGATGCCGGCGAGGCGCTGCCCACGGTCAGCGACCTGCGGCTGACGCTCGGCCCGGCAACGCTGGAGGCGCTGCTGCCAGGCCTGCAACTCGCGGGGCTGACCGCGACCATGCCGCGCCAGGACCAGCCGCTGGCCCTGACTGCGGAGGCCACACTGCATGGCCAGCCGCTGCGGCTCGAGGGCAGCCTCGGCGCCCCGGCGCTGGTGCTCGCCGCCCAGCCCTGGCCGCTCGACCTGAAGCTGTCCTCGGGCGCGGCGACCGCGACGCTGGCTGGCAGGATCGCCGATCCCCGGGGGATCACCGGCGTCGACTTGGTCCTGGCGCTGCGGGTGCCGGAACTGGCGGCGCTGGCGCCGCTGGCCGGTGGCCGGCCGCTGCCGCCGGTGCGGGACATCGCACTCGACAGCCGCATCGCCGAGCGCGGCCCGGGCTTCGCCGCCGGCGCCTTCCTGCGGGACCTGCGCTTCGCCTCCTCGGCGGCGGATGCGGCCTCGCCGGAGCTGACCTATGTCATCGGCCAGCGGCGGGGCTTCGCCGGCAGCATCACCTCGACCCGCATCGACCTCGACGCGCTGCGCCCGCCCGAGGCCCCCGGCGCCGCCACGGCCGAGGCCCCCGCCGCGCCGCCGCCGGCGCGCGACCGCCGGGTGATCCCCGACCTGCCGCTGCCGCTGGAGGCGCTGCGGCTGACCGACAGCAGCCTGCGCTGGCAGATCGGCACCCTGGTGACCAGCGGCATCACGCTTGCGGATCTCCGCGGCGCGCTGGTGATCCAGGACGGCAGGGCCCGGCTCGACCCCTTCACCGCCACCCTGCCCGGCGGTCCCGTCAGCCTGCGGGCGGCGGCGGATGTCACCACCACCCCGCCCTCGGTGCAGGTCGCGGCGCTGTCGGCCGGGCTGGACCTGCCGCCGCTGCTGGCGGCGCTACGGCTGCCGGCCGGCACGACTGGGCGGGCGGAATTCGACATCGACATCCGCGGCCAGGGCGACACGCTGCGCGCCGTGGCCGCCGGCGCCGCCGGGCATGTCGGGCTGGGGCTGACCTCGGCACAGGTCGAGCAGGGCTCCGGCGGGCTGCTGGCGCGGCTCTTCGGCGACCTGCGGCGCGGCCTGCCCGAGCTCGGCAACCTCGCCGAGGGCAAGATCGGCATCGCCTGCCTCGCCGGGCGCTGGGCGCTCGAGGGCGGCATCGCCCATACCCAGGCCCTGCTGCTGGACACCACCCTGGGCCGGATCGGCGGCTCCGGCACCGCCAACCTGCGGGACGAGCGGCTGGCGATGCAGCTCAACCTCGACCTGCGGCTGCCGATTCCCGGGGTGAACGCGCTGCGGATCCGCGCGCCGGTGCCGCTCGGCGGCACCTTCGCCCAGCCGCGGCCGGAATTCGGCGCGGTCGCCGCCAGCGGGTTGCTCGGCACCGCCGATGGCCTGCTGCGGACCCCGGGCAACCTGGCCGAGGGCCTGCTCGGGGCGCTGGGCGGGCCGCAGGGCGTGGTGCCCGGGGCCAGCGCCGCGATCGCGGACTGCGGCACCGCGCTGGGCGCGGCCCGCAGCGGCCGGGCCGGGCCGGTGCCGGCCTCCGCGGTGCCGGCCGCGCCCACCCCGGCGCCGGCCGCCGAGGGCCGGGGCGGAACAGCCAACCCGACGCAGGAACTGCTGCGCGGGCTCTTCGGGCGGGGACGCTAGACGATGAAGCGATTCTGGGATGAGGCGAGGCTGGACCCGCAGCCGGAGGGTTTCGGCATCCTGCTCGACGGCAAGCCGCTGCGGATCCCCGGCGGCGGGCCGCTGCTGATGCCGTCGCCGAGGCTGGCCGCGGCGGTCGCCGCCGAATGGGCCGCGGCCGGCGGCGGCGCCCGGGGCGGCGAGATGAGCATGGCCGAGCTGCCGCTCACCCGCCTCGCCGGCACCGCGCAGGAACGCATCGCCGCCGATCCGGCGCCGATGGTCGAGGGCCTGGCGAAATACGCCGAGACCGACCTGCTCTGCTACCGCGCCGCGGATGAGAAGCTGGCGGCCTGGCAGGCGGCGGAATGGCAGCCGCTGCTCGACTGGGCGGCGCTGCAGCACGACGCGCCGCTGCGGGTCACCACCGGCATCATGCCGGTGCCGCAGGACCCGTTGGCGCTGGCGGCGCTGCGCCGGGTGGTCGCCACGCTGTCCCCGACCGAGCTGGTGGCGATGGGCGTGCTGGTGCCCGCCTTCGGCAGCCTGGTGCTGGCGCTGGCCGTGGTGCAGGGCCATATCGCCGCCGCCGAGGGCCACCGGCTGGCGATCCTCGACGAAACCTACCAGGAGGAATTCTGGGGCCTCGATGCCGAGGCCGCCACTCGGCGGCAGCGCATCGCCGAGGACGTGGCGGTGATCGCCCGGCTGCTGGAGCTGGCGGCGTGAACGCCCGTCACCTGCTGATCGAGGGCCGGGTCCAGGGCGTCGGCTACCGCGCCTGGATGGTGCGGGAAGCCCGCCGGCTCGGGCTCAGCGGCTGGGTGCGGAACCTGCCCGGCGGCAAGGTCGAGGCCGTGGTGGCCGGGCCCGAGCCGGCGGTGCAGGCGCTGCTGACCGCCTGCCGGCGCGGCCCGCTGCTGGCCCGGGTCGATGGCATCGAGGAGGATTTCGCCGCCCTGCCCGAGGCCGACGGCTTCCATCAGCGCTGACCGCGGCCGGCGCCTCAGCCCTCCACCGGCGGCACCACCCCGGGCTTCGGGGCGATCGGCACCGCCTTGTCCAGCCCTGATGCCGCCTCGAACATCGCCGCCGCCCGCAGCGCCCGCGCATCCTGCCGCGGCGGTGCCGCGACCTGCAACCCGACCGGCCGGCCGTACTGGTCGAACCCCGCCGGCACCGCGACGGCCGGGCAGCCCGCCAGGGTGATCGCGGCATTCAGCATCGACGCCGCCATGTAGTTCTCGAGCTTCTTGCCCGCGACGCTTTCGGGGTGCCGCAGCATCACGTCGAAGGCCGGCGTCGCCGCCCCCGGCGTCACCAGCACGTCGAAGCGGCCGAAGAAGTCCGCCAGCCGGCGGTACCAGGCCGCCCGCTCACGCTCGGCCCAGGCCAGCTGGCTCGGCGTCGCGGCCAGGCCGCGTTCGGTGTTCCAGATGATGTCGGGCTTCAGCAGCGCACGGTGAGAGTGCAGCTGCAGCTCACGGTCCACCACGAAATGCTGGCTGCGCAGCACCAGAAAGGCCTCCTGCAGCGCGGCCAGCTCGGGTGCCGCGTGCTCCACCGTGCAGCCGGCGTCGGTGAAGCGCCGCACCGCCGCCTCGCAGATCGCCCGCGTCTCCCGGTCCACCGGCAGGGCGCCGTTGAAATCGGCGGTGAAGGCGACGCGCAGCGGCCGCGGCGCCAGGGAGGCCCCATAGGCGACCGCCGGCGCCTCATAGGTCAGCGGGTCGCGGATGTCCCAGCCCGCCATGGTATCGAGGAACAGCGCGACATCCGCCACGCAACGCCCCATCGGCCCCTGCACCGAGAGCGGCGAGAAGAGGTTGTTCGGCGTCCCCCGCGTCACCCGCCCCGGCGAGGGCCTGAGGCCCACCACGCCGCAATAGGTCCCGGGCCGCCGCAGGCTGCCGGCATGGTCGCTGCCATGCGCCAGCCAGGCCTCCCCGGTGGCGACCGAGACGGCGCCGCCGCCGGTGCTGCCGCCGCAGGTCAGCGCGGTGTTCCAGGGGTTGCAGGTGCGGCCGAAGACCTCGTTGAAGGTGGAGCCGCCGGCACCGAACTCGGGCGTATTGGACTTGCCGATGACGATGCCGCCCAGCGCCTCGATCCGCGCGACCAGCGGATGCGAGGCGGTCGGCACATGGTCGCGGAAGATCGGCGAGCCGTAGGTGGTCCGCACCCCCGCCACGTCGGTCAGGTCCTTGATGGACACGGGCAGCCCGGCGAGCCAGCCGGGATGCTCAGCGTTCTCCGCACCTTCCCCGGCCATGATGCGCTTCGCATGGTCCCGCGCCCGGTCGAGGCAGAGGGTCGGCAGCGCATTCACCGCCGGCTCGACCTCGGCGATGCGGGCGGCAGCGGCCTCGACCAGCTCCAGCGGCGAGACCTCGCGGCGCTTCAGCCGGGCCACGGCCTCGGTGGCGGTCAGGGCGATGAGGGACATGGGCGCGCTCCGGCGTTGCGTCCCGCATTGCAGCCCCGGCCGGGCGCGGGCGCAATCCGCGCTGGAAAATCCTGCCCCACCACCCTATGCTATCACCCTGATAGCAACCTGGGTGACCCGATGCCCCAGCTTCTCGTCCGCAACCTCGACGACACCGTTGTCGCCAGGCTGAAGTCCATGGCCGCCGCGCACGGCCGCAGCCTGGAGGCCGAGGTGCGCGACATCCTTGGCCATGCCGCGCGAAACCGGCGGCAGGAGGCGCTGGAAGCGCTCCGCGTCATCCGCGCCAAGAGCCGCCCGTGGCAGCCCGGTGAGCCGACCGCCGCGGAGATGATCCGCGAGGATCGCGACAGCCGTTGATCTTGGTTGTCGATGCCTCGCTGGCGGTGAAGGTCATCACCGCCGAGCCGGGCAGCGAGGCGGCCGATGCCTTCCTCGAGGGCCATACCCTCCTCGCGCCGGAACTGATCCTGGCCGAGGTTTCCAACGCCCTTTGGCGCAAGGTCCGGATGGGCAGCCTGACGCCGGCGCTGGCCCGGACGGCGGTGGCGCAGTTGCAGGACTGGCTCGAACCCCTCGTCCCCCTGCACGACCTCGCCGCCCAGGCCCTCGACCTCGCCCTCCGCCGCGACCACCCGGTCTACGACTGCACCTACGTCGCCCTGGCGATGCGGCAGGCGGCGCCGCTCGCCACCGGCGACCGCCGCCTCGCGGAGCGCTTCGCCGGTGACGCCGACATCCGGCTGATCAGTTAGGCAGGATCACGCCCTTGCCGGTGTTCTGCTGGTCGAACAGCACATAGGCCTCGGCCGCCTGGTCCAGGGTCCAGCGATCGGTGAACAGCTTGTCCACCTGCACCCCGCGGTCGGCGATGTAGCGCGCGCATTCGCCCTGGATGACGGTCGAGAAGGTCCAGGACCCCACCAGCGTCACCTGCCGCCGCAGCATGTCCGGGCTGACGTCGAGCGTGACCTCGCCGCCCTCGCCGACGTAGCAGGCGGTGCCCCAGGTCCTGACGCAGCGCACCGCCTGCGCCCGCGCCTGCGGCGAGGACGACGCATCCAGCGACCGGTGCGCCCCGAGCCCATGCGTCGCATCCTTGATGGCGCCGACGATGTCGTTGCATTCCATCGGGTTGATCAGCACCTCGGCGCCGAATTCCTTGGCGCGGGCCAGCCGCTCCGGGCTGGTATCCAGCGCGATGACCCGCGCGCCCATGGCGGCGGCCAGCTGCGTCGCCGAAAGCCCGACCGGGCCCTGGCCGAAGATCGCGATGGTATGGTCGCCCTGCAGCCCGATCCGCTGCAGCGCCCCCCAGGCGGTGCCGGTGCCGCAGGAGATCGCTGCGCCGGTCTCGAAGGAGAGCTCGTCCGGCAGCGTCACCACGGTGCGCGCCGGGCATTTCATGTACTTGGCGTGGGCGCCGTGGCCGGTCGCGCCGAAGACCTGGTCGACCCCGTCGTCGCAGAGCTGCATCCAGCCGGTCGAGCATTGCGGGCAGACGCCGCAGCCGACGTAGTGGTGCTGCATCACCCGCTGGCCGATATGCGCCTGCTTCGGCGAGACGTTCTTGCCGACCGCCACCACCACGCCGCAGGGCTCGTGTCCGCGGATGATCGGCCCGGAGATGCCCTTGGTGAAGCCGAGGTTGGCGGCGCCGCCCGAGGCCGGCGCGCGGTAGTACTTCAGGTCGCTGCCGCACATGCCGGAGGCCTTGATCTCCAGCACCACCTCATCCGGCCCCGGCGTCGGGTCCGGGAAATCCTGCAACGCCAATTGGCGGTCACCGAGAAAGACCACGCCCTTCATGGATTGATTCCTCCGTTGCGGGCGGCTTGCCGTCGCCCGATGCCCGCATGATGGCGCAGCCGGGCGCGGTGGCAAGCCTCAGGCGAGCCTCTCCCAGACCAGCTCCGGCTGCTGCATCACCCCCTGGTGCAGCCGCGGCGGCGGCACCAGCACGACGTGCTCGCCCTCCGACCGCACCTGGCGAATCTGGTCGGTGCCCATCCGCGCCGGGTCGGAACAGCCATCGACCCGCGTCACCAAGGTGGCGCCATCGAAGGTCCAGGGACCGGTGTAGGAGGTATAGAAACGCGCCTCACCCGCCGCCGGCGGCCGGCTGTCGCCCAGCACCGCCATCATCCGCGTGGGCTCGAAGGTCACCACCCCCATCGGCAGGTGGCCGTACTGGGACGGCACCTCCCGCCCCTCCGGATCGAAGGCGCGCACCGCCACCAGCCGCCAGGTGCCGAGCATCGAAAGCATGGATCATTCCCCCCATTTTCTGGGGGCGATGGTGGCCGCACCCCGGCCGCAATGGAAGCCGCGGCGGACTAGCCCTCGACCAGCCGTCGCGCCACCACGAAGCAGGCCCCGAAGGCCGCCAGCCCCAGCCCCAGGCTCGCCACCACATAGACCACGCCGAGCCACCATTCCCGCTCCCACAGCAGCCCCGTCTCCAGGCTGAAGGCGCTGAAGGTGGTGAAGCCCCCCAGCATTCCGGTCACCAGCAGCAGTCGCGGATTGCCGCCGAGTGCGATCCCGCCGCAGACCCCGATCGCCGCACTGCCGATGACATTCACCGCCAGCGTCCCCCAGGGAAAGCCGGTGCCGAAGGCCTCCAGCGCCAGCAGGGAGATGACGTAGCGCAGCACCGAGCCGATCGCCCCACCCGCCGCCACCAGCAGCACCGGCACCAGTTCCAGCCCGGTCATTGACGTGCCTTCTCCGCCCGGATCGCCGCCCAGCGCTCCAGCCGCTCGCCGATCGCCGCCTCCGCGCCGCGGTCGCTCGGCCGGTAGAAGGCCCGCCGCCGCATGCCCTCGGGGAAGTAATCCTGGCCGGAGAAGGCGCCGTCCGTGTCGTGGTCGTAGGCATAGCCGGCGCCGTAGCCGAGCCCCTGCATCAGCTTGGTCGGCGCGTTCAGGATATGCTTCGGCGGCATCAGGCTGCCGGTCTCCTTCGCCGCCCGCTGCGCCTCGCCCCAGGCGACATAGACCGCATTCGACTTCGGCGCGGTGCCGAGGTGCACCACGAGCTGCGCCAGCGCCAGCTCCCCCTCCGGCGAGCCCAGCCGCTCGTAGGTCTCCCAGGCGGCGATCGCCAGCGGCAGCGCCCGAGGGTCGGCCATGCCGACATCCTCCGCCGCGAAGCGGGTCAGCCGGCGGGCGATGTAGCGCGGGTCCTCTCCGCCCTGGATCATCCGGGCGAACCAGTAGAGGGCAGCATCCGGATCGGAGCCGCGCAGCGACTTATGCAGCGCCGAGATGAGGTTGTAGTGCTCCTCCCGGTCCTTGTCGTAGAGCGCCGCCCGCTTCGCCAGCAGCTCGCCGAGCCCCACCGCGTCCAGCACCGGCTGATCCGTGGGTAGCGCCAGCAACTGCTCGGCCAGGTTCAGCAGGTAGCGCCCGTCGCCATCCGCCATGGCGCGCAACGTTGCCCGCGCCGTCTCATCGAGCGGCAGGCCGCGCCCGGCCTCCGCGGCCGCCCGCGCCAGCAGCAGCTCCAACGCCGCGTCGTCGAGGCGCTTGAGGACCAGCACCTGGCAGCGCGACAGCAGCGCGCCGTTCAGCGCGAAGCTCGGGTTCTCCGTCGTGGCGCCGACCAGGGTCACCGTCCCGTCCTCGACCACCGGCAGGAAGCCATCCTGCTGCGCCCGGTTGAAGCGATGGATCTCGTCGACGAAGAGCAGCGTCCCCTGCCCCGCCCGGCGCCGCTGCCGCGCCTCCTCGAAGGCCCGCTTCAGATCGGCCACGCCCGAGAACACGGCCGAGAGCGAGACGAAGACCAGCCCGGCACGCTCGGCCAGCAACCGGGCGATGGTGGTCTTGCCCACCCCCGGCGGCCCCCAGAGGATCAGCGAGGCGAGCGAGCCCCGCGCCAGCATGCCCGAGAGCGACCCGGCCGGCCCCACCAGATGGTCCTGCCCCACCACCTCCTCCAGCTCGCGCGGCCGCAGCCGGTCGGCCAGCGGGCGCGGCCCGACCGGCACCTCCACCCGGGGCGAGGGCGGCGCATCGGCGCCGAAGAGGTCGGGTGGGGCGGCGGGGGTGGCCGGGGGGGCAGGGCGGCGCGCGGGCATGGCGGCAGTATAGCCCCGCTGCGCCCGGCTGGCGCCCCACCGGCCGCCGGGCTTGGCGCGACCGCTGCGGCGCCGGCATGATGCGGCCGGCAGGTGGGAGAGCCGACATGCGGCGCATCATCGGACGACGTTCGGCGCTGGCGCTCGCCGCCGCCGCAACCCCGGCCCTGGCCCAGTCCCCCTCCCCGGCCTGGCCGGTCCGGCCGCTCCGCATCATCGTCGCCTGGCCCGCCGGCGGCAGCGTCGATGCGCCGATGCGCCTCGTCGCCGGCCCGGTGCAGGCCGCCCTCGGCCAGCCCGTGGTCATCGAGAACCGCGCCGGCGCCGCGGGCTCCATCGGCGCCGCCGCCGTCGCCCAGGCGGCACCCGATGGCTATACGATCCTCGCCGATGCCAGCACCCAGGCCGCCAATCCGGCGCTGATGCAGGGGCTGTCCTTCGACTACGCCACCGCCTTCGCCCCGGTGACGCAGCTCACCGCCGGCCCCGGCATGCTGGTGGTCCGCGCCGATGGGGGGCCGGAGACGCTGGCGGCGCTCATCGCCCGGCTCCGCGGCGCCGGGGCGCCGCTGCCCTATGCCTCCTCCGGCACCGGCACCGCCTCCCACCTCGCCTCGGTCATCCTGCTGCGCCAGGCCGGCGCCGCCGCCCAGCACATCCCCTATCGCGGCAGCCCGCTGCAGGTGCAGGCGATGCTCTCGGGCGAGGTGCTTTTTACCTTCATCAGCATCCCCGCCGTCGCCGGGCTGGTGCGGGAAGGCCGGCTGCGCGCCCTGGCGGTCTCCGGCGCCCGCCGCCTGGCCGGCTTCCCGGAGGTCCCGACCGTCGCCGAGCAGGGCTTCCCCGGCTTCGCCCTGACCGAGTGGCAGGGGCTTTTCGTCCCCGCCGGCACGCCGGCGCCCATCATCGCCCGCATCGCCGGGGCAGCCCATGCCGGGCTGCGCGACCCGCCGGTGCGGGAGAGGCTGCAGTCCCTCGGCCTCGAGGTGGTGGGCGAAGGCCCCGCGGCACTCGCCGCCTTCCTGGCGGAACAGCGCCGCCGCCTCGCCGCCCTGGTCGCGGCCGAGGGCATTCGCCTCGATTGAGCGGCGCGGTCACGATGCGCGCCATCCGGCGTTGGGGGAGGATGAGCAGTCCCATCACCCTCCTGCCGCACCTCGCCTTCCTGGCGCTGGCCATCCTGGCCGCCGTCATCGCCGGCCTCGCCGCCGCCCGGGCACTGCAGCCGGGTCAGCACGCCCTCAACCTCGGGGCGGCGGTCTTCCTCGGCCAATTCCTCGGCTTCGTCGCCCTGGCCGCCCTCGGCCTGCCCAGCCTCCTGGCGCAGGGCACGGCGCTCGGCCTCGGGGTCGTCGCCAGCATGGCGAAGCCCGGGCCGGCCTGAGCCCCGTCAGGCGCCCAGCGTCTCCCGGTAGGTGCTCGGCACCATGTCCTTCACCTGCCGCGCCCGCTTCTCCAGCCAATAGGCCTGGGGCGGCGGCACCAGGGCGAATTCCGGGTCGACGCCCAGCTTCTGTGCCGCATCCATCGGCCAGTTCGGGTTGTACAGCAGCTCCCGCGCCAGGGCGATCAGGTCGGCCTCGCCGCGCTGCAGGATGCCCTCGGCCTGGTCGGCATGCACGATCAGCCCGACCGCCATGGTGAGGATTCCGGTCTCGCGCCTGATCTTGGCCGCATAGGGCACCTGGTAGCCGTAGGTGATCGGCCCGGCGCTCACCACCGGCGCCCCGCGCATGCCGCCCGAGGAGCAGTCGATCACATCCACCCCCTTGGCCTTGACCAGCGCCGAGAGGCGGGAGGAGGCATCCGGGTCCCAGCCCGCGTCGTCATCCACCGAGAGGCGCAGGAACAGCGGCTTGTGCTGCGGCCAGACCGCCCGCACCGCCTCGGTGATCTCGAGGCAGAAGCGCATCCGGTTGAGCTCGGTCCCGCCGTAGTCGTCGTTCCGCAGGTTGCTGAAGGGCGAGAGGAATTGGTGGATCAGGTAGCCATGCGCGCCATGGATCTCGAGCACCTCGAACCCCGCCTGGTCCGCCCGCCGCGCCGCATCGGCCCATCGCCCGACCAGCACCTGCACCTCCGCCCGGGTCAGCCCGCGCGGCACCGGGTCGCTGTCCGGGCTGTTGACCGCCGAGGGCGCCACCAGCTCCCACTCCTCCCAGGGGCCCGCCTCGGCCTCGACCGCATCGGTCCGGACCAGCGGCCGCCCCCCTTCCCAGGGCCGGAACCGCCGCGCCTTGCGCCCGGAATGGCCGAGCTGGATGCCGGCGACCGAGCCATGCGTCCTGATGAACTCGACGCAGCGCGCCAGGCCGGGGATATGCGCATCGTCCCAGAGCCCGAGGTCGCCCACGGTGCCGGCGCCGCGCCGCTCCACCTTGGTGCTCTCCATGATGACGAGCCCGGCGCCGCCGGCGGCGTAGCGCCCGGCATTCATCAGGTGCCAGTCGGTGGCGAAGCCGCGGATGGCGGCATACTGGTGCATCGGCGCCACCACGGCGCGGTTCTTCAGGGTCACCCCCCGGATGGTCATGGGCGTGAACAGCAGCGGCGCGGTCATCGGCGGGGTCCCCTCGGTGCTTCGCCGCCATGCTACGCCGCTTCGGCCGCACGGAAACCCGCCCCGCCCGCCGCGTTGCCGCGGCGGTAACCGAAGGACCGCAGCCCATGCCCATCCCGCACCCCGTGGCCCTGGTCACCGGCGCCGCCCGGGGCATCGGCCGCGCCGTCGCCGCCCGCCTCGCCCGGGACGGCTGGCAGGTGGTCGCCGCCGACCGCGACCCGGGCGAGGCCGCCCCGCCCGGCCGCAGCGTCCGCGCCGATGTCGCGGACGAGGCCGCGGTCGCCCGCCTGGTCCAGGGCATCGCCGAGCAGGAAGGCCGGCTCGACGCCCTGGTCTGCAACGCCGGCTTCATGATCCGCAAGCCGCTCGGCACGCTGACGCTGGCGGAGTGGAACGCCGTGCTCGGCACCAACCTCACCAGCACCTTCCTGCTGGTCCGGGCCGCCGAGGCGATGCTGCGCGCCGGCCGCGGCGCCGTCGTCACCATCGCCTCCACCCGCGCCCACCAGTCGGAGCCGGATACCGAGAGCTACAGCGCCTCCAAGGGCGGGCTGCTGGCCCTGACCCATGCCCTTGCCGTCAGCCTCGGCCCCGAGGTGCGGGCCAATTGCGTCAGCCCCGGCTGGATCGAGACCAGGGGCGAGGCGCTGCGGCCCGAGGACCATGCCCAGCACCCCGCCGGCCGCGTCGGCACGCCGGAGGACGTGGCCGCCCTGGTCGCCTGGCTGGTCGGGCCCGAGAGCGGCTTCGTCACCGGCGCCGAGTTCCTGACCGACGGCGGCATGACGCGGCGGATGCGCTACGTCGAATAGGGCCTGGCCCGCCCGGGCCGGCTTGACGCTTCCTCAACCACCTCGCGGCATCCTGCCCCGGCCATGGATGCGGAGGCGGGGATGGAACTCGGCTACAGCCCGAACGGGGAGGCATTCGTCGCCCGCTACGAGCCCGGCGACATGGTGCTGCTGCACCGGAGCGAGCCCGGCGACCTGGCCCAGGGCCAGGTCGGCGACTGGGGCAAGGTGGTGGCGGTGGGGGCCGGCGGCCTGCTCACCATCCGCATCGCCGGCTATGCCCTGCCGAAGGACGCCGGGCTGGCGACGCTGTCCGACATCCCCGCCCGCCGCGTCCGCCCCTGCTCGCCCCGCGGGGAGGCGCTGATCCTGCCGCCCCGGATCCCCGACGGGAAGCTCTGGGGCGCCCGCATCGGCCGCCTGCCCAGCCGCTGAACCCCGCCGGGCCGCCCGTCTTGCCGCCCGTCTTGTCCCAGTGGGGCCGCCGCGCAAAGCTGCGCCACCTGCTGGGGGATCCGCCATGCTCGACAACCCGCCGCTGCTGACCATCCACCGCGGCCACCGCCGCCCGGAGCCCGCCCTGCTGGACCGCTTCCGCGGCGCCCAGACCTCGCACCTGGTCGATGCCATGGCGGGACGCGGCGCCATGGACTGGCAGATCAAGCCGCTCGACCCCGGCTGCGCCGCCTTCGTCGGCCCGGCGCTCACCGCCTTCGCCTATCCCGCCGACATCGTCGGCGTCTACGGCGCCATGGGCGAGGCCCGGCCCGGCGACGTGGTGGTGGTGGCGAACGACAGCTTCCGCGCCGCCGCCGTCTTCGGCGACCTGGTCGCCGGCATGATGAAGAACATCGGCATCGCCGCCTTCGTCACCGAGGGCCTGGCCCGCGACAAGGCGGGCATCCTGGCGGTCGGGATGCCGGTCTTCGCCGCCGGCATCGTCCCGACCTCCCCCGCCGGCAACGGCCCGGGCGTGGTCGGCGCCCCCATCGTCTGCGGCGGCCTCGCGGTGCGCTCCGGCGACATCGTCGTCGGCGACGCCGACGGCGTGGTGGTGGTGCCGCTGGAGCAGGCCGAGGTGGTGCTCGACGCCCTGGACGCCGTCCGCGCCGCCGAGGCCCGGGCGATCGCGGCGGTCGAGGCCGGCGCCACCGGCAACGACAGGATGCGCCGCCTGCTGGCCGAGGCGCGCATCCTCACCGCCGGCTGAGGACGAACAGCGCCCCGGCCACCGGCCGGCCCTTCTCGGTGCGCAGGCTGGCCTCGCGCTGCGCCACCGGCGCCAGCCCGGCCGCCGCGGCCAGCGCCAGCACATGCGCCGGGTCGTGGCGGAAGCGCATCGCCTCCCCCAGGGCGAAGGGCGCCCCCGCCCCGGCCTCGACCGAGAAGGCGGCCCAGCCGCCCGGCACCAGCGCCCCGGCGATCGCCGCCAGCGCCGGCCCGAGGTCGCCGAGGTAGTTCAGCACATCCGCCGCCGCCACCAGGCCGAAGGCGCCCGGCCGCCCCGGCAGCCAGTCCAGCAGGTCGGCCTCGTGCAGGGCATGGTAGAGCCCGCGCCGGCGGGCCTCGGCCAGCATCCGCGGCGAGAGGTCGAGCCCTTCCAGCCGCCGCGCGAGGGGCGCCAGCGCCACCCCCGATAGCCCGGTGCCGCAGCCGAGGTCGAGCACCGCCAGCGCCCGGGCCGGCACCACCCCCGCCTCGGCCAGCAGCCCGGCCAGCAGCGCCGGCGTGGCATAGCCCAGCGCCCCGGTGAGCTCGGCCTCGAAGCGGGGGGCGAATTGGTCGAAGAGGTCGCGCACATAGGCCGCCGGCGCCCGGGCCGGCGTGGTGCCGCGGCCGAGGGCGGCCAGCAGGAACTCGGCCTGCGCCGCCAGCTCGGGCCGGTCCTCCGACCGCGCCAGCGCCGCCTCGGCCGCCGCCGCCGCCCCGGCCGCATCGCCCGCCTCCCGCCGGGCATGGGCCAGTGCCAGCTGCGGCTCCGGCGCCGCCGGCAGCAGCCGGGCGGCGGCCTCGCGCGCCGCCAGGGCGGCGGCGGCATCGCCCAGCGCGCAGAGCGCCTGGCCGAGGTTGCGCAGGGTCACCGCATCCTCAGGCCGCCGCGCCAGGGCGGCCCGCAGCGCCGCCACCGCCTCCGCCAGCCGCCCCGCCTCGGCCAGGGCGGCGCCGCGGTTGGCCAGGAAGATCGCGGTTTCCGGCTGCTGCGCCAGGGCGCGCTCGGTGTGCCGCAGCGCCCCGGCGACGTCGCCGCGCTGCCGCGCCAGCACGCCGAGCAGGTTATGCGCATTGGGGTCCTGCGGCGCCGCCTTCAGCACCTGGCGGTAGAGCCGCTCGGCCGCCGCCAGGTCGCCGGCGGCATGGCGGGCGGCGCCGGCGCGGAGCAGGGCCTGGGGATCACGCGTGGTGCTGGGGGAAGCCATGGCGGCAGTCTGCGGCGTGGCGCCCATGGCGGCAACGCCACAGTCGATCAAGGTTAAATCGAAATCACGTTTCTGTGGTTGCGGCGGCAGAATGCCACCCTTAGGTTGAAGCGCGGAGGCCAGTCCCACCCTGTGTCCATCCCGGTCCCTCGATGCCCGAAAAGTCCAAACACAATGCCGCAGCCGTGGCGGAACCGTCGCCCGTATCCGAGCGTAAAGATCCGATGTTGATCGCGATGCCGACACCCCCGCAGCCTCCGCCGCATTTCGCGTCCTCGGACGATGCCGTCTTCGACGCCTGGCTCCGCCGGGCGCTGGTGCAGGCGCATGACAGCGTCCTGCAGGATCCGGTGCCGGAGCGCCTGCTCCGCATCCTGCAGACCCCGTCGCAGAACTCCTGAGGCTGGGCGGCGGGCCCTAGGGGCTGCCACCCTCTTCCCCGGGCTCCAGGCCAATGCCCTGCCGGAGCGCCTCGCGGGCCCGCGACAGCCGCGACCGCAGCGTGCCCGGCGGCACGTTCAGGATGCGGGCGGCCTCGGAATAGTCGAGCCCCTCGACCACCACCAGCCAGAGCGCCTCGCGATGGATCGAGGCGAGCTGGCGGAAGGCATTCGCCACGTCCCGCATGGCCTGACGTTCCTCCTGGCCGCCGGAGACGGCCGCTTCCGGCAGGGTCTCCGCCTCGAGGATCGGGCTGCGGGCGGCGCGCCGTGCCGCCGCGGCACGGGCATGACGGAGGATGGTGAAGAGCCAGGCGCGCAGGTTGGTGCCCGGCTCGAACTGAGCCTGGGCCGCGATGGCACGGAGCAGGGTTTCCTGCACCAGGTCGTCGGCTTGGTCCCCGCCCCGGGTCAGCACCCGGGCGAAGCGTCTCAGTCGGGGTATTTCGGCAGCGATCGCGGTCGCGAGTGCGTCCGGCCCGGGCGCCCTATCCTCCTGCATACGGTATCGGCAGCCCCCTCTACGCCTGGCATTGCGACGGGGGCGGACAGTAAACCAAGCCCGCGTCGGGATGGGCGGAGGTAGAGACACCCTTGCGTGTAGCCTAGGGGGGACGTCTGCACGCTTGCGTGGGAAAGCGGCAGCGGCGCGATCTCGGGGTCCGGCAGCGCGCCTTCCGGGGGTCAGAACAGCCCTTCGATGCCGCCTTCGGCATTGAGGCCGATGCTCTCGGCCGCCGGCCGGCGGGGCAGGCCGGGCATGGTCATGATCTCGCCGCAGATCGCAACAACGAAGCCTGCGCCTGCGGAAAGCCTGACATCGCGCACTGGCAGCACATGGCCCGTGGGGGCGCCGAGCGCCGTCGGGTCGGCGCTGAAGCTGTACTGGGTCTTGGCGATGCAGACCGGGACATGCGCGAATCCCTGTTCCTCGAAGCGACGCAACCGTGCGGCGATCGCAGATGGGATCTGCACATCCGAAGCACGATAGACCTCCCGCGCCACGGTGCGGATCTTCTCCGCCAGCGGCAGCGAATCGGGATAGAGCGGCGCGAAGCGTGCCTCCCCGGCCTCGAGCCGGCGCAGCACCGCGCGGGCCAGGTCGGCCGCGCCGCGGCCGCCATCCGCCCAATGGGTGCAATGCACCGCCTCGGTCCCGAGCGCCGCCATCGCCTCCTGCACCGCGGCGATCTCGGCCGGGGTGTCGCTGGTGAAGGCATTCAGCGCCACCACCACCGGCAGGCCGAATTTCTGCATGTTCTCGACATGCCGGGCGAGGTTCACCATCCCCCGCCGCAGCGCCGCCACGTCCTCCGTCCCGAGCGCCGCCTTGGCGACGCCGCCATGCATCTTCAGCGCCCGGACGGTGGCCACCACCACGCAGGCCCCGGGCGACAGCCCGGCGCTGCGGCACTTGATGTCGAGGAATTTCTCCGCCCCGAGGTCGGCGCCGAAGCCCGCCTCGGTCACCACCACATCGGCCAGCGACAGGCCGAGCTTCGTCGCCATCACGCTGTTGCAGCCATGCGCGATATTGGCGAAGGGCCCGCCATGGACCAGCGCGGGCGAGCCCTCGATGGTCTGCACCAGGTTCGGCGCCAGCGCATCCCGCAGCAGCGCCGCCATGGCGCCATCCGCCTTCAGGTCGCGCGCCGTGACCGGCACGCCCTCCCGCGTGGTGCCGACGATGATCCGGCCGAGGCGGGCCTGCAGGTCCTCGAGGTCGGTCGCCAGGCAGAAGATCGCCATGACCTCGGAGGCCACGGTGATGTCGAAGCCGTCCTCGCGCGGGAAGCCGTTGGCGACGCCGCCGAGCGAGGTGACCGTGGCGCGCAGCGCCCGGTCGTTCATGTCCATGCCGCGCCGCCAGGTGATGCGCCGCTCATCCAGGCCGAGGCTGTTGCCCCAGTAGATGTGGTTGTCGATCATCGCCGCCAGCAGGTTGTTGGCGCTGGTGATGGCGTGGAAGTCGCCGGTGAAGTGGAGGTTGATGTCCTCCATCGGCAGCACCTGGGCATAACCGCCCCCCGTCGCCCCGCCCTTCACCCCGAAGCAGGGGCCGAGCGAGGGCTCGCGCAGGCAGATCATGGTCTTCGTGCCCAGCGCGTTCAGCGCGTCGCCGAGCCCGACTGTCGTGGTGGTCTTGCCCTCCCCGGCCGCGGTCGGGTTGATGCCGGTGACCAGCACCAGCTTGCCCTCCCGCTGTGCCGCCTGGCCGGCCAGGAAGCCGAAATCCACCTTGGCCTTGTACTTGCCGTAGGGGATCAGCGCCGCCTCCGGGATGCCGGCGCGGGCGGCGATCTCGCCGATGGGCCGGAGGGTCGCGGCCCGCGCGATCTCGAGGTCGGATGCCATGGCCTGTTGCCTCCCGGTTCTGGTCTGTGCTTCTGGCACCCGCGCTTATCGCCCCGTTGCGGGCCACGCAAGCGGGCAGGCAACCTTCGGCCCCGCCACGCCATATGACCGCCATGGCAAGCCCCTGCATCGATATCTGTCGCTACGACGAGGCCTCCGGCTGGTGCCTCGGCTGCGGAATGACCCGCAAGGACAAGAAGCACTGGAAGAAGGAGAAGGAGCGCCGGCCGGCGATCCTCGAGTCCCTGCCGGGCCGGCTGCTGTCGCTCGCCGCGGCGGGCCACCCCACCGGCGAGGCGGCCAAGAAGAAGAAAAAGAAGTCCTGACCGGCGCCCGAAAAACGCAGGTTCTCCCGGCGTTTTGATTTCGCTCAAGGATCGGTCTGCCTCCCTCGCCTAGGGTCCCCCCGGCAGCAGCGGCTGCCTGGAATGGATGCGAGGGACATGCGCAAGACTTTATCGAAGCTGGCTGGTGCCCTGGCGCTGGCCGCCGCCATCGCCACGCCGGCCGCGGCCCAGGTGGGCTCGGATGTGGTGCGCGGCAAGCAGGCGGGCGACCTCGTCCTCGGCCTCGGCGCCATCGGCGTGCTGCCGAGCAACGGTGGCCGCGTGGATCTCATCGGCGGCAAGCCAGAGGCGAGCAACAGCGCCAGCCCGCAGCTCGACCTCTCCTACTTCGTCACCCCGCAGATCGCGCTGAACCTGATCGCCGCCACCACGCGGCACGATGTCAGCGTGAAGGGCTCGGCGCTCGGCAACCTCGACCTCGGCCATGTCTGGGTGCTGCCGCCGACCCTGACCCTGCAGTTCCACCCCTTCCCGGCCGCGCGCTTCAGCCCCTATGTCGGCGCCGGCCTCAACGTCAGCTTCTTCTACGGCGAGGGCGGCCGCCGCACCGAGCCGGTGAACCGCCTGGTCGTCGATACCGCCGTCGGCTTCGCGCTGAACCTCGGCGCCGACTACGAGATCGCGCCGAACTGGCTGGTCAATGCCGATTTGAAGAAGCTGTTCCTGCGCCCCGATGCCAGCGTCAACTCCGGCCTGGTGCATGCGCGGGTGGACCTCGACCCCTGGATCATCGGCGCCAGCGTCCGCTACCGCTTCTGACCGGCCCTGGCGTCAGGCGGCCTCCCGTCGCCTGACGCCGAGGTCGTCCAGCGCCCCGCCGATCGCCGCGACGGCGCCCCGCATGTCCTCGGGCGTAATGGCGCCGACGCAGCCGACGCGGAAGCTCGGCGCCTTGGTGTTGTGGAAATTGCTGATGAGCACGCCGCGCGCCTTCAGCGCATCGACGAAGCCCTGCAGCACGAAGGCCGGATCGGCCGGCTGGTGGACGGTGACGATCACCGGCCCCTGGTGCCGCGGCTCGAGGTAGGGGGTCAGCCCCAGCGCCTTCACCCCATCGTACAGCACCCGGCAATTCTCGCGGTAGCGCGCCAGCCGCGCCGGCTGCCCGCCCTCCTGCGCGAAGGCATCCAGCGCCACCCGGAAGGCCGCCAGCGCCTGCACCGGCGGGGTGAAGCGGAAGCTCCCCCAGCCCGCCCGCAGCGCATGCTGGTAGACATCCGAGAGGTCGAAGGACCAGGACCCGGCATTGCCGGCCGCCGCCAGCACGCTGTCGATCCGCGCCACCGCGAAGCCGATCCCCGGCAGCCCTTCCAGGCACTTGCCGGAGGTGAAGAGCACCACGTCGACCTCCGGATGCGCGGCCAGGTTCACCGGCAGCGCCCCGAAGGCCGAGACGCTGTCGAGGATCAGCCGCCGCCCGGCCGCCCGCACCACCGGCCCGATGACCTCCGGGTCGTTGACGATGCCGCTGCCCGTCTCATGATGGACGATGGCGACATGGGTGATGCCGGGGTCGGCGGCCAGCGCGGCGCCGATCTCTTCCGCCGTCACCGGCCGCGTATCCGGCCCGGGCAGGGTCACGACCTGCCGCCCGGCCTCCGTCGCCAGCCGCACCGCCCGGTCCGCGTAGGAGCCGTTGTGGGCGATCAGCAGCTTGCCCGTCACCGGCACGAAGGTGCGGATCGCCGCTTCCATGATGAAATGCCCGCAGCCCTGCAGCGGCAGGGTCGCATGCACCCCCTCAACCCCGCCGGCGATCCTCCGCACGTCGTCCCGGATGCCGGCATAGACGGCGCGGAAGCCGAGGTCCCAGGGCGCGATGTCCTGCGCCATGGCGGCGCGGGTTTCCGCGCGGGTCTGCACCGGGCCGGGGATGAGCAGCAGCATGAAGGGGCACCTCTAGACGCCCGGGTGGAATACCGCATCCAGGCCGGACAGGAGAAGGCCGCCGATCTCCCGCAGCAGCTTGGCGCGGATCGCCGCGGCGAAATCGGCATAATCGGCGCAAGGCACGGCGAAGCTGCCGGGGCCGCCGATGACCTCCGCCCGGTAGTGATCCAGCAGGTCCGGCTCCTCGTTCAGCACCGCCAGCCCGTTGATGGTGACCCCCGCCGCCACGCCGATATCCCGCACCGGCCCCGGCGCCCGCCCCTGGTTGTGCCGCCCGTCGCCCGAGACATCCAGCACCAGCCGCGTCGCCTCCGCCGGGCAGCGCGCCAGCAGCGCCAGGCCGGCCGCCATGCCCTGCCCCAGCGCGGTCGCCCCGGCCTGCGGCAGCCGTGGTGCCGCCTCCAGCGCCTCGGCCAGCGCCGCGGCCGCCGCCAAGCTGTCGACCCGCATCCAGGGCACCGCCACCTCCGGCCCGCCCTGCGGCGGCCCGGCCGAGGACCAGAAGACCGCCGCCACCGCCACCGCCCCGCGCGGCCCGCCGAGGCAGGCCGCCACGACCTCCCCATCCCGGAACGCCGCCGCCGTCCCGCCCAGCATCAACCCGAACTCGTCGTAGTCGATGCTGGCCGAGACATCGATCGCCAGGCACAGCGCGAGGTCGACCGGCTCCATCTCGGACTACAGCGTCCGGATCTCCACCTTGCGGAAGCGGACCACCCCGCGGTCGTTCGCCACGCCCTTGTCGTCCTTCAGCCCGTCACCGTGCTGCAGGGCGATCCGCCCGCTGGCATGCTTCGCATCCCGCGCCCCATCCACCGTCTTCTGCCCGTTCAGCACCACGGTGAAGCGGTCCCCCTTGGCGGTGATCTCGAAGGTGTTCCAGCGCCCGCCGGCCTTGGGCATGGGGTCGACCGCGCCGACATCGACGATGGCGCCGGTGCCGTATTTCGGCTCCGGCCGCTCGTCCCAGATGTTCACCTCGTAGCCGTTGGCGGAGGTGATGGTGGCGGGGTCGGTCGCCCGGATGAAGATGCCGCTGTTCGTCGCGGTATCCACCCAGAACTCCGCCCGCAGCTCGAAATCCCCGTAGGAGGCCTGGGAGACCAGGAAGCCGTTCCCCCGGTCGGCGACCAGCATCCCCTCCTCCACCCGCCAGTTGGCCGCGCCGAGCTTGTCCCAGCCCTCGAAGCCGGTGCCGTTGAAGAGAGCGGTCCAGCCGGCCTGCTGCGCCCGCGCCGGGCCCAGCGCCGCGCCGCCCGCCAGCGCCGCCACGGCAAGATTGAACGACCTTCGCTGCATGCTGCATTCCTCCCCACGCGCCCGGTTCGCTCCGGACGCCCGCCGCCTGGCGGTTGCGGGGAGACTAGGTCCGATCCACCATCGAACGGAAGCGCCGCCTGCCAATCGATAGCAGGCTATGCTTGGCCTGGGCCCCCGCCCGGGTATAGCCTTGCTGCCACGAAGCATCGCCTCGCGCCCTCAGCCGAAGAAGATCGCCCCCCATGTCCGAGAACGAGACCCTCGCCCGCCCGCCCGTCTCCCAGCCCACCACCCATGTCGACGTGCTGATCGTCGGCGCCGGCATCTCCGGCATCGGCGGCGCCTGGCACCTGCAGCAGCAATGCCCTGGCAAGACCTTCGCCATCCTCGAGGCGCAGGACAGCTTCGGCGGCACCTGGCTGACCCATAAATACCCCGGCATCCGCTCGGATTCGGACCTCTATACCTTCGGCTACCGCTTCAAGCCCTGGACCGGCGCCCCGATCGCCACCGCCGAGGAGATCCGCCGCTACATGGGCGAGGTCATCGCCGAGGCCGGGCTCGACCAGCACATCCGCTACAACCACCGCATCGCCTCCGCCGCCTGGTCCAGCGAGCACCAGATGTGGACCGTCACCGCGACCCGCGGCGACACCGGCGAGGCGGTCCGGTTCACCGCCAACTTCCTCTGGATGTGCCAGGGCTACTACCGGCACGAGAAGGGCTACACCCCCGAATGGCCCGGCATGGAGAAATTCCAGGGCCAGCTCATCCACCCGCAGGAATGGCCGGAGGAACTCGACTACTCGGGCAAGCGCGTCATCGTCATCGGCTCCGGCGCGACCGCCGCGACGGTCGTCCCCGCCATGGCCGCCAAGGCCGCGCATGTCACCATGCTCCAGCGCACGCCGACCTACTTCCGCACCGGCCGCAACGCCATCGCCATCGCGGACGAGCTCCGCAGCCTCGACATCGACGAGACCTGGATCCACGAGATCACCCGCCGCACCATCCTGCGCGACCAGGCGGTCTTCACCCGCCGCACCTTCGAGGAGCCGGAGGTCGTCCGCCAGGAACTCCTCGCCAACGTGCAGACCTATGTCGGCAAGGATTACCCGGTCGACCCGCACTTCACCCCGGGCTACCGGCCGTGGCGCCAGCGCCTCGCCTTCATCCCGGACGGCGACCTCTTCCAGGAAGTCGCCAAGGGCCGTGCCTCGGTCGTGACCGACGAGATCGAGGGCTTCACCGAAGGCGGCATCCAGCTCAAATCCGGCCAGCACCTCGAGGCCGACATCATCGTCACCGCCACCGGCTTCAACCTGAACGTCCTCGGCGACATCGCCTTCGAGATCGACGGCCAGCCGCTCGATTTCGGCAGCACCGTCACCTACCGCGGCATGATGTTCACCGGCGTGCCCAACATGGCCTGGGTCTTCGGCTACTTCCGTGCCAGCTGGACCCTGCGGGCGGATCTCGTCGGCGACTTCGTCTGCCGCCTGCTGCGGCACATGGACGCCATCGGCGCCAGGCAGGTGACGCCGGCGCTACGGCCCGAGGACGAAGGCCTGCCGCTGCTGCCCTGGATCGACCCGGAGAACTTCAACCCGGGCTACCTGATGCGCGGCATGCACCTGCTGCCGAAGCGGATCGACAAGCCGGAATGGCAGCATACCCAGGACTACTGGGCGGAGAAGGACGAATTCCCGGCGATCGACCTGACGGATGCGGCGTTCCGGTATCGGTGATTTTGGGGGTTCAAGGCCGAGGGCGCTGGCCTCGGGCTCCCGCCGTGAGTGAGGAACGGAACACGCATGCGGATCCTTGCCATCGGGCCTCGCGCCTATCTCGGCGATATCTACCTGACGCTTCGCCGGGAGGGCCACGAGGTCCGGGTCTTCGCCGAGGATCCGCCGGAGCAGCGGGCCTTCGGCGGGCTGATCGACTGCATCGCGGACTGGCGGGCGGAGCTCGACTGGGTCGGGCGGGACGGCGTCATCCTCTTCGAGCGGGTCGGCCGCGGCACGCTGCAGGATGAGTTGCGCGCCCGAGGGTTCCGCGTCGTCGGCGGCAGCGCCTTCGGCGACCGGCTGGAGCAGGATCGCGCCTTCGGCCAGGCCATGCTGCGGGAGGCCGGGCTCGCCATCGCCGAGAGCCATTCCTTCGCCCGTCCCGCGCTCGCCCTCGCCTGGCTCGGGCAGCATCCCGGGCGCTACGTGCTGAAGCACGACGACACCGCGCGCACCACCTTCGTCGGCGACCACCCGGAGGGCGCCGACCTCGCCTTCATGCTCCGCCGTGCCGGGGAGGGCCGCGTGCTGCTGATGGAGCGGCTGGAGGGGGTCGAGGTCGGCGTCGGCGCCTATTTCGACGGGACCCGCTTCCTCCGCCCCGCCTGCATCGACTTCGAGCACAAGCGCTTCTTCCCCGGCGAGATGGGCGAGATGACCGGCGAGATGGGGACGCTTGCCGCCTACGACGGATCCGAGCCGCTGTTCGCCGCGACGCTCGGCCGCCTCGCGCCGCGCTTCGCCGCGGCCGGGCACGTCGGCTACGTCAACCTCAACATGATCGTCGACGAGCGCGGCGCCTGGCCGCTCGAATTCACCTGCCGCTTCGGCAATCCCGGCTTCGCCGTGCTCGCCGCGCTCCAGCCGGATGGCTGGGGCGACCTGCTCGCCCGCATGGCCAGTGGGGGGGCCGGCGGCGCCCCGGCCGGCACGCCGGCGCGCTTCGCCACCCGCCCGGGCTGGTCCGTCGCCATCGTACTGACGGTGCCGCCCTTTCCCGCCCATACCGAGACCGCCACGCCGGAGGAGGACCCGCCGGTCTTCTTCCTCCGCCCGCCCGTAGGGGCCGAGCTGGACCGCTACCACCTGGTGGACATGCGGATGGAGGGCGGCCAGCTGCTGGGCCGCCGCCGCTCCGGCCACCTGATGATCGTCACCGGCACCGGTGACACCGTGCCCGCGGCGCAGGAGGAGGCGAGGGCGCGGGCCCGCAACGTCGTCGCGCCCGAGCTGCGCTGGCGCGGCGACATCGGCGACCGTTTCCTGAACGGCGAGCGCGAGCGGCTGCGGGCGCTGGGCTGGCTGGGCTGAGCGAACTGGCCTGACCACCCGGCGCGGTCAGGCGGAGGCCGCCCGCAGCCGCGCCTCCATCGAGGCGATGCCGGCTTCCGCCACATTGGCGAAGGCGATGCGGAGATGCGCCTCCTCCCCGGCGAAGGCGGGGCCGGGCAGGCACAGCAGCCCGTGCCCGGCGGCCAGCCGCTCCGCCACCCGCCAGGCGGAGGTGTCCCCGAAGGGGTGCCGCACATAGGCGAAGTAGGCGCCGAGCGACTGCAACTCCCAGCCCGGCAGGCGGTCGAAGGCGGCGCGCACGGCCGCCGCCCTGGCCTGCATCTCCGCCCGGTTCGCGGCCCGCCAGTCCGCCAGCGCGCCGAGCCCCCAGGCGAGCGCGGCCTGGGCCGGCCGCCCGGCGCAGATCTGCACGCAGTCCATGACCTTGCCGAGTTCCGGGAAGAGCGCAGCCGGCGCGCCCAGGGCGCCGAGCCGGTGCCCCGGGATGGCGAAGGACTTCGAGAAGCTGTGCAGCTGTACGAGGTTCTCCGGCCAGGTCTCGCCGGAGAGCAGGCCGTGCGGCCGGTCATGGCCGGGCGGCAGGAAGTCCCGGTAGGTCTCGTCCAGCACCAGCCAGATGCCCCTCTCCCGGCACAGGGCATGGAAGCGGGCGATCACCTCGGGCGGGTAGATCGCACCGGTCGGGTTGTTCGGCGTGACGAGGACGATGGCCCGCACCCGCGCGTCGATCAGCGCCGCCGCGGCCTCCGGGTCGGGCACGAAGCCCGCCTCCGCGCGGCAGGGCAGCGGGCGCGGCTCGACGCCGAGCATGTCGAGCGTCATGCGGTGGTTGAAGTACCAGGGGGTCGGCAGCAGCACCGCGTCGCCGCGCTGCGCCAGCGCCATCATGGCGACGAAATAGGCCTGGTTGCAGCCGGCGGTGATGGCCACCTCCGCGGCATCGATCCGGCCCCCGTAGAGCGCGCCGAGATCGGCGGCATAGGCTTCCCGCAGCGCCGCCTCACCCAGGATCGGGCCATAGGTGGCGGAGGCCGGATCCCCCGCCGCGCGGGCGAGGCGTTCGAGCATGCCGGGTGCCGGCGCATGCGACGGCACCGCCTGGCACATGTTGAGCAACCCGCCCCGGCCCGCATAGCGGGCGCCCCAGGCCTGGATCTCCGGAATGGGTGGGCTGCCGGTATCGAGGAGGCGGGGGTTCAGCGGCGTCATGCATCATCCTGTCGGGCGAGAGACAGCCAACGCACGGCCGCAGGGCTTTTTGCCGCAGCCCAGGAGATTTGCCGCATCCGCCGCGGAAGTGATCCGGACCCGGCCCGCGACGCCACGCCGTCCACCGCGAAGGTCGCCCCGGCGGCGCCATCGCGGCCCTGCACCAGGTCGCTGCGAACCTACCCGCGCCGCTGCCGTTACACCCGCCATGCCCCTCCCCCGCCCGGCGCCCGCGCCCGATGCCACCAAGCGCGACCTGGCCCTGGAGGTCCACCGTCGCCTCTGCGCCGAATACGGCTGCCCCGTCCTGTACTTCCACGCCCTGTCCCCGCTCGACGAGCTGGTCTCCTCCCTGCTCTCCCACCGCACCAAGAACGCCGACAGCGCCCGCGCCTTCGCCAGCCTGCGCGCCGCCTTCGAGGACTGGGCCGCCGTCCGCGACGCCCCCGTCGCCGAGGTCGAGCGCGCCATCGCCGGCGTCACCTGGCCCGAGGCCAAGGCCCCCGCCCTGCAACGCACCCTGCGGGCGCTGACGGAGCGCCAGGGCCTGCTCGACCTCTCGCATCTCGCCGGCATGTCGGTGCCGGAGGCGACGGCCTGGCTCGCCTCCCTGCCCGGCGTCGGGCCGAAGACGGCGGCGGCGGTGCTCTCCTTCAGCACCTTGCGCGGCCGCGCCCTGCCGGTGGACAGCCATCACCACCGCGTCGCCGCCCGGCTCGGGCTCATCCCGAAATCCCTGGCGGTCGGCCCCTCTCACGCGGTGCTGGAAGCCCTGCTGCCGGAGGACTGGGATGCCCAGGGCTTCTACGACCACCACCAGATGCTGATGCGGCACGGCCAGCGCTGCTGCTTCTTCCGTGGCCCGGCCTGCGGCCGCTGCGTGCTGCGGGACCTGTGCCCGGAGGGGCAGTCGCGCCTCGGCACCACCCCGGCCTGATGCCGCCCCTCCCCCATCTGGCCACTCCGGGCGCGCTCCCCTAATCTTCGGGGCATCCAGGGAGGAAACCCCGTGCCCGAAGCCCCGACCGACCCCAAACTCATGGCGGAAACCCGCCTGCCCCTCGCCGGCCTCCGCGTGCTCGACCTCACCCTGGCCCGCGCCGGCCCCACCTGCGTCCGCCACCTGGCCGACTGGGGCGCCGACATCATCCGGGTCGAGCCGCCCGGCCAGGGCGACGGCCTCGGCGGCGCCCGCGACGGCTTCGACCAGGTGAACCTGCACCGCAACAAGCGCGGCCTGTCGATCGACCTGAAGAACCCGGCCGGCCTCGCCGCCTTCCTCAAGGTCGCGGCCACCGCGGACATCCTGGTCGAGAACATGCGGATGCAGGTCAAGCACCGCCTGAAGATCGCCTATGACGACCTGAAGGACCTCAACCCCCGCCTGATCTACGCCTCCATCTCCGGCTTCGGCCAGACCGGCCCCTATTCCAAGCGCGGCGGCGTCGACCAGATCGCCCAGGGCATGGGCGGCCTGATGACCATCACCGGCGAGCCCGACCGCGGGCCGATGCGCGTCGGCATCCCGATCAACGACCTCACCGCCGGCAACCTGCTGGCGATGGGCATCATGATGAAGCTCTATGACCGCGAACGCACGGGCCGCGGCGGCTACGTCCACACCTCCCTGCTGGAGGCCCAGGTCTTCATGCTGGACTTCCAGGCCAGCCGCTTCCTAATGGATGGCGAGGTCGCGGGACAGGCCGGCAACGACCACCCCGTCAACATCCCGATGGGCGTCTTCCCGACCAAGGACAAGCCGATCAACATCGCGGCCTCCTCGGCCAAGCTCTGGACCAATTTCTGCAAGGCCGCCGGCCATGAGGAATGGCTCGAGGTCGAGGAATGGAAGACCAACGGCGGCCGCTCCAAGGACCGCAAGCGGATCAACCAGGTCATCGCCGAAGTGACGAAGCAGCAGTCGTCCGAGTACTGGATCGACAAGCTCGAGGAAGCCGGCATCCCCTGCGGCCCCGTCAACAACATCCGCGAGGTCTTCGAGGACCCCCAGGTCCAGCACCTCGAGATGGCCATGCCGATGCAGCACCGCACCCGCGGCGACATCAAGGTCGTGGCGCAGCCGGTGAACATCGAGGGCGTCGACACCGGCTTCTACCGCGACATGCCGAACCTCGGAGAGCACAACGACGAAATCCTGGCCGAGGCCGGGCTGACGCCTGCCGACATCGCCGAATTGAAAGCCAAGGGAGCCCTTGGCGGAGCATGAGCACCATGGAACTCGCCGACGGTAAGATCCTCGCCAGCAGCGCCGACGGCGTCGGCCGGATCACCTTCAACCAGCCCGAGAAGCGCAACGCCATGTCGGTCGCCATGTGGACCGGCATGGGCGAGGCGCTGGAGATGTTCGCCGAGGATGCATCCGTCCGCTGCGTCATCCTCCAGGGCGCCGGCGACAAGGCCTTCGTCTCGGGCGCCGACATCTCGCAGTTCGAGAAGGTCCGCAACAACGCCGATGCCCAAGGCCAATACGACAAGCTGACCAGCGCCGGCCGCGCCAGGCTCTCGGCCTACAGGAAGCCGGTCATCGCCCAGATCCGCGGCTTCTGCATGGGCGGGGGCTTGGGCATCGCGATGTCGACCGATATCCGCATCGCCTCGGACGACAGCCAGTTCGGCATCCCGGCCGCCAAGCTCGGCATCGCCTATGGCTTCGACATGGTCCGCGCCCTGGTCGACCTGGTCGGCCCCGCCCATGCCCACATGATCCTGATGACCGGCGAGCGCTTCGATGCGAAGGAGGCCGAGCGCTTCGGCCTGGTCAACAAGGTGGTCCCGGTCGCCGAGCTCGAGGCGACGGTCGCCAAGCTGGCAGCGACCATGGCCGGCAACGCCCCGCTCTCCCTGCTGACCAACAAGCAGACCGTGAAGCAGGTGCTGATGGACCGCGCCGACCGCGACATGGACGCCTACAAGCGCGCGCTCGCCGCCTGCTTCGACAGCGCCGACTACAAGGAAGGCCGCCGCGCCTTCATGGAGAAGCGCAAGCCGGCCTTCACCGGAAGCTGAAACGACCCAAGGACCCGTGTCCAGGTTCGCGCGAAAATCCCGGTGCATGACGCGCCGGGAGTGACTAGGATGCCGCCAGCCGTGACACAACCGGAACCAATCCGGACGCGGCGGTCGGCACGTTACGTCTGGGCATGAGGTCAATATCTGGGAATGGACGGCAACGTCGAAACGCCGATCGTCGGCGCGCAGGTTGGTTCATGCGGGCGTACCGCGGGGGCACCCATCTCCCGCATCGTGGCCGAGGTGGCGGCGCGCTTCCCCGGCGAACGCATCACCCTCGGCGAGATGGCCGAGGCCTTTGGCGACCGCGCCTTCGGCCTGCTGATCCTGCTGCTGCTGCTGCCCTCGCTGCTGCCCGGCATGGCCTCGGTCTTCGGCCTGCCGGTGCTGATCCTCGGCGTGCAGATGGGGCTCGGCCGCCGCACCCCGAAGCTGCCCGCCTTCCTCGCCCGGCAATCGGTCAAGCGCACCGACCTGCTGCGCCTCTCCGGCAATGGCTCCAAATGGATGACCAAGGTCGAGCAATACGTTCGCCCCCGCCCCGGCTTCTTCACCTCGCCGCTCGGGGACCGGCTGTTCGGCTGGCTGACCGCCTATGTCGCGCTGATGCTCATCCTGCCCGGCCCCGGCACCAACGGCCCGCCGGCCTTCGGCAACATCGTCATGGCCCTCGGCCTGGTGGAGCACGACAACCGCACCACCGCCTGGGGCGTCGGGCTGACGCTGGCCGGCTGCGCCTTCGCCACCTTCGTCCTCGTCGCACTCGGCTGGCTCGGCATCAAGGCGCTCGGCTGGATCTTCTGAACGGTGGCCTGGCCGCCTGCGGCGCCAGGGCCACAGGCCCTGTGACTTCCGTGCCGGGATGGCCCGGCGGGGGCTGTTCCCCCGCCGCAATCCTGCTATCGGCCCTGCATGCGCCGGTGGCCCGCAAGGGCTGAAACGGGAATGCGGCAGGCGGTGAAGACCGCCGGTCCGCGGCTGCCCTCGCAACTGTAGGCGGTGAGGTCCTGCCCAGAGCCATTGCGCCCTCGCGGGCGTGAGAAGGCGGCAGGCCCATGGGTCCCGGGACATCGCCCCGGCGCCCCCACCGCGAGCCAGGAGACCGGCCGGCGCAGAGTTGTCTCGCGCGTGCCGGGCGAGGTGCACCGGCGCACCGGAGTATGGGCCCGCCGCCCCGCGGCAGGCCTTCCGATTGCGGGAACGACGCCCGTCGCCCCTCCCCTCGCCGGGCGGGGCAGTGTCGTCACCGCATCCGGAGGACCCGATGCGCCACCTGTCCCTGTTCCTCGCCAGCGGCCTCGCCGCCCTGGCCAGCCAAAGCCATGCCCAGCAGGCCATCCCCGACACCATCGTCACCGCCACGCGGATCCCGACGCCGGCCGAGCGCGTCCCCGCCGCCATCACCGTCATCACCCGGCAGGACATCGAGGAGCGCGGCTACCAGTCGCTGGCCGAGGCGCTCACCGCCGTCCCCGGCATCAACCTCGTCGGCCAGGGCGGCCTCGGCGGCCAGACCAGCGCCTTCACCCGCGGCACCAACAGCAGCCATACCCTGGTCCTGCTGGACGGGGTGCCGATCAACGATGCCTCCACCCCCGCCGGCGCCTTCAACTTCGGCCAGGACCTGCTCGGCAACCTCGACCGGATCGAGGTGGTCCGCGGCCCCGCCGCCTCGCTCTACGGCAGCGCAGCGCTCGGCGGCGCGATCAACCTCGTCACCCGCCAGGCGCCCCAAGGGGGTCCGGGGGGCAAGGTCTTCGCCCCCTTCGGCGAGGTCGCCGGCGGCAGCAATTCCACCATCCGCGGCAACCTCGGCGCCACCGGCCGGGTGGAGGCCTTCGACTACCTCGTCTCCGGCCAGTCGCTCTCGACCCGCGGCTCCAATGCCCTGGCGCCGCGGCTGCAGACCACCAACGGCGAGCGCGACGGCTTCCGCGGCCAGTCCACCATGGCCCGGCTCGGCTGGACCCCGGTCGAGGGCAGCCGGCTGGAGGGCATCGTCCAGTGGCGGCAGAACAATTTCGGCCTGGACGGCAGCAACAACGCCTTCCGCCAGGCCGATGACCCGAACTACTCCGGCGAGGACCGCCGCTGGTTCGGCCAGCTCCGCGGCGAGACCCGGCTGCTGGACGGCGCCTGGACCACCGGCCTGCGCGGCTTCACCACCGAGGACCGCCGGCGCTACGTGAACCGTCCCAACCCCGGCGCCTCCGGCATCGCCGACGACCTCTACCGCGGCAGCCGCACCGGCCTCGACTGGGGCAATACCGTCCGCCTGCCCGGCTTCGGCGCCTTCGCCGACGGGGCGCTGGCCTTCGGCGTCACCCATGCGCTGGAGGAGAGCCGCAGCCTCAGCGGCAGCCCGGCCTCGCGCACCCGGGTCTTCGCCCAGCAGCATGTCACCGCCGGCTATGCCTCGCTGCAGTACCGCGCCTGGGAGCGGCTCGACCTGACCGCCGGCCTGCGCCAGGACAGCACCACCGGCTTCACCGATGCGACGACCTGGCAGCTCGGCGCCGTGCTGGCGCTGCCCGAGGTGGCCAGCCGCCTCCGCATCTCCGCCGGCACCGCCTTCCGGGCGCCCTCGCTGTACGAGCGCTTCGGCACCAATGCCTCGACCCTCGGCAACCCCGCGCTCAAGGCGGAGCGCAGCACCGGCTGGGAGATCGGCGCCGATACCGACGTGGCGCTGTTCGGCCGGCCCCGCGCCGCCACCGCGAGCTGGACCTTCTTCCAGAGCCGCATCACCAACCTGATCAACTCGGTCCGCGCCCCGCTGCCGGGCTTCGTCTTCACCTCGGTCAACGTGGACCGCGCCGACATCCATGGCGCCGAGCTGGGCCTCACGCTCCGCCCGGCCCCCTGGCTGGAGACCACGGCGAACTGGACCATCACCGAAGCGGAGGACGCCATCACCGACCGCCGCCTGCTGCGCCGGCCGGAGCATGTGGTGAGCATCACCGCCCGGGTGGTGCCGACGCCGCGCCTGGTCATCGCGCCCACGGTGCTCTTCACCGGCCGGTCGAGCGACTTCCTGATCACCAATACCGGCGACTTCGGCTCGCGCGGCGCCGTCCGGGGCGGCACCGTGGTCAACCTCGGCGCCACCTACAAGGCGACCGAGGTGGTCAGCCTCTTCCTCGAGGGCCGCAACCTCGGCAACAGCCGCTGGGAGCCGACCAGCGGCTATGTCACGCCGGGCCGCAGCCTGCTCGTCGGCACCCGCTTCGCCTTGTAATCGCCGAGGCGGCGGGGGAAGCCGGGGCATGATCCATGCCCTGGCCCTCTACCCCCTCGCCGCCCTGGCGGAAATCGGCGGCTGCTTCGCCCTCTGGTCGGTGCTCCGGTCCGGCGCCTCGCCCTGGTGGCTGCTGCCGGGCGCGGCGGCACTGGCAGCCTTCGCCTGGCTGCTCACCCTGGTCGACAGCGAGGCCGCCGGCCGCACCTATGCCGCCTATGGCGGGGTCTATGTGGTGGCCTCGCTGCTCTGGCTCTGGGCGGTGGAGGGGCGGATGCCCAGCGGCACCGACCTCGCCGGGGCGGCGCTCTGCCTGGCCGGCGCCGGCGTCATCCTCGGCGGGGCGCTGCGCGGCTAGGGCGGCTACCGCGCCCGGGCGATGCAGAAGGCCACGATCCCCGCCAGCGCCCGGCGCACCGGGCCATCCGGGAAAACCGCCAGGGCCTCCAGCGCCGCATCGCCGTAGCCCTGCGCCCGCGCCACCGTGTCGCGCAGCGCGCCGTGGCGCTCGATCAGCTCCTGGGCGCGGGCCAGATCCTCCGGCGCCTGCTCCTTGTCCTCCAGCGTGCGGCGCCAGAACTCGCGCTCCGCCGCATCGCCGCGGGCATGCGCCAGCAGCACCGGGAGGGTGATCTTGCCCTCGCGGAAATCGTCGCCGACCGTCTTGCCGAGCCGCTCCTGCTCCGCCGCATAATCCAGCGCGTCGTCGACCAGCTGGAAGGCGATGCCGAGGTTGTGCCCGAAGGCATCGAGCGCCCGCTCCTCCGCCTCCGGCCGGTCGGCGACCACCGCGCCGATGCGCGTCGCCGCGGCGAAGAGCGCGGCGGTCTTGCCCTCGATCACCGCGAGGTACTGCGCCTCGGTGGTCGAGATGTCGTTCTGGGTGACGAGCTGCAGCACCTCGCCCTCGGCGATGGTCGCCGCCGCCTGGGACAGGATGCCGAGCACCTTCAGGCTGCCGTCGTCGGTCATCAACTGGAAGGCGCGCGCGAACAGGAAGTCGCCAACCAGCACGCTGGGCTTGTTGCCGAACAGCGCATTCGCGCTCGCCTGGCCCCGCCGCAGCGAGCTCTCGTCGACCACGTCATCGTGCAGCAGGGTGGCGGTGTGGATGAACTCGACGCAGGCGGCGAGCGCCACGTGCCGGTCGCCGCGGTAGCCGCAGAGCTGCGCCGCCGCCAGGGTCAGCAGCGGCCGCAGCCGCTTGCCGCCGGCGGCGACGATATGCGCGGCCAGTTGCGGGATCAGCGCGACCGGGGAGTGCATCCGCTGCACGATCAGGCGGTTGCAGGCCTCCAGGTCCGCCTGGACGAGGGCGATGAGCGCGGTCAGCGCATCCTCGCCGCCAGCGGCCGGCCTCTTCATCGGGGAATTATCCGGCACTAGACGGGCAACCGCTGGCACTACACTTGACCCTGGCTTGGGGGGCGGCACCATAGCCACCGTGCCACTTGGCGACAAGCGCTGGAAAAACAAGGATTTCACCGACCATGCGGCTCATCGTGCAAAGCGTGGACCCGGTGCGCATCAGCTTCCTCATGGCCTTGCTGAAGGATGCCGGCATCGCCTGCATCCTGCTGGACCAGCATATCAGCGCGCTCGAAGGCGGCATCGGCGCCTTCCCCCGTCGCCTCGCGGTCGCCGAGGAAGACCTCGCCGCCGCCCGCCGCCTGCTGCGGGAGGCCGGCGAGGACCACGACGCGTGACCCATTCGGACGACACGCTGCTCGGCGGCCGGGTGCGGCTGCGACAGCCGGTGCTCGGCCTGCGCGCCGGGCTGGACACCGTGCTGCTGGCGGCCGGCATCCCGGCCCGCCCGGGGCAGCAGGTGCTGGAAGCCGGCTGCGGCAGCGGCGCCGCCTTCCTCTGCCTCGCCGCCCGGGTGCCCGGACTCCGGATCATCGCGGTGGAGCGCGACCCGGCGCTGGCCGCGCTCGCCGCCGCCAATGCCGCCGCCAACGGGGTCGCGGCCGAGGTCATCACCGGCGACATCCGCGATGCCGCGCTGGCCCGGCGGCTGCCGCCCTGCGACCACGCCTTCGCCAACCCGCCCTTCTGGCCGCATGGCACCACCCCGCCGGTGCCGCAGCGCGGCAGCATGACGCATGCGCCCGCCGGCGCCGCCAGCCTGGCCGACTGGGCCCGCTTCCTCGCCACGCCGCTGTCCCGGCGCGGCACGCTGAGCCTGATCCTGCCCGCGGTGCTGCTCGATTCCGCCATGGCGGCGCTCGCCGCCGCCGGCTGCGCCGGCACCCGGCTGGTGCCCTTCTGGCCGCGCGGCGGGATGCCGGCCAAGCGCATGCTGCTGCAGGCCCGGCGCGGCAGCCGCGGCCCGGCCCGCATCGCCCCGGGGCTGGTGCTGCACGCCGAAGACGGCTTCACCCCGGCGGCGCAGGCCATCCTGCGCGATGCCGCAGCGCTCGAGGCCGGCTGACCTCAGCCCGAGGCCGTGTCCGGGTGGCGGAGATGCCACAGCCGCTCATGCGCCGCGACCAGGCTTTCCATGTTGCGGCGCCGGTTGGTGTCCGGCGAGACCGGGCGGCGCGTCAGCATCATCTCGAGGATGCGCAGCAATTGCTCCGCCACCTCGTAGTCGCCCTGGTCGCAGGCATGATGGAAGGCGATCAGGATCTTGTCGGACAGACGGCGGCTGTGCCGCGGCGCCGCCGCACCACGTCCGGTCCCCCCCGCGCCATCCTGGTCCGAGTCGTCGTCCGCCATACTGCCTTCTCCGGTTGCGGCCAGCCTGAACCCAGGGCAGTTCCGCTATTGTAGCCTAGCCGATCATGCGGGGCCTTGCAGCGCCGCCCGTGTCATCCGCCGCTGCCGGTGCGCCCGACCTGCGCCGTCACCGCCGCGGCGATCGCCTCCGGCGACAGCTCCGGCCGGAACAGCGTCCTCACCTTGGCGTCCGGCCCCACCAGATAGATGAAGCTGGAGTGGTCCATGAGATAATCGGTCATCTCGGGCCGCTGAACCTTGGCGTAATAGACCCTAAACCGCCGCGCCGCATCTGCCACCTGTTCCGGCGTGCCGGTCAGCCCCTGCATGCGGGGATGGAAGCGGCTGACGTAATCGGCGAGGTGCTCCGGCGTGTCGCGCTGCGGATCGACGGATATGAAGGCCGGCACCACCGCCTCCCCCGCCCGCCCCATCGCATCCAGCGCCGCCGCCAGGGTGCCGAGCTCGGTGGGGCAGATGTCCGGGCAGAAGCTGTAGCCGAAATACACCAGCATCCAGCGCCCGGCGTAGTCGCGCTCGGTCACCGCCCGGCCGGTCTGGTCGGTCAGGCTGAAGGGGCCGCCGAGCGACATGCCTTGCGGCAGCTGCACCCCGCCGGAGGAAACCGGACTGCCCTCGCCGCCGAAGATCTGCCCGAGCCGGCCGACGAAGGCATCCGCCAGCCCCTCGTCCGGCGCCCGGGTCACCCAGGCCAGGGCCCAGACGCCACCCAGCAGCAGGCACAGCAACAGGGCGATGAGGCGAATGGTGCGCAGCATGCCGCCTGCATAGCCGGGGCCACGCCGCGCCGCCAGGGTGGCCGGTGCCGATCGCCGCCGACTGTGCCCTTTGGGTGCGCCGACACGTCACAGCATCGGCGGAGCGAGGCTCACCCGCCGTCGCGCGGCCGGAAGTCGGCCATGCGGGTGAAGTCGGCCGCATCCGGCACCGCCGCGTGGCTGTCGGCCCAGAGTGCTGCGACCTTGCCGCTGAGCGGCAGGTCGAGCCCCACCTCCCGCGCGAGCTCCGCGGCGAGGCCGACGTCCTTGCGCATCAGCCCGGCGGCGAAGCCGCTGTCGAAGCGGCCGGGGATCACCCATTTCGGGAAGAAGGCCTCGCTGACCGCGCTGCGTCCGGTCGCCGCATTGACCACCGCCAGCACCGCCTCCGCCTTCACCCCCGCCGCCTCGGCCAGGCGGAAGGCCTCGCCGTTGGTGATCAGGTGCGCGGCGACCAGCATGTTGTTGATCAGCTTGGCGACGTTGCCGGCGCCGGAGGGGCCGACATGCAGCGCCGTGGCCGACAGCGCCGCGAGCACCGGCTGCGCCGCGGCGACATCCGCCTCGCTGCCGCCGACCATCATGGTGAGCTGGCCGGCGGCCGCGCCCGCCGGGCCGCCGCTGACCGGCGCATCCAGGTGGCCATGCCCCGCCGCCTCCAGCAGCGCCGCCAGCCGCCGGCTGGTGCCCGGGTCGGCGGTCGAGGTGTCGACCAGCGTCACCCGGCGGTCCCGGCGCGCCAGCAGCCCGCCCGGCGTCCGCACCAGCGCCTCCACGTCCCGGCCGTAGGGCAGCGAGGAGACCACCGCGTCGGCCGCCTGCAGCAGCGCCGCCGCCTCCGCCACCGGGCGGATGCCCTCAGCGGCGGCGAGGTCGCGGCGGGCGGCGCTGAGGTCGAAGCCCAGTACCTCGAAGCCCTGGCGGGCGAGGCTCGCCGCCATGGGCAGGCCCATGTTGCCGAGGCCGACGACGCCGACGATCCTGATGCTCATGCTGTCCTGTCCCCTGGTCCCGGGCCGCGTTCCAGCCGCGGTGTAGCGCGTCGGGCGGCGGCGGCAACACCGGCCCGGGCGGCCTTGCCGCCCGGCCGCCGGGCCGCGACACTCGGGGCTTTCAGCGACAGGACCGGATGCGCATGACCAGCGATCGTCTCGAGGAAGGCAAGCGGCGCCGCGCCGAGGTCATCGGCCAGGGGCGGCACGATGCGGCGATGCAGGCGGCGACCGACTTCGACCTGCCCTTCCAGGAGCTGGCGCTGCGCTACTGCTGGGGCGAGGTCTGGGGCCGCCCCGGGCTCGACCGCCGGACCCGCAGCCTGGTCAACCTCGGCATGCTGATCGCCCTGGGCAGGCCGAACGAGCTGCGGATCCACCTCCGCGGCGCCCTGACCAATGGCGCCACCCGGGCGGAGATCCAGGAGGTCCTGCTGCAGAGCTGCGTCTATTGCGGCGTGCCCGCGGCCGGCGAGGCCTTCGGCATCGCCCGGGAGGTGCTCGCCGAAGCCGAGTTCGCCGGGGCGCGCTAGCTGGCCCCGGCCCTGCCTGCGGTCGCGCAGGCGGGGAACTGTCCGCGCCACCGATACGTTCTGCGGCGGTAGAACCCCCGGGGATCCGTCTCCGCCGAATGCGTGCAATCCCACTGATTTTTCCCGTCATGGTTGTGTTATCCTGGGGCAGGAACATGCTGGGGAAGACTCGGGCGCTCGACCAGGCGATCCTGCCTGGCGCAGGGAGCAATGATGGCTGACCCGCAGCAGAGGGCGACGACGCCCGAAGACGATCCCCCCCGCATATCGACCGGCAGCGCAGGGCTCGACGACATCCTCGGCGGTGGCGTCGACGCCGACCGCCTCTACCTGGTGGAGGGCCGCCCCGGCGCCGGCAAAACCACCCTGGCGCTGCAATTCCTCTTCGCCGGCCTCGCCCGGCACGAGACGGTCCTGTACATCTCCCTGTCCGAGACCGAGCGCGAGCTGCGCCTGGTGGCGAAGCGCCACGGCTGGAGCCTCGACGGGATCGCGGTCTTCGAGCTGGTCCCGCCCGAGGCCAGCCTCGATCCCAACCGGGAGCTGACGGTCTTCCATCCCGCCGAGATGGAGTTGAGCGAGACCACCCAGATGGTCTTCGACCGGGTCGCCGCGCTGAACCCGTCCCGCATCGTCTTCGACAGCCTGTCCGAGCTGCGGCTGCTGGCGCAGAATTCGCTGCGCTACCGCCGGCAGATCCTGGCGCTGAAGCATTTCTTCACCGGCCGGTGCTGCACCGTGCTGATGCTGGACGACATGTCCTCCAAGGCGGACGACCTGCAGCTGCACTCCATCGCCCATGGCGTGGTGCTGCTCGAGCAGGTCGCGCTCGACTACGGCGGCGAGCGCCGGCGGCTGCGGGTGGTGAAGATGCGCGGCATGCCCTTCCGCGGCGGCTTCCACGACTTCACCATCCGGCGCGGCGGGCTCGAGATCTATCCGCGCCTGGTCGCCGCCGAGCACCGGCAGGAGGTCGCCACCGCCAAGGTCTCGAGCGGCCGCGCCGAGCTGGATGCGATGGTCGGCGGCGGGCTGGAGCGCGGCAGCAGCGCGCTGCTGCTGGGCGCCGCCGGGGTCGGCAAGTCCTCGGTCGCGCTGACCTATGCCATCGCCGCCGCAGAGCGCGGCGAGAAAACGGTCTTCTACGCCTTCGACGAGGGCCGGGCGACCATCCTCTCCCGCTGCGCGGCGCTCGGCCTGCCGCTGCAGGACGCCCTCGACGCCGGGCTGATCCACATCCAGCAGATCGACCCGGCCGAGCTCTCCCCCGGCGAATTCGTCCACCTGGTCCGCCAGGCGGTGACCCGGGACGGCGCCCGGATCGTCATCATCGACAGCCTGAACGGCTACCTCAGCGCCATGCCGGACGAGCGCTTCCTGATCCTGCAGATGCACGAGCTGCTGAGCTACCTGAACCAGCTCGGTGTGCTCACCATCCTGGTGCTGGCGCAGCACGGGCTGGTCGGGCCGATGCAGACGCCGATCGACATCAGCTACCTCAGCGACGCGGTGCTGATGCTGCGCTACTTCGAGTTCGAGGGCTCGGTGCGCCGCGCCCTGTCGGTGGTGAAGAAGCGCAGCGGCGCCCACGAACGCTGGATCCGCGAATTCCGCCTGAGCGGCCGCGGCCTCGCCATCGGCCCGCCGCTGCAGCAGTTCAGCGGCATCTTCACCGGCACGCCGGTCTATACCGGCACCCGCACGCCGCTGCTCGCCGATGACGACAGTGCTGACGGGTAGGGCGCGGGGCGCGCGGGTCCTGGTGCTCGCCCCCACCGGCCGGGACGGCCCCGCCTCGGCCGAGCTGCTGCGCCGCGCCGGGCTCGATGCCGGCGTCTGCGACAGCCTGGACTGCCTGGTCGCCTGCCTCGAGGCCGGCGCCGAGGCGGTCTTCGTCGCCGAGGAGGCGCTGCACCGCCAGCCGATCGAGCCGCTGGTCCGCTGGGTCGAGGACCAGCCGCCCTGGTCCGACATGCCCTTCGTCGTCCTGACCAGCCATCGCCAGCAGCCCGTGGTGGTGGCCGAGCGCGGCCGGCTGGTGGGCGCGCTGCGCAACGTCTCCCTGCTCGAGCGGCCGGTGCAGACCCTGACGCTGACCACCACCATCCAGGCCGCGGTGCGCGCCCGGCGCCGGCAATACGAGGTGCGGGCGCATCTCGCCGCCGGCGAGAGCGCGGCGCGCCACCTCGAGGAGCAGGTCATCGCCCGCACCCGGGAGCTGGAGGCGGCCAATGCCGCGCTCCGGGCGCAGATCGCCGAGCGCGAGCGGGTCGAGGAATCGCTCCGCCACGCCCAGCGCATCGAGGCGATCGGCCAGCTCACCGGCGGCGTGGCGCACGACTTCAACAACCTGCTGATGGTCATCTCGGGCGGGCTCGACATGCTGGGCCGGCAGAAGGACCCGGCGCGGCAGCGGCGGCTGATGGACGGCATGCGCCAGGCGGCCGGGCGCGGCGCGGCGCTGACCCGCCAGCTGCTGGCCTTCTCCCGCCGCCAGGCGCTGCAGGCGGAACCGGTGGACCTGCGCCGGCAGATCGGCTCGATGCGCGAATTGCTCGACCGCAGCCTGAGCGGCGACGTGCACGTGGCGCTCGACTTCGGCCTCGGGCTCTGGCCGGTCGAGGTCGACCCGGGCGAGCTGGAGCTGGTGATCCTGAACCTCGCGGTGAATGCCCGCGACGCCATGCCCGAGGGCGGCACCATCAGCATCCGCGCCAGCAACCTGGCCGGCTGGGACGCCGACGGGCTGCACGGCGACTTCGTCCGCCTGGCGGTGATCGACACCGGCACCGGCATGCCGCCCGAGGTCGTCGCCCGGGTCTTCGAGCCCTTCTTCACCACCAAGGACATCGGCAAGGGCTCTGGCCTCGGCCTGGCGCAGGTCTATGGCTTCGCCCGGCAATCCGGCGGCACCGTGCGGATCGACACCGCGGTCGGCCGCGGCACCACCATCGAGCTGCTGCTGCCGCGCTCGGCCCGGCCGCCGGCGGCCGAGGTGCGGGCCACGGCCGAGCCGCGCCGGGTCGAGGCGCCGGGCAGCCGCGGCCATGTGCTGCTGGTCGAGGACGACGACGAGGTCGCCGCCCTGGTCGGGCAGATGCTCGGCGAGCTGGGCTTCGAGGCGACCCGGGCGGCCAGCGCCGCGGCGGCGCTCGGGGCGCTGGCCGATGGCCGGGCCATCGACCTGGTCTTCTCCGACGTGCTGATGCCGGGGGGGATGAACGGGGTGGAGCTGGTCCGCGAGGTGCGCCGCCGCCGTCCGGAACTGCCGGTGGTGCTGACCACCGCCTATGCCGGCACCGCGAAGCACGACGCCGAGGCGGAGGGCATCGCCCTGCTGCCCAAGCCCTACCGGCTGGACGAACTGGCGGCGATCACCCGGGCGGCGCTCGGCCGGTGATCCGCGGCCCGCGCCGGGCGTTCGGCCGGGATGCCCCAAGCCGCCGACGCCGCCCCCGCCCCTGACCCCTTCGACATCGACCAGGCCTTCCGCCTGCTGCGCGAGGCCGTCGCGCCGCTGCCCAAGGCGGCGATGTTCGAGCTGCGCGACCGCGGCCATGCCAGCCCCTTCGAGCAGCTGGTCGCGGCGCTGATCTCGGCCCGCACCCGGGACGAGACCACCACCCCGGTCTGCCTGCGGCTCTTTGCCGTGGCCCGCACCCCGGCGGCGATGGCGGCGCTGGCGGAGGAGGCGCTGGTCGGCCTGCTGCACGGCGCCACCTTCCCCGAGCCCAAGGCGCGCGACATCCTGGCGCTGTCCCGGAGCATCGCCGCGGCGGGCACGGTACCCGACACGGCGGAGGGGCTGATGGCGCTGCGGGGCGTCGGCCCGAAGATCGCGGCGCTGACGCTCGGCGTCGGCTTCGGGGTGCCGGCGATCTCGGTCGACATCCACGTGCATCGCATCGTCAACCGCTGGGGCTATGTGGCGGCCGGCACGCCGGAGCGGACCATGCGGGCGCTGGTGGCGGTGCTGCCGGAGCGCTACTGGATAGAGCTCAACGAGAGGCTGGTGCCCTTCGGCAAGGCCATCTGCACCGGGGAGAGGCCGCGCTGCTCGGGCTGCCTGCTGCGGCGGCTGTGCCGG
>NZ_JAUFPN010000103.1:0-256 GCF_030409335.1 Paeniroseomonas aquatica
GACCTCGGCTGAGGTCCGTAAAATGAGCTACACTGGGCGAGTGCCGACCTCCGGCACGATTGGTCTGGAGATTGATCGGCTCGTCACCGAGCTGATCGGCGCTGGGATCCTGCCGGCCAATTCCAAGTTCCCACAGCGGCAGCCGAGCCAGTCGGATCTGCTCACCGCGTCAACAGATACAACTAGTTAGCGTGCGCTAACTAATGATAGCGAACGCTAGTGCCGCTAGTGCCGCTAGTGCCGCTAGTGCCGCTAG
>NZ_JAUFPN010000103.1:269-1521 GCF_030409335.1 Paeniroseomonas aquatica
CGCTAGTGCCGCTAGTGCCGCTAGTGCCGCTAGTGCCGCTAGCATCCATAGCAACCATAGCGTAGCCAAAGGGAGTAGGGTGATGGCATCCTCTGGACTCAAGCGCCGGCCGTCGGGGTTGGAACTGGCTGGGGCACTTGCGCCGCTGACTGGCGATCTTCCTTCCACTTCGGGCCGCGTCGACGTCCAGTCGCAAGCCGAGCCCCCTAAGGCGATTGCACAGCCGGCACCGCAAAGGGTCGAGCTGGTGCAGGTCAATTTCCGCGTCAGCAAGGGACTGGCCAAACTCCTTGCCCGCCTTTCAGAGGAGCGTGGCAGCACCCGGCGGCTTATTGCTCAACTGCTGCAGTCTGACGGTCATGAGGTTCCCGAGGTCGATCTCGTCCGTCCGGAGACCCGCCGCCGCTATGACGAATAGCGGCGCTAGCGTCCATATCTTTTGCTAGCAGACGCTAGCTAGAACTAGCAGCCATAGCTTCCGCTAGCACCCCTCGCCTAAGCGCGTCAGTGCCGCCCAAGCTCGTAGTGCACTGCCACTGAGCGACAACAGGATCGAACGGCCCCACTGGCCGTGGTGAGGATAGCTAAAGCCATCAGGTGCGATACCGGCGCAGCGGCAGGGGGCATAGACCCATCCTGCAGTCCAGATCATTGCCATCCACTCGAAGCCTGGGGGCAACAGCGTTCGCGTAGCGGCCTCGTCCATCGTGTAGGGGGGGCGCCTGTCCCTCCCGGCTAAGCGCCTGGTGGATTGCGCCGTCCGCTGCAGCACTACCAGCCCCAACCTTACTCAGGCGATCAGCAATGCGGAGCAGGCGGTCATAGCTGGTCATCACTCGGCGGCCAGTTGCAGTGGGTCCTAAGGGGGTGGAGACAAGCATGGCTATTCAAGTTCGTCACTTCGAGGCTGCTGACGCTCAAGCCTTAGCTGGCTTGATGGTGGAAATGGCGAAATCTTATGGCGCCACCATCAAACCCGAGTTGGTTGTTGCTGAGGACGTTGTTCGGCAGGCTCAGCAGGTTGATGTCATCCTGGCGCATGATGATGTCCGTCTGCTGGGCTTCGCTACCTTCACGTCCCTTTACCCTGTCGCCGGTCTGCTTCGCTTCACCTACGTCCAGCAGATTTACGTCGGCCAGTCTGCACGTCGGCTAGGTGTCGCACAGGATTTGATGGCGGGGATCGCTCGTGCAGCGAAGGCCGCGGGCAGCACTAGAATCGAGTGGTCTACATCAAAAGAGAACATGGCGG
>NZ_JAUFPN010000103.1:1532-1874 GCF_030409335.1 Paeniroseomonas aquatica
CGAGTGGGTCTGACAAGGTCTACTACGTACTCGATGGAGCCGCCCTCGATCAGTTGGCGGCAAGAGGTCGGCAAGGTGGCTAAAACCCGTTTCATACCAGCTTCGCCATGGGTCCGAATGAAGCGCCAGGGCCTCCGCGCAAACAGTGCAAATTCAGGCACATAAAAGGCGGTCTGGACCGAAATCAACGATTTGGGTTGGGACGTCGGGGGGTTCCGATTGTGGCACGCCCGGCTATGTGTCGATAATACAGGATGATTATGCCTTGATCGGGTCCGAAAGGGCGCTGGCCGTCGCCGGGGTGAGGCAGTAGGGCAGGGCGCATGCGTGACCCCGCCCGAC
>NZ_JAUFPN010000104.1 GCF_030409335.1 Paeniroseomonas aquatica
GCTCCCAGACGGCCTTCCGGTCGTCATCGGAGAGTGCGGCGCCTTTGGCGCCGTTGAGGGCGGCGATCCCGGCCATGCAGGCGCGGAGGTTCGCCGGTCCGCCCACACCGTGGTGGTGCGGGAAGTCGTAGGAGGACTTGGCCTCGGGGTCGCCGTCGGGGTCGACCCACGCGTAGACGGTGCGGAGCTGGGAGGGGCGCAGGTCGTCGGGGAGCGCGGCGGCGGTCTTGGGGGCGTCCCAGGGGCCGGAGGCGACGGCGGTCTCGTGCACGGGGACGGCGCGACGCACGGCCTTCGCCGCCGGCGCGGACTTCGCCGACATCGTCATCGTGCCGACACCGGCGCCGATGAGCACGGGGGAGACCTCGTGGACCTTCAGCTTCTTGAGGAACCGGACGTGCTTGCCCTCGAACTCGCCGAACTCCGATTCGATGACGTCGTACCCGTACGACCACTCCTGGAGCGGCCCGAGCTCCTTGACGGTGGTGAACGTGTCCTTCCCGGCGGTGGTGTCGAGGAAGAACTTGCCGCGCATGACCGCGCCGGTGCCGATGTCGTTGATCGTGCCCTTCCCGACCGGGAGGACCCCGGACCAGGAGGCGTGGCCGTAGGCGGAGATCTTCGCGGGCGCGCCGTCATCGAACGCGCCGGGCAGGGTGACGTCGCCGTCCTTGTCGATCACGTTGTAGGTCGAGAACAGGGCCTCGACCTCGCCCTTGTCGGCGT
>NZ_JAUFPN010000105.1 GCF_030409335.1 Paeniroseomonas aquatica
CCGTTCGATGCACTGCTCGGGGTCGGCGGCGGCGATCTCCTCATCAAGAAGCTGGCCGAGGAGGTCCGCCTGGTTCGGACACTGGAGCGCCTGGGCATCCGCCCGGTGGCCATGCATGTCGTCGGCCCGGACAATGCCGATCTGGACTACTTGGCCCAGGTGGTCGCCGACGAGCTGTTCCTGCCGGCGGCGACCCTCATTGTCCTCAACGGTGGCCTGGTCGCCGATGGCCGGTCGGTGGCGAACGCCTTCGCCCCGATCCTGAACCACCCTGCCCTCGTGGCGGCGATGGCCAAGGGCGCCAAGGTCGTGCGCTTCCCCGAGCTCAACCCAATGCGCCAGGTCAGCNCCAAGGGCGCCAAGGTCGTGCGCTTCCCCGAGCTCAACCCAATGCGCCAGGTCAGCGAGAGCAAGTCGCTCTTTGCGGATGTCGCGGCGGGTGCCCCGCCGGCTGCGGGTGAGCCGCTGAGCTTCTTCGACCAGGAGCGGGTGGCGATCTGGTGGGAGGAGAAGGTCCCGGGGTTCTTCGCCGGTATCAACCCGCTCTGGATGCCGGCGCTGGCGCCCCAGGCCGAGGCCGCTGCATGAGCCAGAACGTCACCCAGCTTCGTGTCGCCCTCATGCAGCAGCTGGGTGAGGTCGAGGCGGCGGCGCGGGAGTGGGGGGTGCGGCCGGACCACCCGGAAGGGCGGTTCGTCGCCGCCCTGATGGCCGCGCAGAAGGGCCACGCCGATATGGTCCTCGCCGCAGCCGAAGCCTTCGATGCCGCGTCGAGTGAGGTCGGCGCCTGGCTCGATACGGCACGGGAGACGGCCGAGGTGAATGCCCGACGCGCGGAGGCCCAGGCCGCCGGCGTGGCGACCAAAAGCGAGCAGGCTATCGCCGCCGTGGTCGAGAAGATGGTCCCGGCCGCGACCGCCGCCCTCGCCGGTGCCGTCGTCATCCGCGAACGGCGCCGAACCATGGGCATCAGCC
>NZ_JAUFPN010000106.1 GCF_030409335.1 Paeniroseomonas aquatica
CGACGCTTGCTGTCGGCCTCACGAATTATCCAGGCTAGGCCAAGCTAGCCTCAGCCATGCCCGATCCCGCGCCCGAGCCCCCTGCCCTGCCGCCCGAGCTCGCCGCCGGCCCGGGCACCGTGACCCTCTCGACCAGCCTGCTCGGCGACCTCCAGGTGCTCGGCACGCCCGAGCAGGCCGCCACCCTGCAGGCGCTGGCCGCCCGCGCCGCGGTCTATGCCACCCGCGCCCGCGGCGACGGCACCCGCCGCACCTACCGCTCCGCCTGGCGCGCCTACGAGGTCCGGTGCAGCGGCCTCGGCCGGATATCCTTGCGCCAACGCCAGGGTGTGGCCCTATTGCCCATGGGCGGGTTCTGGAAGCCGTCGTCACTCCTCTCGCTTCGCCGGCAGGCGGCGTAGATCCTGGCGCCGGAACAGGTGCGCTCGATCCATTCGAACTTGGCCGGCAGCAGCAGGCGCGCCGCTGTCTTGTCGTTGGTATAGGTGAGCACAGGCCCTTCACGGCCGAGGGGAGGGTATCATGGATCGCGCGGTCGGCCTCGGGGCTGCCGGCTTCAACCTTGCCGAGACGGTCAGCCAGCCAGATAAGGCGATCGAGAGGGTCATAGCTCTGGTTCATGCTAGCCTGGATAATTCGTGAGGCCGACAGCAAGCGTC
>NZ_JAUFPN010000107.1 GCF_030409335.1 Paeniroseomonas aquatica
TCAACTTGCGCATCGCTGAGTCCGGTCACAGACCCTAGGGGCCGGGCCCGGGGCGGACAAGGCCGGGCGGCTTGCATGGCCGGGAGGCTGCGGACATGCTCGGCCACCAGCAGGAGGAAACCATGGCCGCAGGGCTGACCGAGCGCGTGTGCGACCTGGTCGCGGCGCCGCCACCGCTCTCGGCCGGGGACCGGCAGGACGTGCTGCTGGCCTTCGCCGATACCCTGGCCTGTGCCCATGCCGGCTGGTTCGAGCCGGTGGCGCGGGCGGTGGCCGGCGCCTGGCGCGGCGGCACGGCACCGCTGCTGGATGGCGGCTTCGCCCCTTCGGCCGAGCATGCGGCGCTGATCACCGCGACAGCGGGCCATGCGCTCGACTACGACGACGTGCACCTCGACAGCACCTCGCATCCCTCCGTCGTGCTGGTGCCGGCGCTGCTGGCGATGCAGGCGGAGGGCCGGCTGCCCGCCGCGCGGCTGGCGCCGGCCTTCGCCATCGGCATCGCGGTGAATGCCGCGCTCGGCCGCGCGCTGGGCTTCGCGCATTACCGGCGCGGCTGGCACGCCACCTCGACCATCGGCCCGCTGGCCGGGGCGGCGGCGCTGGCGCATCTGCTGGCGCTGGACCGGCTGGCGACGCGGCAGGCGCTGGCGCTGGCCGCGGCGCAGTCCGGCGGGCTGCAGCGGAATTTCGGCGCCATGGCGAAGCCCGCCCAGGCCGGCTTCGCCGCCGCGGCGGCGGTGCGGGCGGCGACCCTGGCCCAGGCCGGGCTGACCGCGGATGCGGATGTCTTCGCGGTGGGCGGCTTCCTCGACCTCTACGGCGGCGATGCCGGGGCGACAGCGCGGGGCGCCGCGGTGGCGCTGGACGCGCGCCCGGGCAGCATCGCCCGCAAGCTCTATCCCTGCTGCTACGCGACCCACCGGCTGGTCGCCGCGGCGCTCGACGCCCGGGCGCCGCTGAACGCACCGCCGCCGGCCGAGGCCGCGCTGACCCTGTTCGTCCCGGCCGGCGGCCTGCAGCCCCTGCGCGACAGCCTGCCGCGCACCGGGCTGGAGGCGAAATTCTCCGCCGAGTACACCGTCGCGGTGGCGTTCTGGCAGGGCAGCCTCGGCCTGGCGGATTTCGAGGATGCGGCGGTGGCCCGGCCGGAGGCGGCGGCGCGCATGGCCCGGGTGCGGGTGATCGAGGAGCCGGTGCCGGCGGATGGGGCACAGGGGCTGGAGCACGGCACGGCGCGGCTGGCGGTGACGCTCGAGGGCCGGGAGATCGCGCGGGGCGAGGCGGGGCCGATCCCCGGCTCCCCGGCGCGGCCGGCGACCCAGGCGGAGATGCAGGCGAAGATCGCGGATTGCCTGGCCCGCCATGCGGCGGCCGGCGGCAGGCCGCTGGCGCCCGCGGCCTTCCTGGCGCGGCTCGAGGCCATGCTGGCGCCCGCCGCGGCGCAAGCGGCCTGACGGGGCCGCCGATCCGGCAGCAGGGGTAGGGGAGGAACAGGCATGGCGATACTGGCACCGGTCGAGGTCGCGCGCGAAAGCCGCCGGCCCATCGTCTCGAACGGCGTGGCGGCGCATCTCACCACCTTCATCGGCGCCAACCGCTACAACCCGGCGGCGGTCTATCCGATGGCCTTCCTGGTGGAGCAGCCGCCTGGCTCGGTCGTGGCGACGCATTTCCACGAGGCCAACCAGTTTCAGATCGTGGTGGCCGGCGACGGCCGGCTCGGCAGCCATCCGGTCGAGCCGGTCGCGGTGCACTACAGCAACGCCTTCAGCGCCTATGGCCCGATCACCGCCGGCGCGGCGGGGCTGCAGTACTTCACCCTGCGCAACGGCTACGACCGCGGCGCCCGCTACCTGCCGGCGGCGCGGGAGGAGCTGCGCGGCGTGCGGCGCCGCTTCCGCGACGCCTTCGCCGAGCCGGCGGCGCCGCTGGCGTCAGTGCCCGACGCGGCGGCGGCCGAGGCGCTGATCCCCGCCGCACCCGATGGCATGGGCGCCTGGCGGCACCGGCTGCCGCCGGGCGCGGCGCTGGAGGGGCCCGACCCCGCCGGCGGCGACGGCCAGTTCTGGGTGGTGACGGCGGGCAGCCTGCGGACGCCGGCGGGCGAGGCTTTGCCGCCGCTGTCCTGCGCCTTCGTCGCCCCGGACGAGCCGCCCTTCGCGGCGGTGGCCGGCGAGGCCGGGCTGGAGGTGGTGGTGGTGCAATTCCCGCGCGGCCGCGACCACGTAGCGGCGGGGAGCTGATGCGGCATGGCCCGCTGTGCGGTCCCGGGATGAGGTGACGCGGGTTGATCCTGAAGCCCGGCGGCTTTTCGGTCCAGGCGTCGCGGATGGCCCGGAACGGCGTTCGCCATCGCCGCGCCTTCAGGTGCCCGGCGACGTCGTAGGCATGGACGAACGCACCACCCCACTCCGGGACGGCAGACCTGGAACAGCGATGGTCAGTTCGTGCCCTGCGGCCGGGTTGAGGTGGGCGCCTTTGGCTTGGGCGCCGAGAAACTGCCCGGCATGCGCCAGCGGGCCGGCAGCAAGGCCGGAGCACGTTCCCGGAGGACCGACGCCGCCCGCGAACGCCAGATCAACAGGGTCTGCCGGACCTCGATCCAGAGCCAGAATGGCTTGACCGGGTGCCACAGCATGTCCGGCGTGGACCCGGTCCGAAAGAGCGTTGGCTTGAAGGCCATGCTGCCGGGCCAGAGATACATGTCGAATGGGGTGCTGAAGTAGAAGCGCTTGCGGTTGTGCGCCGCGGTGAACTCGCCCTCCGCGCCGATGTCGGCCACGGTCAGTCCGCGCATCGACGCGATCGTGGCCCAGGTGCATTCCAGATGTCCGCCCCAACCCTTCTGGTAGGCGGCATCCATCGCGCGCACGAGAGCGCCGGAGGCACGGAAGATCGGCATGAAGCTGCGCAGGGCTTGGCTGTCGTCCGGAGTCTCGTCCGTCGTGACCAGCGAATCCCAGAACAGCCATTCCTTGTGATCGCGGCGGCGATAGACAACGGTGGCCAGCAGGTCGCTGGGGTCATCTTCGAAGGCCGCAAAGAAACGATGCCAGCTGCTGCTGAAGGCGACATCGTACTCGACCTGCCAGTAGAAATCGTAATCCGGATGGGCCCGGCAGAAATGCATGAGAATGAGGTCAGTATGGCCATCGTGCCAGAGGTTCCAGCCCGGCGTTGCGACCGCTTTCTGCGGATAAGGCAGGGCGTGCAGATCCGGTGTCCGGACGATGTGATGCGGCACGCGGCGCAGTCGTTCAGGGACCGGCGCGTCGGCATCAAGCCGGATCAGGACAAAGAACGTGCAACCCGGTGCGGCCTGCTTCCGCAATCGAGCAAAAGCCCTTTCCGCCCACTTGTCGAAGAAATGGGTCTGGAAAAGTACCGCCGTGGTTCGTGCAGGCATTTTGCAGATCTCGTGTGAATTCGTAACTTATATCAGATACTAGACTTGGCCATGCAACGATCCTCAACCGTGCGTGAGGCGTGAATGCATAACGGCTTGTGACTGGTTGATTCCGGAATTGGGAGTGTCGAAAAGTCCATGTTTAGCGGGCCCGCTGAAGCGGGCCGGACTCCAGGCGTCACGCGGTCACCGCCAGCAGCTTCGGCAGCCCGACCAGCTTCTAGGCCGCCATGGCGAGGGTGAGCTTCCAGTCGACCTTGGGCAGCCCGGCCACCGTCCTGGCTCAGCCGAATGCCTCCTCGATCCGCGTCCGGATGCGCAGGCTGATGTCATAGGCGGGGTGACGTTGATGTCGCGGAGTTCAGCGACGAAGCCTTGCTCGCCGTTGCCCACCGCGTCGGTCGCGGGGCGGAGCCGTCCTTCGGCTGGACGCACCTGGGGCTGGCCCAGGCTTCCTGCAGCGTGCCGTCCACCGAGCCGTGCGCGGTCGAGAGCAGCGCTTTGACCCGAGGCTGTGCCAGCACCCTGGCCAGGACCTTCAAGGCCAGGTCGCCCTCGAGCGGTTGGTCGCGGTTCATGGTGAAGGTCGTGGTGTCCCACACCGGGTGATCCACGCCGAGCCCGACGGACCAGCGGAACAGCATGCCGAACTCGGTCCGCTCGATCGATTGCCGCTCCGGCGGGATCGAGTCCCGCCGGCCTGGCATTCATCACGTCTCGGATCACCCGAAGCGGATGGTCGGCACGCACCCGCTTCGCACGGTCGACATGGGTGAACAAGGAGCCAGCCACCGCTGCATTCCCACCCCATCCGACTGCGTTAATAGCGAATCACGGATGGGGGATTCAGGCTACGAATTGCAACAACCCGCTAATGCTCTTTCCGCCCACTCAATCAAGCAAAGCTCAACGAAGTCAGCGGGTTGGATTGACGTCTACAACGGTCCTTAAAAATGGCATCGTTTCTGCTTCACGGCATCGTGGGCAGGACACGACATTGTCGGTGACGGGGCGGCATATCACCAGGAGCTTTTGTCTTTATGAAATGCAATCAGTAATTGCACGGAAACGCTACTTATCCCCTGTCGTGGGCGATGTTACCGTGCTTTCAGACAAGGCAGCGGCAGTCGGGCAACGTGTCGAAGGAGCAGTTTCAGCCAAATGACAGCAGAGTATGGCGAAACCGTACCGTCCGATGATTTCCCGAACATGTCGCATCAACAATTCTGAGAACTAACGATGAAAATACTTATCACCGGTAACATGGGATACGTCGGCCCCGCCGTCGTCCGGCGGCTTCGGACTCGGTTTCCTGATGCTCATATCCACGGGCACGACAATGCTTACTTCGGGCATTGCCTGACCGGCAGTGCGATATTGCCGGAATCGTTGCTCGACAGGCAGACTTTCGGAGATGTCCGCGAGCTCGATATGGAGATGCTGCGGGGGCAGGACGCCGTGGTCCACCTCGCCGCCGTATCGAACGACCCGATGGGCAACCGCTTCGCCGCCGTCACCAAGGCCATCAACCAGGACGCCTCCGCCCGCATCGGTCATGCCGCCGCTGCGGCCGGCGTCCGCAACTTCGTCTTCGCGTCGAGCTGCAGCGTCTATGGCGTGGCCACGGGCGGTCCACGGCGCGAGGAGGACCCGCTGAACCCGGTCACCGCCTATGCGGCGTCCAAGATCGGCACGGAGCAGGCCCTGGCGCAGGTGGAGGGCGACATGGCCATCACCTGCCTGCGCTTCGCCACCGCCTGCGGCATGTCCGACCGGCTGCGGCTGGACCTGGTGCTGAACGACTTCGTCGCCTGCGCCCTGACGCGCGGCGAGATCAGCGTGCTGAGCGACGGTACGCCGTGGAGGCCGCTGATCGATGTCGCGGACATGGCGCGCGCCATCGAATGGGCGGTGATCCGCAAGGTCGAGGACGGCAATCGCTTCCTGACGGTCAATGCCGGCTCGGACGACCGGAACTACCAGGTCAAGGATCTGGCGAATGCCGTCGCGACCGCGGTGCCCGGCACCACGGTCGAGATCAACACCTCCGCACCGGCCGACAGCCGATCCTACAAGGTGGATTTTGCCCGCTTCGCCGCCCTCGCGCCGGACCACCAGCCGCAGGTCACGCTGGCCGAATCGATCCGCCAGCTGGTCGAGGGCTTGCGGTCGATGCGCTTCGCCGACGCGGAATTCCGACAGTCGCCCCTCATGCGGCTGCAGGTACTGCAGGAGCATATTGCGGCCGGCCGCCTGTCGCAAAGCCTCTCCTGGCAATGAGCCCGCAGCCCTCCCGTTTTCGGCGAAGGAGTAGCCACCCGTGAAAGTCGCTCTGCTCTCTGGCGGTTTTGGAACGCGCCTCAGCGAGGAAACATCCATTCGCCCCAAGCCGATGGTTGAGATCGGTGGCCGCCCGATCATGTGGCACATCATGAAGATGTATGCGCACTACGGCCTCAAGGACTTCGTCGTCCTGGGTGGGTACAAGGTCGAGTACATCCGTGAGTACTTCCTGCGCTATCAAAGCTCTCATTGCGACTTCTCGATAGACCTGAAGACCGGCAATGTGGAGTGGCTGCAGTCCGTCGATGAGGATTGGCGCGTCACCGTCCTCAACACCGGGGCCGATTCGATGACCGGCGGCCGGCTCCGCCGCGCCCGCCACGTGCTGGGCGAGGAGCGTTTCTGTCTCACCTATGGCGATGGCGTCTGCGACGTGAACATCGCCGAACTCATCAAGGCCCATGCGGCCAGCGATGCCTGGTGCACGCTGACCGCGGTGACCCAGCCCGGCCGTTACGGCGCGCTGCGGGTGAGCGACTGCAGCAAGCAGGTCCTCGGGTTCCGCGAGAAGGGCTCGACGGATGGCGGCCTGATCAATGGCGGCTTCTTCGTGTGCGAGCCGCAGGTCTTCGACCTGATCGACAACGATCAGACTGTCTTCGAAGCGGAACCCATGGAGCGCATGGTGAAGGCCAACCGGCTGGGCAGCTACACGCACACCGGTTACTGGCAGAGCATGGACTCGCTGCGCGACAAGCAGGTTCTCGAAGCCCAGTGGGCTGCTGGCGCACCATGGAAGGTCTGGTAAAATGGCCTGGGCTGGGCTGACGAGAGTGAGAGGGACTGTCGCTTGATCATCGTTGATACGGCACTGGCGCGACGGCATTCGGAGGGACGCCCGATCCGGGTGGGTATCGTCGGTGCGGGCTTCCAGGGTGCTGCAATCGTCCGGCAGATCGTCACCGCCACGCCGGGCATGGAAGTCGTCGCCCTTGCCAATCGGCACATCGCCAAGGCGATCGAGGCCTTCACCGTGCTCGGCATCACGCCGCAGCGCTGCGACAGCCGCATCGCCATCGAGACGGCCATCGCCCTGCGGCAGCCGGTGGTGACCGAGGATGCGACTGGGCTCGCCAGCGCCGACGGCATCGATGTTGTGGTCGAGGTCACCGGTTCGATCGAGTATGCGGCGCAGGTCGTCCTCGCCGCGATCGAGGCCGGCAAGCATGTCATCCAGATGAACGCCGAGCTGGATGGTACCGTCGGCCCGATCCTGAAGGCGCGTGCCGATGCGGCAGGCGTCATCTACAGCTTCGCCGATGGCGACCAGCCCGGCGTTCAGATGAACCTCTACCGTTTCGTCAAGAGCCTCGGCGTGACGCCGGTGCTGTGCGGCAACATCAAGGGCCTGCACGACCCCTACCGCAACCCGACGACGCAGCGAGGCTTCGCCGAGAAGTGGGGCCAAAAGCCGGCCATGGTCGCCTCCTTCGCGGATGGCACCAAGATCTCCTATGAACAGGCGATCGTGGCCAATGGCACCGGCTTCAAGGTCGCGCGACGCGGCATGCTCGGGCCGGATTTCTCCGGTGGCGATCCCGGCGCGCCTTTGACCCCAGTCGAGGACACCGTTGCCGCCTTCGCCGAGCACCTCGACCGCGGCGGGCCAGGCTTGGTGGATTACGTCGTTGGCGCACGCCCTGGCCCTGGCGTCTTCGTGCTCGGCACGCATGACGACCCGCGCCAGCGGCATTTCCTCAATCTCTATAAGCTCGGCACCGGCCCGTATTTCTGTTTCACCACGCCCTATCACCTGTGCCACTTCGAGGTCCCGACCTCCATCGCGCGCGCCGTGCTTTTCGGCGATGCGGTGCTGGCGCCGCGGGCAGGGCCCGAGGTGGGGGTGATCGCAGTCGCCAAGACCGACCTCGCGCCGGGCGAGGAGATCACCGAATTCGGCGGCTACCATGTCTACGGCGTCGCCGAAAATGCCGAGATCATCACGCAGGACCGCCTGTTGCCTCTCGGCCTCGCTCTCGGTTGTCGGGTGGCGCGGCCGGTGGCGAAGGATGCCGTGCTGACCTTCGCCGATGTCGAGATCCCGCCCGGCCGCCTGGTCGATGCGCTCTATGCCGAGCAGGAGACTCACTTCGCCCGTCAACCGGCTTCCATGATGCAGGTTGCTACATGATCTTCCATTCGACCACACTCAAGGATGCCTGGCTCATCGCGCTCGAGCCGCGGGGCGACGAGCGCGGCCATTTCGCCCGGACGATGTGCCAGACGGAATTCGCCAAGCATGGCTTGGCGACCGAGTACGTGCAGCAGAACATGTCCGCCTCCGCCAAGGCCGGCACCCTGCGTGGCCTGCATTTCCAGCGGGCGCCGCACGCCGAGGCGAAGCTGGTCCGCTGCATCCGCGGGGCCATCTTCGATGTGATCGTGGACTTGCGCGGCGATTCCCCGAGCTACCTGCGGCACGAAGGTTTCGAGCTGAGTGCGGTCAACCAGCGCCAGTTGTATGTCCCACCCGGCTTCGCCCATTCCTTCCTCACCCTGACCGATGATGCTGAGGTGACCTATCTTGTGTCATCCTTCTATGCGCCGGGGGCGGAGGGTGGGCTTCGCTACGACGATCCGGCGCTCGGCATCGAATGGCCGTTGCCGGTCAGTACCATCTCCGAGAAGGATGCCAACTGGCCGCTGCTCCGGCACGGTGATCCGGCGATTTTTTAGGCTGTCACAGAACCAACCCATTTGTGGTCGTACCGACCTGGACGCCGAAGCTCGTAGAGAAATCGAGCAGCTGGTGGGCGGGTTGCGGGCGGCCCTGGTGATCGATGACACGGCGCCGCCGAAGGAAGGCACGCTCTTGGTCGGGGGGGCGAGCGACAGAGCTGCGGCAGCTCAGAAGCTCGGCCCATTTGGCTGGAGCGATGGTGTCGATGACGTGCCGATGGTAGCCCGGAGCCCGTCGAGGCTGCGCTCGGCTGCCGCTCTGAGCGCGGCTTCCAGTTGGCGGAAGCCGGCTCGGCTGGGTTGAAGTCGGGGCTATGGGTTGAAAGGCAGAGCAGGCTTGCGCCTGCGGACTCGATGGCTGGACCTGAGGCCTTGTGGCTACCGAGGTTGTCCATCACGACGATGTCGCCAAGGCGGAGTTCGGGCACCAGCGCCTGCTCCACGTAGTCCTGGAAGAAGAAGCTGTTGATCGGCCCTTCGAAGCACCATCGGTGCGACCATGCCGGTGTTGCGCAGGCCGGCGACGAAGGTGGTGGTCAGCCAATGGCCATTTGGAATGGCGGCCCGCAGCCGCTTGCCCCGGGGCGCCCGGCCATGTTGGTCAAGGCCCCGTACAAGGCGGAGCCCTAACCATCGATAACACCAAGCGGTCCTGGTCGAGGTAAGGCTGGGCTTCGACTCAGGCCCAGCGCCGCTTCAGGACGTCCGGGCGATCCCGCTCGGCGGCGTGGGCGATCTTTTTGCGCGTCATCTGCCGCTGGTCGAAGAAGCGCCACAGCGTGCCGCGCCGATGCCGGCCGAAACACCAAGCTGAGCCAACTCAGCCTCGATCCCCCATAGCATCATGTCAGACTTCGCGTCGACGAGGCGGAGGATCAGCGCCGCATGTGCCTCGATCTGCGCCAAGCACTCCTGGCCCGACCGAACCTGCCTCCCGCACCGGTGCTACCCATCGGACTGCACCGGCTGAACTCACCCCACAGCGAGGAGGTGGAGGCGGTCACCCGACAAGCGACATTGTGTCTATCTTTTCACACGTCTTGCTGCCAGTCTGCGAGGGCATGACGCCACCATAGTTCACCGCTGAAACAGGCCGACCCCAGGTTGGTTCTGAACGCCCAAAAACTTTCTCCTTGGAGAGAGTGGGTGAACGCGTGTGAACTCCGTCATGCTCGGTGCCATTCAGTTATGGAAATTCGTCTGCTCAGCGCTTGTCTGCTGGGTCTGGTCTGCGCTGAGAGCGTGGACGAGGCCCTGTCTGCCGTAAGCGCGACACCACCCTTGCCGCTGTCCGTATTCCAGTCGGGCAAGGTCTGAACGCCCATGGCAAACACCCTGAACCACGCCGCCGCGGTCCATGGATCGCGGCTGCCAGAGCTTGATGCGCTCCGTGGCGTCGCCGCTCTCGTGGTGGTGGTGCATCATGCCTTGGAGATGCTCCGACCGTTCGAGTTGACCGATGGCACGGTGACAGGTCGCGCCATCCACATCCTCCTCAACTTCTCCCCGTTCCGGGTTCTGGAGTTCGGACGGGGTCCGGTGCTCTTCTTCTTTGTCCTGAGCGGCTACGTGCTGACGCGGGCGCTCCTGAAAAGCGGTTCGCCGGGCCTGCTGGCCTTCGCGGCACAGCGCTGCGTGCGTCTTCTGATACCGGTCACCGCCTCGGTCGTGCTGTCCTGCTCGCTCTATTATCTGGTCGCCGACCCGGCGCTGCTGCAGGGACCGCTCCTCAACCGCTCGCTGACGATCTGGAGCAAGCCACCGGATGTCGCCGCCGTTCTGCGCGAAGTGGCCTTGCTGCAAACCAACCAGGACCCCACACGGCTGAACAATGTTCTCTGGTCCTTGGCCCATGAGTGGCGGCTGACGTTGCTGCTGCCGCTGGTGCTGCTGTTCCGTCATCGGATATCGCTGTTGCTGGCCCTGGCGACGGCCGCGACGGGGTTCGGGGCGATGTTCAGCGCCGGTGAAAATTTCATCATGCTGGGCCCCGAGCTGCACGGCTCCATTGTCGCCACCGTCTATTTCTCGCTCAGCATCGCGAGTGGTGCGGCGCTAGCACTGGCAGGACAGGTGCCCGTGCTCTCGCGCGAGCAGCGTATCGCAACTGGAATCGGAATCGTCATGCTGGTCGGCATGACCTCTGACCTGGCCGTCTACCTGGCATCGGTGCTGTTGATTGTCCTGGCGCAGCAGCCAGGGCGCCTCCAGCAAGTCCTGCGCTGGCGTCCCCTGCTGTGGCTTGGGCAGGTTTCCTTCAGCCTCTACCTCATCCATTCGTTGATCATGGTCGCTTGGATGTGCCTGCTTTATGGAAGGTTGCCAGACTGGGCCATCGTGGTCAGTGGCGCCCTGCTGGCTGTTCTCGCAACGCCGCTTTTCTTCCACTGCGTTGAGCGTCCGTCCCGCCACCTGGCGAGGCTTGCCGAACGACGTTTGGTGCGAGACTTGCCGGATAAACTCGAGGCAGTGCCCGCGCCGTTGAAGCCATCTCTCCATACCAAACTTGAATGACAATAGGCCTGGCCGGACAGGGCGGCGCCCGTTCCCGATCAAGCCGGGCGCGGCCGGCGGCGGGCCAGCAGCACCAGCAGGATCGCGGCGGCGGAGGCCAGGGTGTACATGCCGAAGGCGTTGACATAGCCGATCATGGCGGCCTGCCGGTTGATCTCCCGGCTGAGCGCGGCGAGGCCGGGCAGCGTCTCGATCGTCCAGCCGCCCATCAGGCCAGGTGTCGTCAGCACCCGGTTGTAGGGCGTGACCAGCTCCGTCATGCGACTGTAGTTCATCGTCGTGGCCTGGATGATTTCGGCGACGCTGAGCGAAATGAACAGGCTGGAGCCGATGTTGCGCAGCAGGTGGAACAGCGCCATGGCCTCGGCCATGTGGCGGCTCTCGAGGCTGCGGAAGGTCATCACCGTCAGCGGCACCCAGATGATGCCGACCGCGACACCCTGCAGCACGGCGTTCAGCAGCAGCACCTCCACCCCGACGTTGAGGTCGAGGCTGGCGAGCCAGAGGCCGGAGACCACCAGCAGGCCGAAGCCGATCCCCATGCCGAGCCGCGGGTCCCAGCGGCCGATCAGCAGGGTGCTGGCGAAGCCGATGATGCCGCCGATGCCGCGGTAGCCGACGATCACGCCGATGATGCTGTCGGGATAGCCGGCATGCTGCTGCAGCAGCGAGGGCAGCAGCACGATCGGGGTGAAATTCACCATCCCGTAAATGAAGACCAGCACCATCCCCAGCGCGTAGTCCCGGTTCAGCAGCAGGCCGAGGTTCAGGAAGGGCCGCGCCGTGGTCAGGCTATGGGCGAGGAAGACGTAGAAGGCCAGCACGGCGAGGCAGGTCTCGAGGATGATCTCGGGGCTGTCGTACCAGTCCAGCCGCTGGCCGCGGGACAGCACGAGCTGCACGCAGGCGATGGCGGTGGCGAGTGCCAGGAAGCCGGTCCAGTCGAGCGGGATGCGGATGCCGGGCCGGTCCGCCGGCAGGGTGAGGCGGAGCGCGACGGCGGCGAGCACCCCGGCCGGGACGATCATGTAGAAGGCCCAGCGCCAGTTGTAGGCCTCGGCCAGCATGCCGCCGAAGACCGGGCCGATGGCCGGGCCGAGCACCACCGTCATCCCGAAGATGGAGCTCACCAGCCCGGCCTGCCGGCGCGGGAAGCTGTCGAGCACGATGGCATTGGCCAGCGGGATCACCGGGGCGCCGATGCCGCCCTGCAGGATGCGCCACAGCACCACGGTCTCCAGGGAATCCGCCTGGCCGCACAGCCATGTGGCGAGGGTGAAGCCGCTGACGCAGACCAGCATCACCCGGCGGCGGCCGAAGCGCGTCACCAGGTAGCCGGTCATCGGGGTGACGATGGCGGTGGCCAGGATGTTGAAGGTGGTCGTCCAGGCGATCTCGTCCGCCGTCGCCGCCATGGTGCCCTGCATCTGCGGCAGCAGGGTGGAGGCGACCAGCAGGGTGGTGGCATAGAGCGTCGAGCCGAGCACGACCGAGGCCAGGATCAGGATCCGGCGAGTCAGCGACAGGTCGAGCAGCGTTGCGCTTTCGGACATGCGACCGGTTCGGTGCCTTGACGAATAGTGCCTGGGTGATAGTGACCTGGGTACCCAATTTCGGCGGGACCTTCACCGTGTCGCTCCCCCATGCCGCTCGATGACCGCCGCAGCATCGGCTTCCTGATCTCGGACGTGGCGCGGATGATGCGGGCCGCCTTCGACCGCCGGGTGCAGCGGATCGGGCTGACGCGGTCGCAATGGCTGGTGCTCAGCCTGCTCTATCGCCGGCCGGGGGTGAGCCAGTCCGAGCTGGCCGAGATGCTGGAGGTGGAGCGGCCGACCGCCGGCCGCATGATCGACCGGCTGGAGCGGAAGAACTGGGTGGTGCGGCGGCCGGATGCGGCCGACCGGCGGGTCAAGCGGCTGTTCCTGACCCCCGAGGCCGAGGATGTGCAGGCCGAGATGGGCCGCATCGCCGAGACGCTGCTGGAGGATGCCATGGCCTCCCTCGCACCGGGCGAGCGGCTGGCGCTGACCGACATGCTAGGGCGGGTGAAGGGGAGCCTCACCGCGATGGCCCCCGCATGATCCCGTCCCGCCGCCGGGGGTTGCTGCGCCTGCTGCTGCTGATGGTGGTGCCGGCCCTGGCGGTGGTCGGGGCGGCCTTCGTCTGGCAGGCCGGGGGGCGGACCATCACCACCGAGAATGCCTATGTCCGCGCCGATATCGTGCAGATCGCGCCCGAGGTCGCCGGCCGCGTCGCCGAAGTCGCGGTCCGCGACCACAGCCGGGTCGAGGCCGGCGGCCTGCTGCTGCGGATCGACCCCGCGCCCTTCGCGCTGGCGCTGGAGAAGGCGGAGGCGGAGCTGGATACCGCCCGCGTGCTGGTCGAGACGGCGCGCGCCACCTACCACGAGACCCGCAGCGAGCTGGGCGAGCTCGAGAGCCGGGCGGACTACCTCCACCGCCAGGCGCGCCGGCAGCAGGACCTGGCGCTCCGCGGCGTGGCGCCGGCGACCCGGGTGGAGGAGACCAGCAGCGACGCGCAGGTCGCGCGGGAGCGGATCAACGTGCTGCGCCAGCGCATGCTGCGGCTGCTGACCACCCTGAAGGGCGACCCGGCGCTGGCGGTGGACGAACACCCCTCGGTGCGGGAGAAGCTGGCGGAACGCGACCGCGCCGCGCTCGACCTGGCGCGCACCACCATCACCGCGCCGATCGGCGGCACCGTCGTGAACATGCGGCTGCAGCGCGGCGAGCAGGTGCGGGCGGCGGTGCCGGTCTTCGCCCTGGTCTCCGACCGGCGGCCCTGGGTGGAGGCCAACCTCAAGGAGACCACGCTGACCCATGTGGCGGTGGGCCAGAGGGTCGAGGTGGTGCTGGACATCTACCCCGAGGTCACCTGGGTGGGGGAGGTCGAGAGCATCAGCCCGGCCACGGGGGCGGAATTCGCCATCCTGCCGCCGCAGAATGCCTCGGGGAATTGGGTGAAGGTGGTGCAGCGGCTGCCGGTCCGGGTGCGGCTGCAGCCCTTCGCCGGGGAGCCGCCGCTGCGGGCCGGGGTGACGGCGACCGTCTCGATCGACACCGGGCGGCGGCGCAGCCTGGCCGACGTGCTGGACAATCTGGCGAAGCTGGTGCGGCGCGATGCCAGCGCGGCGGGCGCCCCCTGAGGGGCGCGGCGCTCGGGCGGCTGCTGCTGGTGGGGCTCGGCACCATGGTGGTGCCGCTCGACAGCGCGCTGAACATCGCCTTCCCCGCCATCACCGCGCATTTCGGCCTGGCGCTGCCGGAGATCCAGTGGATCGTCATCTGCTACGTGCTGACCTACGGCAGCCTCATGCTCGGCATCGGCCGGCTGGGCGACATCTTCGGCCATCTGCGGGTCTTCCGCGCCGGGCTGGCCTGGAGCGCGGTGGCCTACCTGGCCTGCGCCTGGGCGCCGGACTACGGCTGGCTGCTGGCCTGCCGCGTGCTGCAGGGCATCGGCGCGGCGCTGGTGATCAGCTGCGGGCCGGCGCTGGTGACCGGTTGGTTCCCCGAGCCGCTGCGGCCCCGGGTGCTCGGCCTCTATACGCTGATGTTCGCCGCCGGCTCGGTGCTGGGCCCCTCGCTCGGCGGGCTGCTGGTGGCCTGGTTCGGCTGGGAGGCGGTGTTCTGGTTCCGCTCGCCCATCGCGCTGCTCGCCCTGCTGCTGCTGCGCGGCGGCGAGGCGGCGCGACCCGCCGGGCCACGCGAGCCCTTCGACCTGGCCGGCGCGGTGCTGCTGGCGCTGGCCATCGGCAGCCTGCTGCTGGCGATCAACCGGCTGGGCGGCGGCGGGCTCGCGGCCCTGCCGCTGGCGGCGCTGTTCCTGGCCGCCCTGCTCGGCTTCCTGCGGCAGAGCCGGCGCAGCCCGCGGCCCTTGATCGCGCTGGGCTATTTCCGGCTGCCGGGCTTCGCCGCGCTGAACATCGCCAATGCCCTGGTCAACCTGGCCGGCTTCGCGGTGCTACTCTTCGTGCCCTACTACCTCACCCGCATCGCCGGGCTGCCGGTGGCCCTGGCGGGGCTGGTGCTGGCGGCGTCGCCGGCCGGGGCGATGCTGGTTTCGGCGCCGGGCGGCTGGTTGCTCGGGCGGGTGCCGGCGCGGCGGATGGCCGGGATCGGCATCGGGCTGGTGGCGGCGGGGCTGGGGCTGATGGCGCTGTGGGGGGCGGCCACGCCGCTGGCGCTGCTGGTCCTGGCGCTGCTGCTGCATGGCGCCGGGCTGGGGCTGCTGCAGGTCAGCTACACCGACAGCGTCACCGCCACCCTGCCGCGGCAGGACCGCGGCGTGGCCGGCAGCCTGGCGATGATGACCCGCACCCTCGGCGTGGTGACCGCGGCCTCGCTCCTGACGCTGGTCTTCGCCGCCCTGGAGGCCGCGGCGCTGGCCGGCGGCGCGGCGCCGGGCGAGGCCTTCCTCCGGGCCTTCCGGCTCAGCTTCCTGCTGGCCGCGGCGATCCCGGCGGCGGTGCTGCTGCTCGCCGTTATTCGCCGGGGCTGAGCGCCGGGGCGGCCACCGGGTCGGCTGGCCGGCGGCGCCAGAGCCGCAGGGCCCATGCGCCGAAGTCGTCCACCACCGTATAGACCACCGGCACCACCACCAGGCTGAGCAGGGTGGAGGTGATGAGCCCGCCGATCACCACCAGCGCCATCGGCGCCCGGAACTCGGCATCGGCGCCGATACCGGCGGCGATATGGGCCATGCCCGCGGTCATCGCGATGGTGGTCATCACGATGGGCCGGGCCCGCTTGCGGGCGGCCTCCACCAGCGCGGCGCCGCGGTCGAAGCCGGCGCGGCGGGCCTCCACCGCGTATTCCACCAGCAGGATGGAGTTCTTGGCGACGATGCCCATCAGCATCAGCACGCCGATCACCGCCGAGACGCCGAGCGCCTTCTGCGCCAGCAGCAGCGCCATCAGCGCCCCGCCGAGCGACAGCGGCAGCGCCGACATGATGGTCAGCGGCTGCAGGAAGCCGCCGAACAGCAGCACCAGCACGAGATAGACCAGCAGCACCCCGGCGCCGAGCGCCATGATGAAGCCGCCGAAGAGCTCGCCCATCACCTCCTTGTCGCCGACCTCGCGTTCCCGCACGCCGGCCGGCAGCGCCTGCATGATCGGCAGGGCGGCGATCAGCTTGGTCGCCTCGCCCAGCGGCATGCCGTTGGTCTCGGCCTCGATCGTCGCCTTGCGGACCCGGTCGAGCCGGTCGATCTGGGCGGGGCCGGCGCCGTGGCGGATCTCGGCCACGGCATCGAGCGGCACCGCGAGGTCGAGCCGGCCGGTGACGCGGAGCGCGCGGAGCGCGTCGAGGTCGTCGCGGGCCTGCTCGGCCAGCATCACCCGGATCGGGATCTGCCGGTCCGGCAGGTTGAAGCGGGCCAGCGCCTGATCAACGTCGCCGATGGTGGCGATGCGGGCGGTGGCGCCGATGGCGGCGGCGGAGACGCCGAGTTCCGCGGCGCGGGCATCGCGCAGCACGATCAGCAACTCGGGCCGCTCGAGGCTGGCGACCGAGCGCGCACCGGACAGCGACGGGATGCCGCGCATCTGACTTTCCAGCTCCCGCGCCGCGGCGGCCAGCCGGCCGGCGTCGTCGCCGATTAGGGTGATGGAGGCCTTGGCGCCGCTCATGCCATCGGCGCCGAAGCGGATGCGGGTGCCGGGGATGGCCTCCAGCGCCGGGCGGATGGCGGTCTCGAATTGCTGCTGGGTCAAAGCGCGCTCGGCGCGGGGGACCAGGGTGATGATGAGGTTGGCGTTGCGCGGGTCGCCCTGGGTGGTGGTGCTGCCCATGCCGGGCCCCCCGCCGGCGATGCTGGCGGTGCCGAGCGAGGCGAAGACCGAGGCGACCTCGGGCCGGTCGCGCAGGATGGCCGTCGCGCGGCGGACCGCCGCATCGGTATCGGCCAGGGTGGCACCGGGGGCCAGCTCCAGCGCCATGGCCGAGCGGCCGCGGTCCGCGGCGGGGATGAAGTCGGAGGGGATCAGCGGCACCAGCGCGACCGAGAGGAGGAAGAAGCCGGTGGCCCCCGCCAGCGTGGTCTTGCGATGCCCGAGGCACCAGCCGAGCAGCGCCAGGTAGCGGCGGCCGATGCGGCCGTCGCCCACCTCCTCGGACCCCGCCCGCGTCGTCGGCTTCAGCAGGTAGGCGCCCATCAGCGGCGTGAGCATCCGGGCGACGATGAGGGAGAAGGTGACCGCGGCGGCGACGGTCAGGCCGAACTGGCGGAAGAACTGCCCGGGGATGCCCGGCATGAAGGCGACCGGGACAAACACCGCCAGGATCGCCCCGGTGGTCGCCATGACCGCGAGGCCGATCTCCTCGGAGGCATCCATCGCCGCCCGCCAGGCGCCGCGCTCGGGATGGGTCCGCAGATGGCGGACGATGTTCTCGATCTCGACGATCGCATCATCCACCAGCACGCCGACCACCAGGGTCAGGCCGAGCAGGGTGATGTTGCTCAGGGCATAGCCGAGCCAGCTCAGGATCAGGAAGGTCGGGATGAGCGAGAGCGGCATGGCGATGCAGGTCACCGCCGTCGCCCGCCAGTCCCGCAGGAACAGCCAGACCACGAAGACCGCAAGGGCGGAGCCGACCAGCAGGGCATCGATGGCGGCCCAGAAGCCGGCCTCGACGAAGGCGACGGTGGAGGTGACCTTGCGGACCTCAACGCCAGGGTGCTGCACCTCCAGCAGGGCGGCGCGCTCGGCGACCGCGCGGGCGACCTTCACCTCGGAGGAACCCCGCGTCCGCAGCACCTCGAAGGCGACCACCGGCAGGCCGTTCAGCCGGGCGGCGGTGCGGATCTCGGCGGTGCTGTCCGTCACATCCGCCAGGTCGCCCAGCCGGGCGGTGCGGCCGCCGGGCAGGATGATGGGCCGGGCGGCCAGCGCCTCGACCGAATTGGCCGAGCCGAGGGTGCGGATCGATTGCTCGCTGGCGCCGAGCGTGCCGCGGCCGCCGGGCAGGTTGATGTTGGCGTCGCGCAGCTGCTGGTTCACCTGCACCGCGGTGATGCCGAGCGCCAGCAGCCGGTCCGGCCGCAGCGCCACGCGGATTTCGCGTTCCACCCCGCCGATGCGGTTCACCTGCGCCACGCCCGAGATCGACAGCAGCGACTTCGCCACCGTGTCGGTGACGAACCAGGAGAGCCGTTCGGTGCTCATCGCCGGGGCGGCGACGGTATAGGTCAGGATGGCGCCGCCGGTGATCTCGATGCGGCTGATGATCGGGTCGCGGATGGCCGCCGGCAGGTCGGCGCGGATCTGCGAGATCTTGTCGCGCACGTCGTTGGTGGCGCGGTCGACGTCCTTGCCGAGGGCGAATTCGATGACGGTGGTCGAGGTGCCGTCCTGCACGATGGAGGTGATGTGCTTGACGTCGCCCAGGCCGGCGACCGCATCCTCCACCCGCCGGGTGACCTGGGTCTCCAGCTCGGAGGGGGCGGCGCCCGGCTGCAGGATGCTGACGACCACCGCCGGCAGGTCGATGTCGGGCGTGTTGTTGATCCGCAGCCCGGGGAAGGCGACGATCCCGCCGAGGGTGAGCAGCAGGAACAGCACCGCGGTCGGGATCGGGTTGCGGATGGCCCAGGCCGAGATGTTGCGGTAGCCGGGGTCGATCCGCGCCGGCGGGGTGGGCGGGAGTGCCATCTCAGGGCGCGAGGCGGACGCGGTCGCCGTCCGACAGGAAGCCGGCGCCGGTGATGACCACCCGCTCCCCCTCGGCGAGGCCGCGGGTCACGTCCACCACCCCGCCGCGGCGCAGCCCGGTGGTGAGGGGGCGGAGCGCGGCGCGATCGGAGCCGGCGGGCACCACGAAGGCGAAGGGGCGGCCCTCGCGGAAGACCACGGCTTCCTGCGGCACGATGAGGCCGGGCTGCGCCTCCGGCCGGAATTCGGCCTGGGCGAACATGCCGGGGCGGAGCCCGCTGTCGGCCGGCAGGGCGACATGGACGATGCCGAGCCTGGTATCGCTGCCGACCACCGGGGCCAGGGCGCGCACCTGAGCCATGATCTCGCGGCTGCCGTGGCGCACCAGCACCGGCTGGCCGGGGCGGAGGGCGGCGAGGTCCAGCTCCGGCACCCTGGCGTCCAGCTCCAGCCGGCTGTCGCGGATGAGGCGGAGGGCCTCTTGGCCCGGGATGGTCACCGCGCCGGGCAGGATGCTGCGGCGGGCGATGGTGCCGTCGGTCGGCGCCAGGATGCGGGTCTGGCCGAGCCGCGCCGCGGCCTCGTCGCGCCGGGCGCGGGCGGCGAGCAGCCGGGCCTCGGCCTGCAGCGCGGCGGACTGGCGCTGTTCCAGAATTTGCCTGGCGACGCTTTCGCTGCGGGCCAGCTCGGTGGAGCGGCGGAGGTCGGATTGGGCGATGGCCAGCGCCGCCTCGGCCTCCCGCACCGCCGCCTCGGCCTGGGCGGCCTGGGCCGCGGGCAGGGCATCGTCCAGCCGCGCCAGCAGCTGGCCGCGGCGGACGCCGTCGCCCTCCTCGACCGGGACCTCGAGGATCCGGAGGCCGCCGGTCTCGATGCCCACCACCAGCTCCTGCCAGGCGACGACCGAGCCGTCGCCGAAGACCGGCCGGGCGAGCGACTGGGCGGTGACCGTGGCCAGCGCGACGGTCAGGGCGGGCGGGGCCGCCTGTGGGCCGGGAGACGGCGCCGTAAGGACGGGCCGGGCGGGCCACAGCAGCCAGGCGGCGGCGCCGGCGGCCAGCAGCAGGACCAGCAGGACCGCCCCGCCCCAACGGACCCGCCGCCGCGACACGGGCGTTGCGGCCGGTGCCAGGGCCGTCTGGGCGGTGAAACCGTGGTCCGGCATCGGGCGATCCCTGGGGCGACCTGCATGTCACCCGTCGCGGCGGACCATGGGGCCAGCCGCAGCGTTCCTCATCTGCCCCTGTCTAGCCGAAGATCAATGCCGGCAGCAGGGGGCGCGGCCGGTCGTGGCCGCATTGTTACGGTTTGAACCATGGCGCGGCGGCCGCCCCGGTCAGGCCGGGGCGATGCAGGCCGCGACATAGGGCATGAAGTGGCTGACCGGCGGCGTCGCCAGGTCCTTCACCTTGGCGTCCTCGTCGAAGCGGCGGAGCTGCACCGCCGCCGCGGCCTGCGGCAGGGCGCGGAAGGCGGCCACTTCCGCGGCCGACATCGGGCCGCCCTGCAGCGCCAGGCTGCGCACCGAATCCGGCGAGAGCCTGCCGAAGTAGTCGGCCTCGGTCGCGCAGAGGTAGCGCTTGGCCGCGACATGCAGGCGCACCGGCTCCGTCACCTCCGGCCCGAACCACTTGGCGAGGAAGGCAGTGCCGAGATCCTCGTGCTGGTCGTCGACGCCCCGGGCGGCGGGATCCTCGCCCAGGTCATGCACCAGATGGCCGATGTCATGCATCAGGGAGGCGGCGATCAGGGCCGGCGGGCAGCCCTGCCGCTCGGCCAGCCAGGCGGATTGCAGCGCATGCTGCCGCTGGTTGATGGCGTGCAGGCCGTATTGGCCGTCGGCCTTCAATTCCAGTAGATCGGCAATAAGGACGAGCCGCTCGTCTGTCATCGTTCTGTCATCCGGCGTGGTTGTTCATGCCAAGGCTAGTATCGGCCGCAGGAGGAGTCCAACACGCATGGTCAGGAACGTGCTGCTCATCATCGCCGACCAGTGGCGGGGGGATTGCCTCGGGGCGCTGGGGCATCCGGCGGTGCGAACGCCGAACCTGGACGCGCTGGCGGCGGAAGCGACGGTCTTCACCCGGCACTTCGGCCAGAGCGCGCCCTGCGGGCCGGCGCGGGCCTCGATGCTGACCGGGCTCTACGTGATGAACCACCGGGTGGTGGCGAACGGCGTGCCGCTGGATGCGCGGCATCCGAACCTGGCGCTGGAGCTGCGCCGGGCCGGGCTCGACCCGAACCTGGTCGGCTATACCACGACCGCCCCCGACCCGCGCGGCACCACCGCCGCCGACCCGCGCTTCCGCGTCTGGGGCGACGTGCAGGAGGGCTGGCGGGTCTTCGCCCATTTCGACGAGGTGGAATTCCACAACTACTTCGCCTGGGCCGCGGCCAAGGGCATCGCCCTGCCGGCGGATCCCATGGCGCTGCTCGGGCCGGAGGGCACGCCGGGGCCCAGCGCCGCGCCGATGCGCATGCCGGCCTGGGCCTCGGACACCGCCTGGGCGGCGGAGAAGGCCATCGAATTCCTCCGCACCACCCGGCGCGACCGGCCCTGGGTGCTGCATGCCGGCTTCTTCCGGCCGCACCCGCCCTTCGCCGCCGCGGCGCCCTGGCACGAGGCGGTGGCGGTGGACCGGATCCCGGCGCCGCTGGGCGATGCGGCGGAGGCCGAGCAGCATCCGCTGCTGCGGCATTGGCTCGGCAGCCAGAAGCGGTCCAGCTTCTACCAGGGCGCGACCGGCACGGTGCAGCCGCTTGCCGCCGAGGAGGTGCGGGCGACGCGGCAGGCCTATTACGGGCTGATCGCCGAGGTCGACGACGCAATCGGCCGGGTGCTGACGGCGCTGCGGGAGACCGGGCAGGCCGAGGAGACGCTGGTCATCGTCACCGCCGACCACGGCGAGCAACTCGGCGACCATGGGCTGCTCGGCAAGCTCGGCTGGTTCGACCAGAGCTACCACCTGCCGCTGATCATCCGCGATCCGGCGGCGCCGGGCCCACGCCGGGTCGCGGCCTTCACCGAGGCGGTGGACCTGATGCCGACCATCCTGGACCGGGTCGGCGCCCCGGTCCCCCGCGCCTGCGACGGCGTCTCCCTGGCGCCCTGGCTGCGCGGGGAGACGCCGGCGGCCTGGCGCGACGCGGTGCATTTCGAATACGACCTGCGGGGCGGCTGGCCCGACCCGCGCCGGCCGCCCTTCGGCCTGGACGTCGATGCGGCGGCGATGGCGGCGATCCGGACCGAGCGGTTCAAGTATGTGCATTTCACCGGCCTGCCGCCGGTGCTCTACGACCTGGCGGCCGACCCCGGCGAGAGCCGCAACTTGGCCGCCGCGCCGGCCGCGGCCGGGCTGCTGAGCGAGGCGCGGAACCGCATGCTGTCCTGGCGGCTGCGCCATGCCGACCGGACGCTGACCCACCTGTGTGCGACGCCGGAGGGGCTGGTCGACCGCCGTGGTTGACACCATCCGCCGCGGGATTAGCGTCCTCGCCAACAACCACCAGGAGGCCAGGCCGATGGGCATGACGCTCGAGCAATTCGCCGCCCAGTGCAAGACCGCGCTGACGGCCCACCCCGGGACCGAAGGCCGCGTCGCCGTGACCGAGCTGGTCCAGGAAATCCTGAAGGACAAGGATTTCGTCGAGACATACATCCCGGCCGGCGGGCCGGAGCGGCATGTGCTCTACGAGGACCCCGATCTCGGCTTCACCATCCTGGCGCATGCCTATGAGGGCGCCAAGAACAGCAAGCCGCACGACCACGGGCCGGCCTGGGCGATCTATGGCCAGGCGACCGGCGAAACCATCATGACCGACTACGACTGCCTGGCCCGCCCGACCGAGGATGCCCCGGGCAAGGCGCGGCCGACCCGCGACTACTCGCTGCAGCCGGGCGATGCCTACCTGTACGAGCCGGGCGTGCTGCATTCCCCGCGCCGCGACGGCTCGACCCGCCTGCTGCGGATCGAGGGGCTGAACATGGATCGGGTGAAGCGGCAGCCCTATGTCGCGGTGAACGAGGCCGTGGGCGCCTGATATTGGCCTGTCACGTCATCGATTGTAACTTGTTGGACCGTCGCCACCTCCCTCACTAAGCTGGCTGCAAAGCCGAGTGTGGGGGTGTGGGATGGCCAAGCTCAACGTCAACGGACGCGTCGTCGAGGTCCAGGCCGAGGACGACACGCCGCTGCTCTGGGTGATCCGGGAGCAGCTGGGCATGACCGGGACGAAATACGGCTGCGGCGTCGCGCAATGCGGCGCCTGCACCGTGCACCTGGACGGCGTGGCGACGCGGTCCTGCGCCCTGCCCCTCTCGGCGGTGACCGAGGCGCAGAAGATCGTCACCATCGAGGGCCTCTCGCCCAACAACGACCACCCCCTGCAGAAGGCCTGGGTGGCGCTGGACGTGCCGCAATGCGGCTACTGCCAGTCCGGCATGCTGATGGCCGCGGCCGCGCTGCTGGCGGAGAACCCGAAGCCCTCCGAGGCGGATATCCGCGGCACCGTCACCAACATCTGCCGCTGCGGCACCTACAACCGGGTGCTCGCCGGCATCCAGCAGGCGGCCGGCACCAATGCCACCTCCCCTGGCGCGCGCGGCTGAGGGGGCACCGATCATGAACGCCATCGCCAAGCTCTCCCGCCGCGGCTTCCTTAGCGTCTCGGCCGTGGCCGGCGCCTTCACCCTCGGCATCCGCGCGCCCATGGCCCAAGGCCAGAACATTGCGGCCGCCGGTGCCGCCACGCCCGAGGTCAATGCCTGGGTCGTCATCAAGCCGGACGACACCGTCGTCATCCGCATCGCCCGCTCCGAGATGGGCCAGGGCACGCTGACCGGCCTCGCTCAGCTCGTCGCCGAGGAGCTGGACTGCGACTGGGCCAAGGTCACCACCGAATACCCGACGCCGGGGCAGAACCTCGCCCGCAGCCGGGTCTGGGGCGATTTCTCGACCGGCGGCAGCCGCGGCATCCGGGAATCCAACGAATATGTCCGCAAGGGCGGCGCCGCCGCGCGGATGATGCTGGTGCAGGCCGCGGCCACCGGCTGGAATGTCCCGGTCAGTGAGTGCAAGGCGGCCGCCTCGGTCGTCACCCATCAGCCCTCCGGCCGGACCATGCGCTACGGCCAGCTGGCCGAGGCCGCGGCGAAGCTGACGCCGCCGACCGACATCCCGCTGCGCAACCCGGCGGAATGGCACCTGGCCGGTAAGCCGGTGCCGCGGCTCGATACGATCGCCAAGACCAACGGCAGCCAGGTCTACGGCATCGACCTGACCATGCCGGGGATGCTGAATGCCTCGATCCGGGACTGCCCGGTCTTCGGCGGCAAGGTGAAGTCCTTCGATGCCGCCGCCGCCCTGGCGCGGCCGGGCGTGAGGAAGGTGGTGCAGGTCGGCGACAGCGCCCTCGCCGTCGTCGCCGAGACCTGGTGGCAGGCGAACTCCGCCCTCGATGCGCTCTCGATCGTCTGGGACGAGGGGCCGAATGCCTCGCTGTCCTCGGAGACCATCGCGGCCATGCTGACCGAGGGGCTGGGTGCCGCCGAGGCCTTCATCGGCAACAAGGCGGGCGATGCCAGGGCAGCGCTCGGCCGCGCCGCCAAGACGGTGGAGGCGGTCTACAACTTCCCCTTCCAGAACCACGCCACCATGGAGCCGATGAACGCCACGGCGATCTGGAAGGCCGACCGCTGCGAGGTCTGGTGCCCGACCCAGAACGGCGAGGCCTCGCTCGCCGCCTGCGCCGAGGCCGCCGGCCTGCGGCCGCAGCAATGCGAGGTGCACAAGGTGCATCTCGGCGGCGGCTTCGGCCGGCGCGGCTGGCAGGACTACGTCCGCCAGGCCGTGGCCATCGCCAAGGAAATGCCGGGCACGCCGGTGAAGCTGGTGTGGTCGCGCGAGGAGGACATGCTGCATGGCCGCTACCACCCGATCACCGCCTGCAAGCTGACCGCTGGGCTGGATGCCGAAGGCAGGCTCGAGGCGCTGCACATGCGCATCTCCGGCCAGTCCATCATCGCCGGCATCGCGCCGCAGATGCTGCAGGGCGGCGTCGACAGCCGGGTCTTCCAGGGCCTGGCGCAGGGTGGCGCGGAGGGCGCCTTCGGCTATGGCATCCCGAACCTGCTGATCGACCACGCCATGCGCAACACCCATGTGCCGCCGGGCTTCTGGCGCGGGGTGAACGTTAACCAGAACGCCGTCTACCTCGAGTGCTTCATCGACGAGGTGGCACTCGCCGCCGGCAAGGACCCGCTGGAGTTCCGCCGCGCCATGCTGCGGGGGGCGCCGAAGCACCTCGCGGTGCTGAACGCGGTCGCCGAGAAGGGCGGCTGGGGCACTCCGGCGCCGGCCGGGCGGCACCGCGGGCTGGCGGCGATCATGGGCTATGGCAGCTATGTCGCCGCCTGCGCCGAGGTCTCGGTCGCGGCGGATGGCGAGGTGACGGTGCACCGCATCGTCGCCGCCACCGACCCGGGCCATGCGGTGAACCCGCAGCAGATCGCGGCGCAGATCGAGGGCAGCTTCGCCTATGGCCTGACCGCGGCGCTGCATGGCGAGATCACCATCAAGGGCGGCCGGGTCGAGCAGGAGAATTTCGACACCTACCCGATGATGCGGCTGGCCGAGATGCCGGCGGTCGAGAGCATCGTCATGCCCTCCGGCGGCTTCTGGGGCGGGGTCGGTGAGCCGACGATCGCCGTGGCGGCGCCGGCGGTGCTGAACGCGGTCTTCGCGGCGACGGGCAAGCGGGTGCGGTCCTTGCCGCTGAAGGCGGCGGATCTGAAGACGTGAGGAAGGAAGGTTGGGGGGCGCGGCACTGCCGCGACGGTATTCTCCCCAAACCCCTCATCCATTTTTGTTCTGTTTTTAAAAAGAACAGAAAGGAAGGGTGGGGTTGGACGCATGCTTCCAACGGGAGGGAATACTTTTCCCTCCCTGACCTTGCCTTGCTTTCCTTTTTGATCGCTGTGCCAGCCGCAGCGTCGCCCCCTGGCGCTTCCTCCTGCGCCGGCTGCCACGGTGGCGGCGCCCTGCCGGCGCTGGCGGGCCAGCCTGCCGAGGCGGTAACGGCGGCAATGCTGGCCTATCAGGCCGGCGAGCGCGCCCCGACCGTGATGGACCGCATCGCCCGCGGCTTCACCGAGGCGGAAATCCGGGCCATCGCCGCCTGGGTCTCGGCACCGCCATGAAGCGGCGTGCCCTGCTCGCCGCCTCGCTGCTGGCCGCGCCGGCGCTGGCCCAGGCGGCGCCGAAGCTGGTGGTCATCGGCGGTGGCTTCGGCGGGGCGACAGCGGCGCGGGCGCTGCATCGGGCCGGGCTGGCGGTGACGCTGGTGGAACCGGCGGAGGTCTATGTCTCCTGCCCCTTCAGCAATGCCGTCATCGCCGGGCTGCGGGAGATGGACCAGCAGCGCTTCGGCTATGCCGGGCTGCGCCGCGACGGCATCGCGGTGGTGCATCAGGCGGCGACCGCGGTGGATGCGGCGGCGCGACGGGTGACCCTCGCCGATGGGACGGTGCTGCCCTACGACCGGCTGGTCATGGCGCCGGGGATCGACCTGCGGTTCGACGCGCTGCCGGGCTACGACCAGGCCGCGACCGAGGCCATGCCGCATGCCTGGAAGGCCGGCGCCCAGACCCTGCTGCTGCGCCGCCAACTCGAGGCGATGGAGGATGGCAGGCTGGTGGTGATGGCGGTGCCCGCCAACCCCTTTCGCTGCCCGCCCGGCCCCTATGAGCGCGCCAGCCTGATCGCGCATTACCTGAAGACGCATAAGCCACGCTCCAAGCTGATGGTGCTGGATGCGAAGGATGTCTTCTCCAAGCAGAAGCTCTTCGAGCAGGCCTGGGCGGCGCTTTATCCCGAACTGCTGGAATACGTCCCGCTCTCGGCCGGCGGCAAGGTGACCGAGGTCGATGTCGCGGGCCGGGTGCTGCGGACGGAGTTCGGCGACCATGAGGCGGCGGTGGCCAATGTCATCCCGCCGCAGCGGGCCGGGCGCATCGCCGCACTCGCGGGGGTGGCGGATCGCAGCGGCTGGTGCCCGGTCGATCCCGTCAGCTTCGAATCGACGCTGCGCCCCGGCATCCATGTGATCGGCGATGCGATCATCGCCGGGGCCATGCCGAAATCCGCCTTCGCCGCCAATGCCCAGGCGCGGGTCTGTGCCGAGGCGGTGGCGGGACTGCTGCGGGGCGAGGCGCCGGCGGCGCCGAAGCTGATCAACACCTGCTACAGCATCGTCGCGCCGGACTATGGCATCTCCATCGCCGGGGTCTACCAGCCCGCGAACGGGCTGCTGACGGATGTGCCGGGCGCCGGCGGCACCAGCCCGCTGGAGGCCCCGGCCAGCACCCGCCGCGCCGAGGCCGGCTATGCCGAGGGCTGGTACCGCACCATCACGGCGGACGTGTTTGGCTAGGTGGCCCTGGGTCCTGCTCCTGCTGGCCGGCGGCGCCGCGGCGCAGGAGGACAGCCTGCCCTCGCTCACCGGCACGCCGGGGGATGCGGTGCGCGGCCGGGCCATCGTCACCACGCGGCAGCGCGGGCTCTGCCTGCTCTGCCATTCGGGGCCCTTCCCGGAGGAGCGCTTCCAGGGCGACCTGGCGCCGGGCCTCGCCGGGGCCGGGTCCCGGCTGAGCGAGGGCCAGCTGCGGCTGCGGCTGGTCGATGGCCGGCGGTTGAACCCGCAGACCATCATGCCTTCCTATTACCGCAGCGAGGGCCTGCACCAGGTCGGCCCGGCCTGGCAGGGCCGCACCATACTCACCGCCGAGGAGATCGAGGATGTCGTCGCGTTTCTCCTCACCCTGCGTGATTAGCCGGCGCAGCCTGACCGGCGGGCTGCTGGCAGTGGCGCTGGTGTGGCCGGTGCGGGCCGCCGAGCGGGAGGGCCTGCAGCAGGTCATCCTCGGCTTCACCGGCGGGGCGCGGCCGCGCCCGGGGCGGGTCACGCTCGACATCCCCTCGCTGGTCGAGAACGGCAATACCGTGCCGGTCACCATCGCGGTCGAGAGCCCGATGAGCGAGGCCGATCATGTCCGCGGCATTGCCCTCTTCAACGAGAAGAACCCGCAGCCCCATGTCGTCACCGCCCGCTTCGGGCCACGTTCCGGCCGCGCCCGGCTGGCGACGCGCATCCGGCTCGCCACCTCGCAGACCCTGGTCGCGGTGGCGGAGATGAGCGACGGGACCTACTGGTCCGACAGCGCCGAGGTCATCGTGACCCTCGCCGCCTGCGTCGAGTTCTGAGCCATGGCCCGCACCCTGATCAACCTGCCGCGCAACCCGAAGCGGGGCGAAGTCATCGAGATCCGCACGCTGATCCAGCACGGGATGGAGACCGGCTACCGCCCCGGCCCGAACGGCGTGACCCAGCAGCGCGACATCATCCGCAGCTTCACCTGCCTGTTCAACAACGAGGAGGTCTTCCGCGCCGAGCTGCACCAGGCGATCGCCGCCAACCCCTTCCTCGAATTCTCCATGCTGGTGACCGAGAGCGGCATCCTCGCCTTCACCTGGAGCGGCGACAACGGCTTCGAGCAGACCGAGACCCGGGCGCTGACGGTGGCATGAGGGTTGGGGCATGAGGCGCGCCGCGCTGGCGCTGCTGCTGGCGCCCCTGATTGCACTGGCCGCGGCGGCGCAGCCGCAATCCGGCTTCGAGCTGATGGCGCCGGAAACCCAGGCGATGCAGCGGGACGATACCGCCAACCCCGGCATGCTCTGGGTCCAGGAGGGCGAGGCGCTGTGGCAGCAATCCGGCTGCGCCGGCTGCCATGGCGATGCCGCCGCCAGCATGCGCGGCGCCGCCGCCCGCTACCCCGTGTACGATGAAGCGCGGGCCGGGCCGATCGACCTCGCCGGACGGATCAACCAATGCCGGGTGGAACGCCAGGGCGCGCCGGCCCTGGCGCTGGAGGGCGAGCCGCTGCTGGCGCTGGGCAGCTTCGTCGCCCACCAGTCGCGCGGCCTGCCGGTCGCGCCGCCCGCGGACCCGCGCCTGGCCCCGGCCCGGGCGCAGGGCGAGGCGCTGTTCCGCGAACGCCGCGGCCAGCTCAACCTCAGCTGCGCCCAATGCCACGACGACAACGCGGGACGGCGGCTGGCGGGCAGCCCGATCCCGCAGGGGCACCCCAACGGCTATCCGCTCTATCGGCTGGAATGGCAGGGCATGGGGTCGCTGCAGCGCCGGCTGCGCAACTGCATGGCCGGCGTGCGGTCCGAGCCCTTCGCCTATGGCGCGCCGGAGTATATCGCCATCGAGACCTTCCTGATGTCCCGCGCCGCCGGCCTGTTGCTGGAGACGCCCGCCGTCCGGCCCTGAGGCCGTGGCGGAGGGTGCCGTCCTAGCCCCCGCGGGCGCGGCCGATCAGCGCCAGGCCTTCCGCGACGGAGACGAACTCGCCGCCGCCGGCCAGCTTGGCGGCGCCGAAGCGCTCCTCGAACAGCCGCCGCACCGCCGGGACCAGCGAGGTGCCGCCGGTGAGGAAGACCCGGTCCACCCGCTCGGGCGGCAGGCCGGCCTCGGCCAGGGCCTCATCCACCGCGGTGCCGAGCTTCGCCAGGTCCGGCGCGATCCAGGATTCGAAATCCGCGCGGTCGATGGCGGCCTCGACGCGGAAGCCCTCGTGGCGGAATTCCAGCGTGGCGCGGGGCGCCCGCGACAGCGCGGCCTTCACGCCGGAGACGGCGCGGTACAGGGAATAGCCGGCCTCCTCCTCGATCAGGCCGATCAGGTGGCGCAGCCGCTCCGGATGGTCGGCGGTGCGGGCGACCTCGGCGATGTCGCTGAGGATGCGCGGGGCGCGCATCAGCGACAGCCGGTGCCAGCGGGCGAAGCCGGTGAACCAGGCGGGCGGGATCGGCAGCGGCTTGCCCATCACCGTATAATTGTCGTTCTTGCCGAGCAGGGGCGAGACCACGCGGTCGATGATCCGGTAGTCGAAATTGTCGCCGGCGATGCCGACGCCGGCATGGCCGAGGGCGGTGACGCCATGGGCGGCGCCGGGCTCGAAGCGCAGCACCGAGAAATCGCTGGTGCCGCCGCCGAAGTCGCCGACCAGGACGGTGGCGGCACCGTCCAGCGTGCTGGCGAAGCGGTAGCCGGCGGCCTCGGGCTCCAGGGCGAAGCCGATCTCCGGCCAGCCGGCCCGGGCATAGGCGGCGCGCAGCCGGGTCTCGGCCAGGGCGTCATCCGGCGCATCCCCGGCGAAGCGGACCGGGCGGCCGGCGACGAGGCGGGCGCCGGCCAGCGCCGCGGCGCCGTCCCCGAACAGGTCCCGCAGCAGCAGGGCGATGAGCGCCTCGAGGTTGAAGGACCGGCCGAAGATGCGGGTCTCGCCGAAGGAGCGCTGCGCCAGGTAGGATTTCATCGACATGATGAGGCGGCTGGCCAGCGGGTCCTCGAGATAGGCATCGATCGCCAGCGGCCCGCCGGCATGCCGGACGGCGCCCCGCTCGGCCGCCCAGAAGCAGAGCACCGAGCGGAAGACGTCGAACTCGGCCTGGCCGACGGCGAAGCGGGCGGTCTCGACCCGGCCATCCGGCTGCAGGATGGCCACCACGCTGTTGGTGGTGCCGAAGTCGACACCGATGACCGCTGCCATGAAAGCTACCCGCGCCGCGAAGGGGCGGCGGGTTAGACCCGAAGCGGGGCTGCGGGGCAAGGGGGCCGTGCCGCGTCGGGCCGGCCCAGGTTCATTCCGGGCGGATGCCGGCACCGCTGAGGACCGGGCCCAGCCGGGCGATGTCCTCGCGGAAGAAGCGGGTCACCTGCTCCGGCGTCGCCACCTCGGGCACCGGCTGCAGGCCGATCCCGGCGAGGCGGGCGGCGCCGCGCCGCGCCGCCTCGGTGAAGAGGGCATTGAGCCGGGCGACGCGCGCCGCCGGGGTGCGGGCCGGCGCGAGGACGGCGATCCAGGCCTCGGCCCGGAAGGCCGGCAGGCCGGCCTCGGCCGCGGTCGGCACCTCCGGCAGGATCGGGCTGCGAGTTGCGGCGCCGATGACCAGCGCCCGCACCGTGCCGTTGCGGATATGCGGCGCCGAGGAGGCCACCGGGTCGATCATCATGCTGGTCTCGCCGGTGATGACCGATTGCATCGCCGGCCCGCCGCCGCGATAGGGCACGTGCAGCATCTCGGTCCCGGTCGCGGCGAGGAAGTTGATGCTGCCGAGGTGGATGGCGCTGCCGATGCCGCCGCTGGCATAGGCGTACTTGCCCGGGTTTGCCTGCAGCAGGGCGATGAAGCCGCGCAGGTCCGGCGCCGGCAGCGCCGCCGTCACCACGACCACCTGCGGCAGGGTGCCGGCCAGGAAGACGCCGGTGAAGTCGCCGGCGGGGTCGAAGGGCAGCCGCGCCATGAGCGACGGCACGATCGCATGGGAATTGGAGGTGACCAGCAGGGTATGGCCATCCGGCTCGGCCTTGGCCGCGGCCTCGGTGCCGACGACGATGCCGGCGCCGGTCCGGTTCTCCACCAGCACCGGGGTGCCGAGCAGGTTGCCCAGGGCCTCCGCCAGCACCCGCGCGGTGACATCCGTGCTGCCGCCGGCGGCGAAGGGGACGATGACCCGCAGCTGGCGATCCGGGAAGGGCTGCGCGGCGGCAGGGCTCGGCAGCGCCAGGCAGACCAGCGCGGCGAGCAGGTGGCGGACGGGCATGGGCGTTTCCTCGGCGATGGTTCGCCGCAGTATGGCTCAGGCCGGCGCCCCCGCTACGGCCTCAGTCGCTCAGCACGAAGCCTTCGTAGCCCTTCTCGGTGACCGCGTCGCAGATGGCGCGGTAGCGCGCCATGCCGCCGGCGTAGGGCATGAAGACCCGCGGCTTGCCCGGCACGTTGGCGCCGAGGTACCAGGAATGGTGCGCCTGCGGCAGCAGCGTCACGTTGGCGGCCTCGTTCACCTTGGCGACCCACTCCGCCATCGCCGCCTCGGTGGTCTCCACCCGCGCCAGCCCCCGGTCGCGCAGATGCGCGATGCAGCCGGTGATCCACTCGGCATGCTGCTCGATGGCGACCGGCATGTTGCAGAGCACCGAGGGGCTGCCCGGCCCGGTGATAGTGAAGAGGTTGGGGAAGCCGGCCACCTGCAGCCCGAGGTAGTTGCGCGGCCCGGCCTCCCAGGCCTTGGCCAGCGGCTGGCCGCCGCGGCCCAGGATGTTCAGCTTCAGCAGCGGGCCGGTCATCGCATCGTAGCCGGTGGCGAAGACGATGATGTCGAGCGGGTATTCCGCATCCTTGGTCCGCAGGCCGGTCGGGGTGATGGCCTCGATCGGCGCCGCCCGCACGTTCACCAGCGAGACGTTGTCGCGGTTGAAGGTGGCGAAGTAGTCGGTGTCGATCGGCGGGCGCTTGGCGGCATAGGGATGGTCGATATCGGCCAGCAGCGCCGCGGTCGCCGGGTCCTTCACGATGGCGCGGATCTTGGCCTTCAGGAACTCGGCCGCGGTGTCGTTCACCGACTTGTCCAGCAGCATGTCGCGGAAGACGCCGCGGAACTGCAGGCCGCCCTTGGCCCAGGCGGCCTCGTACAGCGCCTGGCGCTGCTCCGGCGTCACCTCATGGCCCGAGCGGTCCTCGATGAAGAAGGCCTGGCCATTGGTGTTGGTATGCATGATCCGGCGGATCTCGGCGTGGTTCTCCTTCACCCAGGCCTTGAATTCCGGCGTCAGCGGCGCGTTGTGCGCCGGCACGCTGTAATTCGCGGTGCGCTGGAAGACGGTGAGGTGCGCCGCCGTTTGGGCGATGACCGGCGTCGCCTGGATGCCGGTGGAGCCGGTGCCGATCAGCCCGACGCGCTTGCCGGTGAAATCCACCCCCTCCTGCGGCCATTGGCCGGTGTGGTACCACTGGCCCTGGAAGCTCTCGAGGCCGGGGAATTTCGGCACGTTGGCGGTGGAGAGGCAGCCGACGGCGGTGATGAGGAATTGCGCGGTCAGCGTCTCGCCGGCCTCGGTCGTCACCGACCAGCGGTTGGCCGCCTCGTCGTAGCGCGCGCCGACCACGCGGGTGCCGAAGCGGATGTCCTTCCGGAGGTCGAAGCGGTCGGCCACGTGGTCGAGGTAGCGGCGGATCTCCGCGTGGTCGGGGTAGCGCTCGGACCATTCCCACTCCTCGAACAGCTCCTTCGAGAAGGTGTAGTTGTAGGCGTGGCTCTCGGAATCGCAGCGGGCCCCGGGGTAGCGGTTCCAGTACCAGGTGCCGCCCACGCCGTCCCCGGCCTCGAGCACCTGGACCTTCAGGCCCAGCCGGTCGCGCAGGCAGAGCAGCTGGTAAAGCCCGGCGAAGCCGGCGCCGACGATGAGCGCGTCGAGGTCACGGCCGGCGGGGGCGGGGGTCATGTCGGGCATGGCAGCCAATCCTTCTCGGGACGATGATCAGGCCGGCGGGCGGCGTGGCACGGCCGGCAGGCAGCCGCCGGACGTGCCGGGCGCCTGGCCATCCCGGCGCCAGGTGGCCCCGGTGCCGCCGCAGCCGGTGGCATCCGCCTCGCGGACAGAGCGCCGCAGGCCCCGGAGCCGTTCCATCCCATGCCCGCCCTTGCGGTTCGTGCCGGGATGGTATCCGCCGGGTGGTGCTTGGCAAGGGCGGCCGGCGGGCGGCCAGGCTGGCCGCACGCACGGAGGAATGCCGCCATGAGCCTGAACCGCGACGTCGCCGAGGTCCTCAAGGTCATCCATGCCCCGGACCGGCCGGCCTGGGACACGCTGAGCCCGGAGGGGGCGCGGGCCTCCTACATGGCCGGGCGGGCCGCCACCGCGCCGGAGCCGATGCCGGTGGCCGAGGTGCGGGACCTCTCGATCCCCGGACCGGGCGGGCCGATCCCGCTGCGGCTCTACCGGCCCGCCGCGGCGCCGGCCTCGGGCAGCCCGGCGCTGGCCTTCTTCCACGGCGGCGGCTGGGTGCTGGGCAACCTCAACTCGCATGACGGCGTCTGCCGGCACCTGGCGGCGCGGGCCGGCTGCGTCGTGCTGGCGGTGGACTACCGCCTGGCGCCGGAGCACAAATTCCCCGCCGCCCTGGAGGATGCCTTCACCGCGACGCGATGGCTCGCCGCCGAGGCCGCCGGGCTGGGGGTGGACCCGGCCAGGATCGCGGTGGGCGGGGACAGCGCCGGGGGGAACCTGGCGGCCTCGGTCTGCCTGCTGGCGCGGGAGGCGGGCGGCCCGGCCATCGCCTTCCAGCTGCTGCTGTACCCGGCCACCGACTTCGCGATGGATACGCCCTCCCACGCCGACTTCGGGGAGGGCCACCTGCTGACCCGCGCCAGCATGGCCTGGTTCCGCGACCACTACCTGAACCATGCGGGGGAGGTCGCGGACTGGCGCGCCTCCCCCTTGCTGGCGGCCTCGGTCGCGGGGCTGCCGCCGGCCTATGTCCTCACCGCCAGCCATGACCCACTGCGCGACGAGGGCGAGGCCTATGCGCGGCGGCTGGTCGAGGCGGGCATCCCGGTCACGCTCTGACGGGCGCCGGGGCTGATCCATGGCTTCCTGCCCATGGGCAAGGCCATCGCCGCCTCCGGCCCGGCGCTGGACCGGCTGGCGGCGGCGCTGCAGGCGGGGCTGGCCCGGCCGGAGCCGGCCGGGCCGCCGCAATAGGCGCCGGGGCAGGCGGGCTTTGCATCCCCTGTCCCTCCGCGGATACCCTCGCCGCCCGTCCAGGCGCCCCCGCGGTCCCGGCCCGGCATGCCTGCGCCCGCAGCGCCCGATGGTCCGGCACCGCGCAAGAAGGAACGAGATCACATGGCCGAAGCACCCCAGGCAGTGGCAGCCGCCGCACCCGACCCGAGGCTGGACTACGACGCCGTCATCATCGGGGCGGGCATGTCCGGCATGTACCAGCTGCTCCGCCTGCGGGAGCTCGGGCTGCGGGTCCTGGTGCTGGAGGCCGGCTCCGGCGTCGGCGGCACCTGGTACTGGAACCGCTACCCCGGCGCGCGCTTCGATTCCGAGAGCTATTCCTACGGCTATTCCTTCTCCCGCGACCTACTGCAGGAATGGAGCTGGTCCGAGCATTTCGCCCCGCAGGCGGAGACGCTGCGCTACCTCAACCACGTCGCCGACAAATTCGAGCTGCGGCGGGACATGCGCTTCCACAGCCGGGTCGCCGCGGCGCATTACCGGGAGGAGGAGCGCGCCTGGGAGGTGACCCTCGAGGATGGCGCCCGGTACCGCTCCCGCTTCCTGGTCACCGCCGTCGGGCCGCTGTCGGCGCCGACCCTGCCGCGCATCGAGGGCATCGGGGATTTCCGCGGCCAGGCCTTCCACACCTCCCGCTGGCCGCACGAGCCGGTGGACTTCGCCGGCAAGCGGGTGGCGGTGATCGGCACCGGCGCCACCGGCGTGCAGACCATCCAGGAGGTGGCGAAGACCGCGGGGCAGCTGACCATCTTCCAGCGCACGCCGAACTGGTGCGCGCCGCTGCACAACCGGCCGATCACCGCCGAGGAGCAGCGCGCCATCAAGGCCAACTACCCCGCCATGTTCCAGCGCTGCCAGGAGACCTTCTCCTGCTTCCTGCATACGCCCGACCCCCGCGGCACCTTCGAGGTGACGCCGGAGGAGCGCGAGGCCTTCCTCGAGAAGCTGTACGGCGAGCCGGGCTTCGGCATCTGGGTCGGCAATTTCCGCGACTACCTGGTGGACCCGGCCGCCAATGCCGTGGTCTCCGACTTCGTCGCCCGCAAGATCCGCCAGCGGGTGAAAGACCCGGCGGTGGCCGAGAAGCTGATCCCGAAGAACCACGGCTTCGGCACCCGCCGCGTGCCGATGGAGACCCGCTACTACGAGGTCTACAACCAGCCGAACGTCCGGCTCGTGGACCTCCAGGACACCCCGATCGAGCGGATCACGCCGCAAGGCATCCGCACCCGCGAGGCCGAGTTCGAGTTCGACATCATCGTCTATGCCACCGGCTTCGACGCCATCACCGGCAGCTTCGACCGCATCGATATCCGCGGTACGGAAGGGCGGCGGCTGAAGGACGCATGGGCGCAGGGCCCGCAGACCTTCCTCGGCGTGCAGGTCGAGGGCTTCCCCAACATGTTCATGCTGATGGGGCCGCACACCGCGTTGGGCAACATCCCCCGCAGCATCGAATACAACGTGGACTGGGTGACCGGCCTGATCCGCACCATGCGGGACCGGGGCCTGACCCGGGCCGACGCCACGGCCGCCGCGGTGGCGGCCTGGACCGAGCACGTGAAGGCGATGGGCGCCGGGCTGCTCTCGAACGAGGTCAATTCCTGGTTCACCGGCTACAACAGCAACGTCGAGGGCAAGCAGACCCGCGTCATCGCCCGCTACAGCGGCAGCGCCCCGGACTACCGCGCCTGGTGCGACGCGGTGGCGGCGAAGGGCTACCGGGAGATCGCGTTGAGCTGAGGGGCCGCAGTCCGGGCCGCGCGGCCGGTGCGCCGTCTGCGGCGCGTCAGTCCGCGCGGATGCCGGTCTGCTCCACGATCTGCCGCACCACCGGCCGCTCCCGTCGGATGCGGGCGGCGAAGGCGGCGGCGCTCTCGGTCACCGCCTCGTTCCCGGTGAGCGCCAGCCGCTGCCGGGTCTCGGCATCGCCGGTCGCATGGGCCAGCGCGGCTTCCAGCCGGGCCAGCACCGGGGCCGGCGTGCCGGACGGCGCGAAGAGCCCGTTCCAGCTGGTGATATCGAAGCCGGGAAAGCCGCTTTCGGCGATGGTGGGCAGGCCGGACAGGCTGCCGCGCCGCTCCGCGCTGGTCAGCGCGATGCCGCGGATCCGGCCGTCCTGCACGAGCGGGCCGAAGGTATTGGCGGTGCCGATGGCCGCGTCAATGCTGCCGGCCGCCAGGTCCCGCGCCGATTCCGCGCCGCCCCGGTAGGGCACGTGCTCCAGCCTGATTCCCGCCCGGCTCTCGAGCAGTGCCCCGGCGAGGTGGCCCGGCGTGCCGATCCCCGGGGTGCCGTAGCTGACGCCTGGATGCGCCCTGGCATGGGCGACGAAGCCGGCGAGATCGCTGGCCGGGAAGTCCTTCCGCACCACCAGCACGTAGGGCAGCGCCACTGCCTGGCCGACCGGGGCGAAGGCGGTCTCGTAGCTGAAGGTCAGGCCCTTCACGATGAAGGGCACCACCAGGAAGGCGAAGCTCTCGAACAGCAGCGTGTAGCCATCGGGCGGCGCCTGCGCGACGACGCCGGCGCCGATCGAGCCGCCGGCCCCGGTGCGGTTCTCGATCACCAGGGGCTGGCCGAGGAACTCGGACATCTTCGGCGCCAGCAGGCGGATGACGGTGTCGGACTGCCCGCCCGCGGCATAGGGCGCGACGATGCGGATGGGGCGGTCGGGGAAGGCCTGCGCGGCGGCGCGGCCGGCCAGCAGCGTGCCCCCCAGCGCCGCCAAGGTGGCGCGGCGTCCCGGCATGATGGTTTCCTCCCGGCTTTCGGCCGAGGCTGGCGGCGGCGGGCAGCGCGGTCAAGCGGCGCGTGCCTCGCTGATCTCCAGCCGGGATTGCGGCAGCGCCTTCGGGTAGCGCTCCGCCAGGAAGGCGATCAGCGTCTCCCGCATCTGGCAGCGCAGGTCGAACATCGACCCGGCATCGGCCGCGCTCATCAGCACGCGGATCTCGACGCTGCGTTCCTTCAGGTCGGTCACCTGCACCGCGAAGACCCGGCGGTCCCACTGCGGGCTGGCCTCGAGCAGGCGCTGCGCCTCGGCCCGGATAGCGGCGACCGGCACGGTATAGTCCACATAGATGAAGATCGTGTCCAGCAACCGCGAGGTGGTTTTGGTCCAGTTACGGATCGGCCGTTCGGTGAAATAGACCAGCGGCACCACCAGGGATCGCTGGTCCCAGGTGGCGATGGTCACGTAGGTGGAGGTGATCTCGGCCACATGGCCCCATTCGCCCTCGACCACCACCGTGTCGCCAAGCCGGATCGGCTGGGTCAGCGCGAGCTGGATGCCGGCGATGAGGTTGGAGACCGCCGGCCGCGCCGCGAGGCCGGCGACGATGCCGGCAACTCCGGCCGAGGCGAAGAGGCTGAGCCCCACCGTGCGCACCGCGGGAATGGAGGTGAGCACCAGCCCGGCGGTCAGCGCCACCCCGGCCGAGACCGCCAGCCGGCGGAAGACGATCAGCTGGGTGCGGCGCCGGCGTTGCAGCCAGTCGGCGTTCTCGCCCAGCTCGCCCTCCATGTAGGCATCGAAGACCGCGGCCACCTTGCGGGTCAGCGCCCAGCCGAGCGCCACGACCAGCCCGAGCGCCGCCATCCGGGAGATGGCGGCGGCAGCCTGGCGCGGCAGCTCCACCGCTGGCAGGGCCGCCTGCATCGCCACCAGCGCGACGGCTGCCAGCACCGCGCCCCGGCCATAAATCAGCACCCGGCCCAGCACCGGAGCCGACCGGCCGCGCAGCACATGGTCGGCCAGCGCATAAACCGCCCGCGCCAGGGCCAGGGCCGAGCCCGGTGCTGCGACCAGGACGATCAGCAGGGAGAACCAGAGCGGCATCGCCTGCCCGCCCGGCAGCATATCGCTCAACATTCGGCACGGCCTCCATCGGCATCGCGCAGCAACGCGACGAATGGCGGGAAGGCACCACACGGGAACTGCATCCCTCGGGCCGCGCTGGAGGCTCGATACGGAGGAGGCCTGAATGACCGAGACCAAGCCGCAACCGGCCGACAGCAAGCCCGCCCAGGGTCACCCCGTTCAGGGTACGGGCGAGAAACCCTGGACCGAGGAGGAGAAGTCCCGCGGCGCCGCCAAGCCGGCGACGGAAGGCGAAGCCGGTGCCGGCGGCCGCCCGAACGACGACCGGGCAGCGACCGAATCTGCCGCGGCGAACATCGACCCCAAGCCCCAGCCTTAACCGCAGGCCTGCTCCACCGGGGGCACATTGGACAGCGGGGGCCGCGGCCCGGCATGCTGCGGCCATGTACAACCCCGCCGCCTTCCGGGAGGACCGCCCGGAGATCCTGCATGGGCTGATCCGTCAGGCCCGTCTCGCGCTGCTGGTCTCGAACGGCGCCGGCGGCGTGCCGGACGTCACCCACCTGCCGCTGACCCTGGATGCCGGGGCCGGCGCGCTGATCGGCCATGTCGCCCGGGCCAACCCGCATTGGCAGGCCTTGCGCGGCGCCGGCCGGGCCGTGGCGATCTTCCGCGGGGCGGAGGCCTATGTCTCCCCCAACTGGTATCCCGCCAAGGCGGAGCACCACCGGGTGGTCCCGACCTGGAACTACGAGGCGGTGCATGCCGAGGGTCCGGTCGAGATCATCGAGGACAGCGCGCGGCTGCATGCCATCGTCACCCGGCTGACCGCGGAGAAGGAAGCCGCGCAGCCGCGGCCCTGGGCGGTGGCGGATGCGCCGGAGGCCTTCGTCGCCGGGCAGCTCAAGGGCATCGTCGGGCTGGTGCTGCGGATCGAGGCGCTGGTCGGCAAGCGCAAGATGAGCCAGAACCGCGCCGCCGCGGACCGGGATGGCGCGGCGGCCGGGCTGGCTGCCAGCGAGGACCCGCGCGACCGCGATGCGGCGGCGGCGATCCGGCGGGTGGCCGAGGGCGCCTAGCGCCGGTCGGCGGCCTCCCCGCCGTAGCCGCGGCCGTAGCGCGCCTCCAGCCGGCGCTGCACGAGGTCCCAGAGCGTGGTCATCGCGAGGTAGTAGAGCGCCGCGACCAGGAACAGCTCCAGCACCAGGAAGCGTTCCTGGATCAGGATCTGGGTCCGCCGCAGCAGCTCGTCCACCGAGATCACGCTGGCGACAGAGGTGGTCTTCAGCAGCCCGTTCACGCTGTTGCCGAGCGGCGGGATGATGAGGCGGAGCGCCTGCGGCCAGGTCACCAGCCGGAAGACCTGGCGGCGGCGCAAGCCGAGCGCCAAGGCTGCCTCCCGCTGGCCGCGGGCGACGGAGATGATGCCGGCGCGGACGATCTCCGAGAGGTAGGCGCCCTCGTTGAGCGATAGGCCGATCAGCGCCGCCTCCCAGACCGAGAAGCGGATGCCAAACAGCGGCAGGCCGGTATAGATGATCAGCAGCTGCACCAGCAGCGGCGTGCCGCGGAAGATCCAGCAGTAGAACAGGGCGAAGCCGCGCAGCAGCCGGCTCGGCGCCAGCCGCATGATGGCGATGCCGACGCCGATCAGCAGCCCGAAGACCAGGGCGCCGAGGGTGAGCGCGACGGAGATCGCCGCGCCCTCCAGCAGGTAGGCGTTGAAGAGGTAGTCGAAGAACCCGTCCCAGCGCCAGATGGTCACCCTAGTTGGGCCCGACCACCTCGAAGGCGCCGGCGTATTCCTTGACCCCGAAGCGGTCGAGCATCGCCTTCAGCGAGCCGTCGGCGCGCATCTCGGTCAAGACCGTCGCCACCGCCTGGGCCAGCACCTTGCTGCGGAAGCCGAAGTTGATCGGCGTGCCGAAGAGGCCGGAGATGGCGCGGGTGAAGTCGCCGCGGTCGTCGTATTCCTTGGCGGTGCTGTCGATGGAGACGGCGGCATCGAGCTGGCCGACGCGGAGCGACTGGAAGGAGACGGCGAAATTGTCGAAGGGCCGGATGGTGATGGGGCGCAGGTTCTTGCCGGTGAGTTCGGTGGCGATGTCCTGGGTGCGGCGGAACTCGAAGCCGCCCTGCTCGACGCCGACGGTCAGCCCGGCGAGGTCCTCCAGCCGGCGGATGGCGCGCGGGTTGCCGCGCGGGACGCTGATGCTGATCGCCTGTTCCTCGTAGCGGACCAGGTACATCAGCTTCGCGCGTTCCTCGGTGTAGAACATGCCGGTGTTGATCATGTCCCAGCGCCGGGCGGCGAGGCCGGGGATCATGGCGGCGAATTCGATGCGGACGTTCTCGACCGCGAGGCAGAGGCGCTTGGCGATCTCGGCGCCGAGCTCGACCCGCATGCCGACGAGCTGGCCCTGGGCATTGACGAATTGCATCGGCGGCAGGGTCGGGTTGGTCGAGAGCACCAGGGTGCGGGGCTTGGAGAGCTCGCTGTCCGGCACCTTCGGGGTGCAGGTCTGGGCCAAGGCCGGGAGGGCGGCGGCCACGAAGGCGGCACCGAGCAGCAGGCGGCGGAACATGGTCGTCGGTTTCCCCTATTCGGCCGCGGCACGGGCGGCGATGGTCACGCCCATCTCCTGCAAGACCCGCGCCAGGGCCGGAACGTCGCGTTCAAGCAGCGGCAGGCGAGGCGGGCGCGGCGCGCCCATGTCCATGCCCATCAGCCGGAAGGCGGCCTTGGTGCCGGAGACGTAGCGGGGGCCGCCGACCCAGGGCAGCAGCGGGGCGAGGCGGCGGTAGAGCGCGAGCGACTTCTCCCGGTCCGCCTCGAAGGCGGCGGCAGCGAACATCTCGGTGGACAGGCGCGGCGCCACGTTGCTGCAGACCGCCACCCAGCCCACCGCGCCGAGCCAGGCGCTCTCGTAGCCGAGGACACCGGCAAAGACCTCCATCCGGTCGCCGCAGAGCGCGACGATGTCCCGTACCCGGGTCACCTCCAGCGTGCTCTCCTTGACGTAGCGGCAGTTGGGGATGGTCGAGAGCCGGGCGAGCGTCGCCGGCAGCAGGTCGACGTTGGCGGTCGCCGGGTTGTTGTAGACCATGATGGGGATGCCGATGGCATCGGCGACCGTCTTGTAGTGGTGGAAGAGCTCGTCCTCGGTCGGCACCGAGTAGTAGGGCGGGATGATCATGACGCCGTCGGCGCCCAGCGCCTCGGCTTCCTTGGACAGCGCCACCACCTCCCGCGTGTCCTCGGCGCCGGTGCCCATCAGGACGGGGACGCGGCCGGCGCCCGTGCGCCCCGCGCACTCGCGTGCGACGCGCACCACCGTCTCGGTGATGGCGGTGCGCTCCTCTCGGCTGACCGAGAGGAATTCCCCGGTGGAGCCGAGCGGGATGAGGCCCTGGATGCCCTCGGCGATCTGGAATTCGACCAGCCGCTCCAGCGCCTTCAGGTCGACCGCGGCGCCATCGGCGGTGAAGGGGGTGATGAGGACGGTATAGGTTCCGCGGAACGGCTCGGCCACGTCGCTTGCCCCTTCGGTGATGCGTGCGATGATGCGGGACTGAACAGGAAGTGGCGGAAGCCGGCAAGCGCATGCGTCTGACCCATCCCGACATCCGCCCCGCCGCCGCCCCCATCCGCATCCGCTTCGACGGCCGGGCGCTGGAGGCGCTGCCGGGGGAGACCCTGGCCGCGACGCTTTCGGCCGCCGGGATCCTCGCCTACCGCACCACCACGGGCGGCGCGCCGCGCGGCCTCTACTGCGGCATGGGCGCCTGCTTCGACTGCCTGGTGACGGTGGACGGCAAGGCCGGCCAGCGCGCCTGCCTGACCAAGGTGCGGGACGGGATGGAGGCGGCCAGCGCCGCGCCGGAGGTCCCGGCCCCCCTGGCGGCGGCGCCGGCGGCGATCCCCGAGCGGGCCTGCGACGTGCTGGTGGTGGGCGCCGGCCCCGCCGGGCTCTCCGCCGCCCGGGCCGCGGCCGAGGCCGGGGCGGGCGTCGTGGTGCTCGACGAGCGCGGCGAGGCCGGCGGGCAGTACCTGAAGCCGCTCGCCGCCGGCCATGCCCATGCCGCCCCGGACGCCCAGTTCCGCCACGGCGACGCGCTGCGCGCCGCGACCCTGGCGGCGGGCGCCGAGATCCTCACCGGCGCCACCGTCTGGGGCGGCTTCGCCCCGGAGGAGATCGGCGCCCTGCTCGGCGAGGCGGCCGTCACCTTCCGCCCCCGCCGGCTGATCCTCGCCGCCGGGGCGCATGAGCGGCCGGTGCCGGTGCCGGGCTGGACCCTGCCCGGGGTGATGACGACCGGGGCGATGCAGACCCTGGCGCGGGCCAACCGGGTCTCCCCGGGGGAGAGCGTGGTCATCGCCGGCAACGGCCCGCTGAACCTGCAGCTCGCCTGCGAATTGCTCGAGGGCGGGGTGCGGGTGGCGGCGGTGGCGGAAGCGGCGCCGCGGCCCGGCCCGGGCCAGTGGCGGCATGCGCTGGGCCTGCTGCGGGCCTCGCCCGACCTCGCCTGGGACGGCCTCCGCTACCTGCGGCGGCTGCGCCGCGCCGGGGTGCCGGTGCTCTGGGGCGCCACGATCCTGGGCTGCGAGGGGGAGGGGCGCTTCGCCGCCCTGCGGCTGGCGACGCCGGCCGGCGAGCGGCGCATCGCGGCCGATGCCTGCGCGCTGAACCTGGGCTTCCAGCCGGAGACCGGCCTCGCCCGTGCCCTGGGCGCGGAGCACCGCTTCGTCGAGGCCGGGCTCGGCCGGCTGGAGACGGTCGCCGCCGAGGATGGCCGCACCAGCCTGCCGTCGGTCTTCGCCGTCGGCGACGGCGCGGCGATCGGCGGGGCGCGGATCGCCCTGGCGCGCGGCCGGCTGGCCGGGCTGGCGGCGGCGGCGGATCTCGGCTTCGCCGCGGCGGATGCGGCCCCGGCGCGGGCCGGGCTGCGCCGGGCGCTGGCCTTCCAGGACGGGCTCTGGCGGCTGTTCGCCGCGCCGCCCTTCGATGTTTCCGCCATCCCCGACGCCACCGTGGTCTGCCGCTGCGAGGAGGTGACCGCCGGCACCCTGCGGCTGGAACGCGCCCGCGGCGCGGGCAGCCTTGGCAGCCTGAAGAAGGCGACCCGGGCCGGGATGGGACGGTGCCAGGGGCGGATGTGCGGCGCGACCGTCGCCCGGCTCTGCGGCGTGGCCGAGGAGGCGGGCTTCGCCGCGCCGCGCGCGCCGGTGAAGCCGGTGCCGGTCGCCGCGCTGATGCTGGAGGTGGCGGAGGGCGGCGACTGGCCGCTGTTCCCGGCGCCCGCCTACAACGGCTGGACCGCCCGGCCTGGCGCGAGCCGCGCCGATGCCTGCGACGTGCTGGTCGTCGGCGGCGGCGCGGTCGGGCTCTCGACCGCGCTCTACCTCGCCCGCGACGGCGCCGACGTGCTGCTGGTGGAGCGCGGCGAGGCCGGCATGGCCGCCAGCACCGCCAATGCCGGCAGCCTGCATGTCCAGCTCCTCACCTACGACTTCGACGGGCAGCAGCGGACCGGCCCGGCGCTGGACCGGCTGCCGCTCGGGCCGCGCAGCATCGCGCTGTGGCGGGAGATCGCCGCCGAGGCCGGCGAATCCCTCGGCCTCCGCACCGAGGGCGGGCTGATGCTGGCCGAGACCGAGGCGCAATTCGCCTGGCTGCGGGCCAAGGTGGCGGCGGAGCGAGCGCGGGGGATCGAGAGCCATGTGCTCGGCGCCAACGAGCTCCGCAGCCTGGCGCCCTATCTCGGCCCGCATTTCCTCGGCGCCGGCTTCGCCCCGGGGGAGGGGCAGATCGACCCGCTGCGCGGCACCGCCAGCCTGCGCCGGCTGGCGGTGCAGGCCGGGGCCCGGCTGCGCGAGGGGGTGGAGGTGCGCGCCATCGCCCGCGCCGCGGCGGGCTTCACGGTCGAGACCGGGGCGGGACCGATCCGGGCGGGGAAGCTGGTCAATTGCGGCGGCGCCTTCGCCGGGCGGATCGGGGCCATGCTGGGGCTTACCCTGCCGGTGGTGGGCGCGGTGCAGCAGGTGATCGCCACCGAGGGCGTGGCGCCGGTCCTGCGGCACCTGGTCGCCCATGCCGGGCGGCACCTGTCGCTGAAGCAGGGCGACGGCGGGCATGTGCTGGTCGGCGGCGGCTGGCCGGGGACGCTGGATGCCAAGGGCTCGCCGCGCAACCTGCGGCGGTCGATCGAGGGCAACCTCTGGGTCGCCGGGCGCGTATTGCCCGCGCTGGCGGGGATGCAGGCGATCCGCGCCTGGACCGGGCTGGCGGTGGAGGTGGACCGGGCGCCGCTGCTGGGCGAGGCGCCGGGTATTCCCGGGCTGTTCCATGCGGTGACCAGCAACGGCTATACCCTGGCGCCGGTGGCGGGGCGGATTACGGCGGATGCGGTGCTGGGGCGGGAGCGGGTGGCGCCCGAGTTCACGCTGGCAAGGTTCGGGTAGGGAAGGTTGGGGAGACGGTATTCTCCCCAGGCCCCTCATCTATTTCTACTAGTTCGAAAACTCAGAGAAAACGAAGGGGGTTCGGGGAAGTGCCTTCCCCCGAGGCTTCCTGTCTCAAGGGATACGCAAGCGATGCAACTCGGCATGGTCGGCCTCGGTCGGATGGGCGGCAACATCGTGCGGCGGCTGCTGCGCGCCGGGCACCACTGCGTCGCCTTCGACCGCGACCCGGCCCCCGGCGCCGCCCTGGCCGCGGAGGGCGCCCAGGCGGTCGCCGACCTGCCGGCCATGGTCGCCGCCCTCGAGGCGCCGCGCGCCATCTGGGTCATGCTGCCGAACGGCGCTCCGACCGAGGAGGCGCTGGCGACGCTGGCCGGGATGCTCTCGCCCGGCGACGTGCTGATCGACGGCGGCAATTCCATGTGGAAGGACAGCGTCCGCCGCGGCGCCATGCTGCGCGAGAAGGGGCTGCATTTCCTCGACATCGGCACCTCCGGCGGGGTCTGGGGCCTGGAGCGGGGCTATGCGCTGATGATCGGCGGCGAGGATGCGGTGGTCCGCCGGCTCGACCCGATCTTTGCCGCGCTGGTCCCGGGCAAGGCGGCGGCCAGCCCGACACCGGGCTATGCCGGCGACCCCCGCGCCGAGCAGGGCTACGTCCATGCCGGACCGAACGGTGCCGGGCATTTCACGAAAATGATCCACAACGGGATCGAATACGGCATGATGCAGGCCTTCGCCGAGGGCCTCGACATCCTCCACCACGCCGACAGCCCCGCCCTGCCGGAGGAGCACCGGCTGAGCCTCAACCTGCCGGACATCACCGAATCCTGGCGGCGTGGCAGCGTGGTCGCCTCCTGGCTGCTCGACCTCACCGCCCAGGCGCTGGCGCAGGACCCGAAGTTGGAGAGCTTCTCCGGCCATGTCTCGGACAGCGGGGAGGGGCGCTGGACGGTGCAGGCGGCGGTCGAGACCGCGGTCTCCGCCCCGGTGCTCTCGGCCGCGCTGTTCGCCCGCTTCGCCAGCCGGGACGAGGACCGCTTCGGGGCGAAGGTGCTCTCGGCCCAGCGCAAGGGCTTCGGCGGGCATCTGGAGGCGCCCAAGGACACCACCAAGGCATGAGCCATCTGGTCCTGGTGATGGGCGTCTCGGGGGCCGGGAAGAGCACCATCGGCACCCTGCTGGCGGCGCGGCTCGGCGTGCCCTTCGCCGATGCGGATGATTTCCACCCGGCCGCCAACGTGGCGAAGATGAGCGCCGGCCAGCCGCTGACGGATGAGGATCGCTGGCCCTGGCTGGAGGCGATCGGCGCCTGGATGGATCGCCAGGCGGCCGGCGGCATCGTCACCTGCTCCGCCCTGAAGCGCGGCTACCGGGACCGGCTGCGGGCGGGCCGGCCGCGGGTCCGGCTGCTACATCTGGCGGGCGATGCGTCGCTGATCGGCGCCCGCCAGGCCGCCCGGCCCGACCACTTCATGCCGCCCAGCCTGATGGCCAGCCAATTCGCCACGCTGGAGCCGCCGGGGCCGGAGGAGCGCGCCATCATCCTCTCGGTCGCGCCGCGGCCCGAGGTCATTGTCGCCGCCGCGCTGGCGGCGCTCGCGCGTGGCTGACCTGCCCGTCGTCTTCATGGCCGACGATGCCTATGCCGGCTGGGCGCGCAGCTTCCTTGCCAGCCTGCGGGACCAGGCGCCGGGGATGCCGGTGTACTGCATCCCCTATTCCGACCAGCTGTCCGCCATCGCCGCCCTGCGGGCCGAGTTCGGCTTCCGCATGGTCGATGCCGACTACGCCGCCATCGACGCCTTCGCCGCCGAATGCTTCCCGACCGGCCAGCGGCGCCGGCGCAACCTCCGGAAGCTGGCCGCCCTGGAGGCGCCGGGGGCGCCCTTCCTCTACCTCGACTGCGACCTGCTGGTGACGGCGCCGCTGGCCGAGGTCGCCGCCCTGCTCGCCGCCGCCCCCGCCGACCTGGTCTATTGGGCGACCAGCGCCGACTGGGTCTATGCCGCCGAGGCCCGGGCCGAGATGGCCGCCCGCTTCCCGCGCGCCCCGCTGTTCTCGGCCGGCAATTATGCGATGCTGGCGCCCGGCTTCGACGCCGCCGCCGTCATGCGGCTGATCCGGGCGGAGGATGCCCTGTACCGCCGGGTCCGCGCCCCGACCGGCTTCGACCAGCCGCTGATGAACCTGGCCTGCCATCTGGCCGGGCTGCGGCTGCTGCCGCTGCACGAGGCCGCGCCGGGCTTCACCGGGGAGGGCTTCTACCTCGACCCGGCGATCACGGCCGAGCCGGATGGCCGGCTGCTGCGGCAGGGGGCGCGGGTTGTCTCGGTGCATTGGGCCGGGGCGGATAAATCCGCCACGCCGCCGGCGCTGGCGCCGCTGGTGGCCCGCTATGCGCCGCCCCCCCTGGTCGGCCGACCGATGGGGGGGTAATCCCGTCGCAGCAATGCAAGGACGCAGGCCATGGCCCTGGACCCCGCCACCAAGGCGAAGCTCGAGACGATCACCACCGCAACCCTGACCACGGTGCTGCTGAAGAAGGGGCTGCGCAACGTCTGGATGCGCGGGCCGCAGCCCTTCTCCCCCGCCGCCCGCGGCAAGCGGCTGGTGGGCGAGGCCTTCACCCTCCGCTTCGTCCCGGCGCGCGAGGATCTGGCGACCCCGGCCTCCTGGTCCTCCCCCATCTCCACCCGGGCGGCGATCGAGGCGATGCCCGAGGGCTGCATCGCCGTCGCCGATGCCATGGGCCTGACCGATGCCGGCATCTTCGGCGACATCCTCTGCGCCCGGCTGGCGAAACGCGGCGTGACCGCGCTGGTGACGGATGGCGCCGTGCGCGACGTCGCCGGGGTGAACGGCACCGGCCTGCCGGTCTGGTGCGCCGGCGGCGCGGCCCCGCCCTCCGTCGCCTCGCTGACCTTCGTCTCCTGGCAGGAGCCGATCGGCTGCGGCGGCGTCGCGGTCTTCCCGGGCGACGTGGTGGTGGTGGACGACGACGGCGCGGTGCTGATCCCGGCGGCGCTGGTCGAGGCGGTGACCGCCGAGAGCGTCGAGCAGGAGAGGCTCGAGGCCTGGATCATGACCAAGGTCGAGGCCGGGGAGGCGCTGCCCGGCCTCTATCCGCCCAACGCCGAGAACAAGGCGCGCTACGAGGCCGAGAAGTAGGGCCTTCCCCGATGCCGCAACCGGCCCCGCCGCCCGCCCGCTTCCCCTTCTGGACGGAGGAGAAGCTGCGCATCGCCGATACCGATATGAACGGCCATATCAACAACGGCGCCATCGGGGCCTTCTGCGAGGCCGGGCGGGCGGAGGTGCTGCACGAGATCGCCGGCCCGCCGCCGGGCCGGGCCGTCGCCATGGCGGTCGCCCGGGTGGAGATCGACTACCTGCGGGAGCTGCACTACCCCGGCCGGGTCCGCATCGGCACCGCGGCGGTGCGCATCGGCAGCAGCAGCTTCACCCTGGAACAGGGGCTCTACTCGGGCGAGGCCTGCTTCGCCGCCGCCCGGTCCGTCATGGTGGTGATGGACCACGCGACCCGCCGCCCCGTCCCCATCCCGGCCGCTCTGCGCGAGGCCCTGGCCCGATTGGAGCCGATCGCATGATCCGCCGCGGCATCCTGGCCGGCCTGGCCGCCGCCTCCCTCGGCCGCCCGGCCCTCGCCGAGACCTGGCCGGCCCGGCCGGTGCGGATCGTGGTGCCCTTCCCGCCGGGTGGCACCGTGGACATCCTCGGCCGGCTGACCGCGGCCTGGCTGACCGAGGCGACCGGACAGAGTTTCATCGTCGAGAACCGCTCCGGCGCCGGCGGCAACATCGGCGCCGCCGCGGTCGCCCGGGCCATGCCCGATGGCTACACCCTGCTGATGGGCTCGCCCGGGACCCAGGCGATCAACGCGCATCTCTATCCGAACCCAGGCTACGACGGGATCGCGGATTTCGCGCCGATCTCGCTGGTGGCCGAGGTGCCGAACCTGCTGGCGGTGCATCCCTCGCTGGGCATCCGCACGGTGCCTGAGCTGATCGCCGCCGCGAAGGCGTCGCGGCTGGCCTATGGCGAGACCAGCATCGGCGGCAGCACCCATCTCTCGGCCGAGCTGTTCCGGCTGCAGGCGGGGATCGAGGGCGAGCACGTTACCTACCGCGGCAGCGCGCCGATGCTGGGCGACCTGCTGCCGGGGCGGATCGCCTGGGGCGTCGACAACCTGCCCTCCATCCTGCCGCATGTCCGCAGCGGGGCGCTGGTGGCGGTGGGCGTCACCAGCCGGGCGCGCTGGTCCGGGGCGCCGGAGATCCCGGCCATCGCCGAGAGCCTGCCGGGCTACGAGGTGACCGCCTGGTTCGGCCTGCTGGCGCCGAAGGGCACGCCCGGCGAGGTCGTCGCCACCGCCAACGCCGCCCTGGCGAAGATGCTGGCGACGCCGGCCGCGGTGCGGCGGCTGGCCGACCTCGGCGCGACGCCCATTCCCGGCACGCCGGAGGCCTACCGCGACCATATCGCCGCCGAGTTCCGGAAATGGGGCGAGGTGGTGAAGCGGGCCGGCATCCGGCTGGAGTAGCGGCCGGGCAGGCCGCGGGCACCCGCCCGGCAGCGATGCCGGTGGCGGGCCGGTCCTGCTGGCACGGGCATTGCAGCGCCGCCGGGCCGCGGGGCAATCGGCCCCTCGACCGTCAGGATGCGGCGGACCGGCACCGCCCGGCGCGCCGGCCGGCATGCGAGGGGCCGTCCGACATCCGCCCCGCAGGAGAGGCCCGCATGAACGACGCCAAGACCGAGCTCGGCCGCAAGATCCTGCGCATCAAGAAGGCCAAGGGGCTCAAATGGGGCGATATCGCCGCCCGCATCACCATGTCCCCGGTCTGGACCTGCGCCCTCTGCATGGGCCAGATGAGCGCCGAGCCGCAGCATGCCCGTGGCATCGCCGAGATGCTGGAGCTCGACGAGGAGGAGGAGGCGACGCTCTGCGAGATCCCCTATCGCGGCGCCCAGCCGATGCCACCGACCGACCCGCTGATCTACCGCTTCTACGAGCTGGTGCTGGTCTATGGCACGAGCTGGAAGGAGATGATCCACGAGGAATTCGGCGACGGCATCATGTCCGCCATCGACTACGACATGCTGCTGGAACGGCTGCCGGACCAGAAGGGCGACCGGGTGAAGATCACCATGACCGGCAAATTCCTCTCCTATAAGCGCTACTGAGGCGCTTAATTTGCGGCTTCGGTGCTGGCGGTGCGGCCCGGACATCGCCAGATTGCCGCGGATGACCACGCTCCTCGCCGATATCGGCGGCACCAATGCCCGCTTCGCCCTGGCCGAGGGCGATGCCCATACGCCGCCGGTCAGTGTCCGGCTCGATGCCTTCCCCGGCATCGCGGCGGCGATCGCCGCCTACCTGGGCGACGCCGCCCCGCCCCGCGCCGCGGTCCTGGCCGTGGCCGGGCCGGTGGAGGCCAATGCCGTCCGCCTGACCAACCGCGGCTGGCTGGTGGATGGCGCCGAGCTGGCCGCCACCCTCGGCATTTCCCGGGTCCGGGTGGTGAATGATTTCGCCGCCCTCTCCCGGTCGCTGCCGCAGCTGCGTGGCGCCGACCTGCATCCCCTCGGCGGCTCCCGGGCGGAGCCGGGCGCGCCGCTGGCGGTGCTCGGCCCGGGCACCGGCCTCGGGGTCGGCGCCTTCCTGCCGCCCGACCGGGTGCTGGTGACCGAGGGCGGCCATGCCAGCGTCGCGGCCCATACCGCGCGGGAAGCGGCGGTGGTCGAATTCCTGCGCGGGCGGCATGGCCATGTCTCGGCCGAGCGGCTGATCTCCGGCCAGGGGATCGAGAATCTCCATGCCGGGCTCGCCGCCGTCGACGGCCAGGCCGTGGCGCCCCTGCCGGCGGCCGAGGTCACCGCCCGGGCGCTGGCCGGCCGCGACCCGCGCTGCGCCGAGGCACTGGACATGTTCTGCGCCCTGCTCGGCAGCGTCGCCGGCGACCTGGCGCTGCTCTACGGCGCCCGCGGCGGGGTCTTCGTCGGCGGCGGCATCTGTCCCCGCTTCCCGGAGTTCCTCGCCGCCTCCGCCTTCCGGGCGCGGTTCGAGGCCAAGGGCCGCCTCAGCGGCTGGCTCGCGCCGGTGCCGGCCTGGCTCATCCTGCGGCCGGATGCGGCGATGCTGGGGCTGGCGGCGCTGGCCCGGGACTGACGGCCGCCGCCGCCGCTCTTGCCTCAGGTCCGCGCATGGCCTATCTGCCCGGCCATGCGCGCAGATGCCGAAACCCTGAATGAGCAGATCACCGCTTCGGTGTCCCTGCTGAGGAGGCATCTTTGACTGGGATGTCGCCCTACGCCGTCTCGATGAGCTGAACGCCAAGGCCGAGGACCCCGGCCTCTGGAACAACGCCGACCTGGCGAACAAACTCATGCGGGAACGCTCCCGCCTCGCCGACCAGACCGAGGGCGTGCTGCGGATGGAGCAATCCGTGCGCGATGCCCTGGAATTGGTCGAGCTGGCCGAGGCCGAGGGCGATGCCGATACCGCCGATGCGGCGGTCGCCGACCTCAAGACCCTGGCGGTCGAGGCCAAGCGGCGCGAGATCGAGAGCCTGCTCTCCGGCGAGGCCGACCAGAACGATGCCTATGTCGAGGTCAACGCCGGCGTCGGCGGCACCGAGGCGCAGGACTGGGCCGAGATGCTGCTGCGCATGTACCAGCGCTGGGCCGAGCAGCACGGCTACAAGGTGGCGCTGACCGAGCAGTCCGACGGCGAGGAGGCCGGCATCAAGTCGGCCACCCTGCAGGTCACGGGCCCGGCCGCCTATGGCTGGATGAAGACCGAGACCGGCGTGCACCGGCTGGTCCGGATCAGCCCCTTCGGCGGCAACGACAAGCGGCAGACCAGCTTCGCCAGCGTCTATGTCTACCCGGTGGTGGACGACAAGATCGAGATCGAGATCAACCCGGCCGACCTGCGGACCGATACCTTCCGCGCCTCCGGCGCCGGCGGCCAGCACGTGAACAAGACCGAATCGGGGGTGCGCTTCACCCATATCCCGACCGGGATCGTCGCGGCCTCCACCCAGGACCGCAGCCAGCACAAGAACCGCGCGATTGCGATGAACATGCTGAAGGCCCGGCTCTATGAGTTGGAGCTGAGCAAGCGCGAGGCGGTGAGTGCGGGTATCGAGGCCGGCAAGACCGACATCGGCTGGGGCCACCAGATCCGCAACTACGTGCTGCAGCCCTACCAGCTGGTGAAGGACCTGCGGACCGGCCTCGAGAAGGGCAATCCGGCGGCCGTGCTGGACGGCGACCTGGACGAGTTCATGGCCGCGGCGCTGGCGGCCCGGGTCGGCGCGACGCGGTCCGAGGCATCGGCCTCGGCGCGCTGACGCCGCCGCCCTGCCAGTGGTTTGGCCGGGCGGGTCGAAAAAGGCGCCGAATCAACGGGCTGGACCGCTTGCCGTGAGCCTGTGACGAATGGCAGCCGATCCAGCTATTGGCGCGGCCAAGCGCAAGCGGCGACTGATGAAACCGCTCCAGGTACTTAACTCGTTGCGAATCTTAAAATAGTATCTGATGTTCCGCGATGCGAATTGTAATTTCATTGTCTACTTTGTTACATGCTATTTGATTCGTGTAGAAAATACCTTATATAAGACAGATGATTAACTTCCGGCTGAGCTGAGATGCCAACGGCAAGTCACCTGACACAGCGGCGCATCGCGTCGTCCAGTCTCCGGACGCAGCTCGGTTCTGCCATCCGGCCCTTCTTCTACAAATTGCCGAATCAGATCGTTTCGCCGCTCCGCACCGTGAAGAAGTATTTCTTCACCTTCGGCTCGCTGCCGAACGTGCTTGCGCCGCGGACCTTCAATGAGAAGGTCAATGCGCGGAAGTTCTTTGACCACCGCCGCATCTTCCAGACCTGGGTGGACAAGCTGGCGGTCCGCGACTGGGTGGCCGGGGTCAAGCCGGGCTACGACCAGCTGCTGCCGGTCCTGCACCATGTCACCTCCGATCCCGCTGACATCCCCTTCGACCAGCTGCCCGACCGCTTCGTCATCAAGGCGTCGCATGGCAGCGGCTGGCTGCGGATCGTGAAGGACAAGGCCACCATTGACCGGAAGGCGATCATCGCCGAATGCCGGAAGTGGCTGGCCCTGAACTACTACGACGTCAATCTCGAAGGCGCCTACAAGAACATCCCGCCCCGCATTTTGATCGAGGAGTTCCTCGACAACGGCTCCGGCGAGGCGCCCGAGGACTACAAGCTCTACGTCTTCCACGGTCGGGTCGAGATCATCCAGGTGGATGTCGCCCGCTTCGGCCAGCACCGGCGGAAGATCTACGACCGGAACTGGCAGGAACAGCAGGTCGAGCTCTCGGTCACGACCTATGCCGGCACCCTGCCGCCGCCGCCGCAGCTGGCACGGCTGATCGAGGTGGCGGAAACCCTCGCCGGCGACATCGACTTCGTGCGGGCGGACCTCTACCTCGTCGGCGACCGGATCTACTTCGGCGAGATGACCCCATCCTCCGGCAACGGCTTCAACCGCTTCACGCCGGCCTCTTTCGATGCGGTCATGGGCGCCTTTTGGAAGCTCGAATCCCCGCCGCGCCTGCTGCTGAATTCGCTGCGGCGGCCGCGGGACAAGGCCTGAGGGCTAGACCGGGACCAGCCGGGTGAGCCGGTTGGGGTTCTGCTCGCTCTGGTAGATCACCCCGCTCGCCGGGTCCCGCCACATGCCGTGCGCCCCGTTCAGCACCGGCCGGCAGCGGCCGATCAGCCGACCCTTGGCATCGAAGTGGCTGAGCCGCGGCACCTGATCGGTGACGTAGAAGCTGCCATCCGGCCCGCCGTGGACGTCCATCGGCTTATGGACGTCGCGGATGTCCTGCAGGTGGGTGCCTTCGGGGGTGAAGACCTGGACCCGGCTGTTGTCGCGGTCGGCCACCAGCACCCGCCCGTCCTCCAGCACCCAGACCGAATGCGGGGTGATGAACTCGCCCGCCCGGTCCCCCGGCCGGCCCCAGGCGCCGAGGTAGGTGCCATCGGCCGCGAAGCGATGCACCCTGGCATTGGCATAGCCGTCGGCCACGACCATCGTCCCATCCGGGGCGAAGGCGATGTCGCAGGGCGCGTTGAAGGGCTGCCCCGGCCCGTGCCGGGTGCCGAGGCCGCCGATCCGCGCGCCGGCGGCCGAGAAAATGATGATCTCATGCGCATCGCGGTCGACGACGAAGACCCGGCCATCGGGATGGACGGTCGCCATGTGCCCGTCCATGACCACCCCGCCGCCCCAGGCCGCCAGGCGTTCGCCGGCCGGGGACAGCACGACGATCGCCGGCGCCTCCGGGTCGGTATAGGGGTCCACCCGGAACTGCACATAGACCCGGCCGGCGGCATCGCAGGCGACGTCGCTGATGCGGCCGGGACCATCGACCGGCAGGTCGCCCCAGGGCCGCTCGATGCGGTAGCGCTGCGGCCCGAGGGCGACCCTGTAGCTTTCCCGCGTCATTCGTTGAGGCCCTTGCCGGGATAGGGGTGCGTCGCCACCCAGTGCCGGGCGATATCGACCCGGCGGGTGATCCAGACATCCTGCTGCTGCAGCATGTGGTCGAGCACCCGCTGCAGCCCGACCGCCCGCGCGGGATGGCCGATGAGGCGCTGGTGCAGCCCGACCGACATCATCTTCGGCCGCCCCGCCCTTCCCTCGGCGAGAAGCATGTCGAAGGCATCGCAGATGTAGCTGAACCACTGGTCGCTGGTGCCCATCCAGCCCGCGTATTTCCCATCGTTGTTGGTGATGGAATAGGGCACGACCAGCTGCGGCTTGCCGTCGACCGTCAGCCAGAAGGGCAGCTCCTCGCCGTAGTAGTCGCTGTCGTAGAGGAAGCCGCCGTGTTCCATCACCAGCCGGCGGGTGTTCACGCTGGGTCCGTAGCGGCAGTACCAGCCCTCCGGCTTGTGGCCGATGGTCTTCTCCAGGCTGGCGACGGCGCGGGCGATGTGGTCGCGCTCCTCCGCCTCGGACAGCTCGAAATGCTTCACCCAGCGCCAGCCGTGGGAGCAGACGTCGTAGCCGGCGGCGCGGATGGCGGCGGCGGCCTCGGGGTTGCGCTCCAGCGCCATGGCGCAGCCGAAGATGGTCAGCGGCAGGCCGCGTTCGGCGAACAGCCGGGTCAGTCGCCAGAAGCCGACGCGGCTGCCGTATTCGAACATGCCCTCGGCGGCGAGGTCGCGGCCGGACTTGAGCTGGTTCAGCCCATGCGATTCGGTCAGCCCGTTCTCGGTATAGCCGTCGCCCAGCTCGATCGAGGGCTCCGAGCCCTCCTCGTAGTTGATGACGAAATTGACCGCGATCTTGGCCCCGTTCGGCCATTGCGGGTCGGGCGGATTGGCGCCGTAGCCGATGAAGTCGCGTTTCACCTCATAGGACATCAGGGCAGCTCCACGCTAAACTCGGGCACCTCGACGAATTCCTCGTCGGTCTTGCTGCCGTCCCGCCACATGACGATGACGAAGCGGGCCGGGCCGTCGAGGATGGTGAAGGGGTGGTGCCAGACATTGGCGCCGAAGGTGACGCCCTGCATCGGCCCGGCGAGGAAGGCGCGGGCGCGGGCCATGTCCGGCCCGCCGTCCTTGTCATGCGGGGCGACGATGACCAGCCAGCGCCCGGCTTCCTGCGGGATGAAGGACTGGGAGCTGAACTCGTGCCGTTCCATGGTGGTGGAGCGCAGCGGCATCTCGGCCACGGCATGCTTCACGGTCAGCGAGATGCTCGGCCGCGCATTGGGCCGCAGGTTCGCCAGCGCATCCTCGAAATAGGTCCGCCCCGGGATGGCGGGGCATTCGATCACCTCGCCATAGGCCAGGAAGGCGGCGGAGGTGAGCGGTTCGGCCTTGAGAAACATGTCTATCCCCGCATGCGGCGCGTCAGGCCGGTGAACCGTTCCATGACCAGCATCAGGACGAAGACCGTCAGGATGAGCAGGCCGGAAACGGCGGCAACCCGGACGTCGAGCGTGCTCTCCATCATGCCCCACATCCGGATCGGCAGCATGTCCGTCCGCGCCGAGGAGAGGAAGAGGGAGACCGGCACATTGTCGACCGAGGCCATGAAGGCGAGGAAGGCCCCGGCGGCGATCCCCGGCGCGATCAGCGGCAGCACCACCCGGCGGAAGGTCATCACCGGCCCGGCGCCGAGGCTGCGCGAGGCATCCAGCAGGGAGGGATCGAGCTGCGAGAGCGAGGCGCCCACCGTCCGCAGCACGAAGGGCGCCACGACGATGAGGTGGCCGGCCACCAGCATCTCCAGCGAGGGCCGGAAGCCCAGCAGCGAGAAGTACATCAGCGCCGCCAGGCCGAAGGCGAGGCCGGGCAGCACCAGCGGCGCCATGAAGAAGGCATCCGCCAGCCGCCCCGCGCGGCCCGCCGCCCGCGCCATGGCGACGGCGGCCGCGGTGCCCAGCACCGTCGCCAGCCCGGCCGCCCAGGCGGCAACGGTCAGGGTATTGCCCACCGCGCGATGGATCTGCCGCGACCGCACCTCGTCCAGCAGCAGCTCGTACCAGCGCAGCGAGAAGCCGGTGGGCGGGAAGCGGATGGAGCGGCTGTCGGTGAAGGAGGTCGCCAGCACCACCAGGATCGGCCCGACCAGGATCAGCAGCGCCAGCGCCGCCAGGAACCCGATGATCCCGACATAGGCGATCTCGCCCATGCTGCGGCGCCGCGCCCCCGCCGTGCGAAGTCTAGCCATGGATGCGTCCCCCCGCGATGCGCCCGGCCGTGGCGATGACGGCGATGACCGCCGAGACCGAGACCAGCAGGGCGATCGCCGCCGTCGCCGCGAAGGGCCAGTTCGCCACCACCATGGCCTGCTGCCAGACCATCGCCGGCAGGTAGACCAGCCGCTCGCCGCCTATGACGGACTGGCTGATGAAGGCGGTCGTCGATGAGGCGAAGACCAGCAGGCAGCCGGCGGCGATGCCGGGCGCGGCCAGCGGCAGGATCACCCGGAACAGCGTCCGCCAGGGCGAGGCGCCGAGCGAGGCGCTGGCATCCATCAGGTTCGGGTCGATCCGCGCCATGACCGAGAGCAGCGGCAGCAGCAGCAGCGGCATCTCGATCTGGGTCAGCGAGATCACCAGCCCGAGCTCGGTCTGCAGCAGCCGCAGCGGGTCGGCGGCCAGGCCCAGCCCCATGACCATTTGGTTGACCACGCCCTCCCGCCCCAGGATCACGATCCAGGCGAAGGTGCGCACCACCACGCTGGTCAGCAGCGGCATCACCACCACGAACAGCAACACCCGCTGCCAGCCCGGCGAGGCCGCGCGATAGGCCAGCGCCAGCGGCAGGCCCAGCAGCAGCGTCGCCGCCACCGTCTTCAGCCCGAGCAGCACCGTGTTGCCGATGACCTTCCAGTGGAAGGCATCGCCGAGGAAGCGCTGCCACTGGCCGAGGCCCAGCACCGTCATGCGGTCGTCCGCGTAGAAGGATACCGCAAACAGCATCAGCAGCGGCGCCACGAAGAAGGCGGCGTAGGCCAGCCCCAGGGGCGCGACGAGTGGCGCGGCGAGCCCCCAGGTGGATCTCATTTCGCCATCTCGCGGTTGAAGCGCTCGATCCAGCCGCCGCGCAGCGGGTTGATCTTCGACCAGTCGTGGGTGTTGAAGCTGGACATCTCGGCCAGGCTCTTCATCGGCAGCCCGGCGCCGAGCGGCACCCCGGTATTCACCGGCACGAAGTTGTAGGGCGCCTTCTGCAGCGCGTCCTGCACCGCCCGGCCCACGACGATATCGATGTACTTGTAGGCATTCTCGATATTCTCGCAGCCCTTGGCGATATGCAGCGTGGTGAAGAAGGCGGTCGCGCCGGTCGAGGGCACCGCGAATTCGATATCGACGCCGCGGTCCTTCAGGGTCGTGACCGTCTGGGTATTGGTATAGATGACGTCGCACTGGCCCTGCTGGAACAGCCCGGGCAACGCTGCCGGCGAGCTGACGGCGGCGATCTTCGGCAGCACCTTCTTCAGCTCGGCCAGCGCCGGCTCGATATTCGTCTCCGAGCCGCCGAAGACCTTGGCCAGCTCGATCAGGCTGACGGTGCCGAAGGTGGTGCCGAAGCCGGTGAGGCCGAGGCGGGAGACCCAGGGGTCCTTCAGCAGGTCGGCATAGCCGGTCGGCTTCGGCAGCTTCTTCGGGTTGTAGGCGACGCCGACGACCTGGGCGTTGCAGCCGACGCCCCAGTCATCGACCAGCATCCCCGGCAGCGCGGCGCGGCTGGTCAGCTTCGAGACCTCGAATTTCTCGAACATGCCACGGTCGATGGCGGTGATGCGGGGCCCCGGGTCGAGCACGAAGCAGTCGAAGGGCGGGGCGCCGCGGCTGGCGGCGAATTTGGCGATCTGGTCGACCGCGAAGAGCCCCTGCATCTCCAGCTCGATGTTGTGCTGGCGCTTCAGCGGCGGCGCCACCAGCTCGCGGAAGGCCTCCTCCCAGGCGCCGGGATAGATGGCGGTGGTGACGCTGCCGGCGCGCTGGGCGCGGGCGAGCGACGGCGCGAAGGCCGGCGCGGCCAGCCCGGCGAGCAGCGCGGCGCGGCGGGTGAGGGTGATGGACATGGTCATTCCTCCTCGGTGTCGGGATGGGGAAACACGGCCGGGCGGGCGCCCGGAACCAGGCCGCACCAGGCCCGCGGGCCGCGGTCGGCGATGCCGCCCAGCCGCGGCTCGACCAGCCGCAGCGGCGCGCCGCCCTCGGTGGTCGCCTCGCGGATGGTCTGCCCGCCGATCGGCAGGGCCAGGCCGAGTGCGACCGGGAAGCGGTCGTCTGCCGCCTCGTCGTGCAGCATCAGCTGCTCGGGCCGCACCGCCAGCACCGCCGGCCCCGGCGGCAGCGGCGCGGCGCTGCCGAGCGGCGCCGCGAGATGGGCGCCATCCGGCAGGCGGATGCGGGCCATGCCGGCCTCCGCCCCCAGCATCAGGCAGGGCAGCAGGTTGGTGCTGCCGATGAAGCCGGAGACGAAGCGGGTGCGCGGCTGGTCGTAGACCTCGACCGGGGTGCCGAGCTGCTCGATCCGGCCGCCGCGCATCACCGCGATCCGGTCGGCGACGCTCATCGCCTCGTCCTGGTCGTGGGTCACCAGGATGGCGGTCAGGCCGAGCTGGCGCTGCAGCCGCTTGATCTCGATCTGCATGTCGAGCCGGAGCGAGCGGTCGAGCGCGGCGAAGGGCTCGTCCAGCAGCAGGATGCTCGGCTCGATCGCCAGCGCCCGGGCCAGCGCGACGCGCTGCTGCTGGCCGCCCGAGAGCTGCCGCGGGGCGCGGTCCCGCAGCGGGCCGAGCTGCACCATCTCGAGCAGCTCGGCCACCCGCGCCGCGATGCGCGGCTTCGCCCAGCGCCGCGCCTGCAGCCCGTAGGCGACGTTGTCGGCGACGCTCATGTGCGGGAAGAGCGCGTAATTCTGGAAGACGATGCCGACCTGCCGGCGGTTCGGCGGCAGGTCGTCGATGCTGGCGCCGTCGATCAGCACCTGACCCTCGGCCTGCCGGGTGAAGCCGGCGACGGTGCGCAGCAGCGTGGTCTTGCCGCAGCCGGAGGGCCCGAGCAGCGCCAGGATCTCCCCGGGCTGCACCGCCAGGTCCACGGCATCCAGCGCGGTGAAGCCGCCGTAGCGCACGGTCAGCCCGAGCACGTCGAGCGTGTGGCCCTGGAGCGAAGGCGAAGGGGACGCCGCGGGGTCGGTTGCGGGAGCAGTGGGCACGGGATTCTCCGGGAGCGGGGCGCAGGACGCAACCTTCGTGCCAGCTTCCCTCCACCGCCGATCCCCCGCCTCGATCCCCTGTCGTGTCCCGTGCTGTTTGGGTTCGCGCCATGCTGCCGAGATTTTCGGCATCTGTCCCGCCTTGCCACGGGCGGGGCGCATGTCATCCTGCGGCCGATGCCGCCTGACGCCTCACCCAGCCGCCACCAGCGCGCCGACGGCGCCTTCGAGCTGGCCTTCGGCCCGTCGCCCCGCGGCACCGCCCTGCGCCACCTGTTCCAGCAGGCGCCGCTGCGGATCCTCTTCCCCGACCCGGAGCCGGGCGAGCCGCCGACCGCCGCCATCCTGAACTGCGCCGGCGGCCTGGCCGGGGGCGACGCGCTGCGCCAGTCCGTGCGGCTGGAGGCGGGGGCGCGGGCGACCGTCTGCACCGCCGCGGCGGAGAAGGTCTATCGCAGCCTCGGGCCGGACAGCCGGATCGAGACCACGCTGTCGCTCGGCGCCGGGGCCTGGCTGGAATGGCTGCCGCAGGAGACCATCCTGTTCGACGGCGCCCGGCTGGCACGCGGCATGCGAACGGTGCTGGAGCCGGGGGCACGGCTGCTGGCGGCGGAGATGCTGGTCTTCGGCCGCGCGGCGCGGGGGGAGAGGATGGCGGCAGGCATGGTGTTCGACCGCTGGCGGCTGCATGGACCGGAGGGGCTGCTCTGGGCCGATGCGCTTGACCTGCCGGACCCCGGCCGGCTGGCCTCCCCCTTCGGCTTCGCTGGGGCCGAGGCGCTGGCGACCCTGCTGCTGGCGGCGCCCGGGGTGGAAGCCCACCGCGACCTGCTGCGCGGGATGCCGGCGCTGGCGCCGGGGGCGATGACGCTACCGCGTCCTGGGCTGCTGCTCGCCCGCTGGCTCGGCCGGGCGACGGAGGTGCGGCGGGCGGCGGGGGCGGCGATCGCCGCGCTGCGGGCCGCGGCGCTGGAGCAGCCGGCGCGGCTGCCGCGGCTGTGGACGACATGAGCCGGGCCGGGCCATGATCGGCGCGAGAGACGAGGGACTGGCATGAACCTGACGCCGCGCGAGAAGGACAAGCTGCTGATCGCCATGGCGGCGGCGGTGGCCCGCCGGCGGCTGGACCGCGGCGTGAAGCTGAACCATCCGGAGGCGGTGGCGCTGATCACCGACTTCGTGGTCGAGGGCGCCCGCGACGGCCGCAGCGTGGCGGAGCTGATGCGCGACGGCGCCACGGTGATCACCCGCGACCAGGTGATGGAGGGGATCGCCGAGATGATCCATGAAATCCAGGTGGAAGCGACCTTCCCCGACGGCACCAAGTTGGTGACCGTGCACGAGCCGATCCGATGATCCCCGGCGAGCTGTTCCCGGCCGTGGGCGAGATCGAGCTGAACGCCGGCGCCGACAGCATCGAGTTGGAGGTCGGCAATACCGGCGACCGGCCGATCCAGGTCGGCAGCCACTACCACTTCGCCGAGACCAATCCGGCGCTGGCCTTCGACCGTGCCGCGGCACGCGGCCGCCGGCTCGATATCGCCGCCGGCACCGCGGTGCGGTTCGAGCCGGGGCAGACCCGGACGGTGCAACTCATCCCCTTCGGCGGCAGGCGGCTGGTGCACGGGTTCCGCGGCGAGACGGAGGGACAGGTCTGATGCCGGCACGGATCTCGCGCGCCGGCTATGCCGGCATGTATGGCCCGACCGTCGGCGACCGCCTTCGGCTGGCCGACACCGACCTCATCATCGAGGTGGAGCGGGATTTCACCACCTATGGCGAGGAGGTGAAATTCGGCGGCGGCAAGGTCATCCGCGACGGCATGGGCCAGTCCCAGGTGACCCGCGCCGGCGGGGCTATGGACACGGTCATCACCAATGCGCTGATCGTCGACGTGACCGGCATCATCAAGGCCGATGTGGGCCTGAGGGACGGCCGCATCGCCGCCATCGGCAAGGCCGGCAACCCGGATACGCAGACCGGCGTCACCATCGTCATCGGCCCGGGCACCGAGATCATCGCCGGCGAGGGCCGTATCCTGACCGCCGGCGGGCTCGACGTGCATATCCACTTCATCTGCCCGCAGCAGATCGAGGAGGCGCTGGCCGCCGGCATCACCACCATGTTCGGCGGCGGCACCGGACCCGCGCATGGCACGCTGGCCACCACCGCGACGCCGGGGCCCTGGCACATGGCGCGGATGCTGCAGGCGGCCGAGAGCTTCCCCGTCAACCTCGGCTTCCTCGGCAAGGGCAATGCCGCGCTGCCGGCGGGGCTGGAGGAGCAGATCCTCGGCGGCGCCTGTGGCCTCAAGCTGCACGAGGACTGGGGGACGACGCCGAAGGCGATCGACACCTGCCTCCGCGTCGCCGATGCCTTCGACGTGCAGGTGGCGATCCACACCGATACGCTGAACGAGAGCGGCTTCGTCGAGAGCACCATCCAGGCGATCGGCGGCCGCACCCTGCAGGCCTTCCATACCGAGGGCGCCGGTGGCGGCCATGCGCCGGACATCCTGCGGGTGGTGGGCGAGCCGAACTTCCTCCCCAGCAGCACCAACCCGACGATGCCCTATACGGTGAACACGGTGGACGAGCACCTCGACATGCTCATGGTCTGCCACCACCTCGATCCGCGCATCGCCGAGGACGTGGCCTTCGCCGAGAGCCGCATCCGGCGGGAGACCATCGCCGCCGAGGATATCCTGCACGACCTCGGCGCCATCAGCATGATGAGCAGCGACAGCCAGGCCATGGGCCGGGTCGGCGAGGTCATCATCCGCACCTGGCAGACCGCCCACAAGATGAAGGCCCAGCGCGGGCGCCTCAAGGGCGAGACGGGCGACAACGACAACCTGCGGGTCCGCCGCTACATCGCCAAATACACCATCAACCCGGCGATCTCCCAGGGCATCAGCCAGCATGTCGGCAGCGTCGAGGTGGGCAAGCTGGCCGACCTCGTGCTGTGGTCGCCGGCCTTCTTCGGGGTGAAGCCGGACATGATCCTGAAATGCGGCTCCATCGCCATGGCGGCGATGGGCGACCCCAATGCCTCCATCCCGACGCCGCAGCCGGTGCACTACCGGCCAATGTTCGCCAGCTACGGCAAGTCCATGGTGGCGAGCGCCGTCACCTTCACCTCCGCCGCGGCACTGGCGGATGGGATCGGCGCGCGGCTCGGGTTGCAACGCGAATTGCTGGCGGTGCGGAATACCCGCTCCGGCATCAGCAAGCGCGACATGGTGCTGAACGATGCACTGCCGAAGATCGAGGTCAGCCCGGAAACCTACGAGGTGCGGGCGGACGGCGAGTTGCTGATCTGCGAACCAGCCAAGGTGCTGCCCATGGCGCAACGGTACTTCCTGTTCTGATGGCCGAGGCACTCCCCCGCGCCACCCAGGTCCTGCCCGCCGGCGGCTGGATCGCCCGCACCGCGCGCCATGCCGTGACGCTCGACTTCGACGATCGCTTCCGCCGCCGCAGGCGCATCGTGGCGGAGGATGGCTTCGCCTTCCTGCTGGACCTCGAGGAGGCGACCGCGCTCCGCGACGGCGACGGGCTGCTGCTGGAAGGCGGCGGCGTCGTCCTGGTGCGCGCCGCGCCCGAGCCGCTGGTCGAGATTCGCGCCGAGAGCCCGGGCAGGCTGATGCGCCTCGCCTGGCACCTCGGCAACCGCCACCTGCCGACCGAGATCCAGGCCGAGTACCTGCTGATCCGCGACGACCACGTGATCCTCGCCATGCTGCGCGGGCTCGGCGCCGAGGTGCGGCAGGTGAATGCGCCCTTCAACCCCGAGGGCGGCGCCTATGGCGAGCACAACCGCCAGCCGGGGCATCACCACCACCACGATGGCCATGACCACGACCATCACCACTGAGGGCACCACTCACGGCGCCGCGCTGTACCGGTTGCTGGCATGGCTCTCCCCGGCCTATCCGGTCGGCGCCTATACCTATAGCCACGGCCTCGAGACCGCGGTGGAGGATGCCAGCATCACCACCCGCGCGGTGCTGGTGGACTACGTCGAGACGGTGCTGCTGGCCGGTGCCGGTCGCATCGATGGCGCGCTGCTGGCCGCCGCCTGGCGCGCCGCCGAGGCCGGCGACGATGCGGCCCTGGACGCGGCGGCGCTGCTCGCCGCCGCCTGGCGCGGCACGGCGGAGACGGCGCTTGAATCCATGGCGCAGGGGACGGCCTTCACCAGCGTGACCCAATCCGCCTGGCCGGAGCCGCGCTTCGCCGCCTTCGCCGCGCGGCATCCGCGGCGGCTGGCGCATCCGGTCGCCTTCGGGGCCGCCGCCGGCTTCCAGGGCATTCCGCTGCGCCCGGCGCTGGCCGGCTGGCTGGCCGCCTTCGCCGCCAACCTGGTATCGGCCGGGGTCCGGCTGGTCCCGCTGGGCCAGACCGATGGGCAGATCGCCACCGCCGCGCTGCACCCGGTGGTGGAGGCCGCGGCCGATGCGGCGCTCGCCGCCGACCTCGACCGCATCGGCACCGCGGCGCCGATGCTCGACCTGCTCTCGATGCGCCACGAAACCCAGTACACGAGGCTCTTCCGCTCATGAGCAATGGTCCCTTCCGCGTCGGCATCGGCGGCCCTGTCGGCTCCGGCAAGACGGCGCTGACCGAACGGCTCTGCCGCCACCTGCGCGATACCCATGACATCGCCGTCATCACCAACGACATCTACACCAAGGAGGACGCCGAATTCCTGACCCGCGCCGGGGCGCTCGATCCCTCCCGCATCGCCGGGGTCGAGACCGGCGGCTGCCCGCATACCGCCATCCGCGAGGATGCCAGCATCAACCTCGCCGCCGTGCACGACATGGTGGAACGCTTTCCCGGCCTCGAGGTGCTGTTCATCGAAAGCGGCGGCGACAACCTGGCGGCGACCTTCAGCCCGGAGCTGGCCGACCTGACGCTCTATGTCATCGACGTCTCGGCCGGCGATAAGATTCCCCGCAAGGGTGGCCCGGGCATCACCCGGTCGGATATGCTGGTCATCAACAAGATCGACCTCGCGCCGCTGGTTGGGGCCGACCTGTCGGTGATGGACCGCGACAGCCGCCGGATGCGCGGCACGCGGCCCTTCATCTTCACCAACCTGAAGGAGGATCTCGGCGTGGCCGAGATCGCCGATTTCATTCTCACCCAGGGCGGGATCGCCCCGCGAAAGGCTGCCTGATGAACCCCTTGATGCTCCTCGCCGCGGCACTGCTGCTGCCCGGTACCGCCCTCGCCCATCCCGGCGGTCCCATGGCCCACGGAATGCTGGCCGGCTTCGCCCATCCCTTCGGCGGGGCGGACCACCTGCTGGCCATGGTGGCGGTCGGGCTCTGGGCCGGGCTGTCGGGCGGTGCGGCGCGGCTGGCGCTGCCGGGCGGCTTCCTCGGCGGCATGGCGCTGGGCGCGTTGCTGGGCCTTTCCGGCGTGGTGCTGCCGATGGCCGAGGCCGGCATCCTCGCCTCCGTCATCGTGCTCGGCGCCCTGGCGGCGCTTGCGGTGCGGCCGCCGCTGCTGCTGGGCGTGGCGCTGGCAGCGGGCTTCGGCCTGCTGCACGGCCATGCCCATGGCACCGAGCTGCCGGGCGGCCTCGCCATGCTCGGGATGCTCGGCGGCACCGCGGTGCTGCATGCGGCCGGGCTGGCGCTCGCCCAGCCGATGCGCCGGGCGGCGCAGCTGGCGGGCGCGGCGACGGCGGTGGCCGGGCTGGTCCTCGCCATCGTCTGACGAGCAGGGGCGCCGGCCGGTTCAGCCCGGCGCTTCGCCCACGGCCAGCCATTGCTCGATATCGGCAATGGCGGCCGGCAGGTCCGCCACGCTGTCGATCACCAGATGCGCCCCGGCGGCGGTGAGTTCCGCCGTCGCCCGCAGGCGGGCCGCCTCGCGTGCCTCGGCCGGGGCCGCGGCCAGTTCCTCGACCGACCAGCCGGCGATGTTGCCGGTCATCGCCACCCCGACCGCCCAGCAGCCGGCGGCTCGCGCCTCGCCGATGCCGGGCGGCGTGTCGTCCACCTTCACCACGGCCGCCGCCGGCCAGATGCCCATGGCGGCCATCACGTGCCACATCTGCAGGGGCGCCGGGCGCCCGGCCGGCAGGTCGCCGGCGCAGACGGTCACCTCCGGCACGAAGCCCTGCGCGGCGGCGAGCGGCGCCAGCTCGGCCATGATCGGCCGGGTATAGCCGGTGGTGCTGCCGAAGCGGATGACGCGCGCGGCCAGCACCGCCAGCGCCTCGCGCACGCCGGGGATCAGCGCCGCGTGGTCCTTGATGGCGGCGACGTTCATCGGCTCGAAGAGGGCGAAGACCGCCTGGACATCGGCCTCGGAGAAGTCCCGCCCGTGCCTCGCCCGCCAGGCCGGGGCGACGGCGGCGCCGACCGCGCGGATATGGTCGGCCTTGGCCATGCCCATCGGCCCGCGCGCATCGGCGATGGAGATCTCGACGCCCAGCTCGGCGAAGGCGCGGACGAAGGCGCCCATCGGCGCCCGGCTGCCGTGGTCCACCACGGTGCCGGCCCAATCCAGCACCACCGCCTGCACCGGCCCGGTATAGGGCACCTGCCAATCCTGCATCAGGCCTTCCCCCAATTCTCGAAGACGTCTTCCGCCAGGCCGAAGGCGGTGCTGGCGCCGGTGCCGCTGGTGACCGAGACCAGCATCACCCCCGGGGCCGGGCTTTCGTAGAAGGCGGTCTCGGGGCCGGAGGGATAGACCCCGACCCAGCGCTCCACCACCTCCGGCCGCGGCAGGTCGAGCACCGCCGACAGCTCCCGCAGGATCAGCGCATCCACCTCGGCCGGCTGGAACGGGTCCGGGCTCGGCGCATAATGATGGCTGTCGCCCACCACCCGCGAACCATCGGCGCCCTGCACGACGATCAGATGAATGCCGTGTGACAATTCGGCGGCCTGTTCGGCCTGCAGCCGCGCGGCGAGCCGCGGCAGGCCGGGTGCCGCCGCATAGCCGCGGTAGCGCGCCAGGCCCAGGTCGCTCATCACCGCGCCCGGCAGCCGGAAGCCAGGCGCCGCCACCCGCAGCATGTGCAGCTTGCAGAGCGTGACGGCGCGGCGGGCGAAGACCTCGGGGAAGAGGGTGCGGATATCCGTTCCCGGGCAGACGATGATGCGGTCCGCGGTGATGGGGCCGCCGCTGCAGTGCACCCGCCCGGTCTCGACCGCATGCACCGCGGTGACGGGGCGGAATGCGACCCCCCGGGCCTCGGCCAGCCAGGCGGTCAGGCGGGGGATGGCATCGCGACTCTCGACCCGGAGCTCGTGCGGGCTGTGCATCGCCCCGGCGAGGTCGGCCCGCAGCGCGCCGAGACCGGCCGCCTCGGCCGCGGTGAGCAGGCGGCAGCCCGCGCCCATCGGGCCGGCGGCGAATTCCTCGAGCACCGCCAGCGCCTCCGGCCGGCGGGCGGCGAAGACCAGCCCGCGGTGGTGCACCGCGATGCCGGCCTGCGGCGCCACCTCGGCCCAGACGTCGCGGGCGCGCCGGGCCCGTCGCCAGCAATCCCCCTGTTCCTGCCCGGTCACGGTGACGAAGCCGAAGTTGCGGATCGAGGCGCCGGTGGCGCGCGCCTCCCGCTCCAGCACCACCACCCGCAGGCCTGCCCGGCTGGCGGCCAGCGCATGCGCCAGCCCGACGATGCCGGCGCCGATGACGGCGCAGTCGAAATGCGTCTCGCCCAAGGGCGGTTGTCCTCCATGGCCTGGCCGGGCAGGGTGTAGCGCCGCCGGCGGGTCGCCTCAATCGCGCGTCGCGCCCCCGGTCCGCGGCCAGGTGACCGAAGGCGCCAGGGGTCCGGCTCCGATATCGATTTCGTAACGGAGCGGGGGTTCAATCAGGCGCCGACGCCCGGCCGACAAGGACCATGCCGATGACCCCCGAACAGGCCACCCTCGTCCAGGACAGCTTCCGCCAGGTGATCCCGATCAAGGAGCAGGCGGCGACGCTGTTCTACGGCCGGCTCTTCGAGACCGACCCGACGGCGAAGCCGCTGTTCCGCACCACGGACATGGCCGAGCAGGGCGCCAAGCTGATGGCAACCTTGGGCTTCGTCGTGGCCGGGCTGAAGCGGCCGGCCGAGGTGGTGCCGGCCGCGCAGGAACTCGCCCGGCGCCATGTCGGCTACGGGGTGACGGAGGCGCAGTACGCCTCGGTCGGGGCGGCGCTGCTCTGGACCCTGGGGCAGGGGCTGGGCGAGGCCTTCACCCCGGAGGTCGAGGCGGCCTGGGCGGCGGCCTATGCGCTGCTGGCGGGCGTCATGACCGCCGCCGCGGCCGAGGGCTAGGCTGCGGTTCAGCCGGCGCGGGCCGCGGCGATCAGCGCCTTCATGTGCCGGATCACCGCCGGCAGGCCCTCGAAGACGCTCTGGCTGATGAGGAAATGGCCGATGCTGACCTCCGCCACCTCCGGCATGGCCGCGATCGGCGGCAGCGTCTTGTAAGACAGCCCGTGGCCGGCGTGGCAGAGCAACCCCGCCGCCGCCGCGGCGGCGGCACCCTGCCGCAGCCGGGCGAGATGCGCGGCGCGGTCCGCCACCGCCGCATCGGCATAGGCGCCGGTATGCAGCTCGATCGCCTGGGCGCCGAAGCGGGCCGCCGCCGCGATCTGCCGGGCATCCGCCTCGACGAAGATGGAGACCTCGATGCCGGCGCCGGCCAGCCGGCCGATCGCGTCCTGCAGGGCATCGCCCGCGGCGATGACGTCAAGGCCGCCTTCGGTCGTCAGCTCCTGGCGCTTCTCGGGCACGATGCAGCAGGCCGCCGGCCGCAGCCTGAGGGCGATGCCGATCATCTCCTCGGTCGCCGCCATCTCGAAATTCAGCCGGGCCGGCACCTCGGCGGCGACCCGGTCGAGGTCGCGGTCGCGGATATGCCGGCGGTCCTCCCGCAGGTGCATGGTGATGCCATCGGCCCCGGCCGCCATCGCCATCCGGGCCGCCTCGACCGGGCAGGGGAAGCTGCCGCCCCGGGCATTCCGCAGGGTGGCGACGTGGTCGACGTTCACGGACAGGCGCATCGGGGTCATCGGGCGGCATTCCTGGGTTCGGCGGGTCTCTCGGCAAGATGCCCGGCCTGGTTGTCCACCTCGAGGCGCCTGCGGTTGGCCGCGATCTCCGCCGCCAACCGGATGGCGGCGATCAGGCTGCCCGGGTCGGCCTGGCCGGTGCCGGCGATGTCCAGCGCCGTGCCATGGTCCGGGCTGGTGCGGACGATCCTGAGGCCGAGGGTCACGTTCACCCCGCCCGCCACATCCAGCGTCTTGATCGGGATCAGCGCCTGGTCGTGGTAGAGGCCGATCGCCACGTCGTAGCCCGGCCGCGCCTTGGCGGTGAACATGGTGTCCGGCGGGATCGGGCCGCGGGCATCGATCCCCTCGGCCCGCAGGGTGGCCACGGCCGGCGCCACGATGTCGCGGTCCTCGGTGCCCAGCGTCCCGTCCTCGCCGGCATGCGGGTTGAGCCCGGCGATGGCCAGCCGCGGCGCGGCGATGCCGAAGTCCTGCCGCAGCCCGGCCGCGGTCAGCCGGGCGACCTCGACGATCAGCGCGGGCGTCAGCCGGGCGATGGCCTGGCGCAGCGGCTCATGGATCGTCACCGGCACCACGCGCAGCTCCGGGCAGGCCAGCAGCATCACCGGGGCCGGCCCGGCCCCGGCCAGGGCGAAGAGGTATTCGGTATGCCCGGGGTGGGCGAAGCCGGCGGCATAGAGCGCCGATTTCTGGATCGGGTTGGTCACCACCCCGGCGGCCCGCCCCGCCAGCGCCAGCGCCACCGCCTCGTCGATGGCGGCGATCACCGCCGGCGCATTCGCCGGATCGAGCCGCCCCGGCACCGTCGGCCGGGCCAGGGGCCGGTGCAGCACCGGCAGCGCGGTGGCGAAGACCGCCGCCGCCTGCTCCGGCGCCTCGATCCGCCGGACCGGGGCGCCGGCCAGCCGCTCCGCGTCGTCGATCAGGAAGAAGACCGGCCCGCTGCCCCGCAGCGCCTGCCAGGCGCCCACCGCGATCTCGCCGCCGATGCCGGCCGGCTCCCCCATGGTCAGCGCCAGGGGCAGCGGGGCGGGCGAGGGGTGGACCGGTCGGGAGGTATCCATCATCCGCATGTAGCCCCGCCGCCCCCCACTGCCCAGCCGGCCGGCGGCGCGAAATGCGTGCCGGCCAGGCCGGGCGGGGCCGCGGCTAGTCCACCCGTGCGCCGCTGGCCTTGATCAGCGGCGCCAGCCGCGCCTCCTCGCGCGTCCGGTAGGCGGTGATCTCCTCGGGCGACGTCCACCATGGCGCCGCGCCGAGCTCCTGGAAGCTGCGCACCAGGTCGGGGTGCTGCAGCGCCTGCCGGGCGAAGGCCGAGTGCCGTGCCACCACCGGCGCCGGCACGCCGGCGGGGCAGCAGACGGCCCCCCAGGAGGTAATCTCGAAGCCGGGCAGGAACTCCGCCATGGTCGGCAGCTCGGGCGCCGCCGGGCTGCGCTGCGGGCCGGTGACGGCCAGGGCGCGGATCCGTCCCTCGCGCGCCGTCGGCAGCAGCCCCGGGATGTTGTCCATGATCAGGTGCACCCGGCCGCCGAGCAGGTCGAGCAGGGCCGGGGCGCCGCCCCGATAGGGCACGTGCAGGATCTCGGTCCCGACCATCTGCTTCAGCAGCTCCCCCGAGAGGTGCGGGGTGGTGCCGATGCCGGAGGTGCCATAGGCATACTTGCCGGGGTTGGCCTTCAGCAGCGCGATCAGCTCCGGCACGCTCCGCGCCGGCAGGTCGTTGTTGACCACCAGCAGGTTCGGCAACTGCCAGAGGCCGGAGACGAAGGTGAAATCCTTCGCCGCGTCGAAGGGCAGGCTGGCGTAGAGCGTCGGCGCGATCGCATGGGGGGCGATGCTGCCCAGGCCGATGGTGTAGCCGTCCGGCCGGGACTTGGCGATCGCGTCCACGCCGACGTTGCCGCCGGAGCCGCTGCGGTTCTCGACGACGAACTGCTGGCCGGTGAGTTCGGTCATCTTGGCGCAATAGAGGCGCGACAGCGTGTCGGTGGCGCCGCCCGGCGGGAAGATGTTGATGTAGCGCACGGTCTGGCTGGGCCAGTCGCTGCCCGGCTGCGCCCGGCTCGTCGCGGCAAGGCCGGACGGCGCGGCGGCGGCGGCGGCCAGCAGCCGGCGGCGCGACAGCGGTGCGGAGGCGGGCCTGGCGACGCCCGATGGATCTGTCATTCCCGTTTCCCCATACGTCCGGCTTGCTGCCGGCGATTGCCCTGCATTGGCCCCCGCGCAGCATGGCGGGAGCGGGGGGAGGATAGCGCCTCCGCCTCCGGGCTGAAACAACGCAGCATCCCGCGGCCGGCGGGTGGGGTCTGGGAACCGGCCGGGCGGCGGGATAGGCTCCGCGCCGGAGGAAACACCCATGAAGATGCTGCTCGTCGGCCTGCTGGCGCTGATCGCGCTGCCCGCGTCCGCCGCGGATCCGCTGCCCCGTGCCGAGCCGCGGAGCCTCGGCCTCTCGCCGGAGCGGCTGGCCCGGATCGGGGCCACCCTCGAGACCGAGGTGCGCGAAGGCCGCATGCCGGGCGCCGTCGTCGCCATCGCCCGCCGCGGCAAGCTGGCCTACTACGAAGCCTTCGGCTTCCAGGACGGCGGCCGCACCCGGCCCATGACCCGCGAGGCCATCTTCCCGATCGCCAGCATGACCAAGGTGCTGACCGGGGCGACGCTGATGTCGGTGCTGGAGGAAGGCCGCCTGTCGCTGAACGATCCCGTCGGCCGGTTCTTCCCGGCCCTGGGTGAGATGCGCGTCGCGGTCGACGGCAACCCCGAGACCACGGTGCCGGCCGCGCGGCCGATCCGCCTGATCGACCTGGCGCGCCATACCTCGGGCATCGTCTACGGCAACCGCGGCACGACCGCCGCGCATCAGCTCTGGCAGCGCAGCCTCGGCGGCTATGCCCGGATGTCCGGGCCGGCGTTCATCGCCGCCATGGCGAAGCTGCCGCTGCTGCACCAGCCCGGCACCACCTGGGAATACGGGCTCTCGATCGACGTGCTCGGCCTGGTGATCGAGGAACGGACCGACAAGACGCTGGGCGAGGCCATGGCCGACCGCATCCTGCGGCCGCTCGGGATGCAGGATACCGGCTTCGTCCTGCCCGAGGACCAGCGGGGCCGCTACGCGACGCCGCTGCCGACCGACCCGCTGACCGGCCGGCCGCAGGAGGTGCGGGTCGGCCTCGCCGCGCCCGGCTTCGAGGGCGGCGGCGGGCAGGCGGTCTCGACGGCGGCCGACTACATGCGCTTCGCGCAGATGCTGCTGAACGGCGGCACGCTGGACGGCAGGCGGGTCCTCTCGCGCAAGGGCGTGGAGGAGATGACCCGGGATCACCTCTACCCGGAGGTCGCCAACAACGTGCCGACGACCGAGCCGCACCTGACCAACTTCGGCTTCGGGGTGACGGTCGCGGTGCGGCGGGAGGGCGGCTCGGACGTGCTCGGCAGTCCGGGGATGTTCACCTGGAACGGCGCCTATGGCACCGCGATGTGGGTCGACCCGAAGGAGGAGCTGGCGGTGGTCTACATGGCGAGCACGCCGGGGCTGATCCGGCAGCACTACCGGCGGGTGATCAATGCGCTCGTCTATGCGGCGATCGAGGACTGAGAGGCCGGGCCGTGGGGGCGGCCCGACCTCCCGCCGCCTCGCCGGCGGAACCGGGGCGTTCCAGGCTTCGGGTCGATCCATGCTACAGCACCGGCATGAAGACCAAGCCCCCCATTCCGCTCGCCGTCCTTGTTGGCATCCAGACGCCCGACGTCGACGACGTCGCGCACGGGGCCAGTCTCGAGGAGCTGGGGCGCCTGGTGAAGACGCTGGGCTACGAGGTGGTCGATACGGTATCGCAGCGGCGCGAGGGCACCGGCGCCGGGCTGCTGCTGGGCAGCGGCAAGCTGGCGGAGCTGGCGGCGCTCACCGGCGGCACCGGCGAGGTCGGCTCGATGGCGCCGCCGCCACGGGCCAAGGCGCGGCAGCGTTTCGAGGGGGCGGCCGGACCGGCCGATCCGGCCGCGCCCGAGCCGGAGGCGGCGCGCAGGCCCGAGTTCGTCATCGTCGACCATGAGCTCTCGCCCAGCCAGATCCGCAACCTGGAGCGCGCGACGGGGGCCCAGGTCCTGGACCGCACCGGGGTCATCGTCGAGATCTTCCACCGCCATGCCAAGACCCGCGAGGCGAAGCTGCAGGTCGAGATGGCGCGCCTGAAGTATGTGGCGCCCCGGCTGCGGGAATCCTCGGGCGGCGGCGGGCGGCAGCAGGGGCCGGGCGCCGGCGAGACCAGCCTCGACCTCGACCGGCGCAAGATCCGCGACCGGATCTCGGAGCTGAAGGACCAGCTGGAGGCGGTGCAGCGCGACGGCGACAACCGCCGCGCTGCCAGGCGGGACCAGCTGCGGGTGGCCCTGGTCGGCTATACCAATGCGGGCAAGTCCTCGCTGATGCGGGCGCTGACCGGCAGCGAGGTGCTGGTGGAGGACAAGCTCTTCGCCACCCTCGATACCACCGTGCGCATCCTGCAGCCGGAGACCCGGCCGCGCGTGCTGGTCTCCGACACGGTCGGCTTCATCAAGCAGCTACCACATGACCTCGTCGCCTCCTTCCGCTCGACGCTGACGGAGGCGCTCGAAGCCTCCCTGCTGCTGTATGTGGTCGATGCCTCGGATCCGACCTACGAGGCGCAGCTGGAGGTGAGCCGCAGCGTGCTGCGGGAGATCGGGGCCGACGCGGTGCCGTCCCGCCTGGTGCTGAACAAGATGGACCGGGTGGATCCGGCCGGGCGGGCCGCCCTGGCGGAGAAGCATCCGGAGGCGATCATGCTCTCGGCCCATGCACCGGATGACGTGAGTGCGCTGCGGGACACCATCATGGCCTTCTTCGAAGCGGCGATGGTGGAGGACGTGCTGGTGCTGCCCTATGCGAAGCAGGGGCTGATCGGCGAGGTCTACGACAGCGCGCGGGTGCTGTCGGAGGACTATGACGAAGCCGGACGGGTGTTGACGGTGCGCGGCCTGCCAGGCGCCATCGCGCGCCTGCGGCGCAGCCTGGCGGCGGAATGAGCGGCGGCGCCCTGGCTGGCGGGATTTGCCCGCGGCTGCCCACGAAGCGGAAGGATATGATTTCAGGGCTTCGGGGCATTGTTCCGGCAGGGAAGCCATGGCTGCGGCCGGCGTCTGACCCGGGCTTGCAATCGCCAAAAACTATGATAGACACCCGGTCAACGACGGACGCGGGCGTAGCTCAGGGGTAGAGCACAACCTTGCCAAGGTTGGGGTCGAGGGTTCGAATCCCTTCGCCCGCTCCAGTCGATTTTCCAACCTCACATTTTCTATGCGTCGACGGCGCCCTGAACCGCAGGTTTCCTGGGGTTTTGCCGCAGCGGCTTGGGGGTTGGAGAACGTAACGAGCCTGAAAATCGCTCTCCGAAAGTGCAATACTCTCCGAAGCTTGGGGGCAGCCCGATTTAACCCCCAAGCTTCAACCGTCTGAAAATGCTAAATATTGTCCGATGCTGGGCGGGCGTAAGTTGCGCTTCAGATCGCCTACCGGTCGAGTCTCGGGACCCGAACCTCGGCCGCAACCGACGCCTGACCAGCTCAAAACCGCCGGCAGCCAAATCCGCTACAGTGCCGCGGCTCACCGGATCGGACTGCGCATGGCGGTATTTTTTACCAGCGATACCCACTTCGGTCATGCCGGAGCACGAGGCTTCTACCGCCGCCCCTTCGCATCTGTGGCTGCAATGGACGCGACCATGCTGGACCGCTGGAACACGACAGTAGGGCCTGAAGATGAGGTCTGGCACCTCGGAGATTTCGCCCTCGGTGTACCGGAGATACGGATGGCGGAACTACTCGGCCGGTTGCGCGGACGCAAGCACCTCGTCACTGGCAACAACGACACGCCGGCGACGACCAGCCTCGCTGGATGGTCGAGCGTCCAACCCTATGCCGAAATCGAACTCGACGGATTGGGTCTTGTGCTTTGCCACTACCCTTTCCGCACCTGGCGAAACATGAGCCGTGGCTGGCTGAACCTGCATGGTCATAGCCACGGCCGCCTGGCGCCGCTGCTACGGCAGGCCGACATCGGCGTTGATGTTTGGGACTTCAGGCCGGTGAAGCTGGAGCAGATCACCGCCACTAAGCGGACCCGCATGAGGATAGCGCCAGCGTAGCGTCTCCTCTTGGACCTAGATCGCGCACCGCCTCTCTCAAAGAATCCTACGTCTCGGCCAGAACACGAGGGAACCTGCCGCGCTGGTATACAGCGTTGCGGCGCAGTTCAAAAATGGATGGGCTCTTGTCGTCCCGGCGACTTGCGTCCTACGTTGAAAAACAATCTCTGACCTATAATCGGCGTGGGGTATGCCAGATTCCACAGATGACCCTTTGACGGCGCCGAAACCGAGAAGTCGCCGGAGGGTCGCTGTAGCACCCGGGGCCGATCCGACAACCGTCCGTAATACCGTGGATAGGGGCGATGCGACCGGGCGCGACTATCGGTACCAGCACGGCTACGGCGTCATCCTGTTGGTGGCTGCCCGATGTGGCCGACGGCCTTACGTGGCCATCTGGTGCGAGCAGCACGAAGACCTGCTCGCCCAACGGCAGGACGGTCTGTATGACGGTTACCAGATCAAGACGGCTCGTCCAGAGGGCGGGGCGTGGAGACTGACCGACGAGGACTTGGTTAAGTCGATCGGGCGCTTTGTCGACCTTGTCAACGAGTTTGGCCCGAAAATCGGCAGCCTGTATTTCGTGTCAAACACCGAGTGGGATGAGATTACTCCCGAGAGCAAAGACGATCGCCGGCGTGGTCGATGCCCGCGGCTGTTCTTGCAGCACGTGCGAGGCTGCAAAGCCACGACGGACATCGCCGAGCCCTACGCGAAAGCTTTTCTCGACCTGCAGGCAGGATGCAGTTGTACGGCCGATGAGCTTTTCGCTGTACTTAAGCGCACCGATCTCATCATCGGACCGGCACGACGCGAGATCGAGGCATCTCTCGCGCACGAGCATCTTCCGCTGCTCAGCGAGTGCCAGTCGCTCAGCCCCAAGGATTTGAATTCGATCCGCGATGACCTTGTAGCGCAGGTTCATCGGGCGGCGTCTCTGCAGGTTACCGATCCAATCCGCCATCTCCGGGCCTTCATCGACCCCACGGACCCGGATCCGGTTCTGCTCGCCAAGCGGATCGTGGTCGCTGACATTGAGATACGGCCACCTACCGCCGTAGATATGCCGGGATTCGAGTTTGTGGGCGAGCCGACGCTCCAACTAGAGGCGGGCATAGCCGGGAACGTCATTGATCAGAAGCTCAATAAGGCCGGGCTCGTCGACCAGACTGACTACATGCGCGGCCGTGCGCGTTCCGCTGAATTCAACCTGATTAAAGATGTACACCGGAGACCAGACGCCTTCCCGAAGCTGCTGGTGCAGATCGAGCAGCGTGTTTACGGCGAGGCGATGGAGGCGCAGTTGCAAGCCCAGCAGCAGCCTGCGCCGTACGGTCCCGCCATGTTGATGGATGTGCAGGCCCGGCTAAAGCGCCTCGCGGAGACGGATGCCGCGGCGATCGGTCACCATAAGTATGACTGCCTGATCGGTGTGGCAGGCTTGTTGACGAACGCATGCCGGATCTGGTGGGGGCCGCGGTTCCCAATCATCACGGCGTCAGAGTGATGGCACGGTGCCAGAACTCGCGTAAGCTTCCGCTCCATTGGTGATGCCATGAGCCTGCGATTGATCAAGGCGGTCGCCGAAACGGAGAATCTCGACGATTTCCACCTGAGCCGCCTGCTGGTGCTGCTCGGCAGCGCCGATGCACGCCAGAAGAAGCAACAGGACAAACTGAAGGCGGTCGAGGGCATCACTAAGCTGGCGAAGCTTGACTTCCTTCTACGGTATCCGACCTGCCTGGAGCGGGCGCTTGCGCAGCTCGGCAAGGATCCGGGCGACGCTGCTGTGCAGCCGCGGGAGCGCACATCAATCGAATCGGCGATGGTGAGGTTCCGGTACGGTCCCTGGGACGCGCGGTATCGCCGGTGGCTCGGGCTGCTTGCCGCCCGTGGCCTGATCACTCTGGGTGTGGAAGGTAACACGGTGCAGATCGGCCTCACGGACGCCGGTCGGCAACTGGCGGACCAATTCCGGACCGATCAGCTGTACGGCGATCTGGCCACGCGCGCCGATGTTGTGCTGAAGGCCGTAGGGTCCATGAACGCGACGCGCCTGAAAAATTTCGTATACGAGGTGGTACCGGAGATCATCGACATGAAGTGGGGCGAGGAGATCATGCCGTGATGCCGCCACGCACATGCGAGTGTAACCCGAGCACCGCGCAAGGAGCCGATGTGTGCAGTTTCGTCTGAAGACGCTGGCGCTCGAGCTGCGTCGTGGGAAGGTGAAGATCCCCTTTACTGACGTCAGCTATTTCTGGGGCCAAATGGGCGCCGGCAAGACCAGCATCGTGCGCCTTGTCGACTACTGCCTCGGTGGCGGCATCGCGCTGACACCGGCGCTGCAAAGCGAGTTCGTTGGCGCGACGCTGCAGCTCTCGCTAGCGCGCGGCGACCTGCTGATTGATCGCCCACGGGAATCCGACCGCGTCATCGTCAGCTGGGGCCAGGGCGACCAGTCGCATCATCTCAATCTTCCAGCCCGACGCGCAGAAGGTGAGGTTCTGCCAGACACCGGGGTGGAGCAGCTCTCGGATCTGCTGTTCTGGCTCTCCGGTGTCAGGCCGCCGCGCGTCCGCAAGAGTAAGATCAAGGAGGACAGCGAGAGCACGCGTCTGTCGATGCGGGACCTACTTTGGTATTGCTACCTGGACCAGGACGAGATCGACAGCTCCTTCTTTCATCTCGACACGAACGCCCCCTTCTACCTCCGCAACAAGAGCCGCGACGTCGTCCGATACGTGATCGGATTTCACGACGAGCGCGTAGCCGAGATCGAGGCTGAACTCGACCTGCTGCGGGGAGAGCGAAAAGCCCTGATGGCGGCAATCGCGGGCCTGGCACGTGCACTCAAGGAAGTAGGCGTCGAGTCCGAGGCTCAGATTCTCGATCACATCGAGAAACTTCACGCACGCGCCAAAGACTTGGAGAGCAGCATTCAACAGGGACGAACTGCCGCAGAGGCGCAGCGGCCGACCGTTCACGCGGCCGACCGTTTGCGCGAGCAGGCGATGTCCCTTGGCGTAGAGCTCGCCTACCTCGAGCAGGCGATCCAGGACCTGCGGGAGATGCAAGACCACGAACGCCGGCACTTGCACGAGCTACAGACGCTGTCGCTGAAATACCGCCGGTCGCTTTCCGCAAAGGCGGTGCTCATCGGCGTTGAGTTTGAGATCTGCCCGCGCTGCGCACAGCAGCTGCCGGAACCGGAAGATGGCCAATGCAGGGTTTGCGGGCAACAGGATAATGTGCAGGCCATCGATCCGACCGAGGCGGCCCTCGTCGAGCGGGACGCAAAACTCAGGATAACCGAGCTAACGGATATTTTGGCGCGGCATGACGAGAGCCTTGGCAAGCTTCAGCGCGAACGGGAAGTGCTTCTCGGTACCAAATCCCGCATCGAACGTGAGCGCAATGAATCGCTGCAGCGGTACGACACGGCGTACCTGTCCACAATGCTGTCAACCGAGCACGAGCGGGCTGCTGTGCTGCAGGAGGCCGAGAACCTTCGCGCGCTGTCCAGATTACCCAAAATGCTCGAGGAGCAGCGCGACAAGCTCGCCGAAGTAGTGGCGCAGGAGCAGCGGCTTCGCACGTCACTGAAGGCTGCGCGCGAGGCTGCGGAGAGTGACGAGCGGAATCTGGAGCATTTGAAGGAGCTCTTCCTGGATTGCCTCGTGCGGGCGGGCGTGCCTGGTATTACACGTCAGGACCGGGTGGACATCCCGACCACAAGCTACTTCCCAGAGGTTTACGGCCCCAATCCTGACGACCGCACGGTCACATCCTTCGCCACCATCAGCAGCGGCGGAAAAAAGACGCTTTTCAAATGCTGCTTTGCGATAGCGCTGCATCGGCTGGCCGTCGACGTCGGCGCGCCGCTTCCCGAGCTTCTCATAATCGACTCATCTATGAAGAACATCAGCGAGCGTGAAAACCGGCAGCAATTCCTGGGCTTTTATCAGCTCGTCTACGAGCTGGCGTCGGGTGAGCTGCGCGATACGCAGTTCGTGCTTGTCGATAAAGAGTTCGCGCCGCCGCCTTCCTCCGTCTCGTTCGAGCTTACGGAGAGACATATGCGTCCGGGGGATCCTCAGAACCCTCCGTTAATTACCTATTACAACGGCAAGTAGGGTGGACCGTGCTCATAGTCCGACCTTGGACCTTTTTCGACGCCTCCTGTGAACGTGTGAACGGACCAGGCCGCCAGCTTTCTGTATTCGCTCTCCAACGAGGCCACCATCGTAGGCACGATTTTCTCTGTCACTGCTCGATGATGGGAGGCGGCGCGTGAGGCTCTGTGCCATCGGCGGCGGCGCCGAGCCAAGAAGTGGACCTCGGCGTAAGGTGGTCGAAAAACAGCGAGGCAGCAGGTAGACTCCGTTAGGTTGGCAGCCAGTCGCTCCTTCGCCAGCGCCGCGATGCGCGTTTGGTTTCGAGCCAACCGACTGGCACCAACCTAGGGCTACCGCCTTCTCCCTCTTTGGGATGGCGTTGCCGGCTCTCCGATGGCGGAACAGTCGGCTGCGCTCAGCTTGGGCCGAACAACGCGCTCCACTGCGCTGCGCTGCTCCGCCCAGCCTGTCGGGACCGGCTCCAGCAGCCGCAGAAGCCCCAATCCCTCCGGCCTCGTTTCGTTCAGGATCGCCTCGCCAAGGCACGGCGCCAACAGCGTTAAACGCAACAGTCGGCCGAGATGGCCCCGTTCGATCCCCTCGGCAGCAGCCAATTCGGTGATCGAGGCATAGCGGCCCTCGTCCAGCATGCGCTGGTACCAAAACGCTTACGCAAAAGCCTTCACGAGCGTTGCGTCGGCCCGCGTGGTAACTGTCGCTATGCCTTCGCCCATCGGCGTCACTACCGTTTTCCTACCGGGCCGATGACGGATTGCTAGCGGCACCCGGACCGTGATGCTGGTGGCTGCCGTCATGCTGCTGCCCTTGAGGCATCCGACTGGATGGCGGTGAGGTCGCGGACCAGGCCGCTCAGCCCGTCTAGCCGCAGCCGAATGCCCGCGCCGGCGGAGCCGACCACCACCCGCGTTATCAGCAGCGAAGCGCTACGTGGCTACTTCGCCTGGACGAGACGACCTGTTCCGTCGTGCATGGCGGTGAAGCTGGCCAAACAGCCTGTCTTCCGTCTTAGTGATGCACTGATACGGTCTTATTTCGGATCGAGTCTTTGCAGTTACGGCTCGGCACAATGGCCGGCGCGCGTCAACAAAGTGTATAGCGGAGGTTGTTATAAATGGCCGAGGGTGATGTGGCGGGATGGACGCCTACGAAGCTAACCAAGAACAGGCAAGATGAGTTTCTATTCCAACTTAAGGAATGTGGGGGGAGTGCGGGCAACCAGAATCTGCGCACACGTCTTGGTTGGGATGAGGATTTTTATTGGCGTGTTCAAGGACGCCTGATTGAAGAGGGAAAAATCGTCGCGGGCCGCGGAAAAGGTGGGTCGGTGCGGTTCACGGAAGCACAGGCTGCAGCCTCAGGTACGCCGGTTGAAGGTCCAAATCTAACTATCCTTGCGGATGCCTCCGAGCTTGTTGAGGCATATGGGCGAGAGCGAGACCTTTACGCTCCATTGAAGCGGGCGATTGAACAAAAGTGGATCAATAAATTTGGTTTCGACGATGTGTTGGTGGATGAGACGCACTCTCGTGGTTCACGCGACACTGGCGGCACCTTCACGCGCCCGGACATAACGGCGGCTGGCGTCAAACGCTACGTCTACCTCCCGAAGCGGCTGGAAATCGTCACCTTTGAGGTTAAGTCAGCAGAAGCGGTCAGCATCATGGGAGTGCTTGAGGCGATTGCCCACCGTGAGGCTGCACACCGTTCCTACGTCCTTTATGCAGTTTCGCGCGCACTATTTGATGCGACGATTGAAGCAGAGCGAATCGTCGAGCTTGCGCAGAAGTACGGTATTGGAGTGGTTCTTGTGGAGCGCCCGGCTGCTGTTGAAAGTTGGGAAATTCTACTAGACGCGGTTCGCCACGAACCGGACCCAGCGCGCCTAGATCGCTTCCTCGGCGATTTGCCAAGTGAGGCGATGAAGAAACACCTTTCAAAATGGAAGGAGTGACGGCTGAAGCGCATCAATGTCTGGGAGAAGGGCGGCGAGCTTCAATTCGCTGGTGGTGAGGCCATAGGGGTTAGCGACAAAGCGCCGCAGCAGCTCGCTGCTCTGACCACTGCAACGGAAACGGCGCATGCATTGCTGTTAAGGCTGTTCCTTTCGGCTGCAGCCCGTTCAGAGCGGCTTCCACGATGTCCGGCGCCAGCAGCGTCAACCGGAGCAGCGTACCCAGATACCCCCGCTCGATCCTCTCGGCCGCAGCCATCTCGCTAATCGACGAGTACCGTCCCTCGTCCAGTAGCCGATGATACCGGAATGCCCGAGCCAGCGCTTTCACGAGCGCCGGATCGGCTCGCGTTGCCACCGGCGGCGTGGTGTCCTGACCAACCGGCGCCACAACCGTCTTCCGCCCCGGCCTGTGGCGGATTGCCAGCGGCACCCGAACCGTGATGCTGGTGGCGGTCGTCATACACCTTCCCGCCGGGTGACCAGTGGACCTTCCATGACGTTGTGCTGACCAGTCGAATCTTCCTCGTTCGACGTTGTGCATAGGCACGCCGGTGCCACATTCGACTCGTGCGCCGACTGCTCGCCCTTTTGGTCCTGACCGCTATCGGGATGGTCGCCTACTGGAAGCTGCCTCCAGAGTGGAACCCGATGGCGCCGCTCGATCTTCGAGCCGAGCCTGGGCCGATGACCCGTGTAAAGCTCTGGCGGCTCGCCGAGGATCCTGAGGCATGCTTCGTGGCCTTTACCGCATCGAGCTTGGCGCTCGTGCGAGTTCCAGACCGGCGCTCCGAAGCCACATGTATGATTGAGGACGCCGTATTGCTTCCCAATAGCATCATGGTCACTCCGCGCGGTCCGACGGTCACCTGCCGGATGGCAGCGGCTTGGGCGCTGTTTGAGCGACATTCGCTGCAGCGGGCGGCAAGGCAACATCTTGGAACTGAGATTGTTGGTGTCCGTCACCTGGGCACCTATAGCTGCCGGAATGTAAACAACGTGGCCACGAGACGGCGCAGCGAACATGCAACTGCGAACGCGATCGACATCGCTACCTTGGTCCTTGCGGATGGCCGCGAAGTGAGGCTCGCCCGCGACTGGGGTAACGGCAAGCCCGAGGGCGACTTCCTGCGTGCAGTCCGCGACGGCGCGTGCCGATGGTTTCGGGTCGTCCTTAGCCCCGACTATAATGCCGCGCATGCAGATCACTTCCATTTCGACATGGGGCCCTGGCGCACCTGCCGATGAGGCGAGGTCCAGCTGCTGATGCGTCGCGGATCGTTGGTTGGCCGTCAAAGCTATCATGCTGCCGCCCTCAGGGCATCCGGCTGGATGGCGGTGAGGTTGCGAACCAGGCCGCCGAGCCCGTCCAGCCGCAACCGAATGTCGGCGCCGGCCGGGCCAACCACCACCCGCTCCACCAGCGACCTGACAATCCGCGCTTGCTCGACCGGGAAGAGCTGCTCCCAAAGCGGCTCAAGCCGGTGTAGCGCATCCTGCGTCTCACCCTCGGTCAGGTCCGGCGCCTCCTTCCGCGCCGCCCGCCAAGTGCCGCCCACGATCTCGGGCTGCCGCAGCAGCGCTCGCACCTGGTCTACCACCGCGGCCTCGATCTCCGCAGCCGACACCCGCCGCACGATGCTGTCGTCGTCGGTGGCATCGCCCTTCAAGACCCTCTGCGCCACGTAGTACCGGTAGAGGCGGCCGTTCTTCCGGCAGTGGGTTGGTGACAATGCCCGGCCATCCACCCCAAAGATAAGCCCCTTCAGCAGCGCCGGCGTCTGCGCCCGGTTCTGATTAGCACGCACGCGTGGGCTGATTTGCAGGATGGCGTGCGCCTGGTCCCATAGCTCCCGCGGCACGATGGCCTGGTGCTCGCCGGCATGTATCTGTCCCTTGTGTGGCGCCTCCCCGACGTAGGTCCGGTTGCTCAGCAGCTTGTAGACGTCCCCCTTGTCGAGCGGTCTCCCAGACTTGCTGGTGACACCCGCGGCTTGAAGCCGGCGGACGGTCTCGACCCCCGAACCCGTTTCGACGAAGAGCTCGAATACCCGCCGGACCCGCAGTGCCTCATCCTCATTCACGATCAGCTTCCTCGCCACGACGTCGTAGCCGAGCGGCACCTTGCCACCCATCCACATGCCGCGGGCGCGCGAGGCCGCAAATTTGTCCCGGATGCGTTCGCCAATCACCTCACGCTCGAACTGCGCGAAGCTGAGCAGAATGTTCAGCGTCAGCCGGCCCATGCTGGTCGTGGTGTTGAAGCTCTGCGTGACGGACACGAAGGTCACGCCGTGCGCGTCCATCACCTCCACCAGTTTGGCGAAGTCCATCAGCGAGCGGGACAGGCGGTCGATCTTGTAGACTACGATGACGTCGACCCGATCGGCCTCGATATCCCGCAATAGCCGCTGTAGGGCTGGCCGCTCGAGCGTCCCGCCGGTGAAGCCGCCGTCATCGTAGTGGTCCCGGACCAGTAGCCACCCCTCGGCGCGCTGGGAGGCGATGTAGGCCTCGCAGGCGTCCCGCTGGGCTTCGAGGGTATTGAAGACCTTATCCAGGCCCTCGTCGGTCGATTTGCGGGTGTAGACGGCGCAGCGGAGCTTCTTCACGGTCGCCGGCATGGCGGGTTCGGGCAGCTTCCGGCGGCTCATGCCCCAGGTCTCCCCTTGAGGCCGAAGAAGGTCCAGCCATTCCAGCGGGTGCCGGTGATATGCCGGGCAATGGCTGAAAGCGACCGGTAGGGCCTGCCCTCGAACTCGAAGTCATCGGCGCGGACGGTGACCACGTGCTCGACACCGCCATGCTCGCGGATCAGGCGCGTTCCAGGTAGCGGGCGGCTGTCAGCACGGATCCGGCGGAGGACGATATTACCGCCGTCCAGCTGCTCGCCCAGCGCCTCCAGGCGGGCTCGCGTCTCTGGCTTCAGGCCACCATAGGCCAGTTCCTGGATGCGGTAGGCGAGGCGGCTCTGGATGTAGGCCTTGTTGAAGGGCGGCGGCTCCTTCCCATAGAGCTCGCGCCATTGCTGTTTCAGCTGGGCGATCGGCGTCGTCTGGAGGGCTGCCAGCCGGCCGAGAACATCAGCGGGCGGGATCCTAGGGATGGTCGTCACCGGCGCGGACGGCGTGGTCGAGGGTCGTCGGGTCATGCGGTAGGCCTCTCTCTGGAGTCTGCATGACCGCTCTGCCGGGCGGTATAGTGTAGCGAACTTTCTCCCGTGCCGCCGGCCTGCTCGGTGTCGTGGGCACTATCCTCGGCATTGCGGCACCGTAGCCGCAGCAGGCCGGCGGCCAAGATGGTGCAGACCTCACGGAGGTGGGGTGGGAGGCAGGTTAAGATGCCGTCTCGGGATTCAAGCATCATGGGTGACGCCCATGGCCAGACTGAGAGACTTGAGACCTCTTGGTGGGTGGCTTGGGTCCTCAGCTATGTTGGGGCAGAGAGGACCCGATTCGTGACCCATGACCCATCCCGACTGAGCCTTCGCAACGCCCTGCTGCATTGGTGCTTCGAGGAGCGTGTGGAAGACGTGCGAGCGGTAGAGGGCTACTTTCGATCCCAAGATCTGGCGAGGCACGGATGGCCAAACTTGGGCGGTGCCTCTAGCCGTGGTGAGCCAAATCCTGTCGAGGATGAAGACGAGGCGCGAGCAGAACTTTCTCGCGCCTGGCGCGGTCTTTTGCTCGATTTTCAGCAGCGGGTTGAAGGTGGCCAAGTTCATTTGCGTGGGGTGCAAACGAACCCGGAGCGGCGACTGGACGATAGCCTGCTCCCAGGCCAATGGGCGGCCGAATACCGCTTCGATGTCCTGGCCGGCAGCCTCCATGTGTGGGAGTACCGCTTCGTCAATGTCGTGGTGCTGCCCGGCCCTGCCGATAAGGAGGCTTTGGCAGAAGCGTGGCCTTCGGCCGCGAGTGTCTCGAGGACAAAAGCCTCGTCTCCGACCCGAGAGTTGCGCGTTGAGGATGTTGCGTTGCTCGATCCTGGCGTCGTTGCAGCGCTCCTGGAGCGCCATGCAGAGCACGTGCGAACTGGACTGCGCAAGCAGTTGCTGCCGCCAGGCGGAGCCTCGCCGATGGCCCTTATTGCGTCGATGATGCAGCATCGCGCCAAAGAGTTGACCCTTCTGCCGACGATGGCAGCTGAGGCGGATTGGCTGAGTGAATGGTGCGGTAGAGTAGCTCCATCCTACTTTTCGGTCGGGGCGAAGCGCATCCAGAACTTGCTCGGTGCCCTGTACAAAGATCTGCTCGCTGCACAAAAGAAGTCGACCGGTTAGGAGTGGTCGTCGGATTACGGGGAGGCATCGCTCAGCTACGTTTAGGCATCCTGGTCCAACGGATGATCGGCTCATAGCCGTCCAACACGAGTGCATTTTCTTGTCCATGCCCAGCAACTTGGCGGTTGGCGTTTTCCCGATCCACACTCCCGACTTCCCGGCCTAGAGATTCGACTTGGGATTCTGGATGGGGATTTCGCGGTAACCCTAATGCTTTGGCAGACCCACACCGATGGGCCTTGCTGAGGGTACCGCCATGACGAAAGCTCAATCGCAAGATTGCCATTTCAACCAAGCCGATTTGGCCCGCCGTTGGTGCCTCAGCCCGCGGACTTTGGAACGATGGCGCTGGCTCCGTACTGGGCCGGCGTACCTCAAGGTCGGTGGTCGGGTGGCTTACCGGCTGGAGGACATCGAGACCTATGAGGCAGCGCAGCTGCGTGGCGGTGGCCGGTGAGGGACGCGGCGATGGCCGCAGGTATGAGTGACCCGAACCACAATCCCGCCTTCCGGCGGCGTTGGGATGAGCCGTCGGACAGGAAGCACCCAGCCGTCGCCATCCCGCTGCAGACAGCCCGCGACCCGATCGGGCAGATCGGCTTGGCGCTGCTGGAAGCCTGGCACCGGGACAAAACGCCGCGGAAGGGGGCTGGGTCATGAACGCTCAAACCGAGACAGTCGCTGTGCCGGCGGAGGCAAGCGTGCAGACCTACGGCTTCACCTTCGGCCACTATCTGCAAACCGGGTCCTGGTCCGATCAGCGTCACCTGACCTGGTCAGGCCTGACAGAGTTGCTGACCCGGCACGAGGTCGGCGCTAAGGATGGTACCTGCATTGTCCCGGCGACCTTCATTGGTACTCGGCGGCACAAGTATGACGCCCGGCAAATCGACGTGGTCTTCCTCGATAGCGATGCCGGCGCCACCCTGGAGGAGATCGTGGCCGCCATTGAGCGGCGGTGCTGGAAGGCCATCGTCGCCTCCACCCATTCTCACCTGATGCGGACCACCCAGGTCAAGCGTGGCAACTGGGACAGTTTTCGGCTCAAGGCCGAGGACCAAGCCACCGCGCCAGCCGCCTTCCTGATCAAAGAGAAAGGCTACCTAAGCCGGATTGCCGACCGGGCCGTCATCCGCTCGGAGGGCGCCGAGTACGTCATCATCGAGCACCAGCCCTGCCCGAAGTTCCGCTTGGCCTTGCCGCTGCTGCGACCCTGGCTGGCGTCTGGTTACGACAGTCAGCTGCAGGCCAATGCGGCCTGGAAAGAGCGGATCGAGGCGCTGGCAGCTGCCCTGGGCCTCAGGCACGACCAGTCCTGCACGGATACCTCCAGGCTGTTCTTCCTGCCGCGCCGGCCGGCGGACGGAGCGCCGCCCGAGATGGCGGTGCTGCAGGGTGTCCCCTGCGACCTGTTCGACCTGCCCGCTGCGCCAAAGCCGCGCGGAGCCACTGCCAAGCGACAGCGACCTCGGCAGGGCACGGATGATCTCAGCTTTACCGATCCGGAAACCGGGGAGGTATTCGACCTGTCGGGCTGGGCCCGGGTTCACGCTACCCGGTTCGAGATCGTCAAAGCGTTGCAAGCCCGCAAGCCCGACCTGCTCATCGGCAAGGTCACCGATGGCACGAAGCACCACATCCGCTGCGCTAACGAGGACCGGCATACCGATGCGGGTGCCGATGCGGCGACAATGATCGTCAACTCGAGCGAGAGCACTAGCAAGGGCTTCGTCTATCACTGCCGCCATGCCCACTGCGATGAGGTGGACCGCCTGATCTTCCTTCGCAGGATGCTGGAACAGTGCTGGCTGACGGTGTCGGACCTGACGGATCCACGCTTCCTTGGCCCAGTGGCGGAAGGGCAGTCGGGTTGGATTGCCGTTTGCCAGACAGACGGCAGAGGAAATCCGCGGCCAAATCTTGCCAATGCAATGCTGGCGCTCCGGTCCGATCCTCATCTTCAAAACCTATTTTCCTATGATGAGATGCTGCGAACGCCACTGCTGATGCAGGCTGTGCCAGGAAGCACGCTGGGGAGGGCGCCCATCGGACAGCCGCTGCAGGACGCCAACGTTTCAGCAATACAGGAATTCCTGCAAACCCACGGCTTGGAAAACTTGAGCAAGGATACGACCCACCAAGCCGTCGATCTTCGGGCCCAGGAACGGGCCTTTCACCCCATCAGAGACTACCTCTCAGCCCTTCAGTGGGATGGTTCGCCGCGCGTGGAAACCTGGCTCCATAGCTATCTGGGCGTCGAGCATGGCCCTTATGCCTCTGGCATTGGAAGGATGTTCCTGATCGCAATGGTCGCGCGCATCTATGAGCCCGGGTGCAAGGCCGACTACATGATGGTCTTCGAAGGGCCGCAGGGCGGACGCAAGTCAACCGCTTGCGCCATCTTGGGCGGGCAGTGGTTCTCCGACGGTTTGCCTGATTTGCGTAGCGGCAAAGATGTTTCGCAGCACCTGAATGGCAAGTGGCTGATTGAGGTTGCCGAGATGTCCGCGTTGGACAAGGTTGAAGCCGCTGCACTGAAGGCCTTCGTTACCAGGCGTCAGGAGCGGTACCGGCCTAGCTATGGCCGCAAGGAAGTCATCGAGCCGAGGCAATGCGTTTTCATCGGCACCACAAACAAAGCAGCCTACCTGCGTGACGAGACTGGCGGACGCCGGTTCTGGCCGGTGAAGGTCGGCTTGATCGATACAGTCGCGCTCAGCCGAGACCGGGACCAGCTGTTTGCCGAAGCCGTGCTGTTCTATCGGCAAAGGATAGCTTGGTGGCCCAGCCAGGATTTCGAGACGAGCCACATCGCACCAGAGCAGGATGACCGGTACGAGGCCGACGTATGGGAACAGCCTATTGCGGTGTGGCTGGCTGGGCGGGTTGAGGTCACGATCCTAGCTGTTGCTCGTGAGGCTCTTGCCATTGAGACCCCAAAGATCGGCACCTCGGAGCAGCGTCGGATCGCCGCGGCCTTGGAACGGCTTGGGTGGATACGGGCACCGCGTACTTCATCTGGCCGCTTCTGGGTGAAGGCTCGGTCGGGCGTTGACGCATGACGCACATGACGCACTTTCCTTCCTAGTTTCTGGTGGAAATAAGAAGGAGAGAGGGTGTGGGCGAGCATGCCGGGGCGCGAGCACCCGCGTGGGAACACGTTGGGAATATGCGTCATGTGCGTCATGTGCGTCATGGTACTGGTGATTAGTGGTTAGCCACAGTGAGAGGATCGGTCGAATTTCCCGTACTACAACCCGTCCAGTCGCCACCAACCGTAGAAGTTCGTAGTTCTGCGCAGAGATGTCGCGTTGTCGTAGTATTCGTCGGTCCAGTATCATCCAGGCTTCGCCGCGCGCGACCGCGCCGCCCGGAGCATTGCCATGGCTGGCCGCAAGCCCTTCACTCCAACCGACGAGCAGCGCCGCATGGTCCGCGCCATGGCGGGCTATGGCGTGCCGCACGACGATATTGCGCTGGTGACGCAGTGCAGCCCGCCGACGCTGCGGAAGTGGTTCCGCCATGAGCTCGACATCGCCACCATCGAGGCCAATGCCCGCGTTGCCCAAATCCTCTACCAGCAGGCCACCACACCGGGGAACCTGGGCGCCACGATCTTCTGGCTCAAGGCCCGGGCCGGCTGGCGCGAGAAGCAGGTTGTCGAGGTCGCCGGCGGCGATGGCGGCGCCGCATTCGTCAACTTCACCTGGCTGCCGTCGGGTGCCACTGAGGGACAGCCTGTCCAGCGCCTGAAGGACGGCAGTTCATGACCGCCGCACCGGCAAAGTTTCCGGCCTACAAGCCGGCACTGGTCGCCGACCTCGTCCCCTACGCCCGCAACGCCCGGACCCATTCGCCGGCCCAGGTGGCACAGATCGCCGCCTCGATCCGCGAATTCGGCTTTACCAATCCGATCTTGGTGGACGGCGAGCGCGGCGTCATCGCTGGCCACGGCCGACTGCTCGCCGCCAGGCAGCTCGGCATGACAGAGGTGCCGACCATTGAGCTGACCCACCTCAATGCCGCTCAGCGCCGCGCCTATATCCTGGCCGACAACCGCCTGGCGCTCTCCGCCGGCTGGGACGACGACCTGCTGCGGATCGAGCTCAGCGACCTCCAGGCCGAGGGCTTCGACCTGGCCCTGACCGGCTTCGATCCGCTTGAGCTCGGTGCCCTCCTGGCCGAGCCCACCGCCGGTCTGACCGACCCGGACGAGATCCCGCAGGTGCCGGAGACGCCGGTGAGCCGCCCCGGCGACCTTTGGCAGCTGGGCCGCCACCGCCTGTTCTGCGGTGACAGCACCGATGCCGCGGCAGTGGAGGCGGTCCTCGCCGGGGTCCGGCCGCACCTGATGGTCACCGACCCGCCCTATGGGGTGGCCTACGACCCTGCCTGGCGCAATGCCTCCTTGGCCGGCGGCAAGACCGCCCGGGTTGGCAAGGTGCTGAACGACGACCGGGCCGACTGGCGCGAGGCCTGGGCGCTGTTCCCCGGCGAGGTTGCCTATGTCTGGCATGGTGCCCTCCACGCCGGCACCGTGGCCGAGAGCCTTACCGCGACGGGCTTCACCGTCCGCGCCCAGATCATCTGGGCCAAGGAGCGGCTGGTCATGGGCCGCGGCCACTACCACTGGCAGCACGAGCCATGCTGGTACGTCGTTCGCGGTACCGGCCACTGGAGCGGCGATCGCAAGCAGACGACGCTCTGGTCGATCCCCAGCCGCGGCCAGGACGCCGCCACCACCCACGGCACCCAGAAGCCGGTCGAGTGCATGGCCCGGCCGATGCGGAACAACTCCAGCCCTGGCCAAGCGGTCTACGAGCCCTTCTGCGGCTCCGGCACCACCTTGATCGCCGCCGAGATGGAAGGCCGCGCCTGCCACGCCATCGAACTCGCCCCGGCCTACGTGGACGTCGCCCTGGCCCGCTGGCAGGCCTTCACCGGGCTGCAGGCGACGCTACAGGGCACTGGCACGACCTTCGCCGCCCTTGGGGCCCAGCGGGCGACGGAGGCCGTGGATGGGCGCGCCAACCTATAGCCCGACCGAGGAGCAGCAGCGCACGGTCCGCGCCATGTCGGGGTTCGGCATTCCCCAGGCCGACATCGCCACCCTGCTCGAGATTGACGACAAGACGCTGCGCAAGCACTTCCGCCGGGAGCTGGACCGCGGCTCGATTGAGGCCACGGCCAAGGTGGCGCAGACGCTGTTCCAGATGGCCACCTCCGGGCAGAACACCGCGGCGGCGATCTTCTGGATGAAGGCCCGGGCCGGCTGGCGGGAGAAGCATGAGCTGATCCTGTCGGCCAAAACGCCGGATATCATGACCGACGAGGAGCTGCTCGACGAGATTGCCCGGTCGCGGGCGGCCCGACTGATGATCGATGGCGAGTGACGCCGCCTGGGAGCTGGGCCAGCGCCGGGCGCTGCGCCGGGACTTCGGCCTCTGGTGCAGCCACGCCCTGACCCCGCAGGGCCTGGCCCCGGCCGCCCACCACCGCCTGCTCATCCGCGAGCTGCAGGCCGTGGCGGACGGGGTGCAGGACCGCCTGATGGTCTTCATGCCGCCGGGCTCGGCCAAGAGCACCTATACCTCCGACCTGTTTCCCGCTTGGTTCCTGGCCCAGGGCCGCGATCGCCGGGTGATCGCCACCAGCAACACCGCCGACCTCGCCGGGACCTTCTCCCGCCGGGTCCGGGGGCGGATCCGCACCGATGGCCTGGTGCTTGGTTATCGGCTCGAGCGCGAGGCCGAGGACCTCTGGACTACCAGCAACGGCGGTGAATACCGCGCAGCGGGCATTGGCGGCGTCATCACCGGCCTGCGCGCCGACCTGGCGCTGATCGACGACCCAGTGAAGTCCCGTGAGGAGGCGGACAGCGAGGCGCGGCGCAATCGAGTATGGGAGTGGTTCCAGGACGATCTGCGCACCCGCCTGCGGCCCGGCGCGGCAATCGTGGTGGTGCAGACCCGCTGGCACGAGGACGACCTCTCCGGGCGGCTGCTGGCGGCCCAGAAGGACCAGTGGCGGGTGGTGTCGCTCCCAGCCGAGGCCGAGGCGGACGACCCGCTGGGCCGGGCCCCAGGGGAGATGCTCTGGGGCGATGACGGCTATGGCTATGCTGCCTCGCTCGCCCGGGTGAAGGCCGAGGCCAGCACCCGCAGCTGGTCCGGCTTGTATCAACAGCGCCCGGTCCCCGACACGGGCGACTACTTTCAGCGGGATTGGCTTCACCAGGCCGATAGCATGCCGGACCGGGCCACCCTGCGGGTCTATGGCGGCTCCGACTATGCCGTCACGGCGAACGGTGGGGATTTCACCGTGCATGCCGTGGTGGGGATGGATCCGAATGGCCGGCTGTGGCTGCTCGATCTCTGGCGCGGCCAAGCTGCGTCCGACACCTGGGTCGAGGCCTTCTGCGATCTGGTCCGGCAGTGGAAGCCGATCGGCTGGGCGGAGGAGGTTGGGCAAATTCGGGCTGGCATCGGGCCCTTCCTCGAACGGCGCATGCGGGAGCGGCAGGCGTTTGTGGCGCGGCATGCCTTTCCGACCCGCGGCGATAAATCGGTGCGGGCGCAGTCGATCCGCGGGCGTATTGCGCTGGATGGGCTGCACCTGCCGCGGCAGGCGCCGTGGCGGCATGCCTTCGAAGCGGAGCTGCTGACCTTCCCGGCCGGCAAGCATGACGACCAGGTCGATGCGCTGGGGCTGGTTGGCCAGTTGCTCGACAAGATGGTCACCGGCACGGCGCTGAAGCCCAAGTCGACCGAGCCCGAGGACAGCTGGACCCGAATGTTCGACCACGATGCGAACGGTGCCGCAGTCACATGGCGGACGGCCTAGCCTCGGGGGTGTTCAACACCGATCGACGACCGTTGGTCGGTGGTGAACAGGCCGTCGGCTATGGCGGGCCAGCCCTGGTGGGGGTGGAGAGGGATTTTGCTGGAGGCACGCCGGCCGCAAGGTCGATCTCCCATGCTGGAACTGCTGCTCCGCCTGTTACACCTACAAAGGTAGTGCTTTCGGCTGTTGTAGTGCGGCCACCACGCACACCACTGGCCACGCCAATTATGGACCATTCTCCTGAGGGAGCCCGGGCGAGCAGAGGTGCACCGCTGGTGCCGCGCGTTCCAGCGCAGGTATGCAAAAGCATCAGACGTCCAGCAACGTCGCGCTCGCCTCCAACAACATGGCAACTGAGGTCGCCGAGTAGCACCTCCCTGCGATCCTGTTGATAACCCCCCAGGGCAACAGGAATACCCTCTGATCCGCGAGAGAACGTGCGCAAGTCAGCAAGACGCAGCACTCCAGCGGCTGAGGCAAGAGGCGCTTCGAGCGTCAGGACTGCCCAGTCGTCTCCCGATGCCATCGGGGATGGTGTGTATGTCGGCGCCACCACGTAGCTGCTGACGCGTGCGTGTCCCGCGTGCTGACCATGTTGATATCCCAAAACAAAGTGAAGGGAGTTAGGCTGCATAAAGCAACCGCTTCTTGAGCTGACGACGCAATGGGCAGCGGTCAGCACGGTTGTCGGGGCAATCAACGCCCCCGTGCAGAAGCTGCCGAGGGCAGCGTTGTTGACGCGGCCCAACGCAGACCAGGGAGCATCTGCCGAGTTAAGACGGGCCCTGGGATCTGGGCCTGGACCAAGCCCGATCCGTACAGCACCGGGTACACGCACGCGCAGAGGAGTGTTGCAGTCCGCGAGCGCTGTCGCCGCACTCAGTAGCAAAGATGGAAGGAAAAATGTGACGCCGGCCGCAAAGCGAAGGCATTTTCGAGCAAAAGCAGTTCCGGTGATTTGCATCTGTGCCCCCCAACTCGACAAAGCTGCGCAGAACCATACGAAACGATCAAGGATGTTGGATTTGGCGAACAGCCTTACAGTCTGCATAAGCGAACTTCAGGCAGTTGCTCGCGCCATCACCCTTGTCACCGTTGTACGTCCAGGTCCCGCGGCCGGACGGCACCGGCACACCCCTTTCGTTCAGCGCCCTGGCCATCGCCGCATGGCTGGTGACACTCCCCTCACGCAACCGCTCAATGTCTATGGCTACGCGGTGTGCCGCCTGCTCCGCCACCTTGCGCCGCGCCACGCCGACAAGCGTGGCATCTGGGCCGCAGGCAGGCCGGAAGCCCCTATCACCCCCCAACACCGCCCCACAGGCCTTGGCAGCTGCCAGCGCGGCTTTTGTACAGCCGCTGATCAGCTCCCATTCCTTCTGCGCCACGGCAGCGTAGATCCGCATCATTGGGCCATCGGCGCCCGGCATGTCATCTGCCCGGATCGCATAGCCCTCCTCCAGCAGGCTGGAGTATGATCAGGCGTTTTGAGCGTGCCGTGCAATGATGCGGTGTGGTGCGGCCAGAAGGAGCCTGAATGTTCGATCTGCTGGTCCATGCTGATTGGAGCAAACACAGCCGGAAGCGATGGGCCGCGACCGCACGGCGGGTTGGTAGTAGCTGGGAGGTGGGTGCGCCAGAACGAGTGGGCCTTGTTCAGGAATTCCTACACCAGGCGTTTGCCTCAGCCGGGCATGACAGAGTGCTACTCGGCTTCGACTTTCCCATCGGCCTGCCCGAAGCCTACGGCGTCCAGACTGGGGCGCGCGGGTTCGTCGATTTCCTGGACCTTCTCCGGACTAACGCCTGGCCGGAATTCTTCGAGGTGGCGCAGAGGCCGGATCAGATATCACTACGCCGGCCCTTCTACCCTCAAGGCGCGCCCAAGGGTGTAACCCGCGCTGCCCTGGTGGCCGGCCTGGGTGTCAGCAGCTTCAACGAACTGCTGCGGGCCTCCGAGCGTGCCACGTCCTATCGCCAAGCGGCCTGCTCGATCTTTTGGACCTTGGGTGGCAACCAAGTCGGCAAGGCGGCCCTCGCTGGTTGGCAGGAAGTCGTCATCCCTGCCCGGCGTCGCGGCGCACGCCTGTGGCCGTTCGAGGGCACGCTCGCCGAGTTGGCGGTGCTCCCTGGCGTCGTCATAGCTGAAACCTACCCCGCCGAAGCCTATCGCTTGGTTGGCGCCGAGTTCTCCCGTGGCGAAAGCAAGCGCAGAATGGCCGACCGGTGCCGGAAGGCGGAGGCGATCTTCGCATGGGCCGCGGCGCATGGGGTTCGCCTCGCGCCCGGAGCGCAGCAGGCCATCCTGGACGGCTTTGGACCGCTGTCAGCAGGGGAGGACGCCTTCGATGCTCTGATGGGGCTGGTGAAGATGATCGAGGTGGCAGATGGGCGCCGACCAGAGGCCACCGAGGTGCAAGACCGCTCCCGAGCCTGGGAAGGGTGGATCTTGGCGCGGTAGGGCGACTCGGCAGCTTTGAGCTCCGCGCCGTCGGGCTGTGGATATCGGGGATAAGGGAGGTCAGCCCTGATTTAGCAGCACCATGTTGTTCTTTATTTGTTCTAGGCTTCGGCCATGCCAGACGATTCTCCGCCGCCCCACCCCGCCCAGCTTGGCTTCTTCGAGCCCAAGGCGTTGCGTATGACGCCAGGGGAGCGGGACCTGGTGGCGGCGTTCATGGAGCGCGTGCTGGCGGCGCATCCGGCTTGGCCTTGGCCACTGATTGAGGAGGAGGCACGGCGGCGGGCCGAAGAAATGTTCGTCGTCGTCCGGAGGTGACCGGGTCGTGGGTCAGGCTTCGGCTCGGGCCAAAACACGGGCAACGGTGGTGTGGGTCCAAACACCGCAGCCCCGCGGTGTCGCCACGCCACGCTCAGTCAGCGCCCGCGCTATCGCCGCCTGGCCTGTAACGCCCTCTGTCCGCAGCCGCTCTACCTCCAGGGTCAGCCGGTGGGCGGCCCGCTCCGCTGCCAGGCGACGTGCCTGGGTCGCTGCCGCGGCGCTGGGCCCCATGGCAGGCCGGTAGCCCCTATCACCGCCCAGCATCGTACCCCGCGCCTTGGCGGCGCGCAGCGCGGCCCTGGTGCGCTCGCTGATCAGCTCGCGCTCCTTCTGTGCCATCGCCGCATAGATCCGCATCATCAGGTCATCAGCGCCGGGCATATCCGCCGCCCGGACCGAGTAGCCATCCTCCAGCAGCTGCGACAGCGTGTGAGCCCGCCGGGTGATCCGGTCGAGCCGGGCGGCGACCAGCACCGCGCCGAGCTGCCGGCAGCGGGCGAGCGCTGCCTGGAAGCCAGGCCGGTGGTCGTCTTTGCCGCTGGCGATGTCGCTGTACTCGGCGACCAGCACCCATCCCTGCTCCGTGGTGAAGGCCCGGACGCTGGCCTGCTGCGCCTCCAGGCCGAGGCCGCTCTGCCCCTGCTCGGCGGTGGAGACCCGGGTCAGCCCTACCGCGTAGCGCGGGGTTCCGGTTCGGCTGGCGAGCATCAGCCGGCCTCGGCGACGCGGTAGATGGTGTAGCTGCCCTTGGCCCCGGCCTTATTCGGACCGACTTGGCGAACCCGCTCCAGCACCGAGACCGCTATGCCTTTGCGTCCCAGGCCGGCGAGGAAGCCGCGGACGGTATGCGGCGCCCAGCCGGTGGCCTCGATCAGCTGCGGCCCGCTGGCACCCTCGGGGCGGCGCAGCAGTGCCAGGACCGTCGCCTGTTTGGTGTCGGGTCGAGGGGCGCGGGCGGCCGCGTCCTTGGGATTAGGGTGGCACGAGGCCAGGGCTGTTTGCAGTGCGCCGATGGCGCCGGCCAAACCAGGCTGCTCTGGCGTGCCCCAGGCGGCAAGCACGGCCTGGGCAGCCTCGCGCAGGCGGACAAGGCGAGGCGCCCCAAGCGGAGTCTTGGAGGGGCCGCCAGCGCCTTTGTCGCCTACGCCGCTGTGACCCACGAGCCTTGTCGCCGGCGGCGCCAATGACTCGCTGTGGGGCTCTGTGGGGCCGTTGGCAGGCACGATGCCGACAGCCACCTTGGGATCATGACCGTCATCCAGCTCGGTCTCGTATTCGGCCTGCGTCAGACCGCCAAGTTCCGTCTCGTCGACTGCATTCCGGGGCTCGTCGTATCCAATCGCCTGGCGCCCAGCCTCGGTGATCTGCATTGCCGTCGTGGTGCCGTCGGCCTGCCGCCAGCCAAGGCCATGATGGTCGTTCGGCGCCGAATACTCGGCCACCAACACCTGGCGCAGCAGGCTGCGCAGCACCGCATGCCGGGCGGCAGCAGGGAGCGTGGCTGGTGGGGCAGCGACGCCGAGTGGGTGCTGGCTCGCCTCGGTGAGGATGCTGCGGGCGGTGTCGGAGAGGCTCATGGGTGGGGCTCCTGGGGCATGACCCAACCATCGGGTCCTACTGGCCAGAGCCCCGCCGAGGGGTTGGTGGGGGCGGTGCCGGGTTCCTTCAGCACGGGTGAGCATTCGCTCTGCACCGGCCGCGAGACAAGCGGCAAAAGCGATGACAACATTGGTTTCTAAACACAGCATCTGGCCGAGTACCCTGCACCCTCGACCTGACCGGACCGCTCCAGGTTGCGGGGTCACGAAGGCGCCACAGTCCCAACCCTGGGCGGCAAAACATAGGTAACCAAATATGCCGGTCGTCAGCTCTGCGAGGCAGGCTGCATCCACAGCCTCTGCTGTCCCGTATGGAACTCTGAAATACCAATCGGAGATATTTATGCAAGGCGCCTTGATGCTGCTCCTCTGTATGCTCACGGGGACCAACGCCATGGCGGCGCCAGATAGCCCAATGGACTGGCCACCGCTGACGTCCCGCTTCGAAAGCACGGGTGGAGGCGGTTGGATGATCGAGGGGTATGACCCGGTCATCGCGGGTATGCGCTGCGTCACGGATTTCGCTGCCGTTGCCCCTGACGGCCAAGTGTTCCGCAATGAGGTCGAGTTCGATGCCGTGGCCGTAACTGGCGGTGTGCTATGTGAAAATGGCCGCTGGCGGGCAAAGGACGGCTCGAGTTCGGGCACCACTCCCTTGCGCGTCCTCATCCGGGATGACGGCAGGCGGTTCCGGTCACCTTGATCTCGCCGGTCCTGGTGCCCTCGCATTGGCGTGGCCCGACACGGCGCCGGCTCTCCGCACTGTTGCTGCCCGCCTGGCTGAACCGGCGGCAGACCATCCGGGTCGGTGCGGGCGTGGCCTTCGCGCAGGTGGGGATCGTCGGCTTCGACGGGCAGATCGAGGTGGAGGCGCTGCGGCTGTTTGGGCTGCCGGAGGCAGCGCCGGCGGTACTTTATGCATGGCCCGCGGTGCCGGTGGGGACAAGCAGCTTGGCGCTGGAGACGAACTGGGACCTGCCAAGCCTCTCGGCATACGCGACGGCGAACATGGACCTGACCGTGGCGGGTGTGCAAGGCCACGCGCCGAACCCTTCATCTGACCGGCCTGCTCGGTTACTGTGACCGATGCTTCGAATGACCCTGGAACAATTGCGCGTTTTCGTGGCCGTGGCCGAACGCCAGCATGTCACGCGCGCGGCCGAGGCGCTGAACATCGCGCAATCCGCGGCCAGTGCCGCGGTGGCGGCGCTGGAGGCCGCCCACGGCATCAAGCTGTTCAACCGCGTGGGCCGCGGTATCGAGCTGACCGAGGCCGGACAGCGCTTCCTGGGCGAGGCCCGCGCGGTCCTGGCCCAGGCCGAGGCTGCCGAGCTCACCCTGGCCGAGCTGGGCGGGCTGGTGCGCGGCGTGCTCTCGGTGCAGGCCAGCCAGACCATCGCCAGCTACTGGCTGCCGCGCCACCTCGTCGCTTTCCGCCGCGCCCATCCCGGCATCGAGATACGGCTGGCTGTGGGCAACACCGCGCAGGTGGCGGCCGCGGTGCATGACGGCCTGGCTGAACTCGGCTTCGTCGAGGGCGCGGTGGAGGACGGCCAATTGGACAGCACCACGGTCGCCACCGATCAGCTTGTGCTGGTGGTGCCGCCGGACCATCCATGGGTCACCGCTGGGGCCGCCACCCCGGCGCTGACCCTGCAACAGGCCGCTGCGGAGGGGGAATGGGTGTTGCGCGAGCCCGGCTCCGGCACACGCTCGGCCTTCGAGGCGGCGTTGGCGGCGGCGGGCATCGCGCCGGGCAGCCTGCGCGTGGCGCTGGAGATGCCCTCCAACGAAGCCGTGCGCGCCGCGGTCGAGGCCGGCATGGGCGCCACCGTCATTTCCGCTTCCGTCGCCGTGCCCAGCCTGGAGGCAGGGCTGCTGCACCAGGTCCCGCTCGCGTTGCCCGAGCGCGCCTTCCATGTGCTGCGGCATCGGGAGCGGCAGCCCAGCCGCGCCGCCGAGGCCTTGCTGCGGCTGATCGCCGCCGCCTGATCAGGCGATGCCCAGCAGGCGAATCAGACCAAGCCCCAGCCCGCCAAGCGCCAGCAGCGACAGGCTGACAGCCGCCGTCACCCGCCCGCCGGCGCCCGCCACCACTTGCACATCCACACCCAGGCCGAGTGCCGCCATCGAGATCACCGTCAGCACCATCGCCAAGGTGGCGAGCGGGGCCAGCACCGCCTGCGGCACCAGGCCGAGGGAGCGCAACCCGCTCATGGCGAGGAAGCCCAGGATGAACCAGGGCACCAGCCGATGCAGCGGCGGCCGGCCCGGCCGCGGTCGGTCGCCGGCGGTGACCTGCGGCGCGGCTTCGTCAGGCTCCTCGCGCAGGCGCGGCGTCAACAACGACAGCGCCAGCACGACCGGTCCCAGCATCAGCACCCGCACCAGCTTGACCAGCGTGCCGACCTGCACCGCCAGGGCGCCGATGGGTGTTGTCGCCGCCAGCACCTGCGGCACGGCATAGACGGTCAGCCCCGCCAGCACGCCGAATTGCGTGCCGCTCAGCCCCAGCGCCGGCACCAGCAGCGGGAGCCCCAGCACGGCCAGCACACCCAGCACGGCGGTGAAGGCGATGGAGGAGGCGACCTCGTCGCCATCCGCGCCGATCACCGGGGCCACTGCGGCAATGGCCGAATTGCCGCAGATGGCATTGCCGCAGGCCACCAGGATCGCCATCCGGCGCGGCAGGCCAAGCAGCCGGCACAGCCCATAGCCGCCCGCCACCGCCACGGCGACGAAGCCCGCGATGCCCAGCAGCAGCGCCGGCCCCACCGCCAGGATGGTGGCCGCGCTGACCGAGGCGCCGAGCAGCACCACCGCCGTCTCCAGCAGGAATTTGGCGCTGAAGGCGATACCGGGATGCCAGCGGGCGGCCGGCGTCCAGGCGGTGCGCAGCGCGGCGCCGAGCAGGATGGCCAGCACCAGCGCCTCCAACCAGGCGCGGCCGAAAAGCCTCGCCTCGACATGCTCCAGGGCGATGGCGGCCAGGGTGACGGCGATGCACAGCAGGATGCCCGGCAGCAGGGCGGGCAGCCGGTACAGGGCCGGGGCTGGTGTCAGGGTGTCGGTCGTGGCGGACATGGTCGTGTTCCGGTCCTTGTCGGGTGTGGCCGGAGTTTCGGGACGGTGGGGTTTCACGTCCAACGGATGGATCGAATGAAACCAATCCTGAAAACTGATTGATTCCGTCCTGCTCGTGCAGATCAAGCTAAAATACAGATATGTTTGATACGATTTTATCGTTGGATGGATTGAATGCCGGCGTGCAGCGTGCCGGTCACGGTGATGACCGACCCCCAGTCAGAGCCCTGCCCCTGCGATCCCACGGAGATACTCATGCCCATCCGCACCGACGATACCGCCCCCAACCCCGACGACACAGCCAACCCGGCCCCCGCCTGGACCGAAATCCGCGCCGTGCGCGAGGTGGTGGGCCTGTTCGACGACCATGCGGCGCTGGAGCAGGCGGTGGATGAACTCCTCGTCTCCGGCTTCGACCGTTGCGAGGTGAGCCTGCTCGCCGAAGCCGGTGACGCGCCAGGCAACAGGGCCGAGCAACTCGCCGATGACCCGCAAGCCCCACGCACCGACCATTTCTGCACTGAAGCGCTGGGCAATGCCGAGGGCGGGCTGATCGGCGGCTTCGCCGTCATTCCCGCCCTCAGCGCCGCAGGCGCCGCCACTGCCGTCGGCGCCACCACGCTGGCCGTGACCGGACTGGCGATCGCCAGCGGTGGTGCCGGGGCGGTGCTCGGCGCCTTCCTGGCCGTGCTCCTGGCCCGTCGTCGCGCCACGCATCACGCCGAACAGACGGAGATGGGCGGCCAGCTTCTCTGGGTTCGCACCCGTTCGCCGGAGCTGGAGCAACGCGGCATGGATATCCTGGCCCGGCATGCGGCACACCACGTCCACGCGCACGACATGCCGGTTTGACATCCGCCACGCCGTCATCAGGGTATTCCGCCATGTCATGGTCTGACCTTCCGAGCGCGCTCGACCTCGCCCGCCTGCAATTCGCCTTCACCGTCACCTTCCACTTCATCTTTCCGGCCTTCACCATCGGCCTGGCCAGCTACTTGGCGGTGCTGGAAGGGCTCTGGCTGTGGACCGGGCGGGCGGTCTATCTGGATGTGTTCCAATACTGGCTGAAGATCTTTGCCATCGTCTTCGCCATGGGCGTCGTCTCCGGCGTGGTGATGTCCTACCAGTTCGGTACCAATTGGTCGGTGTTCGCGGTGCGCACCGGCAATATCCTCGGTCCATTGATGGCCTATGAGGTGCTCTCGGCATTTTTCCTGGAAGCCGGCTTCCTAGGCGTCATGCTGTTCGGCCTGAAGAAGGTCGGCCCGCGGCTGCATTTCGCGGCCACCTGCCTGGTGGCATCAGGCACCCTGCTCTCGGCCTTCTGGATTCTCTCGGCCAATTCATGGATGCACACGCCGGCCGGCTACAGCGTGGCGCCCGATGGCCGCTTCATGCCGGAGGATTGGTGGGCGATCGTCTTCAACCCCTCCTTCCCCTATCGCCTCGCGCATACCGTCACCGCCGCCTATCTCACGACCGCCTTCATCGTGGGCGCGGTCGCCGCCTGGCATCTGCTGCGCGACGCGGCCAATCCGCGCGCACGGCTGATGTTCTCGATGGCGATGTGGATGGCCGCCGTGGTGGCGCCCGTGCAGATCGGCCTGGGCGACGCGCAGGGCCTCAACACCCTGGCGCATCAACCGCAGAAGGTCGCAGCGATGGAAGGCCATTGGGAGGGGCAGAGCGGCGCGCCGTTGATCCTGTTCGGCCTGCCGGATGCGGCCACGGAAACCACCCGCTACGCGCTTTCCATCCCGCATCTCAGCGCCCTGGTGCTGACCCATGAATGGAATGGCGCGACGCCGGGCTTGCGCGACTTCGCCCCTGGTGCGCGTCCCACCAACGTGCCTCTGGTGTTCTGGGCGTTTCGCGTGATGGTCGGCCTGGGCAGCCTGATGCTGCTGGTGGGCGCCATCTCGCTGTGGCTGCGCTGGCGCGGCCAGATGTATGGCGCGCGCTGGTTTCAGCGCGCCGTCGTGGTCATGGGGCCGTCCGGGCTGGTCGCGGTCATCGCCGGCTGGATCACCACCGAGACCGGGCGCCAGCCCTTCACCGCCTATGGCCTGCTGCGCACGGCGGACAGCGTGGCCCCCATCGTCGCACCTGCGGTGGCGACCTCCCTGCTGGCCTTCATCGTCACCTACTTCGTCGTCTTCGGCGCCGGTGTGTGGACCGTGCTCCACTTGATGGCGACGGCGCCGCATGCGGCCGAGGCCGGGCCATCCCCCGCGGAGCCCATCCGCACCGCCGGCACCGTGGCCGGGCAGGATCCCACCACCGGGGACACCACCGCCACCCTGCATGAGGCCCGGCCATGACGACGGAAACCCTGTCCTGGCTGCCTGTCATCTGGGCGGTGATCATCGCGGCCGCGGTGTTCTTCTATGTCTGCATGGATGGCTTCGACCTCGGCCTGGGCATCCTGTTCCCCTGGTTCCGCGCGCAGGCCGACCGCGACGTGATGGTGAACTCCATTGCCCCGATCTGGGATGGCAACGAGACCTGGCTGGTGTTCGGGGGCGCGGGCCTGTTCGCCGCCTTTCCACTGGCCTATGCAACGATCCTGCCGGCGCTCTACATGCCGCTGATCAGCATGCTGCTGGCGCTGATCGGCCGCGGCGTGTCCTTCGAGATGCGCTTCCGCACCCATTCCAACCGCGCTCGAGCGTGGTGGGACCGCGCCTTCGCCTGGGGCAGCGTGGTTGCCACCTTCTGCCAGGGCATCGCGCTGGGCGCGCTGGTGCAGGGCATCAGGGTCGAGCACGGCGCCTATGCCGGCGGCTGGTGGGATTGGCTGACGCTGTTCTCGGTCTTCACCGGCCTATCGCTGCTGGTCGGCTACGGGCTGCTGGGCGCCTGCTGGCTGATCTGGAAGGCCACTGGCCCGCTGGCGGAGACCGCCCGCCGGCTGGCGTTCATCCTGGGCTGCGGCCTGCTGGCCTGCATCGGCGTGGTGAGCCTTTGGATGCTGGTATCGCAGGCCGGGTTCAGGACGCGTTGGCTGGGCTATCCAGGGCTGCTGATCGCGGCCCCAGTGCCGGTGCTGACCGTGCTGGCGGCGTGGCGTTTTCGCCTCTCGCTGCTGCGCCTGTCCCGGCATGATGCGGCACCCGTCGGAGGTCCGGCGCCGCGCGACATCACGCCGCTGCTGCTGGCCCTGACGCTGTTTCTGCTCAGCTATCTCGGCCTGGGCTTCAGCCTCTGGCCGTATATCGTGCCGCCTGGCGTCACCCTGTGGGATGCCGCGGCCGCACCCTCCTCGCAGCGCTTCCTGCTGGTGGGTGCGGCCATCCTGCTGCCGGTGATACTCGGCTACACGGGATACGTGTACTGGCTGTTTCGCGGCAAGGTCGAGCATGGGGCAGGCTACCACTGATGCCGCCCGCGCTCATCCGTGCCTTGTGGTTCGCGGCGCTGTGGCTGGCCGGGGTGGCCGCTGTCGGCGCAGTGGCGCTGCTGATCCGCTGGGTGCTGCGATGAATGTGACCGACGCTATGGCGCGGTTGCTTCGGCCAGGAACCGCCGCACCCCTGCCTCCATCGCCGCGAGCGGCGCATCGCAGGCGGCCGGCAGGTCCCAGCGCGGCTTCAACGATTGGGGGTCGATCATGCCCAACCACACCTGCCCAGCTTCATCCTGCCAGGCCAGGGCCCTGAGCGGCAGGTCGATGCCCGCACGCTGATTGCACACCATGATCGGCGTGCCGCCCTGGGGCCTTCCGAAGATCATCAGTTCGGTGGGGCGCAGGCTCAGACCCACGCCCATCGCCGCCTCGGAATGCCGCACCCGGCCGACGAGGAAGAACCCGCCGGCGATGACCACCGCCTGCAGCCGGTCGAGAGTCTCGGTCACTGGCCGGCCGCTTCGCACCGCGATCATGTCGTCGGCGCGAGCTGGGATGGCGGCCGTGACTGCGAGGCACGTCAAAAGGATGAACCTGAGCATCGCCAATGCCTCTTCCTCGGATGTGAATAGTGGACAGCACCCGCTCTCCGCACCGGGTGCCGCGGCCCTCTACCGACCGTAAGTCGCCGCGAGATAGGCGACGATCGCCGGCACATCCGATTCGTCGATCGGCGCGCCATAGACGTGACGCATCTTGGTCACCTCGGCCTGCCAAAACGCCGCCGGATCACGGAAATTGCGTGGCTGCGTCGTGATGTAATCGGCCGAATGGCATGCGCCGCAATTGCCCTGCACCACGTCGAGGCCTGGCCCCGGGGCAAGTTCGGCGGTCTCCTCGGGGAGGTCGTACTGGACTGGACGGGCATCCACGGCCGACATCAGGCCGAACGCCACGGCGCCCGCCAGCATGGGCGTGATGATGATGTTTCGCATGTCCATCTCCCTTAGGCCGCCGTCACGGTCACGGTTTCCACCACGTTCCGCATGTAGCCGGCCGGGTTCCAGCGCGCCTCCATCGGTTGGGTTTCGCCCGCGGTGCTGGTGGCTCGCGCCATCAGCCCGTGCACGCCAGCCGGCAAGGTGACCTCCACCGCGAAACGGCGAAAGGAATAGCGGCTCAGCGCCGTCTCCAGCCGCGCATCCACCCACCTCCTCCCGCCATCGGCGGAAACCTCGACCTTGGCGATGCCTGTGCCGCCATCGAAGGCGATGCCGGTGACGGTTACCGGCCGTCCCGCCGCCACGCGGCCAGCCTCGGCCGGCGCAGTGATGAAGCTGCGGATATTGAACTTGCCGATCGGCCGCGTAGGTCCCGCCGGGGCGCCGGCCGGAACGCAGGCGCAGTCATTGTCGGGAACGCGATAGGCCGAAGCCATCCAGAAGCTATCAGATGGCTTGTCGAGCACGGTGATCTCATGCAGGTGCTTGACCCAGTAGGTGCCGAAATAGCCCGGAACGACGAGCCGCAGCGGATAGCCGTTCAGCACTGGCAGATCCGCGCCATTCATCGCCCAGGCCAGCATAACCTGGCCATCGGTGGCGTGATCCAGGCGCAGCGATTTGGTGAAATCCGGCGTGTCGGGTGCGGGGGGTTCATCGAGCCCGTTGAAGCTGACTTCGACCGCGCCAGAGGCGATGCCGGCGCGTTCCAGCACCGATTTCAGCGTCACGCCGCGCCAGAGGGCATTGCCCATCAACCCGTGGGCAGCCTGGCCACCGCCGACGCGGGGTTCGGAAAAGCCGCGGCTATTGCCCGAGCATTGATGCACCGCGACCACCTCCGTGGCCGGCAGCGCCTTGATCTCTGCGAGCGATAGGGAGAGTGGCCGCGTCACCCGGCCCGTGACCGCCAGGCGGTAGGTCTCAGGATCGAGGTCCTGCGGCGGCACGTTGCCGGAGAGATGGTAACGCACGAAGAACGCATCATTCGGCGTGATGACGCCCTCGCCGAACACCGAGAATGGCGTTTCAAGCTGAGGCGGTCGGGACGTCAGACGGATCAGCGGTCGCTTTTGCGGGTATTGCACCAATGGCCGCTCGCCATTGGCGAAGGGCAGCGTGATGGTCTGCGCTCGGGCCGTGGCGACGCCGGCAAGACCTAGCCCGGCGGCCAGATGCAGCGCGTGGCGACGGTTGAACATTGTCATGGACTTCCTCCTGTTTCGGCTTTCTTCGGCAGACACGCCTTGCTGGTCACAACGCCTGGGACCGGGCCACCTGCCGGTGCACGCTTTCGGCAACGCGTTGCAACATCACACGCTCTAGCCCCTCTGCGGCGACGGCGAAGCCGAAGCCCCTGTCCACCCACCAGAAGGCGGTGACTCCCTGCGCCGGCATCTCGGCGAAACGAAACTCGGTGCCTGCGCCACCGGCCCGATCGGCGCGGAGGTACACCGTCAGTCGTTCGGCGCCAGGGCCGGCATACATCAGCTGCGCCGCCGGGTCCCCGGCCGCGCCCGCAAGCAGCCGCCCGCCCAGCAAACTGTAGCCAAGCGGCGCCAGGTCGGGCGCCACCAGCGGCCGGCCCAGCCGGTTCGACAGCCAGCCCACCAGCTGCGCTTCCTGCGCCGCGGCGACCTCGACCGGCCGCGCCGCGTCGGCCGCGAACACACGATGCGCCGACAGCGCCTCGGCCACCATCGGTCGCATCGCCGTGGCGCCTTGCGGCACCAGCCCATGCCCCGCCCAGCCCGCCACTCCGCCGATCAGCAGCCAGGCCGCCACGGCCGCTATCCGGTGTAAGCCGTGCAGACGGGACTGACGCCGCGCGGTCAGCAGATGGGCGACGCGCAGACGCGCCGGAACCGGCGCCGCATACCGTTCGCCCAGCGAGCTGCGCAGGGCCTGGCGCTGCGTGGCCATGGCGCGGAACCGGGTTGCGGTATCCGCATTTTCGGCGAGCCACGCCTCGACCCGCGCGTGTCTCTCCTGGCCCAGGTGACCATCGAGCCAGCCTTGCAGATCATCCTCGCCCACCGGCAGCGGGTCGCCATTCACTGTCACTTCACTCTCCTCAGTTGAGGCTTGCCTGTATCGGGGGCGCTATCTCCCGCAATGAGCCGGCGCAATCTTTCCCGCCCGCGCGACAACCGCGACATCACCGTGCCGACCGGCACGCCGGTGAGTTGGGCCGCGGCCTCGTAGGAAAAATCCTCGACGCCCACCAGCAAAAGCACCACGCGCTGTTCCTCGGCCAGGGCATCGAGGGCGAGCAGCGCATCGCGCCAGATCAGCCGATGCTCGGCCACGTGCTCCGCAGTGGGGTCGGCGACCATCCAGCCCTCCTCGTCCAGTGGCATGGCCTGGCCGCGGCGGGATGCGCTGCGCCGCCCCATGCGAAACAGATTGTGCAGGATGGCGAAAAGCCAGGCCTTCGCATCAGCGTCCTGTCGGCGGAGGTGCCAGCGCGCGATAGCCCGCTCCAGGCAATCCTGCACCAGGTCATCGGCGGCGGTGGTGTCGCGCAGCAGGGCCCAAGCGAAGCGGCGCAGCGCCGGGATATGCGGCTCGATCAGTGCCGCCATCGCGGGCTCGCCGCCCCCCATCACCGCCGGGGGCCGCCGCCGCGCGTGCCACCCAGGGTGGGATACTCCTCGGTCGGGCTGCGCAATGCCGCGAAACGCGCCTGCATCGCCGCGACCTCGATGGTTTGCCCAGCCAGGATCTCCTCGGCGAGCTGGCGCGTCAGAGGGTCGCGGCCATGCACCAGCACCAGTCGGGCCATCTCAATCGCCCCTTCATGATGCGGCACCATCATGGCCAGGAAATCCTGGTCGGGATGGCCGCTGGGTGGGGTTGCCTGCATCGCGGCCATCATGCGCTCCATCGCCGCTGCCATGGCATGCGCGAAGGGATCGTCCTGGGGCGTTTCGCCCATCGGCCCGTGATGCGCATGCACCACCCCGGTCATGCCGTGACGCTTCTGGCACCGGGCCGGATGAAGACGAGGTTGATGCCCTTCTTGTTCCGCAGCCCGCCCGATGGCAGTGCCAGATCGCCCAGCATCACCCGATCGACGAAGCGCGGCCGGAACGGATCCGTCACGTCGAGCACCGTGCAGAGCGTCTGCCCGGCGCCAGGCGTGCCCTGCAGCTCATCCTGCTCATGCGCCACGAACAACCGCGTGCCGGCTGGGTCGAGCCACAGCCCATGCGCCTCCCGCCCACCGGTCGCGATCTCGCCCACCACCCGGCGCTGCCCGAGCGGCGCGGAGCGGTCGATGATGGCGAGCTTGGAGGATGCGCCGCCGCCCGGCCCCGCGCCGTCATCGATGCGCGCCAGGCTGGCATAGACCGCCCGGCCCTGGGCGTTCTCGACGAACTCGACATGGTTGGGTCGCGCCAGGGCACCAAGCGGGATGGTCTCTGCGATGGCCCGGCCATCGGCCGGCAGCACGGACAACGAATCCGCCAGCTTGTGGCTGATCCAGAATTCCCGCCCATCCGGGCTGAGCTTCAGGAAAGGGCTGAAGCCGAACCGGTCCTGTGCGCTGATGTCTATCTGTGTCGCGCGTCGTGCGGTGCTGAAGCCTTCCGCGTCGTAGCTGACATCGAGTAGATCGATCAACGAGGATTTCTGGCTGATCACCGCGGCGCGGCGGCCATCGGCCGAGAACCACGCATGCGCCGGGCCGGGCAGAGTATCGACGAAGCCACGGATGGCCTGGCCGGGACGGCCGCCTGCACTTTCCTCGCGAGCCTTCTGAACGTCGAGCACCGCGATGCGGTCCTCACCGCGCACCGTGACCCAAAGCTCCCGCCCGTTGCGGGTGAAGGTGGGCTCATGCGGCTCGCGCCCCAGGAAGACGCCGCTGGTCAGGCGTTCGGGATTGGTTTGCGCGGAGGCCTGGGGGTTGGGCCGGTTGCCGACGACGCGGCGGGTGGCGGTGTCGATCAAATACAGGTTGCTGGTGCCGCGCCCAGTAGTGGCGACCAGGGTGGAATCGGGGTTGGGCACCGCGCCATGGATCGAGATGGCGCCGTGATAGAGCGGCTTCTGTACCATGGCGCCATGCGTCGGCATCACGCCGCCCGTCACGAAGCGGAAGGGAGGGCGGGAATCCTCGTCGAAGGAGGTGAGGTTCACCGTTGTCTGCACGACGAGGCGGACCGGATCGATGACGACAAGCGTGTTGCTGTCCTCGCAGCAGATCCAGACGCCGTCGCCCGAGGTTGGAGCGGTGGCAGGGGCCGCGGGGCCTGGCGCGGGCTGCGCCTGGGCGGTTGATGCCGCCATCGCCCCCGCCGCAACGGTCATGCCGGCGGCCAGCGTCAGGACATCGCGCCGTGACGTGGCGATGGTGGGGTTTTGGGTCAATCGGATGCTCCTGCGAGTTATCGCCCCGGCCTGGCGCGACACGGGATGAAGGTGAGATGCCGCAGACGAGGGTCTATTCCAGGGCTTTGGACAAAAGCGTTCGGCGACGTGAAGGGAGGACGCCCAGCGGTCGCATTTTTGCGGATCGGCCAGCACTGCAGGCTGGGTTGCGACGCATTCACTACAACAATAGAAGATATGTTGTATATGCGACTGACCCGAGAGAGTAGCCATTTCAAAGCCTACCTTCGATGCAACATCCCCCGATCCCTTCGGCGACCAACTGGGGGCGTCCTTGCCCAGCCTTTCGCCCGCCGCCCGACGCGTTGCGCGCTTCGTGGCTGATAACCGCCCTCTGGCGCTCTCGCTGTCGGCCGCCGAACTGGCCACGCGCGCAGGCACATCGGACGCCACGGTCGTGCGCAGCGTCCGGGCGATGGGGTTTGCCGGATTGCCGGATTTGAAGCGCGCGCTGGCTGCGGCGCTGAGTGCCAGCCCTGCCAGCCCCGCCGAGGCGATGCGCCACACCCTGGCGGAAAGCGGCGAGGAGGCTGGCCGGGCCGTGGACTTCGCCATCGAGGCACAGCGCGAAGCGGTCGAGGCGCTGGCCACGCCCGAAGCCCGCGCCACGCTGCGCGCCGCCGTGGCCACCCTGCATCCCGCGCGCCGCGTGCTGGTGTTCGGCATAGGCCCCTCCGGGGCGCTAGCGCGCTACGTCACCACGCTGCTGATGCGCGCCGGCCGCACGGCCCGCGCGCTGGATGCCAGCGGCATCGCGCTGGCGGACCAGATGCTCGACCTCGGGCCGGGCGATGCGCTGCTGGTCCTGGCGTACGGCCATGCCTACCGCGAAGTCGTGGCGCTGTTCGCCGACGCGAAGCGCTTGGCCCTGCCAATCGTGCTAGTTACGGACAGCTTGGACCGCTCGCTCGCCCGCCACGCCGACGTCGTAGTGCCGGCCCGGCGCGCACGCGGCCGCCGGATCGCGCTGCATGGTGCGACCCTGGTTGCGCTCGAGGCGATGATCCTGGGTCTCGCCGCGACCGACAGTCCGCGGGCGCTGGCGTCGCTGGATCGGCTCAACGGCCTGCGCACTTCGATCACAGGGGCCCGCCACGATGTCGGCTGACGCACCGTGCCGCATCGTGCTCACAGCCCTCCGAGGCACGGCGACGTCCCATGCGCAGCAGTCGCTGTGGCGTTGGCCACGGCCGCGCCAGCCTGATGAGAGCCCCATGGCCAAGGCCGCGCGCTATGCGGCCGACCGGTGGCGGCTTGCCGCAATGGATGACCGCCTGCTGCTGGATATCGGTCTCGATCGCCGTGCCGTCGAGGCGGGCATCCCGTTCCAGGACCGCTCACCCAGCACCGCCTCGCCCATCAACACAGGAACCGCAAGCCATGACCTGGATCGAACTCGCGCCCACCGTCTCCGCCGCCTTCCTCACCTCGCTCGTCGAATGCGTCGAGGCGGCGACCATCATGCTGGCCGTCGGCACCGTGCGCGGCTGGAAACCGGCCTTCGTGGGCACCGGCCTGGCGCTCGCGGCGCTGGTCGTGCTGGTGTTCGCACTCGGCCCCGCGCTCTTGCAATTGCCGGAACAGGCGCTGCAGCTCTTCGTCGGCATCCTACTCCTGCTGTTCGGAATGCGCTGGCTGCGCAAGGCCATCTTGCGCGGCGCCGGCATCATCCCGCTCCACGATGAAGATGCGATCTTCAAGAGCGAGACCGCGAACCTGAAGCTCGCGCAGACCACCCAACGCTGGGGCGTCGATCCCATCGCCATGGCCACGGCCTTTAAGGGCGTGCTGCTGGAGGGGGTCGAGGTCGCCTTCCTGGTGCTGGCCGTCGCCGCCGGCAGCCCCGCACTGATCGGCCCGGCCGCTCTCGGCGCCTTGGCAGCAGCGCTGCTCGTGACCACGGCCGCGGTCGCGATACATAAGCCGCTGGCGCGCGTGCCCGAGAACACGCTGAAGTTCGCCGTGGGCGTGCTCATCTAGGCCTTCGGGATCTTTTGGACCGGCGAGGGCATGGGCATCGAATGGCCGGGCCACGACCTCGCTCTGGTCGGCATCGCGGGCGGGTTGCTCGTCGTCGCCCTGCTGGGCATCCGGCTCGGGGCGCAACCATCCCGGGCGACCATGATGGAGGCAGGTTGATGAGGGCAATTCGCGCAATAGGGGCCGAGATTGTCAGCCTCTTCGTAGACGACGGCTCGCTCGCCCTGGCCTTAGTGCTGTGGTGCGCTGCTGTGGGGCTGGCCAGGTTTATTCTCCCTCAGATGTTCCTTGCCGCCGCCGGCGCTGCGCTGTTTCTGGGCTGCGCCGCGATCCTGCTGGTCAATGTACTCCAAACTGCCAGATCACGCGTTGCTTCGAAGGTGCCACAATGATGCGCAGCGTGGCACGGCTTCCCGCATCGCTCACCTCACGCCTGGGCCGCAGGGAGGTAGGCCTCCTGGTCGCCTTCTTGGTCGTGGCGGCCCTACTCCTGGGCTTTGGGATGCTGGCCGAGGAGGTTCTCGAAGGGGACACCTCGGCGTTTGACAGCGCCGTGATTCTGGCCCTGCGGGCGGCAGGCAACCCCGCTGACCCCATTGGTCCACCTTGGTTCGAGGAAATGGGTCGAGACGTGACTGCGCTTGGCAGTTTCGTCTTTCTTGGCTTTGTGCTGGCAGCCGTCGTCGGCTACCTGATGCTAATCCAGAAGCGAGGCGCCGCGCTGCTGATGGCGGTCGCCGTGCTTGGGGGTGCGATGGTGAGTACGCTTCTAAAGCTGGGATTCGACCGGCCTCGGCCTGACATCGTTCACACCGCTCGCGTGTTCACGGCCAGCTTTCCCAGCGGGCATGCGACGTTATCAGCCGTCACCTTCCTGACGATCGGCGCCCTGTTGACGCGCTTGACCATCGACGGCCGGGTGAAGGTCTATTTTATGGGCCTCGCCGTGTTCTTGACCGTGATGGTCGGACTCAGTCGCCTCTATCTCGGGGTGCATTACCCGACCGACGTTCTTGCTGGGTGGTGTGTCGGCTCCGCCTGGGCGATTCTATGCTGGTCAGGCGCACTTTGGTTGCAGCGCAGAGGCACTGTTGAGCCAGCGGGATCTAGTGACGCCTCGGTTGCTAAGTAATTTCGCCGATCTCCAGGCGTCCACCAGCAAGGAACCGACTGCGACGGAGAGGAGCTGCTACTGAACTGGTGTATCTGCAACGCGGCTCCCGCTCGTAGCGCCTGAGCCGCGTCGGCGGCGGTTCAACCGCAGTAGTGCGGCCAAGCCGTGGCGCAGCCGCCGCTGCTGTCTCCCAGAGAAGGTTGGATTCCGGTTCCCACCGCTGCTCCAGTCGGTTTCGCCACAACCTGTCTCTCCCGATCAGAACACTGCGCTGAGGCGCAGGTCTCCGGCCGTTTTCAGCCACGACCTTGACGGTTTGATCTCGGAACAAGGCCGGATTTTCTCTCCGAAATGCCGGAGACTCTCCGGACCTTGAGGGTAGCTCGGTTTAACCCTCAAGCTTTATCGCGTTGAAAATGCACGATTTTCGTACGTAGCGCCGGCCGATTATTCAGTGTGTCGACCGCCTGCCGGTCGAAGTTGTGAGCAGATTAGCGTCTCCACCCCCCCCCAAGATTTTGCCCCTCGCAAAGCCCTGACAGACCACCTGCGTTGACCCCGACAGCACTCCTGCGTCCATCTGTCCTACTCGCGCCGCTCAGCCGGCCTGCCGACGCGTCTCCTCCGCGGCCAGTGGTGCTACGGGCCGCCGGACTACCAAAGCGATTGCGCCCAGCACGCAGACCAGGGCCGCCACGTCAAAGGGGCCGATCGCGCGCTGCACGAGCACCGCGCTGCTGGCGACGCCGAGGCAGGGCACCACCAGCAGCGACAGGCTGGCGACGCTGGCCTTCAGCCGCCCCACCACGGGGAACCACGCGGCATAGGCGAGGGCATTGGCGAAAATGATCATGTAGAACAGGCCGAACAGTCCGCGCCCCGCATCCGGGTGCAGGTATGTATGGTCGTACAGCAGCAGCCACACCACAAAGGCCAGTGGCGTTCCCAGCAGCAGCTGCCAGGCCGTGATCAGCAGCACGGGGCTGCGGAAGCGAAGCTTCTTGCTGAGCACCGTGCCAGCGCCGAAGGTGGCGCCCGCCACCAGACCCAGCGTTACGCCGAGACCGCTCGGGCCCTCAGGCCCCATGGTGCCGGTCAGCACCAGCAGAACGGACGCAAGCCCGAGGCCGAGTGCCATCAGAGTACGGCGGTCCAGTCGCTCTCCCAGCACCGGCACCGCGAGCAGCGAAGCCCAGAGCGGCATGGTGTAGTTTAGGATGGCAGCCTGCCCCGGTCCGACCAGCATCACCCCGGCGATCAGCGCGAAGGGGAAGATCACCATGATCAGCAGGCTGAGCACGAAGACGCCGCGCCACTCCTCGCGATGCGGCAGGATGCGGCGGCCCGGGGAACGCAGGCACAGCAGCAAAAGGAGGGTCCCGGCGCCTGCATTGGCAAGCAGCCTGGCGGTGATCAAATCCACCGCCTCCAGCGTCCAGGCCATGAAGGGATAGCTGAGACCCCAGCAGAGCCAGACGACAACCAGCAACGGCCACGTCACGCGGCGGGCTTGCCATACTTGTAGCACCATTGCCTGTCCGACACCGCACCACCTTCGTCCGACATGCCGAGCCGCGGCTTCGCTTGAAGTAATCGCAAGATGCAATCGGCTGACGCCTGACGGCTAACTCGCATCTCGGCAGGGGAGCGAGCTGCCGGTTGTTCCGCTGGAGGAACCGCGGCAGCCGGTTGGGCCAAGGCGACTGCAGTGCGTGTCATTTGACCCTCGTTCTGTCCGCCCGCACGACTGCACTACCGCGGCGCTGCTGTGAGATGCTAGACCAGATGTCCGCCTGAGATAGGGGTGACCCGTC
>NZ_JAUFPN010000108.1:0-63820 GCF_030409335.1 Paeniroseomonas aquatica
GCCCGCCGCCGCCAGGCCGGCGCCATCCTGGCCGAGGCCGAAGCCCTGCATGCCGAGGCCGCCCGACGCCTCGCCGCCGCCGAGGCCGAGCGCCAGGCGGCCGACGAGGCCCGCCGTGCCGCCGATGCCGCCTTCGCCGCCGCCCGCGAGGCGCAGCTCCGGGGCGAGGGCGCCGCCGCCCAGGCCGAGGCCGCCGCCACTGCGGTGGAGGAACGCGTCGCCGAGCGCCTCGGCGAGGGCGCCGAGCTGCCGCCGCCGGAGGAGCTGACCGACGCCGCCGAGGACAAGGCCCGGCGCAAGCTGGAGCGTCTCTCGAAGGAGCGGGAGGAGATGGGCCCAGTCAACCTCCGCGCCGATGTCGAGATGGCGGAGATCGAGGAGCGCATCGCCACCATCACCCGCGAGCGCGAGGAGATCGGCAGCGCCATCGCCAAGCTGCGGGGCTCGATCGGCTCGCTCAACCGGGAAGGCCGCGAGCGGCTGCGCGCCATCTTCGACCGGGTCGATACCGAATTCCGCGCCCTGTTCAGCCGGCTGTTCGGCGGCGGCCGGGCCCATCTCGCGCTGGTCGGCTCGGAGGATGCGCTGGAAGCCGGGCTCGAGATCTATGCCGAGCCGCCGGGCAAGAAGCTCTCGGCGCTGAGCCTGCTTTCGGGCGGTGAGCAGGCGCTGACCGCGCTCTCCCTGATCTTCGCCGTCTTCCGCTGCCAGCCCGCGCCGGTCTGCGTGCTCGACGAGGTCGACGCCCCGCTCGACGACGCCAATGTCGAGCGGCTGTGTGACCTGCTGGACGGCATGGCGGCGGAAAGCGGCACCCGCTTCCTGATCGTCACGCACCATCCGCTGACCATGGCGCGAATGCATCGCCTCTACGGCGTGACGATGCAGGAACGCGGCGTCAGCCGGCTGCTGAGCGTCGACCTCGGCCGCGCGGTGGAGATGGTGGAAGGCCAGCAGGCAGCGGGCTGAGGCGGGGCTTCAGCCCTTCGGCTGGCCGCGGTACCAGTCGAGCAGCTGCACGCCGTTCCAGTGCAGCACGCCGCTGTACTTCGCCACATGGTCGTAGAAGGCTTCCAGATACCTGATCCGGTGCGGCTGGCCGGAAATGTAGGGATGGATGGCGATGGACATGATCTTCGCCCGCTCCGCCCCTTCCTCGTACAGCCGGTCGAACTGGTCGATGGCGCGCTTGAGCAGGTAGTCGCTCTCATGGTGCTGGACCAGCATCATCGGGATGTCGTTCAGCTCGACGGTATAGGGCAGCGTGACCAACGGACCCTTCTCCGTATGGATCGTCGTCGGCTCGTCGTCGTAGACCCAGTCGCCGATGTACTGCACGCCGGCTTCGGCCAGCAGCTCCGGCGTCTCCAGCGTCTGGGTCAGCCCGGGTCCGAGCCAGCCGACGGGGCGGCGGCCGGTGAAACGCTCGATCTCCGCCATCGAGCGGGCGATCATCGCGGCCTGGTCGGGCTCCTTGTGGATCGGCCCCTGTTCCCAGCTATGGCCTATGAACTCCCAGCCGGCGCCATGCGCCTGCCGCGCCACCCGCGCGTAGTCCTGGCAGACCCGGGCGTTGATCGAGAGGGTGGGGGCGATGCCCAGCCTCTCGAACAGCCTGAAGAAGCGCCAGACGCCGACGCGCATGCCGTATTCGTGCCAGGACCAGTTGGGCACGTCGGGCAGCAGCACCTGCCCGGTCGGCGCCGGCAGCACCTGCCGCGCCATCGGCCTGGCGATGTCCCAGACCTCGAGGTTGACGATGCTCCAGACCACGATGCGGGCCCCGCCGGGCAGCACCAGCGGCGGCCGGTCGACGATGGCGGAATAGGGGATTCGGTCCCGCGGCTGCAGGCTCATGCCGAAGCCTCCTCACCGGCGGCCGCGGGGCGGCGGGCATGTCGGGCGGGCTGGGTCATCGGGGGGCTCCTGTCCGAAGGCTGAGCATCCGGCGCCGCGCGGCGCCGCGTCAACGACGGCTTGGCGCCGTGCCAGCGCCGCGCCACCCTTGCCCCCACCGGAGGAGGACGGACCATGGCGCTGCGCTGCGACCTCATCATCCGCGACGCCACCCTGGTCGACGGCAGCGGCGGGCCGCGCCGGCGCGGCGACCTCGGCGTGACCGGCGACCGGATCGTCGCCATGGGCGACCTCGGCGGCGCCAGCGGCGACCGGGAGGTGCTGGCCGCGGGCCGGGTCCTGGCGCCGGGATTCATCGACGCCCATACCCATGACGACCAGATGGTGCTCTGCGGCCCGGCCTGCATGCTCTGCAAGACCTCCCAGGGGGTGACCAGCGTGGTCGTCGGCAATTGCGGCATCAGCCTCTCGCCGGTGCCGATGGCGACCCGGCCGCCGGCGCCGCTGGACCAGGTCTGCGCCCCGGAATGGTGGGTCTTCGACAGCTTCGCCGCCTATGCGGACCGGCTGGCGCGGGAGCCGTCCTCGGTGAACACCCTGGCGCTGATCGGCCACATGTCGCTGCGCCTAGGGGCGATGGGGGCGGCGCTCGACCGGCCCGCGACCGACCGGGAGGCGGCGGCGATGCGCCGGCAGCTGGCGCAGGCCCTGGCCGAGGGCGCTGCCGGCTTCTCCACCGGATTGTTCTATGCGCCAAGCCGGCATGCCCCGACCGACGAGGTGATCGCGGTGGCGGAGGCGCTGCGGGCGCAGCGGGGCCTCTACGTCACCCACATGCGGGACGAGGCGGACGGGGTGCTCGACAGCATCGCGGAGACGCTGGGCATCGGTGCCGCGGCCGGGGTGCCGGTGGTGATCAGCCACCACAAATGCGCCATGCCGGAGAACCACGGCCGGTCGCGGGAGACGCTGGCGATGATCGAGGCCGGCGCGGCGCGGCAGCCGGTCGCCTTCGACGTCTATCCCTATGCCGCCACCTCCACCTCGCTCGCCGCCCGCCGGCCGCGGCCGGACGTGCCGGTGCAGGTCGCCGCCTCCCTGCCCCATCCGGAGATGGCCGGGCGGATGCTGGCGGATGTCGCGGCGGCATGGGGCCTGGGGCTGGAGGCGGCGGTGGCGCGGCTGCTGCCGGCGAGCGGCATCTTCCACAGCATGGCCGAGGAGGACGTGCAGCGGATCATGGCGCATCCCCTGGCGATGATCGGCAGCGACGGCGGGCCGTTGGCGGAGCAGCCGCATCCGCGGCTATGGGGCAGCTTCCCCCGGGTGCTCGGGCACTACAGCCGGGACCTCGGCCTGTTCAGCCTGGAGGCGGCGGTCCACAAGATGACCGGCCGTCCGGCGGCGGTCTTCGGCCTGGCGGATCGCGGGATGCTGCGGCCGGGGGCCTTCGCCGACCTGGTGCTGTTCGACCAGGCCACGGTGCGGGACCGCGCCACCTTCGCCGAACCGCGGCAGGCGGCGGCGGGGATCCACGAGGTCTGGGTGAACGGGCAGACCGCCTATACGCCGGCGGCCGGGGCGACCGCGGCGCGGTCCGGCCGGCTGCTGCGGCGGGCGCCGGCCTGAGGCCCGCGGGGCATAGCGCCGCGGCGCCGGCTCAGCAGAGGCTGAGCGCGGCGGGCCTGGGCGCCGCAGCCCGGAGCGCCGCAGACCTGTGCGCCGCCTGGGCGGCGACCCGCCGGATGGCGGCGGCCAGATCGGCGATCTCGAAGGGCTTGAGCAGCAGCGCCAGCGGGCTGCCGCCGGCGGACTGCAGCAGCTGCTCGCCATTGGGCGGCAGGAAGCCGGTCATCACCACGACCGGCAGGTCCGGCCGCTGCGCCCGCAGGCGGGGGATGAGCTCCCAGCCGGTCATGCGGGGCATGGCCAGGTCGGTCACCAGCACGTCGAAGCTGACCGCCTCGGCCAGGCGCAGGGCTTCCTCGCCATCGGCCGCCAGCATCACGCTGTGCCCGTAGTCGGTGAGCGCCTCCTCGATGACCATGGCCGCGAGCGGTTCGTCCTCCGCGACCAGTATTCGAAGCCCGTCCAGCGCCAGGGCGTGGTTCATCGCCGCTCCAATCGCCATGCCCGTGCCGCCGCCCAGAGGGGCGGCCAGACACGCCTCGGCGAGATGGGATGTAGCGCTTTGGTGCAGACGCCGGCGTCAAGTTCTCTTGATGGGCGAAATTATGCTGTCAGGGGCGGGCTACCCGGTCCGCCCCGCCGCCCCGGGCGCCACGCCGAGCTGGGCGTACAGCGTGGCGAGGCGCTCGGCGTAGCGCTCCGGGCTGAACAGCGCTGCGCGGACCGGCCCGGCGGCGGCCAGCCGGGCCCGCAGCGCCGGATCCCGGTCCATCGCCTGGATCGCCCCGACCAGGGCCGAGATGTCGTAGGGATCCACCGTCAGCGCCGCATCGCCCACCACCTCCGGCATGGAGGCGGTATTGGAGGTGATGACCGGCGTGCCCAGCAGCATCGCCTCCAGCGCCGGCAGGCCGAAGCCCTCGTACAGCGAGGGGAACAGCACCGCCCGGGCGCCGCGGATGAGGTTCACCAGCAGGCGGAAGGGCGCGTAGTCCAGCAGGATGATCTTGCGCCGGGTCCTGAGCGTCATGCCCTCCTGCACCAGGGTGCGGATATGGTCGTCGAACATCAGCCGGAGCTCCTCCTCGGATTTCCAGGCCTTCTTGCCGACGATGACCAGCGGCCCCTCGACGCCGCTGGCGAGGAAGGCCTGGATCATCCGGCCGACGTTCTTCTTCGGCTCGATCGCGCCGAAGAACAGCCAATAGCCGCCGGGCTCCAGGCCGAAGCTGCCGCGCACCTCGTCGGCGACCGCCTGGGCCGGGGCCTCGGTGAACTTCCGCGGGATGTCGACCGCCTGGTAGGTATTGGTCACCCGCTCCTCGGGCACGCCCAGCAGGCTGATGATGTCCCGGCGGGAGGCCTCGGAGACGGTGACGATATGGTCGGCCCGCTGGCCGAGCCGGCGGTTGAGGCGGAAGTAGCGCCGCTTGTTGTCGAGGGTCGTGTAGGGCAGCCGCAGCGGCACCAGGTCGTGCAGGGTGTAGATGTTGCGCGCCCCGACCGCCCGCAGCGGCAGCGGATAGGTCCAGTGCATGAGTTGCGGCGGGTGCGGAATGGTCACCTGCAATTCCCGCTTGAAGATGCGGAAATGCACATGGGCCTGCTGGAACAGGTCCTGCACGTTCCATATCTCGTCGAAATGCGGCAGACGATCTCGGAAGGTGGTGGCGATGACCTGGCCGGTGATGGGCACCGGCACGGCCTGCTCGCCGAAGGGCGTCGTCGCCATGCGGCGGGCGCGGCGGAGGGCCACCAGCCAGCGCGGCGGGCTGCCGACCCGCTCGTCGAAGAAGGCGATCTCGCGGATCAGCGGGTCGCGGCCCGGCGCCGCCCGGGTGCCGTAGAGCACCCCCGTCTCGAAGCCGAGTCGGCCGAAGGCGAAGCTGAGGTTCCGGGCATAGGTGGCGACTCCGGTGCCCTGGTCGAGCGCGAGGTTGTACCCGTCCAGGAAGACCCGGGGACGGCCCGGCGGGGCGGCCGCCCTCATCCCTGCTGGACCTGGCTGCGGAGGCCTGGTTCCATCCACACGAATTCTTGAAACGCTCTCATATGGGTTATCGTTTCCGGGTTGCACATCAACTGATGATATCCCTTGCGAAGCGAAACGCCGCAGTGCCTAATCGCTTGCATGGTTTGGGAGCCGAACGTGGCACGGTCCTCTGGTAGGGTAGGCAGCCTGGAAGTCACCGCCGCGCTGTTGCCTTTACGCAACGTCGCGGCCATGGGCATGGCGGAGCTGGCGGTGCTGATGGTCCGGGCGAGCGCCATTCTCCTGCTCCTCTCGCCCGTCGCCCTGCTGGCGCTGCTCGCATTCGCTTGAATTAGAAACGATGTGACCCTACTGGGAGAGGCCTGTTTGCGGTAGCAACGCCCTATGGTGGTGATGCGACCGCCAGGAACGCCTTCTACCGGCAGGAGCCATCGGATGGATATGATCTCATGGGTGGAATCGCCGGACGCGACCGCCGATGCCGATGCCCTCCTCGCCCGCGCCGATGCCCTCCGTGACCAGCAGGCCTGGTCCGAGGCCGCCGACGCCTATGCCGCCTTCCTCCGGCTCCGCCCCGACCACTGGGCGATCCGCGTCCAGTACGGCCACTGCCTGAAGGAATCCGGCGACCCGGACCGGGCCCTGCTGGCCTACCGGGAGGCCGAGCGGCTGCAGCCCGGCGATGCCGACATCCACCTGCAGATCGGCCATGTGCTGAAGCGCCTGGACCGGCACGAGGAGGCGCTCGAGGAATATGCCCGGGCCCTGCTGCTGGACCCGGCCAGCCCGGCGGCGCGGGCCGAGATCATGGCGCTCGACCCCGGCCTGCCGGAGCCGCCGGCGATGCCGGGCCCCGGCCACCTGCCCCGGGACCTTGCGCCGCCGGCCGCGGCGGCGGGCCAGCCCGCCGGCGCCGCCACCGTGATCTTCGACGCCTCCGACCTGCTCGACTACTTCCAGCACAACCGGGCGCCGACCGGCATCCAGCGGGTCCAGCTCGCCATCATCCGCGAGGCCCTGGCGGCGACGCCGGGCGTGGCGATCGCCGGCTTCGTCGCCGGGGAGGGGGTGTGGAAGGCGGTGCCCGAGGCGCTCTTCCGCCGCCTGGCCTGCCTGTCGCGGGAGGGCACCGCGGTCGCCGACCCGGCCTGGCGCACCGCGCTGGCCGCGGTGCAGGAGGCGCTGCGGGACGCCGCGCCCCTGGGCCTCGCGCCCGGCTGCAGCCTGGTCAACCTCGGGACCTCCTGGTGGATCCCGGACTATCTGCGGGTGGTGCGGGAGGCGAAGGAGCAGCACGGGCTGCGCTACATCCCCTTCCTCCACGACTGCATCCCCCTGCTGGTGCCCGAGCATTGCGCCGCGGCCCTGGTCGATGAATTCGCCCGCTGGTTCGCCGCGGTCTGCCTGCATGCCGATGCGGTGCTGACCAATTCCGAATGCACCCGGGCGGATTTCCTGCGCCTGCAGCAGCAGTTGCTGCCGGGGCTGGCGATCCCCTGCTTCCCCATCCCGCTGGATGCGGCGGAGCCGCAGGCCGCCGCTGCGGCCCCACCGGCGCGCCGCCCTTACGTGCTCTTCGTCGGCACCGTCGAATCCCGCAAGAACCACCTGCTGGCCTTCGGCGCCTGGCTGACGCTGCTGCGCCGCCACGGGGCGGAGGCGGTGCCGGACCTGGTCTGCGTCGGCAAGCGGGGCTGGCTGGCCGAGGCGGTGCTGAAGCTGCACCAGAACTCGGCGGCGCTGCGGGCCAAGGTCCACCTGCTGCACGGCGTCGCCGATACCGAGCTGGAAGGCCTGTACCGCGGCTGCCTCTTCACCCTCTACAACAGCTTCTACGAGGGCTGGGGCCTGCCGGTCACCGAGAGCCTGGCGCATGGCAGGGTGGCGCTGGTGCCGGACCATTCCTCGCTGCGGGAGGCGGGCGGCCAGGGCGCGGTCTATTTCACCCCGCAGAGCGAGCCCGACCTGGTGGCGAAGCTGGAGCGGCTGATCTTCGATGCGGCCTTCCGCACGGCGCAGGAGGCGGTGGTGGCGGCATCGCACCGGCCCCGCCCCTGGGCCGCGGTCGCGGCGCAGGTGCTGGACGCGGTGCAGGAGGCGGGCCACGGCCGCCTGCCGCCGCCGCGGGAGCGGCTGGACCTCCGCCTGGGCGAGGTGCATGCGCTGCGGCTGCTGCCGGGGCCGGAGACCGGCCTCGCCATGGCCGTCGCCGACGTGCTGCGGAGCGGGCCGGGCTGGTCGCGGCTGGAGGAGTGGGGGGTCTGGACCCTGCCCGGCCGCAGCCTGCTGCACCTGCCGCTGGAAGCCGGGCTGCCGCGGGCGCGGCTGCGGGTCTACCTGGAGCTGGTCGCGCCGCCGCTGCCGGTCGGCTTCCGCATCCGCGCCCAGGTCCGGGGCGAGCCGGCCACGGACTTCCGCCCGGTGGCCGCCGCCGCCGGGGAGCCGCTGTTCTGCATGCTGGAGGTGGAGGGCGCCGGCGGGGCCGAGGTCGAGATCGAGATCGAGAATGGGCCCGGCGTGGCCCCGGCGCCGGGCGACCCCCGGCTGGTCGGCATCGGCCTGCGCAGCGTCATGGTCTGCCGCCGGGACGACCTGGCGAGCCGGCTCGACTACCTGGAACGCGCCGCGCTGCCCCGGCTGGTCGCGTAGCGCCGCACCGGCAGCGGGCGATCCCTCTCGCGCGCCCGGCTTTTCCGCTACACTCCGGGGATGCCAGATGTCGGCGTCCTCCCGGACCAGAAGCAGACCAGCCCCGCCCCGCGCCGCAAGCGCTGGGTCTCCCCGCTGCTGCGGCGCATCCTGCTGCTGAACGTGCTGCCGCCGGCGCTGCTCGCCGCCGCCATGCTCTACCTCGACCAGTACCAGAACGGGCTGCTCGCCGCCGAGGTCGAGGCGATGCGCACCCAGGCCCGGATCTATGCCGGCGCCATCGCCGAGGCCGGGGTCCGCACCCAGGACGACCGCCTGGTCCTGGTCCCCGAGGCGATCCGCCCGCTGCTGCGCCGGCTGGTGGACCCGTCGCCCAATACCCAGGCCCGGCTGTTCGACAATACCGGGCTGGTCGTCGCCGACAGCCGGGTGCGCGAGGGCTCCGGCGGCGCCGTGGTGACCGAGCCGCTGCCGCCGCCCGAGCCGCGCGGCGCCTTCTCCAGCTCCATCGCCGGGCTCTATGACCGGCTGCTGACCCTGGTGCCGCGCACCGGCCCCTCCGACGTCGCGGTCGACATCAACCCGGACGCGGCCTCCTTCGACTGGCAGCCGAACCTCGGCCCCGACCGGCGGGAGGAGCTGCGCCTGGCGCTCGAGGGCGGCGTCACCCCCTATATCCGCCGCACCGCCGACGGCCGGCTGCTGGTCTCGGTCGCCGAGCCGGCCCGCCGCGGCAACCAGTCGGTCGGCATCGTGCTGCTGACGCGGGAGGCGCGCGAGGTCGACCAACGGCTGTTCGAGATCCGCGCCAGCGTGCTCGGCATCTTCGTCATCGCCCTGATCCTGACGGTGCTGCTCTCGCTCTACCTGGCGCAGACGCTCGCCAACCCGATCATGCAGCTGGCCGGCGCCGCCGCCGCCATGCGCCAGGGCGAGGGCCGCGGCGGCAGCGTCCCCGCCGCCGTGCTGGCGCGCGACGACGAGATCGGCATCCTGGCGCGCGACCTGCAGTCGGCCGCGACCGCGCTCTGGGCCCGGATCGACACCAACGAGCGCTTCGCCGCCGATGTGGCGCACGAGCTGCGCAACCCGCTGACCAGCGTGCGCTCGGCCATCGAGACCCTGCGGCGGATCGAGAACCCCGACCAGCAGAAGCGCCTGCTGGCCATCATCGCCGAGGACGCGGTGCGGATGGACCGGCTGATCGCCGACATCTCCGACAGCTCCCGCGTCGATGCCGAGCTGTCGCGCACCGTGGCGGTGCCGGTCGACATCGCCCCCATCCTCTCGACCCTGGCCGAGCTGCACAACGCGACCCGCGAGGATGAGGCGAACGACCCCACGGTGGTGCTGGAGGCCCCGGCCGAGGGGCTGGTGGTCCGCGGCGTCGAGGGCAGGCTGGTGCAGGTGCTGCGCAACCTGCTGGGCAATGCGCTGTCCTTCAGCCCGGCCGAGGGCCGGGTCTGGGTGCGGGCGCGGCCGACCGGGGCGATGGTCGAGGTGGTGGTCGAGGACGAGGGCCCCGGCATCCCCGAGGCCAAGCTGGAGGGGATCTTCGAGCGCTTCTACTCCGAGCGCCCGACCGGGGAGCGCTTCGGCCAGCACTCCGGCCTCGGCCTGTCCATCTGCCGGCAGATCGTCGAGGGGCTGCGCGGGCGGATCGCCGCCGAGAACCGCCGGGATGCGGACGGCAAGGTGCTGGGCGCGCGCTTCGTGATCCGCCTGCCGGTCGGGTAACAATCGGCAACGCCGAGCCCGGCGGAAACCCTGCGTTATATACGGTGCACTGTCGCCCGCCCCCCCGCCCGGCGTATATCCTGGCCGCAGGCGGCGGATCAGGCGCCGGAGGTATTGCCGCATGGGCCAGATCGTCATCACCGAATACATGGAGGCCGCGGCGATCGAGCGGCTCAACGCAGCCTACGTGACGCATTACGACCCGCAGCTGGGCATCGCGCCGGACCGGCTGCGCGGCGCGGTGGCCGGGGCCCGGGCACTGATCGTCCGCAACAAGACCCAGGTGGACGCAGCCCTGCTGGACGCCGCGCCGGGGCTGAAGGTGCTCGGGCGGCTCGGCGTCGGGCTCTACAACATCGACCTCGAGGCCTGCCGGGCGCGCGGGGTGGAGGTGATCCCGGCGGCCGGGGCCAATGCGGATTCGGTGGCGGAATACGCCATCCTCTCGGTCGGCATGCTGCTGCGCGGCGCCTTCCTGGCCACCGCCGAGATCGCCGCCGGGGACTGGCCGCGCGAACGCCTCAGCGGCGGGCGCGAGCTGGGCGGCAAGACGCTGGGCATCCTCGGCTTCGGCGACATCGGCCGCCGGGTCGCCAAGCTGGCGCGGGCCTTCGGCATGCGGGTGATCGCGCATGACCCGGTGCTGCCGATCGACCATTCCGGCTGGGCCGAGCACGGCACCAAATCCGTCACGCTCGACGAGCTGGTGGCGCGGGCGGATGCGATCAGCCTGCACGTGCCGCTGGAGGCGGCGACGCGCGGCCTGGTCGCCGCACCGATGCTGGCCGCCATGAAGCGCGGCGCGGTGCTGGTCAATGCCTCACGCGGCGGGGTGGTGGTGGAGGCCGACCTCGCCGCCGCGCTGCGCTCCGGCCATCTCGGCGGGGCGGTGCTCGATGTCTTCGAGGTGGAGCCGCTGCCCTCCGACAGCCCGCTGATCGGCGCCCCGAACCTGGTGCTGACGCCGCACATCGCCGGGGCGACGCGGGAGAGCAACCTCCGGGTCTCCTCGCTGATCGCGGCGCGGGTCCTCGTCGCCCTGGCGATGGACTAGCCGCATGCCGCGCATGAGCCTGGCGGCGGCCGAGGATCTCGCCCGCCGGGCGCTGCTGGCGGCCGGCGCCTCGGCGCCGATGGCGGCGGCGACGGCGCGGGTGCTGGTGCGGGCGGAGGCCGAGGGCCAGGCCGGGCACGGCCTGTCCCGCGTGGCGCAATACGCCGCCTTCCTGCGCAACGGCCGCGCCGACGGCACGGCGGTCGCCGCGGTCGTCGCCGAGCGCGGCGGCGCCGCGCTGGTCGATGCCCGGGACGGGCTGGCCTATCCGGCGCTGGAGCTGGCCGTCGCCGAGGCCGCCCGGCGGGCGCGGGCCTTCGGCATCGCCTGCGTCGGCATCACCAACAGCCAGCATTCCGGCGCCATGGGCCTGCCGGTCGCGGCGCTGGCGGCCGAAGGGCTGGTGGCGCTGGCCTTCACCAATTCGCCGGCGGCCATGCCGGTGCCGGCCGGACGGCGCCCGTTGATGGGAACCAATCCGGTGGCAGCGGCGTTTCCGAGGCGGAATGGTGGCCCACTGGTGATCGATTTGGCGCTATCAGAGGTTGCACGGGGCAAGATCATGCTCGCGGCCAAGGCTGGGCAGCCGATCCCGCCCGGCTGGGCGCTGGATGCTGCGGGGCAGCCGACGACGGATGCCGGCGCCGCCCTCTCGGGCGCGATGCTGGCGATGGGCGGGACGAAGGGGGCGCTGCTGGCCTTGGTGGTGGAATTGCTCTGCGTGGCGCTGACCGGCGCGGCCTTCGGCTTCGAGGCGGACAGCCTCTTCACCGAGGCCGGCAACCGGCCGCGGCTCGGGCAGTTCCTGCTGGCGGTGGACCCCGGCGCCCTGGCCGGCGAGGCCACCTACCTGGAGCGGGTGGAGACGCTGGTCGCGGCCATGCTGGCCGAGGAGGGCGTCCGCCTGCCGGGGGCCCGGCGCGCGGCGCTGCTGGCCGCGGCCACCGCGGCGGACGGCGGGGGCCTGGACGTGCCGCAATCAGTTTTCGAGGGTTTGAACGCGCTTGCAGCCTGAATCACCGATCATCGAGTACCAGCCCCGCCCGCCGGAGCCGCATCGCATCTGCGGCGGCAACCCGGTGCGCGCGGTCTTCCTCCGCCGGCCGGAGGCGGTGCAGCGGCTGTTCTACACCGAGGCGATGCGCCGGGTGGCCGGGCCGCTCTGCGCCCATCTCGCCCGCACCCGGCGGCCCTACCGGGAGGTCCTGCCCGACGAGCTGGCCCGGATCGCCGGCACGCCCCACCACGGCGGCATCTGCGCCATCACCCAGGTCCGCTATGCCGAGCGGCTGCCGGCGCATGCCCTGCCGGCCGACCTGCCGGTCTCGCCGCTGCTGCCGGTGCTCGACCGCATCGGCAATCCGCACAACCTCGGCGCCATCGCCCGCTCCGCCGCCTTCTTCGGCTGCCGCGGGCTGCTGCTCTCGGATGATGCCGCCCAGGCGGACCTCTCGGACGCGGCCTTCCGCACCGCCGAGGGCGGCCTGGAATTGCTGCGGGTGATGCGGGCGCGGGCGCTGCCCGAGCTGCTGCGCGGCATGCGCGGGCAGTACCTGGTGGTGGCGGCGGTCGCCGCCGGCGGCGTCGCCCCCGCCGCCCTGCCGCGCAACCGGCCACTCGCCCTGGTGCTGGGCAACGAGGAGCAGGGGCCGGCCGCCGACGTGCTGGAGGCCAGCGAGGCGGGCGTGACCCTGCGCGGCGGCGGGATGGTCGAGAGTCTCAACGTCTCGGCGGCGGCCGCGGTGCTGTTCCATGCGCTCGCCGGCACCCCGGCCCAGGCGGCGCCGCGGCCGGCGCCGCCGCCACGCCCGAAGGCGGCGCCCTCGCCCGGCCGGCTGCAGATGCCGCGCCGCTGACCATGGCCCCGCCGCCGCCCGCCACCCTCGCCACGCGGACCGACGGGGAGAGCCTCCGCCTGTCCTTCGCCGGCATCCTGGATGCCGCCGCCGCGGCGCGCGTCTGGGCGGAGGCGACGCGGCAGGCCAGGGGCGCGGCCCGCCTCATCCTCGACCTCAAGGGAGTGGAGGGCCTGGATACCGCCGGGGCGGTGCTGCTGCTGCGGCTGGAGCAGACGGCAGGCAAGGCGGAATGGCAGGGGCTGGCGGCCGGCCCGCTCCAGGCCGTGCTCGACCGGACCCGCCAGGCCCTGGTCGCACCGGCGCCGGCGACCCCGGCCTCGCTGTCGGTGCTGGCGCTGATCGGCCAGGCCACGGTGGAACGCGGCAAGGGCATGCTGGCGCAGATCGGCTTCCTCGGGGAGGCCGCGGTGGCCGGCCTCGGCATCCTGCGGCGGCCCTGGCGCCTGCGCCTCGCCGAGGTGCTGCGGCACCTGGACGAGGCCGGGCTGCGCGCCTTCGGGCTGACGATCCTGCTGGGCTTCCTGATCGGCGTCATCCTCGCCTTCCAGTCCTCGATCCCGATGCGGCGCTTCGGCGCCGAGATCTTCATCCCCAACCTGGTCGGGCTCTCCCTGCTGCGGGAGCTGGGGCCGCTGATGGCCGCGGTGGTGCTCTCGGGCCGTACCGGCTCGGCCTATGCCGCCGAGCTCGGCACCATGACGGTGAACGAGGAGGTGGATGCGCTGCGCATCATGGGCATCGACCCGATCGCCTGGCTGGTGCTGCCCCGGCTGATCGCGGCGGTGCTGGTCATGCCGGTCCTGGCGCTGCTGATGGACCTCGCCGGCCTGCTCGGCATGGGCGCGGTCATGGCGGCGCTGGGCTTCCCCCCGACCGGGGTGATCGCCCAGCTCCGCACCGCGGTCCAGCTGGGCGACCTGGCGGGCGGCCTGTTCAAGGCGGCGGTCTTCGGCCTCTCGATCGGCCTCGTCGGCTGCCGCGCGGGGCTGGGCGCCGGGCGCGGGCCGCGCGCGGTCGGCGACGCGGCGACGGCGGCGGTGGTTGGCGGCATCGTCTCCATCGTGCTGCTGGACGGCATCTTCGCCATCCTGTTCTTCCGCCTGGGCTGGTGACGATGGCCGAGCCGCAGGCCGAGACCGTCATCCGGGTGGAGGACCTGGCCGCCCGCTTCGGCGGCCGGACCATCTTCGAGCATGTCGGCTTCGAGGTCCGGCGGGGCGAGGTCTTCGTCATCCTCGGCGGCTCCGGCTGCGGCAAGTCCACCCTGCTGAAGCACATGATCGGCCTCTATCCGCCGGCCGAGGGCAGCATCCATATCCTCGGCGAGGACATGGGCTCGCTCGATGGCGCTGCGCGCACCGCGCTGCTGCGGCGGATCGGGGTGATGTGGCAATCGGGCGCGCTGTTCGGCTCCTCGACGCTGGCCGAGAACATCGAGGTGCCGCTCGAGGAGCATACCGCGCTGCCGGCCGAGGCGCGGGCACTGGTCGCGCGGGTGAAGCTCGGCCTGGTCGGGCTGGCCGATGCGGCGCAGCGGCTGCCGGCGGAGATCTCGGGCGGCATGGCCAAGCGGGCCGGCATCGCCCGGGCCATGGCGCTGGACCCGCCGATCCTGTTCCTGGACGAACCCTCGGCCGGGCTCGACCCCATCACCTCGGCCGGGCTCGATGCGCTGATCAGGCAGCTCGCCCGCGACCTCGGCACCACCTTCGTGGTGGTGACGCATGAGCTTCAATCCATCCTGGCGATCGGGGACCGCTGCATCATGCTGGACAAGGACGCCAAGGGGATGATCGCCGAGGGCGACCCGCGCCGGCTGCGCGATGAGAGCGAGAACCCGGTGGTCCGGGCCTTCTTCCGGCGCGAGGTGCTGGAAGCGCCGCCTCCACCCCGGGGCCGGGGCTGACCCATGGCGCAATCCCGCGGACTCTACCTGCGCGTCGGCGTGCTGGTCGTCGTCGGCCTGGCGCTGAGCCTCGGCTTTGTCCTGTTCTTCACCTCGTCCCGCTTCGGCAGCAGCAGCATCACCTACGAGACCTACCTGCGGGAATCCGTGCAGGGCCTCGATGTCGGCTCGCCGGTGCGCTACCGCGGCGTCGCGATCGGCCGGGTGGCGGAGGTCGGGCTGGTGGCCGCGGAGTACCACCCGGCGCGGCGGGAGACCTTCGGCAGCGTCTTCCAGCTGGTCTTCGTCCGCTTCGCCGTGGACACCAACCGGATCGGCGAGGTGCCCTCGCTGGAGGAGGCGATCCGCCTCGGCCTGCGGGTGCGGATCGCGGCCCAGGGCATCACCGGGGTGAACTACCTGGAGCTGGACTTCCTGCCGCCCGACCGCTTCCCGCCCCGCGAGGTGCCCTGGACGCCCCGCTACCCCTATGTCCCGGCGGTGCCCTCCACCGTGGCCCAGGTCCAGGGCGCGGCCGAGCTGCTGCTGCAGAAGCTGCAGGACGTCGACCTGCCGGGGCTGCTGGACAACGTCATCGCGCTGGTCGCCGACGTCCGCGGCCAGGTCAAGGACGGCGACCTGGCGATCACCCTGCGGGAGGCGGCCAGCCTGCTACGGGCGGTGCGGTCGCAGGCGGAGGCGGCGCAGGTGCCGGAGGTGCTGGCCGAGCTGCGCGGCGTGGCGACCGATGCCCGGAGCCTGCTCGGCGGGCGGGAGGTGCAGCAGACCCTGAGCAATGCCGCCGCCGCGGCGGCCGAGCTGCGCAGCGCCGTCGGCCGGCTGCCGGCGAGCATCGCCAGCCTCGAGGGCGGGCTGCGGAACGCCCGCGGCGCGACCACCGACCTCCAGGCCGAGCTGGCGCCGATCCTGCGGGACCTGCGGGCCGCGGTGGGCAACCTGCGGGACACCACCGAGCAGCTCCGGCGCTACCCGTCCCAGGCCATATTCGGCGCCCCGCCGCCAGCCCCGGAGTCCCGCCGATGACCCCCGTCGCCACGCGCCGCACCCTGCTGCGGACCATGCCCCTCGCGGCCGCCCTCGCGGGCTGCAGCGTCCTGCCGGACCGGCCCTACCAGGAGGTGCAGCGCTTCGCCCTGGCGCCGGAGCGGCCGCAGCGGGCGACGCCGGCGCGCGGCGCGCCGGTGTTGCTGGTGCGCACCCTGCGGGCGGCCCCGGGCCTCGACGTGCGGGGGCTGCGGCTGCTCGGCGCCGACGGCCAGATCACCACCGAGTACTGGCAGGAATGGGCGGCCCCGCCGGCCGACCTGGCGGAGGAGGCGCTGCGGCGCTGGCTCGCCGCCAGCGGGCGGTTCAGCGCGGTCACCCTGCCCGGGTCGCGGCTGCGCTCGGACCTCGTGCTGGAGGCCGAGCTGATCCGGCTGCAGGCCGAACCCGGTTCCGGCCTCGGCCGGGCGGCGCTCTCGGTGCTGGCGCTGGCGGAGGCGCAATCCGGCAGCGGGGAGGCCCGCATCCTCGGCCAGTTCCTCGCCGAGGGTGCGGCGCCGCTGGCCCGGCAGGGCAGCAAGGTCCGGGCGGCGGATGCCGCGACGGCGATGTCGGCGGCGCTCGGCCTGGCCCTGGCCCAGGTCGAGCAGCGCCTGGCCGGGCTGCCGGCGCCGCGCCGGGTCGCTTAGTCGCAGCCGGGCCGGCGCGCCTCGATGAAGTGCAGCAGGCATTCGCCGTAGCGCTGGGTGAAGGCAGGCAGCGCGCCGCCGCCGTGCCCGGCGAGCCCGTCGGGCCGGTCGAGCAGCAGCAGCCGGGCGACCTGCGGCGCGGCCAGCAGGCGGCGGAACAGCGTCGCGCGCGCCTCCGGGTCCGGGTCGTACTCGTCGCCGTCGAAGGTCGCCACCGCCACCCGGGCGGCGGGGCTGCGGGCCCGGGCCAGCACCTGGCGCAGCTCCTCGACCGCGACCGGCCAGGCCGGGCTGCCGCGCGGGCCATGCGCGGCCGGGGCGACCGCGACGACGCCGTCGGCCAGGCCCGGCTCGTCCAGGATCTGCAGGGCATTCCAGGCACCCCGCGACTGGCCGCCGACCACCACCCGCCGGTAGCCCTGGGCGCGCAGCACCCGCAACGCCCCGCGCAGCCAGCCGGCGGCGGCCTCGGCATCGTCCACCGCCGGGTCGCGGTCGAAGCGCAGCACGTCCCAGCCGGCATTGTTGAAGACCCGCACATGCGGCTGCGGCTGGCTGCCGCGGCTGTCCTGGCCGCCGGCGGCCCGGCCATGCGCCCAGACATAGGCGCCGCGGGCCGCCGCCGGCCCCTGCCAGAGGAAGCGGCCATCCGGCACCACCGCCCAGCCCGGGCCGCCCTGGACCGGGCGGGTGGGCGCGGCCGCGATGACGGCCTCCCGCCCCGGCCAGACCACGGCGAGGTCGCGGGCATAGACCTGGCACCCGGCGCCGCCCCACTGGGCGCAGAGGGCGATGGCCCGCGCCTCGGTCGCCGCGAGGTCGGGCTGCGCCGCGGCCCAGCCCCAGGCGCCGTCGGGGCTGAGGGCGAATACCCGGGGGGTCGGCTGCTGCAGGAATCGGGCGTAGTCGGCGCGCCCGGCCTCCCCCAAGGCCGGTACCGCGGCGACGTCGAGCACCGGGCTCGGCGGCGGGAGGGCGGGTTCGGCCCGGGACGGGGCCGGCGTGGCGGGCGCCAGGGCAAGCCACAAGAACACGTGATATGCCATGCTTGTGATGCAATCACGTTTCGATAGCATACCGCAACAGTTCAGCGGGCCAAACAGCCTCTTTACCGGCCCAGGCTTCCGGGGCACCTAGCGCGGGACCGATGCCGGTGCGGCACCGGTCGTGCGCTAGGCGTTCCATGTCGCGTGACGAGCGCCCTCGGTGGGCGCGACCTCGGCGACCATGGCCTAGCCGCACCCATCAGCCGCGTGGCCCGAGGATAGAATTCATGCGCGTCAAGGATGTGAAGAAGGTCGTGCTCGCCTATTCCGGCGGCCTCGACACCAGCGTCATCCTGAAGTGGCTCCAGACCACCTACCGCTGCGAGGTGGTGACCTTCACCGCCGACCTCGGCCAGGGCGAGGAGCTCGGCCCGGCCCGGGACAAGGCGCTGCTGCTCGGCATCAAGCCCGAGAACATCTTCATCGACGACCTGCGGGAGGAGTTCACCCGCGACTTCATCTTCCCGATGTTCCGGATGAACGCGCTGTACGAGGGCCAGTACCTGCTGGGCACCTCCATCGCCCGGCCGCTGATCGCCAAGCGGCAGATCGAGATCGCCGAGCAGGTCGGCGCCGATGCGGTGGCGCATGGCGCGACCGGCAAGGGCAACGACCAGGTGCGCTTCGAGATCGGCTACTACTCGCTGAAGCCGGACATCAAGATCATCGCGCCCTGGCGCGAATGGGACCTGACCAGCCGCACCGCGCTGATCGCCTTCGCCGAGGCGCACCAGATCCCGATCGCCAAGGACAAGCGCGGCGAGTCCCCGTTCTCGGTCGATGCCAACCTGCTGCACTCGAGTTCCGAGGGCAAAATCCTGGAGGAGCCCTGGGACGCGCCGGACGAGATGGTCTGGCAGCGCACCATCCGCCCCGAGGATGCGCCCGACACCCCGACCGAGATCACCGTCGAATTCGAGCGTGGCGATGCCGTGGCGATCAACGGCGAACGGCTGTCGCCAGCCTCGCTGCTGGCCGCGCTGAACGCATTGGGCAAGGCCAACGGCATCGGCCGGCTGGACCTGGTGGAGAACCGCTTCGTCGGCATGAAGTCCCGCGGCTGCTACGAGACCCCGGGCGGCACCATCCTCTACCAGGCGCACCGGGCGATCGAGAGCATCACCCTCGACCGCGAGGCGGCGCACCTCAAGGACAGCCTCATGCCGCGCTACGCCGAGATCGTCTACAACGGCTTCTGGTTCAGCCCGGAACGCCGGATGATCCAGGCCATGGCCGATGCCAGCCAGGCCAGCGTCAGCGGCACCGTCCGCCTCAAGCTCTACAAGGGCAATGTCATTGTCACCGGCCGGCAGTCGCCGCACAGCCTCTATTCCATGAAGCACGTCACCTTCGAGGACGACCAGGGCGCCTACGACCAGTTCGACGCGCAAGGGTTCATCAAGCTGAACGCGCTGCGGCTGCGCCTCGGCGCCATGGCGGGCCGGAAGGGCGGCGCGCTCTAGCCATGGCGATGCCGCGGCACGACCGGGCCCGGGTCCTGCTGCGGCAGCTCTACCGGACCGAGGCCCGGCGGGCGCGGCAGTTCCGCTATGCCCTGCTGGTCCTCGACCTGCTGAGCATCGGCTGGATCGTCCTGGCCTCCTTCCTGCCACTCAACACCCTGGTGCTGACGGTGGACTGCGGGCTGGGGCTGGTCCTGCTGGCGGAATTCATCGCTCGGCAGAGCGCCAGCGCGCGGCCCTGGCGCAGCCTGGTCCAGCCGCTGGAGCTGGCCGACCTGCTCGGCATCCTGTCCCTGCTGCTGGCGCCGCTGCTGCATGGCGCGCTCGGCTTCCTGCGGGTGCTGCGGACGCTGCGGCTGCTGCATTCGGTGCGGCTGGTCGCCTCGCTGCGCAGCGACCTGCCCTTCTTCCGGCGGAACGAGGAGGCGACCCTGGCGGCGGCGCAGCTCGGCGTCTTCGTCTTCATCATGACCGGCGTGGTCTTCGAGACCCAGCACCACGGCAACCCGCACATCACCAACTATGCCGATGCGCTGTACTTCACCGTGGCGACGCTGACGACGACCGGCTTCGGCGACATCACCCTGCAGGGGCGGCTGGGCCGGCTGCTCTCGGTGGTCATCATGCTGGCCGGGGTCACGCTCTTCCTGCGGCTGGCGCAGACGCTGTTCCGACCCAACAAGGTGCGCTTCCCCTGCGACAGCTGCGGGCTACAGCGACACGAGACGGATGCGGTGCACTGCAAGGCCTGCGGCACGATGCTGCGCATCCCCGACGAGGGCGACGGCTAGGCGCCGGCCCGGCGGCGACACCGCCGCAACAAACCCACAAGTCCTGATGACGCTGCGGTGGTTCGTTTCCAGAAACGCGCAAGCTGAGCGTTGAGAGCAACGAGAAGTTGTTGTAGCTTGCCATAGTCATAAAACCGAGAGTGGTGGCCTCGCCCATGTCCCTGGCACATTCGGGTAGCCTTCCCGACCTCGGACTGGCGGAGGCGCGGCGGCCGGCGCCCAATCCCTGGATCCTGCCTTGGCTGGCCCGGGGCGGCCGCCTGCGCTGGGCCGCGGCCAACCTGGCCGTGGCCTGCCTCTATGCCGGGCTCGGCGCGGTGGTCGGCCGGTTCTTCGGCGCCTACGGGCTGTTTCCGGCGCCGATCTGGCTGCCGGCCGGCATCGCCGCCATCGCCTGCATGGTCGGCGGCGCCGGACTGCTGCCCGGCATCTTCCTCGGCTCCCTGGTGGTGAACGCGGCGGTCTTCGACATCGCGCCGCCGGTCGCCGCCATGATCTCGGCCAGCAATGCGCTCGGGCCCTGGGCCGGCGTGCAGCTCACCCGGGCGATGCGCCCGGCGAGCGGCCTCTTCACCCGGTTCAGCGGCGTGCTCGGCTTCATCCTCGGCGCGGTGCTGCTGCATGCCGCCTGCACCGCGGCCGGCGGCACCCTGGCGCTCGCGCTGGCGCAGCCGATGTCCCTGGCCGAGGCCTATGCGGTCTTCTCCGCCTGGTGGCTCTGCGACAGCGGCGGCACCTTCTTCTTCGCCCCGGCGCTGCTGCTGTGGCTCGGGGTGGAGCGCACCGCCGCCGCCTCCGACCGGCGGCCCTCGCTGGCGGATACGCTGGTACTCGCCGGCATGGTCGCCACCGCCGCGGCGCTGTTCGCCGTCCCCGGCCTCGGCAGGCTGGTGCGGCCGGATGCGGTCTTCCTGCTGACGGTGCCGCTGTCCTGGATCACCCTGCGGATCTCGCTGCGCGCCGCCTATACGCTGCTGACCCTGATCTGCGTCGCCGCCACCGTCGGCACGGTCATGGGCGAGGGCCCCTTCCACGGCCCCGGGGTGCACAACCCGCTGCAGTCGGTCGGGCTGATGACCGTGCTCTTCGCCATGGATGCGCTGACCCTGATCGCCCTGACCAGCGAGCGGCGGGAGGCCGAGGCCCGGCTGACCGAGGCGCGCGGCACCCTGGCCCGCGCCGTCGCCCGCACCGAGGACCTGACGCGGGAGGCCCTGACCGACCCGCTCACCGGCGTCGGCAACCGCCGCCACTTCAGCTCGGCCGGTGGCGCCGCCTTCTACCTCTCGCGCCAGGGCGGGACGCCGCTCGCCCTCCTGCACTTCGACCTCGACCACTTCAAGCGGCTGAACGACAGCGCCGGGCACGCGGCGGGCGACGCGGCGCTGCGGGCCGTGGCGGTGACCTGCGGCCACGCCCTGCGCGCCGACGACCGGGTCTTCCGCCTCGGCGGCGAGGAATTCGCCGTGGTGCTGCCGGGGCTCGGCCTCGCCGCCGCGGCGGAGGCGGCGGAACGGCTGCGGCAGGCGATCGGCTATGTCGCCCTGCCCGGCGGGCGGCGCATGAGCGCCAGCTTCGGCGTCACCGAGCGCGGGCCGCAGGACCGGTCGCTGGACGACCTGCTGCGGCGGGCCGATGCGGCGACCTATGCCGCCAAGTCGCGGGGCCGGGACCGGATCGAGGTCGCCGCGGCCGGATAGGTCCTGCCGGACCGCCGCCGGCCCCCCTCGGGCGCTTCCCTGTGCGCCGCCCGCGCCATCCCGGCCCAGTAACAAGACAACGGCGACGCCAGCGGCGTGCCCGGCCGCCGGGCGGTGGTGATGCCGGCGCAAAGCCTTGCCGAAGGCCGATCATGCGCCCCACGGACCGTTTCGATTCACAAAAATACCGAAAAAACAATCCTTGATCGTATACTTTATAATGCGTATCGCAATCTTGCTCACGAGTACGCGACAAGCGTGGGCGGACGGAAACTATCCCAGGGAAAGGATCCCGCATGTGACGACCGCATTGAGCTGATTTCCGGCTGCAGTAATTCGCTGTGACCAAGCCGGTTATGTTCAATGGCAACACATAGGGCCGTAGCGCTACTTCGGGCAGGGTCTTTCCCGGGCATCCCGGCATTCCTCGTGTCTTGGCCGCAACGCATTGCCGCCAGCGAGGCCGATCGCCCGCCTGCCCCGCACGGCTGACCGCGGCAGCATCCCATGTCGCTGCCGAACGGGCGCGATCCTCCCGCGCCCGGGGCTGCTCCAGCCCGCCATCCCGCGCGCCCCAGGCCGCCGCATGCCCCGCGGCGACCGGTGTCACGCGACCTGCCGGCCAACGCAAACCGCAAGGACCCGACCCATGAGCAACAATGCACTCACCGAAAGCTTCAACAGCGGCTTCGGTGCACTCAGCAATGCCTGGAACGTCCCCGCCGTGGCCAATGGCCAGGTCAGCCTCACCGGCAACTCCGCCATGATGGAATGGGCCATCGGGCGCGACGCCGGCCATGGCTACGGCACCTATACGGTCACCGCGAAAGCCGAGGGCAGCCAGCCCGGCCCCGGCATCATCCTCTGGCCCGGCGACGACAAGTGGCCCGGCCAGGAGATCGACATGCTCGAGATCACCCCGGACGGCTCGGGCCGGCAGTACGGCACGGTGCACTGGAACAACAACGGCGCGGATGCCTATGCCACCGTCATCTACGACGGCGTCCAGGGCGGCAGCTTCCATGAATACCAGATGATCTGGGCCCCGGGGCTGATCACCTTCAAGGTCGACGGCGTCACCAAGGGCACCATCGATGGCAATGTCCCGGTCGATTACGACCATGGCGGCATGAACAACACCATTGGCTTCATGAACAACAACCCCAATACGTCCCTCACGATCTCCCACCTCGAGTTCACCCCGCTGGGCCAGTCGGTGGTCGCCACGCCGGCGCCGGCACAGCAGGCGCCCGCCCCCTCGGCACCTGCCCCCTCGGCACCCGCCGCCGCCCCGGCCGCCGTCGCGGCCGACGCCGGCCCGGTCGACTGGAACGCGCTGGCCGCCCAGGTCACCGCGCACTACGAGGCGACCGGCCGCTGGGAGCTGCCGGGCGCCGCCTCCGCCGCCCCGGCCGCCGCGCCGGCGCCGGCGCCGGCGCCCCAGGTGGAAGTGGCGGTGAAGGTGGACTGGGAGGCGCTGGCCGCCCAGGTCACCGCGAACTACGAGGCGACCGGCCACTGGTACCTCTGAGCTGAACGCGGCGGGGGCCGCCCCAGGCCCCCGCCGCACCCCCGCCACGCCGCCTGATGCATTCCCGGCCCCGCTGCGGTATCAGCGCAGCCGCACCTGGCGGGCCAGACCGCCCCATCGGATCCGGGAATGTCCCACAACAGCTTCGGCCACCTCTTCCGCATCACCACCTGGGGCGAGAGCCACGGCCCGGCCATCGGCTGCGTGGTGGATGGCTGCCCGCCGCGCCTGGCGCTGTCGGAAGCCGATATCCAGCCCTTCCTCGACCTGCGCCGCCCTGGCCAGTCCCGCTTCGTGACCCAGCGCCAGGAGCCCGACCAGGTCCGCATCCTGTCGGGCGTCTTCGAGGGGATGACCACCGGCACCCCCATCGCGCTGATGATCGAGAACCAGGACCAGCGCTCGCGCGACTACGGCGAGATCAAGGACCGCTTCCGCCCCGGCCATGCCGACCTGACCTACGAGCTGAAATACGGCATCCGCGACTACCGCGGCGGCGGCCGCTCCTCCGCCCGGGAGACCGCCATGCGGGTCGCCGGCGGGGCCGTGGCGCGGAAGGTCCTCGGCCCCGGGGTCAGCATCCGCGCCGCCCTGGTGCAGCTGGGCGACGACCGCATCGACCGCGCCAGCTGGGACTGGTCGGCGCTCGGCGAGAACGACTTCTTCTGCCCCGACCGCGCCGCCGCCGCCCGCTGGGAGCAGAGGCTGCTCGAGGTCCGCAAATCCGGCTCCTCGCTCGGCGCGGTCATCGAGGTGGTGGCCGAGGGCGCCCCGCCCGGCCTCGGCGCGCCGATCTACGGCAAGCTCGATGCCGATATCGCCGCGGCGCTGATGGGCATCAACGCGGTCAAGGGGGTCGAGATCGGCGACGGCTTCGCCGCCGCGAGCCTCACGGGCGAGGGCAATGCGGATGCGATGCGCATGGGCCCGGGCGGCCGCGTCCACTTCGGCGACAACCACGCCGGCGGCATCCTCGGCGGCATCAGCACCGGCCAGCCCATCGTCGCCCGCTTCGCGGTGAAGCCGACCAGCAGCATCCTGACCTCGCGCCACTCGGTCGACCGCTTCGGCCAGGACGTGGAGGTGCTGACCAAGGGCCGGCACGACCCCTGCGTCGGCATCCGCGCGGTGCCGGTCGGCGAGGCCATGCTGGCGCTGGTGCTCGCCGACCACCTGCTGCGCCACCGCGCCCAGAACCCCGATGCCCCGAGCGAGGCCCGGCTGCCGCGCAACTGAGCGCGGCTCAGCCGAACAGGAAATCGCCCGCGAGCAGCGCGTCCTTGCCGACGTTCTGCAGCACGAGCTGGTCGCCCTGGCCGCAGTCGATCAGGCAGGTGCCGCCGTAGTCGGTGGTCGCGGCCAGCAGCCCGGCGAAGCTGGCGAAGCCCATGCCGGACATCTCGACCCGGTCGGTGCCCGGGCCGAAATCCCCGATGACATCGGCGCCCATCCCCCGCGCGACGACGAAGGCATCGGCCCCCGCTTCGCCGAACAGCACGTCGTCGCCGCCACGCCCCTCCAGCGTGTCGTCCCCGGCCCCGCCCAGCAGCCAGTTGCCGACGGCATTGCCGGTGAGCCGGTTGTCCAGCCGGTTGCCGACGCCGAAGGGCGTGCTGCCCAGCAGGACCAGCACCTCGATATCCTCGAACAGGTAGTAGCCGGCGCCCCGGATGTCGGCGAAGACCGTGTCATGGCCCTCGCCGGGGAATTCGAAGACCAGGTCGGCGGGGGTATCGACCAGGAAGGTGTCGTCGCCCGGCCCGCCATAGAGGTAGTCGAAGTCGCCGAAGCCGCTGGCGCCATCGAGCCTGTCGTTTCCGGGCCCGGCCACCAGCAGGTCGAAGACGAAGTCGGGGCCGCCGGCCAGCCGGTCGTCGCCCTCCTCGCCGTACAGCACATCGGCGCCCTCGCCGCCGTCCAGCGTGTCGTCGCCGGCGCCGGCGATGAGGTAGGCCAGCCCCGGCCCGTCCAGCAGGCTGTCGTTGCCGGCCTCGCCGTAGAGCACGTCGAAACCCTCCCCGCCGACCAGGGTATCGTCGCCCGCGCCGCCGAAGAGGTAGTCGTCCCCCTCGTCGCCCGCCAGGCTGTCGCCGCCCTGCTCGCCGAACAGGATATCGTTGCCGCCGGCGCCGAGCAGGGTGTCGTCGCCGTCGGCGCCGATCAGCAGGTTGCCGGCCTCGTTGCCGAGCAGGACATTCGCCTGCGCCTCGCCGACGCCGTAGATCGGCCCCGCGCCGGCGGCCAGGACCAGCACCTCGACCCCGGCCGGCAGGTAGGTGCCGACGAAGGCGACGACCGTATCGTGACCCTCGCCGGGATGCTCGAGGATCGCATCGAAGACGTCGTCGACCCGGTAGCTGTCGTCGCCCGGCCCGCCCAGCAGGAGATCGGCGCCGGCGCCGCCATCCAGCGTATCCTCGCCGCCGCCGCCGCGCAGGGTATCCGCCCCGGCGCCGCCCAGCAGGATGTCGGCCAGCGCGCTCCCGGCCGCATCCAGCCGCTCGATCCCGGTCCAGCCGGTGGCGGACACGCCATCGCTGAGGCTGCCCGGCCGCATCGTCAGGGCGCGCCCGCTGCCGCTGCGGTCGAGGATGGCGAGATCCTGGCCCTCCCCGCCAGCCAGCAGCAGGTCCCAGCCGGCCGACACCAGCGTGTCGTCGCCCCCCGACCCCAGCAGCGCGTTGGCCCCGGCACCGCCATCGAGCCAGTCGCCGCCGCCGCCGCCGTCGAGCGTATCGGCGCCCGCCCCGCCCTGCAGCAGGTCCGCGCCGGCGCCGGCCCTGACCGAAAGCCGCTCCATGCCGGCGAGCGCCGTGGCCTGGGCGCCATCGGTCAGCAGCGCCGCCGTCAGGGTCAGCCCGGCCACCGCGAAGCCGCGGTCGATCAGCGCCAGATCCTCGCCCGGGCCGCCATCCAGCAGGAGGTCCCAGTCGCCGGAGACCAGCGTATCCTCGCCGCTCCCGCCCCGCAGGATGTCGTGCCCGGCCAAGCCATCGAGCAGGTCATGCCCCGCGCCACCGGCCAGCGTGTCGTCGCCGGGGCCGCCGGACAGGGTATCGTCGCCGCCCCCGCCGGCCAGCAGGTCATCGCCCGCACTGCCGTCCAGCCGGTCGCCGCCGTCGGTGCCGGCCAGGGTATCGCTGCCGTCGCCGCCGGTGACGCTGGCCGCGGCCTGCTGCGGCGCCAGCAGCAGGACGTCGTCGCCGGCCGAGCCATAGACCTCCTCGATCCCCTGCATGGCCAGCGGCAGCAGCCGCAGGTCGAGCAGGGACCCCGGCTGGTTGGCGAACCAGCGGTCGAGGCCGCTGCCGCCCTCGATGCTGTCGGCGAAGGTCCCGGCATTCACCAGCAGGATGGGACGCGGCGCCGCCTCCCCGGCATCGAGCAGCAGCGTGCCGGTGAAGCGGCCATCGGCATCGGCGATGATGATGTCGTCGCCGTCCCCGCCGCGGAGCGTATCCGCCCCGGCGCCGCCGACCAGCGCGTCATCGCCGTCCTGCCCGTCCAGCAGGTCGTCGCCGGCGCTGCCGTAGAGGCTATCGCCGCCGCCGCCGCCACGGAGGGTATCGGCATCGCCCCCACCATCCAGCACGTTGCCGGAGCCGTTGCCGAGCAGCAGGTTGGTGCCGCCGTTGCCGATGCCATAGGCGCCCCCGGCGGCCTCGGCCAGCACCAGGACCTCGAGGTCCGGCCCCAGCGCCCAGGCCAGCGCCGCGACGACGGTGTCGGCGCCTTCGTCGGCGGCTTCCAGCACCAGGTCGCCGGCAGCCTCCACGTAGAACAGGTCGTCGCCCGGCCCGCCCTCCAGCCAGTCGGCCCCGGCGCCGCCATCCAGGGTGTCGCCGCCGCCGCCGCCCAGCAGGGTCTCCGCCCCGGCGCCGCCGGCGATGCGATCGGCATGCGGCGAGCCCCGCACCACGCCGATCGCCTGCAGCGCATCCGTCCCGCCCCAGCCGTCCCGCACCGTCCCGGCGGCGAGGTCGGCGAGGATGCCCGCCGGGTCGCCGGCGTGGTCCGCCCCGACCATCGTGCCCGCCGCCGGCGCCCGCAGCGTGTCGTTGCCGGCGAGGCCGCGCAGCCAGGTATAGGCGCCGGCGATGGCGAAGCCGGTGAGCTCGTCCCCCAGCGGCGTGCCCCAGGCGGATTCGATGTTCCGCAGCACGTCGGTGCCGCCCCAGGCATCGGCGCCGCTGCCGGCGGTGAGGTCGACCGTGACGCCGCGGGTCGCCAGCCCGCCGCCCGCGCCGTAGTCGGCGACGTCGAAGTTGTTGCCGCCGTCCAGCGTGTCGTTGCCGGCGCCGCCGGCCAGCCGCTCCGCCGCCGCGGAGCCCAGCACGCTGTCGTCGCCGGCCCCGCCGGTCACCACCTCGATGCCGCTGAGCCGGTCGGTGCCGCCGGGCTTGAGCACATAGGCGCCCTGGGCGAAGCCGCCGACGGTGCTCGGGCCCAGCATGACGCTGATGGCGCCTTCCCCGGCATAGCGCCATTCGTCGGTGCCGGCCCGGCCATCGAAGGTCTTGTTGCCGGCGGCGCCCGAGAGGAAGACGTCGTCGCCGGCCGAGCCCAGCACGGTATCGCCGAAGGCCGAGAGGGCGAGGACGCGGCGGATGCCCACCAGCGTATCCGTGCTGCCCCAGCCGTCGCTGCCGCTGCCGGCCAGCAGGTCGAGGCTGATGGCCCCGGGGCTGGCGGCATAGGAAAGCTGCACCCCCGCGGTGCCGTTGCCGACCAGCAGGTCCGCCCCTTCCCGGCCCTCGAGGCTGAGGGCGAAGAAGCCGTCGGCGGCGGCGGCGGCATCCAGCGTATCGGCGCCGGCCGTGCCGGCGATGACCTGGATGCCGCTGAAGCTGTCCCGCGCGCCGTCCGGCTTGGCGGTGCTGCCCATGGCATAGCCGTCGATGCTCACCGCGACCGGCCCGGCCAGGCCGGCATAGCTCAGCCCGTTCCCCGCCCCGGCGCCGCCGGCGATCCGGTCGCTGCCCGGGCTGGCGAGGAAGGTCTCGCCCAGGCTGCCGCCGGCCAGGCTGTCGTCGCCCGCGGTGCCGGCGATGACGAAGCCGCCGGCCAGGGTCAGGAAGGTGCCGTCGACGAAATCCTCCGGCGCCAGGCCGGCCAGGCCGTCCAGCCGCACGACCAGGTCCGTCGAATCGAGCCGGGCGTTGCGGTCGAGGTCGAGCACCAGCCAGCCGCCGCCGCCCAGCCCCGGGATCCAGTAGACCTGGTAGGCCTCCAGCCCGCCCGGGGCGAGGCCTTGCGCCGGCAGCGCCATGCCCGCCACCGGCGCGGCGAGGGCGGTGCCGGTGCTGCCGCTGAACAGCAGCGCCCGGGCCAGCCCGTCGGCGCCGGTATAGGTGCCGGCATCGGCGCCGCCGCCGTCGCCCCGGCCGAACCAGGCGTTGCTCAGCCTCAGCCGGTCGCCCTCCGCGGGGAGGAAGCCGATGACGCGGTCCGGGGCGGCCAGGGTGGACCAGCTCGCCTCTCCCATGCCCTGCAGCAGCAGCGTATCCGCCCCGGCGCCACCGTCCAGCGTATCGGCGCCGAAGCCGCCCTGCAGGCGATCGTCGCCGCCGCCGCCCTGCAGCAGGTCATCGCCCGCGCCGCCCAGCAGCAGGTCGTCGCCGGACCCGCCGGCCAGCGCGTCATCGCCCGCGCCGCCGTCCAGCACGTCGGTGTCGTCGCCGCCGTCCAGGGTATCGGCGCCGTCCGCGCCCAGCAGGCTGTCGAAGCCGGCTCCCCCCGCCAGGCTGTCCGACCCGTCGCCGCCCAGCAGGGTATCGTCGCCCGCCAGCCCCGCCAGCGTGTCGTTCGCGCCGAAGCCGAACAGGCGGTCCGCCGCCGCGGTGCCGGACAGCGCATCCGCGCCGGTGGTGCCGAGCCCGGCGAAGGTGCCGGCGATGAAGCTCGCCGCGGTGACGGCCTCCCCCGCCGCGAGGTCCAGCCGCACCACGAGGTCGGTGCCGGCCAGCATCCCGTCCCGGTCGAGGTCGAGCAGGATCCAGCCGCCGCCGGTGGTCGCCGGCTGCCAGTAGAGGTTGAGCCCCAGCCCGCCGGTCCGGTCGGGCAGGCCAAGCCCGCCCACCGGCGCGGCGCGCGGCGTCAGCGACCCGGCGAAGCCCAGGGGCAGGCTGGCTTGGCCCGAGAGCGCGAAGCCCTGGCCGGCCAGGGCGAGTAGGGCCGTCCCGATGGCCTCGCCGCGGAGGACCAGGCGGTCGCCTTCCGCGGCGTTGAAGTCCTGGATCCGGTCGGTCGCCGCCAGGCTGCTGTCCAGCCCGCCGCTGCCCTGGAGGAAGAAGCGGTCCGCTCCCGCGCCGCCAGCCAGCAGGTCCGCGCCCGCGCCGCCCAGCAGGCTGTCGGCGCCGTCGCCCCCCAGCAGCGTATCGGCGCCCGCCCCGCCCTGCAGCGCATCCTGGCCGGAGCCACCGGCCAGGCTGTCGTCCCCGCCGCCGCCGACCAGCCCGTCGTCGCCGGCGCCGGCGGTGAAGGAGAGATGCTCGACGCCGGTGACGCTGTCGCCGGCCAGGGCGCTGACCAGCGCCGGGGCGAGCATGTAGAGGGTGATCGCCTCGGTCGCGGCGGCGCGGTCGATGACCGCGCGATCCTCCCCGGCGCCGCCGTCGAGGCTGTCGAGGCCCGCGCCGGCGAGGAGCGTATCGTTGCCGCCGAGGCCCAGCAGGGTATCGGCCCCGCCGGTGCCCTGCAGCAGATCGGCCCCCGCGGTGCCCGTGACCGTCGCCATCCATCCCCCACCGGGGCCGCTGCGGCGGCCTGCGGTCGGCTGGTCTAGGGGGCGGGCCCTGAATTATCCCTGAATGCGGCTCAGCCGAACAGGAAATCGGCCTCCGACAGCGCCGCCCGGAGGACGCCGGTGAGGATGATGACGTCGCCCTCGCCGAAGTCGATCGCCGCGGTGCCGTCATGGTCCCCGGTCACCGCCAGCACCTGGGCGAAGCTGGCGAGACCCAGGCCGCCGAGCAGGATATGGTCGAGGCCCGCGGCGAAGTCGCCCAGCACGTCGCTGCCGCCGCCGCGGCCGAAGACGAAGGTATCGGCCCCGGCCTCGCCGAACAGCACGTCGTTGCCCTCTCGGCCGTCCAGCGTATCGTCGCCGGCGCCGCCGAGCAGGAGGTTGCCCTCCGCATTGCCGGTGACCGCATTGTCCAGTTCGTTGCCCACGCCGAAGGGCGTCGCGTCGAGCAGGACCAGGTCCTCGACCCCGCCCGGCAGGTAGAAGCCGGTGCCGGCGATGCTGGCATGGATGGTATCGATGCCCTCCCCGGGGGCCTCGAAGACCAGGTCGGCGGCCGAATCCACCCAGTAGCGGTCGTCGCCGGCCTGGCCATGGAGGGTATCGGCCTCGCCGAGGCCGCTGGCGCCGTCGAGGCTGTCGTCGCCCTCGCCCCCGACGAGCTGGTCGGCGCCCTCGCCGCCCAGGATGCTGTCCGCGCCGGCGCCGCCGTGGAGGGTATCGTCGCCGCCGCCGCCGGCCAGGGTATCGGCGCCCTCCCCGCCGATCAGCAGGTTGGCGCCCTCGTTGCCGGCAAGGCGGTTGGCGAGGTCGTTGCCGACGCCGAAGAGGTCGCCGGCGCCGGGGGCCAGGACCAGCGCCTCGACCCCGGCATAGAGGTAGTAGCTGGTGGTGGCGGTGGCCGTGTCGCGGCCCTGGCCGGGACCCTCGACGATGACGTCGCCCTGGGTGTCCACCACGTAGCGGTCGTCGCCGTCGCCGCCGGCCAGCGTGTCATGGCCCGCCCCGCCGTCCAGCAGGTCGTCGCCGGCATTCCCGGCCAGGACATTGTCCGCCGCATTGCCGAGGAGGGTATCCGCCCCGCTGCCGCCGGTCGCGTTCTCGATCACCGCGCCGAAGGCGATCGCCAGGTTGTCCCGCCCGTCGTAGCTCGGGTCCGGCGCGCCGGTGGCGAAGGCGGGAATCTCCAGCCGCAGCTCCGCCCGGGTCAGCCGCAGGCCGATGCTGGAGTGGTGTCCCTCGGTCAGGTCGATGAGGTTGCTCAGGGACTGGTTGCCGGCATCGATGGTATCGATGCCGCCGGCATCCCAGATCGTCTCGAGGAAGCGCGCATTCGGGGCCCAGGCGTAGCGGTCGTCGCCGGCGGCATGCGCCATGTTGGCGCCGTAGAGGTACTGCGCCGCGGCGATGTCGTAGAGCATCGGGCCGTCCGGCTCGAGGTCGGTGACGGTGTAGCTGTAGTTGCCGGCGGTGCCGGCGACCGCCACGACCGAGGCATTGGCCGGGGCGGTATAGGACATGACCGTGAAGGCCTTGGTATCCGTCGCGGCCGGCAGGGTCGGCGAGGCCTCGAAGGGGTGCTTCAGGCCGATCGCATGGCCGGTCTCGTGCACCAGCACGTCGTAGCCGCCGGCGCCGGGCGCCAGCGCGTCATTGCCGGGATGGGTGCCGATGTAGACGTCGCCCCCGAGCGGCGTCGGGCTCGCCGCGGTGATCCGCAGCGGAGCGCCGCCGAGGCTGGTGGCGAAGGTGGGGAAATAGGCATAGCCGCCGGGGTCCATGGTGTGCCGGCCGAAGCGCATGTCGCCGCCCGCGCCGGTGTCCGGGACCTCGGTGAAGCGGATGTCGGCGACCGCCGACCACGCCCCGAGCGCCTGCGCCACCCCGGCCCGCATCGCCGGGTCCATGGCCACCAGGGGGGTCGGCGGCGAGGCCCGGTAGTAGCTCGGGAAGTCCTCCAGGAAGCTGTAGGTGACCGCGGCGGGGGTGCCGATCCCGCCCGGCTCGGCCGGCGCCGTGCCCACCGCGGCCGGATAGTTCCAGCGGGCGGTCTCGTAGCCGCCCAGTATCGCCAATAGTGGATCAAATACAGTCATGCATCGCTTTCCGGCTGCGTCCCCGCCTCGACGCCCGATGGCATCGATTTGGTCGTGAAATCATGAAATCGTCATACTTGACGGCCGGGCGCGGGAGGCGCTTAGCAACGGCAACGACGAGGATGAGACGAAGCCATGACCTTCGCTAATCCATTACCTGGAAGCTTGCAGAACGGCGGCCGGTTCCCCGCCGGACCGGCCGCGGAAAATCCCGGGCTGGACGCCTTCGTCGCCCTCTGCGGCGAAGCCGCCTGGGCCGCCAGGCTGGCGGATATCGGCAACCGGGCCCAGGCGGGCTCGCTGACCGGCCGCGCCGCGCAGCAGCGCCATGCGCTGGAACTGGCCCTCGCCCGGCTCTCGGGCCGCCGCGCCCTGACCAGGCCGAGTGTCGCCGAACGCCGGGTCTGCGCCTTCGCCGAGGAGGCCGTCCGCCTCGCCGACAGCCTGCCGGAGGGCCCCCGCGCCCGGCTGCGCGACCAGCTCCTGGCCGGGCTCACGGGCGAGTCGACGCTCATCCCGCTGTTCCACCTGCTGCGCACCGCCGGGCTGCTGCGCGAGGCCGGCTTCACCATTGCCTTCACCGGCCTCGCCGAGGGCACCCCGCACGACCTGCTGGTCGAGCGGGAGGGGGCGACCGCCGCGGTGGTCTGCGAGACCGTCTCCGCCGAGGAGGGCCGCCCGGTCCATCGCGGCGACTGGTATGCGCTGGTCGACCGCATCACCCCCGAGCTGCAGGCCTGGCTCGCCGCCCATCCCGGCCGCTACCTGCTGAAGATGACCCTGCCGGACGGCATCTCCGGCCCCGACCAGCTGACCCTGCTGCACCAGCGGATCAGCGAGATGCTGGCGGCCGAGAGGCGCCAGGACCTCGGCGGCGCCGGGTCGCAGGCGGTGCTCAAGCTCGACCCGTTGATGCTGGCGGGCACCCAGGCGTCGGACCAGGCCGGCGGCCTGCTCGCCCGGCTGCGCGCCCAGTTCGGCCCGGAAGCCCATCTCGCCGTCACCACCGGCGGCAGCGGCAGCGTCTTCGTCATGGCCGCCCGCGCCGGGCGGGAGAACGAGGTCGCGGCCGCCGTCGCCCGCCGGCTCGGCCAGGCGGCCGAGGCCCGGCTGTCGGGGGCGCTGCCCGGCATCGTCGCGGTCTTCCTCGAGGACCTGGACCGCACCGAATGGCGCGGGCTGCGCGACCGCCTCGACCTCGAGGGGGCGGTGCGGCGCTTCCTGACCAGCGGTCCCGCCCGCCGCGTCGTCGCCGTCACCTGCGCCTCGCGCTTCGAGATGTTCGGGGCCTCGCCGCCGGATGCGGCCGAGGGGGCCGAGTTGCGCTTCCGTAATCCCGGCCATCCGGCGGCCAAGGTCGCCGCCCTCGCACCGGGCATCCTCTCGTCAATGTGACACCCGGTTGCGCCCGGTGACACGAGGCAACCGGCGGCGGTCTGCGGCGTTCTGAGGCCCCACGATCGCCGCTGCCGCCCGGGTCGCTGTCCGGTGCTGCCTGCGGCCCAGCAGCAGGATGCAGCCGCATGACCGATCGAGAGATCCAGGCCAAGCTCGCCGAGCTCGACCGCATCCTGAACGACCTGGAAACCCGGATGGACCCGCATCGCGTCTGGACCCTGCTCGCCGAGATCAGCGGCAAGGGCCAGGCGTCCCGGGCGGGCGCCTGAGGGGGCTCAGGCGCCGAGGATCTTCCAGATGCCGTCGGCGTGCACGATGGTCCGGTCGCCCACGCTGACCAGCCCCCGGACGAAGACGACCGAGCGGGTGGTGCGCAGCACCTCGGCCCGTCCCACCACGTAGTCGCCGAGCTTCACCGGCGCGATGAACTGGGTGCTGAGCTGCACCGTGGTGCAGGGCTTGCGGCCGGCGGCTTCCCAGACGGTCATGCCCAGCACGTCGTCGGCGAAGCTCATCAGCATGCCGCCATGCACCACGCCGCCGAGGTTGAGGTGCCGCGCCTCGGCGGTGAAGCCGTAGCGGAAGCCGCCGCCGTCGGCATCGCGCTTGAACCAGAAGGGGCCGATCAGCCCGGGATAGCCGTCCGGCTGCATCCGCTTCCAGCCGGTGGTCGCGGGATCGAAGGGGGTCATGTCATCGGGCATGGCCGTCTATAGCGGCTGGGCGCCGGGCCCGACAACGCCCCTGCTGCATCGCAACATTCAGCCCTCGCGGGTCGCGGCGATCAGGAATTCCCGGTTGCCTTCCGGCCCCAGCAGCGGGCTGGGCTCGACGCCCAGCACCCGCCAGCCCGGCAGGCCCGCCCACCATTCGGACATGCGGCTGCAGACCGCGCGATGCACCGCGGCATCCCGCACCACGCCGCCCTTGGCGACGGCCGGCCCCACCTCGAACTGCGGCTTGATCAGCGCCACCGCCCAGGCCCCGGGGGCACAGAGCGAGATCGCCTGCGGCAGCACCACCTGCAGGCCGATGAAGCTGGCGTCGCAGACCAGCACCTCCGGCGCCTCGCCCAGCTGCGGGGCCTCGAGGTAGCGGGCGTTGACCCGCTCCATCACCACCACCCGGGGGTCGTTGCGCAGGGTCCAGGCCAGCTGGCCGTGGCCGACATCCACGGCGAAGACCTTCGCCGCGCCATGGTGCAGCAGCACATGGGTGAAGCCGCCGGTCGAGGCGCCGACGTCGAGCGCCACCTTCCCCGCCGGGTCCAGGCCGAAATGCGCGATCGCATGCGCCAGCTTGACGCCGCCGCGGGAGACCCAGGGATGGTCCTGGCCGCGCAGCTCGAGCGGCGTGCCGGGAGCCAGGAACTGCCCGGCCTTCTCGATCCGCAGCGTCCCGGAATAGACCTTGCCCGCGAGGATCAGGGCCTGGGCCCGGGTGCGGCTTTCGGCCAGCCCCCGGTCCACCAGTGCCTGGTCGGCGCGTTCCCGGGCGATCGCCTCAGGCCCGCGCCGGCTTCATGGCCGCACCCGACCCGAGCGCCGCGACCGCCGCGGCGACGATCTGCGCCGCGTTCAGCCCGGCCTCGTCGTACTGCTTCTTCGGGTTCTCGTGGTCGATGAAGCGGTCCGGCAGGCAGAGCGGGCGGATCTTCAGCCCGTGGTCCAGCATGCCGCGCAGCGCCAGGTGCTGCAGCACGAAGCTGCCGAAGCCGCCGACCGAGCCTTCCTCGACGGTGATCAGCACCTCGTGCTCGCGCGCCAGCCGCTCGACCAGGGCGGCGTCGAGCGGCTTGGCGAAGCGGGCATCGGCGACGGTGGTCGAGAGGCCGCGCGCGCCCAGCTCCTCGGCTGCCTTCAGGCATTCGGCCAGCCGGGTGCCGTAGGAGAGCAGGGCGACGGTGGTGCCCTCCTTCAGGATGCGGCCGCGGCCGACCTCGAGCGGGGTGCCGCGGGCCGGCAGCTCGAGGCCGAGGCCCTCGCCGCGCGGATAGCGGAAGCCGCTGGGCCGGTCGTCGATGGCGGCCGCGGTGGCGACCATGTGCATCAGCTCCAGCTCGTCGGCCGCGGCCATCAGCACGATGTTCGGCAGGCAGCCGAGGTAGGCGATGTCGAAGCTGCCGGCATGGGTCGCGCCATCGGCGCCGACCAGGCCGGCGCGGTCCATGGCGAAGCGGACCGGCAGGTTCTGCAGCACCACGTCGTGCACCACCTGGTCGTAGCCGCGCTGCAGGAAGGTGGAGTAGATCGCGACGAAGGGCTTCATGCCCTCGGTCGCCATGCCGGCGGCGAAGGTGACGGCATGCTGCTCGGCGATGCCGACGTCGAAGCTGCGCCTGGGGAATTTCTTGGCAAACGCGTCGAGGCCGGTGCCGTTCGGCATGGCGGCGTTGATGGCGACGATGCGGCTGTCGGCCTCGGCCTCGGCGATCAGCGCGTTGGAGAACACCTTGGTGTAGCTCGGCGGTCCCGGCGGGGCCTTGACCTGCTCGCCGGTGACGACGTTGAACTTCTGCACGCCGTGGTACTTGTCGGCGCTGGCCTCGGCGGGCGCGTAGCCCTTGCCCTTCTGCGTCACCACGTGCAGCAGGATCGGCCCCTGCAATTCCGTGTCGCGCAGGTTGCGCAGCACCGGCATGAGGTGGTCGAGGTCGTGGCCGTCGATCGGGCCGACGTAGTAGAAGCCCAGCTCCTCGAACAGCGTGCCGCCGGTCAGCAGGCCGCGGGCGTACTCGTCCGCCCGCTTGGCGGCGCGCTCGATCGGCCCGGGGAAGTGCCGCGCCAGCTTCGCCATCATCTCCCGGACGGAGATGAAGGGGCGGGAGGAGACGACCTTCGAGAGGTAGGCGCTCATCGCCCCGACCGGCGGGGCGATCGACATGTCGTTGTCGTTCAGCACCACGATCAGCCGCGACTTGGCGGCGCCGGCGTTGTTCATGGCCTCATAGGCCATGCCCGCGCTCATCGCGCCGTCGCCGATGACGGCGATGACGTTGCGCGGGTCGCCCAGCAGGTCGCTCGCCACCGCCATGCCGAGGCCGGAGGAGATCGAGGTGCTGGAATGCGCCGCGCCGAAGGGGTCGTACGCGCTCTCGGACCGCCGGGTGAAGCCGGAGAGGCCGCCGCCCTGGCGGAGCGTGCGGATGCGGTCGCGCCGCCCGGTCAGGATCTTGTGCGGATAGGCCTGGTGGCCGACATCCCAGATCAGCCGGTCGCGCGGGGTCTCGAAGACCGCATGGATCGCGACCGTCAGCTCGACCACGCCGAGCGAGGCGCCGAGGTGGCCGCCGGTCTGGCTGACCGCCTGGATGGTTTCCGCCCGAAGCTCGCCGGCCAGCTGCTTGAGCTGCTCCCCGGAGAGGTTGCGCATGTCGGCCGGGACTTTGACCCGGTCGAGGAGCGGCGTCGCGGGTTGGGGGGACATCAGCTTCTCCGCTCGATCACGAAATCTGCGAGCATTCTCAAGAGGTCGGCTCGCTCGCCGAAGACGTCAAGATGGGTCTTGGCCTGCGCCACCAAGCGTTCCGCCTGGATCCGCGCGCGCTCCGGGCCGAGCAGGGACACCAGCGTCGCCTTGCCCGCCTCGGCATCCTTGCCGGTGCGCTTGCCGGCTTCCTCGGGGGTCGCGGTCGCGTCCAGCAGGTCGTCGGCGATCTGGAAGGCGGCGCCGAGGTCGCGGCCGTAGCCCAGCAGCGCATGCCGCTGGGAGGAGGCGGCCTTGCCGAGCACGGCGCCCGCCTCGGCCGAGAACTCGATCAGCTTGCCGGTCTTCAGCGTCTGCAGCCGGCCGATCGCGCTCTCGTCGAGGTCGCCGCCCTGCTCCTCCGCCAGCATGTCCAGCATCTGCCCGCCGCACATGCCCCGGGCGCCGGCGGCGCGGGCGAGGCAGCGGACCAGCTCGATCCGCACCGCGGTATCCGGGTGGGTATCCTCCTCGGCCAGGGTGGTGAAGGCCTGGGTCTGCAGCGCATCGCCGGCGAGGATGGCGGTCGCCTCGTCGAAGGCCTTGTGCACCGTCGGCTTGCCGCGGCGCAGGTCGTCGTCGTCCATCGCCGGCAGGTCGTCGTGCACCAGCGAATAGGCGTGGACCATCTCGATGGCGCCGGCGACCCGCAGCGCGGCGTTGCGGGAGACGCCGAACTGCCGGGCGCCCTCCAGCACCAGGAAGCCGCGCAGCCGCTTGCCGCCGCCCACCGTCGCGTAGCGCATGGCGGCGTAGAGCCGGGCCTCGTCGCCCTCCTCGGTCGGCAGCAGGATGTCCAGCGCCTGGTCGATCTCCTCCGCCGCTGCCGCCATGGCGCGCCGCAGCTCCGTCTCGTCGGTGGTCATCCCGGGCCTACTCCACATCCCGCAGGGTGGGGCCCGCCGGGCCGTCCACGATCGCCTGCACCTTCGCCTCCGCCTCGGCCAGCTTCTGCTCGCAATGCCGGCGGAGCGAGGCTCCCCGCTCATAGTCGGCGATGGCCTGGGCAAGCGTGCCCTTGCCGCCCTCGAGCGACTTCACGATCTCTTCCAATTCCGCCAGCGCATCCTCGAAGGACAATGCGACAAGGTCCTCCGCCGGCGGGGTCTGCCGCCGCGCGGGGGCCGGCTGGCTGCGCGCCTCTCCCATTCGGGTCTCCCAATTCGAACCCCCACCATACAGCCGTTGAGGATTTGGCAATACGGGCAAGCGGGCGCGTTACCGAAGGCTTATGGTCTCGACAGCGACATGAACGGGCATCCACCCTGGGTCACGGCAGCGAGCCCCATTCCCGCAGCGCCCGGCGGACGCCGGGGTGCAGCAGGGCCGGGTCGGCCGCCCCGGCGGTCGCCTGCGCCGTGCTCTCCCGGGCCTGGGGCAGGCGCCGGGCGAGGTCGGCCTCGCCGCGGTGCAGCGCCCGGGCCAGCCGGTAGCCCATGGCCTCCTCCAGCCCCGGCCGGGCCAGCACGAAGCTCCAGGACCCGACGGAGGCGACCGGCGCCGCCTGGCCGGCATAGCTGCCGGCCGGCAGGGTCATCCGCCGCAGGAAGGGCTGGCGCGCCAGGATGGCCGGGACATCCGCCGGCTCCGGCGCGAGGAAGCGGGCGCCGGCCGGACCTTCCGCCACCGCGGCGAAGCCGGGCCAGCCGGCCCCGCCACCCCAGAGCGCCGCCACCCGCCCGTCGAGCACCATGGCCGGCCCATCCCCGGCCCGGTCGAGGAAGACCGCCTCGAAGTCGCGCTCCGGGTCCAGCCCCAGCCCGTCCAGCACCGCCCGGGCCAGCAGCACCAGCCCGGAGCCGCGGGCGCCCCAGGCCACCCGCCGGCCCCGCAGCGCCGCGATGGAGGTGGCGGCGGAGTCGCCGCGGACCACGAACATCCCCGGCGCCGGATACATCGCCCAGAGGATGCTGAGCCCGGCCGGCGCCCCGCCGGCGAAGGCGGCCTGCACCACCTCGCCCTGGACCAGGGCCAGGTCCACCGCCCCGGCCCGCAGCAGGGGCAGGTTCTCGGTGCTGCCCCGGGTATGGCGCGGCAGCAGCTTCAGCCCGGGGTCGGCGGCCTCGAGGGTGGCGGCGAAGGCCTCGCCGTAGAGGGGAAAGCCGCCCCCGGGCGTCGCGGTGGCGAGCGTCAGCGGCGGCGCCATGGCGGGATGCGCGCTCATGCGTCGGACGCCCTGCCAGGATGCCGCATCCTCTCCGCTCCCCCGCCCGCTGCCGCGAAGTCTCCGGCAGGCCGGCCGATTGAGCAAGGCGCCCGGCTTGCCCTAGCCTGCCGGCCAGGAACCGGGGGGAAAATCATGCATCCTGTATCGCGCCGCAGCCTGGCCGGCGGCCTGGCCGGGCTGGCCGCCGGGGCGCCGGCCCTGGCGCAGGCGCCCTTCCCCAACCGCCCCCTGCGGATGATCGTGCCCTTCGCCGCCGGCGGCTCGGCCGACGTGGTCGCCCGCATCACCGCCCTCGGCATGCAGGAGGCGCTCGGCCAGCCGGTGGTGGTGGAGAACCGCGGCGGCTCCGGCGGAGTCATCGGCTCGGAGGCCGCGCTCCAGGCGCCGGCCGATGGCCATACCATCATCCTCCACACCCTCTCCTCGGCGGTGCTGAACGCCGGGCTCTACCGCAACCTCGCCTTCGACGTCCGCCGCGCCTTCGCCCCGGTGGCGCTCATCGGCACCCTGCCGAACATCGTCATGGTCGGCCCCAAGGTCCCGGCGCGCAGCCTGGCCGAGTTGATCGCGCTGATGCGGCAGCGGCCGGGCCGCATCGCCTATGCCTCCTCCGGGGCCGGGACCATCACCCATCTCTCGGCCCAGCTGCTGGCCAGCATGGTCGGCGCCGAGGCGACGCATGTCCCCTACCGGGGCTCCGGCCCGGCCTTCGCCGACCTGCTCAACGGCACGGTGGACATGATGGTCGATACGATGGCGAGCGTGATCCCGGCCATCCGCGGCGGCCAGGTCCGCGGCCTCGCGGTCACCACCACCACCCGCAGCGCCGCCCTGCCCGAGGTCCCGACCGCCCAGGAGGCCGGCGTGCCGGGCTACGAGACCTACAACTGGCACGCGGTGCATGCCGCGGCCGGCACCCCGCCGCCGATCCTCGCCCGGCTCGAGGCGGCGGCCCTGGAGGCGGTCGGCCGCGGCCGCGGCCGGCTGGTCGAGGCCGGGGTGGAGCCGCGCGGCGAGGGCGCGGCGCTGCTCGGGCCCTTCTGGGACCAGCAGCTGGCGCTGTGGATCCCGATCATCCGCGCCTCCGGGGCCACCGCCGACTAGCCGGGCCCCTCCGGCGCCCGGGAGGCCTCAGACGGCGACCGGCTCGAACTGCACGTTCGCGGCGGCGGCGACGGCCGTCGTCGCCAGGGCGACCGGCATCATCACCGCGCCGAGCTCGCTGAACAGGATGCCGAAGACGAAGGCGATGAGTTCGATGTCGTGCATGATCCGTCCCCCAACCGGCGCAACCCCCCGTAGCCGGGAAAGCGGCCGTGGCATTAGGCTCACCGGGGCAGGTGAACCGGTGCCGCAGCTCTCATCCGCCAACGGAATCACCGAAGGTTGCATGACAACGACGGGCCCCGGCGGTCCGCACACCAAGGCGTGCCAGGACCTCCTCCACCGGGAGCAGTATGACCGCCCCCGACAGGCACGACAGCGGCGAAACAACTCCGGTCATTTCATAAGGGCGTGATGAATCCAGCTGTTGTAGTGCAGATCTCGGTCGTTCTGCTGCGGGAAGCAATGGAGGCCGTCATTGTCCTGCTTGCGGTCGCCTCCCTGTTGCGGCGGGTGACGCCGGCGCGGACCCTGGCGCTCTGGATCGGGGCGGTGCTCGGGCTGCTCGCCAGCCTGCTGATCGGCGGGGTCTATGCCAGCCGCCCGCCCAGCGCCTATGCCAATGACGCGGAGGGCATCACCTGCCTGCTCGCGGCCGGGTTGATGCTCTGGGTCGGCGGCTGGCTGTGGCGGCAGACCGATCCGCGGACCTGGGACCAGACCCTGGAGCGCACCGCCTGGCAGGCGCTCGGGGCCCGGCGCGCGCCGCTGGCCCTCGGCTTCGTCGGCTTCCTGGCGGTCTTCCGCGAAGGCGTCGAGACCGCGCTGTTCCTGGCGGCCCTGGGCCGGCACGGCGCGCCGGCCGACCTGTGGGGCGGGGTCGCCTTCGCCGTCCTGGTGCTGCTGGTGCTCTGGCAGATCGCCATCCGCACCACGATCCGCCTGCCGCTGCGCCCGATGTTCCAGATCACCTCGGTCGTCCTGCTGATCACCGCCGCCCAGCTCGCCTTCGACGGGATGCAGCACTTCCGCCAGTGACGGCGCCCATGCGGCTCCCGCTGCCGGAGCGAAGCGGGCCGCGCGCGTCGCGCCGGGCCGGCCACCGCCGGTTGAGGATTGCAACCGCCGGAGCCGGCGGTCACGATCGCCCCAGCGCGGGGCGACCCGCGCCAACCACCATGGTCCACCCGGACGCCCCGCGGCGCCCGGCAAAGCGCGAGCAACGCGCGAACCAGGAGGAAGCGCATGAGCACGACAACCTACGGAGCGGCCAGCAGACCAGCACCCACCACCGACCCCGCCCTGATCGCGGGCGGCCCGCTGGAGGAGCATCACCTGCGCTCCCCGGCCTATCGCAACGTGGCGCAGCAGCAGAAGCTGACCGGCACGCATTGGCACATCGCCTGGGCCAATGGCCTGGGCTGGGGCTTCGACGGCATGGATGGCGCGATCTTCGCGCTGGTCGCGCCGATGGTCATGGCCGAATTTGCCGTCGGCCTGCCGGAGTACCGGACCGGCGTGCAGATCGCCATGCTGGTCGGCATCATCGGGCTCTACCTCTGGCCCTGGCTGGCCGACCGCTACGGCCGGCGCAACCTGCTGGCCATCAACATCGCCATGTTCTCGCTGATGATGCCGCTGGTCGCCTTCGCGCCGAGCTGGGGCTTCTTCGTCGCCGCCTACGCGATGTGCCGCTTCGCGCTGAACGGCGAATGGGCCATCGGCTCGATGCTGGTGGCGGAGACCTGGCCGGCGCGGCTGCGCGGGCGGATCGTCTGCGCCGACCGCGCGGCCTGGGGCGTCGGCGCGGCGCTGGCCGGCACCATCACCGCCTTCGTCGTCGGCGGCTGGGGCTGGCGCGCCGCCTTCATCCTGCCCGGCGTGGTGGCGCTGCTGGCGATCTACGTCCGGCTGCTCTGCCCGGAATCGCCCTACTGGGTCCGCACCATCGACCGCAAGCGGCGCATCCGGGACCAGCAGGCGCGCGGCGCCCGGCTGAGCGAGGACGACGGCGCCTGGATCGGCAAGGCCGAGAAGGTGGGCATCCGGCAGCTGTTCCTGCCGGACATGCGGCGCAACACCGCGCTCGCCACCTTCGTCGCGACAACCAACCTGATCGCCTTCTCCACCGTCGGGCTCTGGATGCCGCTCTTCCTGAAGGAGGCGCACGGCTGGACCGCGGCGGAATACGGCAGCTTCTACATCGCCTGGGGGCTGGTGGGCGTGCTCGGCATCGCCGGCGCCGGTTGGATCATCGACAGGTTCGGCCGCCGGCTCGGCTTCCTGCTGATGCTGCTGGAGGGCGCGCTGTTCCTGACCCTCTGGGTCTATGCCGACAGCAAGCCGATGCTCTGGACCTACGGCCTGCTCTGGAGCATCGGCTTCCTCGGCGTCTGGGGGCCGGCCACGACCTACACGACCGAGATCTACCCGACCCGCATCCGCGGCGTGGGCAACGGCTTCTCCTGGGCGGTCGCCTTCTTCATCGGCTACGTGCTCTGGCCCTTCGTCGCGGTCTGGCTGCGGGAGGGCACCGGCAGCTTCGCCGCGGCCTTCCTGCTGATACCCGTGGTGATGCTGCTGCAGGGCGCGGTGGTCTGGTTCTGGAGCCCGGAGAATGCGGGCAAGGAGCTGGACGGCATCCACGTCTGACAGGATGCGGCGCCGGGCACACCGCATTGCGGTTTGACCGGCGCCGCCGCGGCCCTCTAACCCCCTGTCCCAGCAGACAGGAGGGTTGAGGACCGATGCCGGAGGCCCCGCGCCACGACGCCCCGGTACGGCCCGCCTGGACCAGCCTGCCGTTGTGGCTGGCGATCTGGGTGGTGGCCTGTGCCGGGTCGCTGGCGGGCGTGGTGCTAGCGGACCATTGGCTGGCGCTGGCGATGTACCGCTGGATCGGTCCGTCGCGGCCTGCCTATCTGCTGATCCGCGGGCCGGAGGCGCTGACCGCCCTGGCCATCACCGGGACGGCCGGGCTCGGCCTGTGGCGCTGCGCGGCGGGGCGGCTGCGGGGCGGCTGGAATACGCTGTTCCTCGCCGGCCTCGGCGTCTGCGTGGCGCTGGCCCTGAAGACCGAGTTCAAGCTGCTGTTCGGCCGGGTCGAGCCGGTGATGTGGTTCCGCCACTACAGCAGCCCGCTGCGGAGTTTCCACCTGTTCTATGCCGGGTCGTTTCCCTCCGGGCACATGGCGGTGCTCGGCGTGCTGACCGCCTTCGCCTGGGCCTACGGCTGGCCGCTGCGGCTGGCCTGGCTGCTGGGCTGTGCCGCGGTGGGCGGGGCGCTGATGGGGGTCGGCGCGCATTTCCTCACCGACCTGGTCACGGGGATGCTGCTGGGCGTGACCGTCGGCGCCTGTTGCCGCCGGGCCGCGCAGGGCTAGAGGCCGAGCAGCGCCTTCGCGGTGCCGCCGGCCAGCGCCGCGCGGGTCGCCTCGTCGAAGCTCTCGACCGCGCAGACATGGCCGATCGGGTCGCTGTCGGCCATGTCGAAGGGGAAGTCGGTCCCCATGACGATCCTGTCCACGCCATAGACCTTCACCAGATACTCGAGCTGATGCGGGGTGAAGACGATGGTGTCGAAATACACCTTGCGCAGGTAGTGCGTCGGCGGCTGCGGCAGGGCGCCGCGGCTGTCGGAGCGCGCGCCCCAGGCGTGGTCGATGCGGCCGGAATAGGCTGGCATGAAGCCGCCGCCATGGACCGCCAGGATCTTGAGCCCCGGGTAGCGTTCCAGCACGCCGTCGAGGATCAGGTGATGCAGCGCGACGGTGGTATCGAGCGGGTTGCCGAGGACGTTGTTGAGGTAGAAGCGGGTGAGGCGGGCCCCGTCCGAGAAGCCGTTGGGGTGGATCATCACCAGCGCGCCGAACCGCTCCGCCGCCGCCCAGAAAGGCTCGAAGGCGGGGTCCGAGAGCTCCTTGTCCCCCACCGTCGTCAGCACCTGCACGCCCTTGAAGCCGAGCGGGCCCATGCAGCGCCCGAGCTCGCGCACCGCCTCGCCGGCATCCTGCATCGGCACGGAGCCGAGGCCGATGAAGCGGTCCGGCCGCGCGGCGCAGAAGGCGGCGATGCCGTCGTTGACCATGCGCGTCGCCGGCACTGCGATCTCGAGCGGCACGGTGTAGTAGCATTGCGGCGGCGGCGGCGCGCAGACCTGCAAGTCGATGCCCATGGCATCCAGCGCCGCCAGCCGCGGGCCGTGCCGCAGGAAGACCTCCCGCCGGTCGGCATTCTGCTTCGCGTTCAGCGCCCGGGTTTCGGGCGTGGCGAAGCGGGACAGCGGGATGGTGGCGGGGTCGAGGTGCGGGGCGACGAAGGCGCCGGCCTCGGGCACCAGCACATGGGCGTGGATGTCGACGGTCAGCGACGCGGGCCGCGTCTCCCGCCCCGGCCTGGCGTGGCGGCGGGCGGCGGTGGCGCCGTAGTGGTTGCTGGGCTCGGTCATGCACGCGGTCTCCCCTGCTGGGGGTGAGGCTAGCCCGGCACCCCCGGCCCGGGCCATCCTGCCGGCGACACGCGGGGGAGCACAGCATGGCGCGGATCGGGATCGCCGGCCTCGGCCGGATGGGGGCGGCGCTGGCGGCGCGGCTGCTGGAGACGGGCAATGCCGTGACGGTCTGGAACCGCTCGGCGGAGAAATGCGCGCCGCTGGCGGCGGCCGGCGCCACCCTGGCCGAAAGCCCGGCGGCGCTGGCCGGGGCGGTGGAGGTCATCGTCACCGTCCTGACCGACGCCGCCGCCGTCGAGGCGGTCTATGCCGGCCCGCAGGGCATCCTGGCCGCCGATCTCACGGGCCGGCTGGTGATCGAGATGAGCACGCTGCGGCCGGAGGCGCCGCAGGCCCTGGCCCCGCGCGTCGAGGCCCGCGGCGGCGCCTTCGTCGAATGCCCGGTCGGCGGCACCACCGCCCCGGCGCGGCAGGGCAGGCTGCTCGGCCTCGCCGCCGGCCGCGCCGAGGATGTCGCCCGGGCCCGGCCGCTGCTGGAGCAGCTGTGCCGCCGCATCGAGCATGTCGGGCCCATCGGCGCCGGCGCCTCCATGAAGCTCGCCATCAACCTGCCGCTGGCGCTCTACTACCAGACGCTGGGGGAGGCGGTGACGCTCTGCGCCCACCTCGGCCACGACCCGGCCTGGCTGATGGAATTGTTCGGCGACACCACCGGCGGCGCCAACGTGCTGAAGATCCGCGGCGGCACCATCGCCCGCGCCCTGCAGGGCGCGGACCTCGGCGCCACCGCCTTCGACATCGACGGCATCCGCAAGGACCTCCGCGCCATGCTGGCGGAAGCCTCCGCCCGCGGGGCGCGCCTGCCGATGACGGAGACGGCGCTGACGGCCTATGACAGCGCCGCCGCCGCCGGCTGGGGCGGCCGGGACGGCTCGGCGATGCCGGCCTTCTGGCCGGGCCGGACCATCACCTGAGGAGAGAGCATGCCACTTGAACAGGCGCTTGCATGGATCGCCGAGCACCGGACCGGGATGATCATCCTGGTGGTGGTCATGTTCGTCACCATCGCGGCCCGGCGCGGCCGCTGACGCGTCAGCCGGGCTGCATCGCGTGGCGGCGGCAATGCTCGAGGTAGGCCGCCTCGTGTGCCGCCACCAGTTCGACGGTGCTGTTCCAGAGCCAGGAGGGCGCATCGATCGTCCTGGGCCGATGGCGCTGCAATTCGGCCAGCCAGTGCCGGCGGCCCGCGGCCTCCATCTGCCGGGCATGGCCCTGGCCGACGACCTGGGCGAGGAAGGCGGCCACGTCCATCGCCTCGGCCCGGGTCAGGTGCTCGATCTCGAGCTTGAGGTCCTGCGGCAGCAATTCCCGGATGAAGACGGCCTTGTCCAGCAGCCGCGCCGCGACCATCCGCCCGCCGAGGAAGGGCGAGAGCGCCCGGGCGCCGGCCACCACCCGCGCGGCATTGTCGCGCGGCATCTCGCCGGCGCCGCTGCGCGGGGCGGCGGCGGCGATCGCCTCCTTCACGTCCATCAGGCAGTGCCGCTCGGCCTTGCCGGTATCGACCGCGACCAGCACCGCGAGCCGCAGCCGGCCGAGCGAGCTGCAGCCCTTGCGCCAGTAGGCGGCATCCAGCACCCGCACCGGGGCGGAGGCATCGCGCGAGCGCAGCGCGGTCGCCAGCCCGCGCAGCGCATCCTCGGCAAAGAGCGCCTCGACCGCCTCCCGCTCCGCCCGGGTCAGCGGCCAGAAGCGCTTGCCCAGCGGGATGACCGGCGCCACGCCCTCGATCCGTTCGTCGGCCAGGTGCTTCCAGGACCGGCGGGCGGCCTCGCGCATCACCGAGCGGATGAGCTTCGGGCTGGCGCCGGCCCCGGGGGCCGCCGCGGTCTCCGGGGCGAAGGCGGCCTCGTAGCCGGCGACCACCTGCTCGAGGATATGGACCGTCGTCACCCCGGGCAGGTCGGAGCCCCGCGCCGCCATCGCCAGCGACAGGCCGAGCCGGATGATGTCGTGCGCCGGGTTGCCGATGACCGTCTGGTCGAGGTCGCGCACCTGCAGCGCCAGCGCCCCCTCGGCGCTGGCCACCGGCCCGAGGTTGCCGACATGGCAGTCGCCGCAAATCCAGACCGGCGGACCCTCCGGCAGCCGCAGCCGCCCCGAGGCCTCGAGCCATTCGTAGAAGCGCGTCGTGCTGCCCCGCACATAGGCATGGGCCGAGGAGGCCATCTTGCGGTTGCGGTCGGCGGCCAGGATCGCCGGCCGGTCTTGCGGCCGGGGGCCGGCCTTCGCCCGGGCGGCGCCGCTCATCGGGCCATTAGGCCCTGGCATGGGGGAAGCATCGTCGGTCCTTCTGCGGTCAGGCGTCCCAACGGCCGATGCTGCAGAAAGATGACATTACGATCCCCTTAGGTTTCGCCGCGGCCGGGGTTGCGGGACCGGCCCGGCGCGGCGGATCATCACCGCGCGTCCAGACCTTCAGGAGACACCGATGCGCCAGCCCCTCCTCCGCCATGCCGGCCGTGGCGCCTGCCTTGCCGCCGCCTTCGCCGCCGGGCTGCTCGCCGCCCGCGTCGTCCCGGAGGCCGAGGCGCAGCCGGGGCCGCCGCCCATGGTGCCGCAGATCATCAACGTCATGGCCATGACCGACGACGAGATCGGCCCGCTGGTGCCGAACACCGACCTCCGCTCCCGCCTGCTGAGCGCCACCGGCGACGGCACCGTCAGCCTCCAGAGCGGCAACGTCATGCGCCACTTCCACGCCGACGCGAACGAGATCCAGCTCATCCTCGACGGCGCCGGCTCCTTCTGGCTCGGCGAGCGGGAGATGCAGGTCAAGGCCGGCGACCTCGTCATCATCCCGAAGGGCACGGTCCATGCCGGCTCGCGCGCCACCACCGGGCGGTTCCGCGCGCTGGCCATCAAGCTGCCGCCGCAGCGGCCGGGCGATACCGTCGCGGTGCCCTGAGGGCGCCCGCCGCCGCCGCTTGACGCGGCGGCGGCGCCTTCCGCATCCTCCCGGCAAGGGCGGCCCGCGCAAGGATGGCCGCCGCGGAGGAACGACGCCATGCGGGTGACCCGCCGCCTGATCCTGCGCCTGGTCCCTGGACTGGCCGCCGGCCCCGCCGCGGCGCGCGCCGAGGCCTATCCGGGCCGCGCCATCCGGCTGATCGTCCCCTTCGCCCCCGGCGGGCCGACCGACGTCATGGCCCGCGTGCTCGCGGCCGGGTTCGGCGGGGCCTTCGGCCAGCCGGTCGTGGTCGAGAACCGCGGCGGCGGCGGCGGCAACATCGGCGTCGCCGCCGCGGCCCGGGCCGCGCCCGACGGCTACACCCTACTGGTCACCTCGACCGGCTTCGTCGTGAACCCCAGCCTGTTCCGCAACCCCGGCTACGACCCGGTGCGGGACTTCGCGCCGATCACGGAGCTCGGCGCCTCGCCCAATGTCATCCTCGCCACGGCGCAATCCGGCATCGGCTCGGTCGCCGACCTCGTCGCCCGCGCCCGGGTGCAGCCGGGCGGGCTCGACCTCGCCAATCCCGGCACCGGCTCCACCCCGCACCTGACGGCGGAGCTGCTGCAGCTCGCCGCCGGGATCCGCTTCGTCCAGGTGCCGCACGCCAGCGCGGCGCTGGCGGTGCAGTCGCTGCTGGCCAATACCACCCCGGTCGGCATCACCGCCCTGCCGCCGGCCCAGCCGCATATCCGGTCGGGCGCCTTCCGCGCGCTCGCCATCACCGGCGCCGAGCGCTGGCCCGACCTGCCGGAGGTGCCGACCATGCTCGAGCTCGGCTATCCCGGCTTCGTCTCCGAAACCTTCCAGGGCCTGCTCGCCCCCGCCGGCACGCCGCCGGCCATCATCCGGCGGCTGGAGGCCGCAGCGCGGGCGGTGCTGGCCGAGCCGACGACCGCCGGCCGCCTGCGCGCCGCCGGCTTCGGCCTCCGCGGCGGCGGCCCGGAAGGCCTGGCCGACCGCATCGCCCGCGAGGTGCCCTACTGGCGCGACCTCATCCGCCGCGCCGGCATTCCGCAGGAGGGCTAGGGGGCGCTTGACGCCGCCGCGCAACAAGGCTTGGCTTCGTACTGAAACGCGCCGCGACAGACGGCGCCGGGAAGGGAGACGCCTGATGCCGGACGGCATTCCACGGCCGAGCGCGGCCAGCACCCGGCATCGGGATGCCGCCGCCTGACCCATCGGCCCCGCCCCGCGGCGGCCGCACGAACAAGATCCTCCAGGGAGACTCATCCATGAAAGACCTCGGGACCACCCGTCGCGGCCTGCTGCAATCCGGTGCGGGCCTCGCCGCCGGCGCGCTCACCCTGCCCGCCACCGTCGCCCGCGCCCAAGCGCCGGCGCGCGGCGGCGACCCGCTGCGGGTCGGCGTGATGACCGACCTCTCCGGCCCCTTCGCCGGCGCCGGCAGCCAGCCGCTGTTCTGGGGCGCCGAGGTGGCGATCGAGATGTTCAACGCCGCCGGCGGGGTCGACGGCCGGCCGGTCCAGGCCATCACCGCCGACAGCCAGTCGAAGGCCGACGTCGCCATCAACGAGGCCGAGCGCCTGCTGGGCCAGGAACGGCTGGAGGTGGTGACGGGCATCTATTCCTCCGCCCATGCCGTCCCGCTCTCGGGCCGCTTCGAGCAGTCGAAGAAGATGATGTGGATCACCTCGGCGATCGCCACCGCTGTCCTGAAGGACAAGAATTTCCGCTACGTCTTCCGCCCCACCGTGCATTCGGACCAGTACGGCGAAGGCTCGGTCTCGATGATCCACGAGCACGCCCAGGCCAAGCTCGGCACGGCGCCCGACAAGGTGAAGCTCGGCGTCATCTACGAGGACGGCCCCTACGGCACCGGCGTCTCCTCCGCCATTGAGGCCAATGCCAAGCAGCGCGGCATGCCGATCGTGCTGAAGGAAGCCTATGCGGCGACCGCGCCCGACCTCTCGACGCTGGTGACCAAGCTGCGGCGGGAACGCCCGGACGTGGTCTTCCAGGTCGGCTACAACCCGGACATCACGCTGTTCCTCCGCCAGGCCAAGTCCGGCGGGCTGCGCTTCAAGATGCTGATCGGCCATGGTGCCGGCTGGTCGCAGATCGACCGGCTGACCGAGACCTTCGGCGCCGACGTCAACCACATGTGCAACGTCGACCCGGCGGCGACCCAGATGCTGGACTGGTCGAAGCTCGGCCCCGGCGTCGGCGACCTGGCGAAGGCCTTCGTCGAGAAGTTCCAGGCCAAGCACAACCTCCGCGACCTGCCGCCGCATGCCTCCATGGGCTTCAACAACACCTGGATCTTCCTCGAGCACGTGCTCAAGCCCGCGGTGCGGAAGACCGGCGGCATGACCGCGGATGCGCTGCGCGAGGCCGCGCTCGAGATCGACATCCCGACCGGCGGCACCATCCAGGGCTACGGGGTGAAATTCGCGCCCCCCGGGGATGCGATGGCCGGGCAGAACCAGCGCAGCATCGCCGTGGTCATGCAATTCGACAACGGCAAGTCCCGCGTCATCTGGCCGACCGCCATCGGCGTGCCGCCGGTGCTGCCGCTGCCCGCCGGCCATGCCTTCGCCGCCCGATGACAGCCCTGCTCGAGGTCGCGGGACTGACCAAGCGCTTCGGCGGCTTCACCGCCGTCGACGCGGTCTCCTTCTCGGTCGCCAAGGGGGAGATCCTCGGCCTGCTCGGGCCGAACGGCTCGGGCAAGAGCACCACCTTCAACTGCATCGCCGGGATGCTGAAGCCCAGCGCCGGTTCGGTGAAGCTCGCCGGGGAGGAGATCGGCGGGCTGACGGCCGATGAGACCTGCCGGCGCGGCATCGGCCGCACCTTCCAGATCCCCCGCCCCTTCCGCGGGTTGTCGCTGCTCGAGAATGCCGCGCTTGCCGCGCATTACGGCGCCGGCGGCCATATCAGCCGGGAGGAGGCCGAGAGCCGCGCCCGGGACGCGCTGAAGCTGGCGCAGCTGCCGGTCGACCCGCATGCGACGACCCAGGGGCTCGGCGCCGCCGGGCTGAAGAAGCTGGAGCTGGCCCGGGCCCTGGCCACCCAGCCGAAGCTGCTGCTGGCCGACGAGAGCCTCGGCGGGCTCGACACCACCGAGATGTACCAGGCGGCCGCCATGCTGAAGCGCATCCGCGACGAGCGCGGCATCACCATCGTCTGGGTCGAGCACATCATGGGCGTGCTTCTCTCCGTCGTGGACCGGGTGGTGGTGCTGGACCATGGCGCGGTCATCTTCCAGGGCACGCCGCAGCAGGCGCAGGAGGATGAGAAGGTCGCCGAGGTCTATCTCGGCCCGCCGGAATCGAGGGTCGCATGAGCGCCGCCGTGGAACCGCTGCACCGGCCCCGCCCCGCCTCCAGCGCCTCGCTCGAGCTCAACGGCGTCCATGCCGGCTACGGCGACTTCGCGGCCCTCTTCGGCGTCGGGCTGCATGTCGACCCCGGCGAGGCGGTCGGCGTCGTCGGCCCGAACGGGGCGGGCAAGACCACCCTGCTGCGGGTCATCTCCGGCCTCATCCGCCCGACCGCCGGCAGCCTGCGCTTCGACGGCCATGACCTGACCACCACCCCGGCGCATGCGCTGCCCGCCCTCGGCATCGCCCATGTGCCGGAGAACCGGCGGCTCTTCCCGCATCTGACGGTGGAGGAGAACCTCAAGGTCGGCGCCTTCTCCCCGGCCGCGCGGCCGCATTTCATCGCGCGGCGGGACCATGTCTATGAGCTCTTCCCGAAGATGAAGGCGCGCAGGCACCAGCTCGCCGGCACCATGTCGGGCGGCGAGCAGCAGATGTGCGCCATCGGCCGGGCGTTGATGTGCGGCCCCCGCATCCTGCTGCTGGACGAGCCCTCGGCCGGGCTCGCGCCGCTGGTGGTGCAGCAGGTCTTCGACCTCGTCCGCCGCATCCGCCAGGAAGGCCTGACGGTGCTGATCGTCGAGCAGAACGTGGCGCAGGTGCTGCGCGTCGTCGACCGCGCCTATGTGCTCGAGACCGGCCGCGTCGCCGCCGAGGGCCGTTCCGCCGAGCTTGCCGCCGACCCCGCCATCCGCCGCAGCTATCTGGGAGGGCATTGACCCATGGACCCGTTTCTCCTGGAGGCCCTGGTCAACGGCATCCTGCTGGGTGGCGTCTTCGCCCTGCCGGCGCTGGGGCTGAACCTGGTCTTCGGCGTCGTCGACGTGGTCTGGCTCTGCTACGCCGAGCTGGTGATGGTCGGCATGTATGCCGTCTGGTTCCTCTTCACCCAGCTCGGCTGGCCCCTGCCCTTGGCCTTCGCCACCTGCCTGCCGATCGTCTCGCTGCTCGGCATCGCGCTGCACTACCTTGTCGTGCGGCCGCTGCTGTCCTCGCCGCCGATCAACCAGGTGCTGGCGACGGGCGGCGTTCTGTTCCTGCTGCAGGGCGCGATGACGCTGGTCTTCCGCACCGAGTTCCGCAGCCTCGGCGTCGACATGCCGCCGATGGAGGTGGGCGAGATCTTCGTCAGCGGCACCAAGCTGGCGGCCTTCTGCGCGGCGCTGGTCGGCGCCGCCATCCTCTGGGCCTTCCTCAAGTACACCTATGTCGGCACCGCCATCCGCGCCATCGCCCGCGATAGGGAGGTGATGCCGCTGATGGGGGTCGACCCGCAGCGCATCTACCTCATCGCCTCGGCGGTGGGCGGGGCGCTGGCCGGGCTGGCGGCCTGCCTGCTGGTGGTGCAGCTCGACGTCCACCCCTTCGTCGGCCTGTCCTTCGGTCCCATCACCTTCATGATCTGCGTCATGGGCGGGCTCGGGAACATGCTGGGCGGGTTCCTCGCGGCCTTCCTGATGGGGATCATCGTCTCGGTCGGCGGCTTCTGGGGCACCACCGAATTCTCCTACGTGGTGGCCTTCGGCTTCTTCATCGTCACCATGTTCGCCCGTCCCCGGGGGTTGTTCGCCCGATGAAATCCCTCATTCCCTGGGCCGTCGTCGTCGCGCTGCTGGCCTGCCTGCCGCTGCTCTCGCCGCCGGAGTATTTCATCCACCTCGGCGTCACCGTGCTGCTGACCGCGGTCGCCGGCACCGGCTGGGCGATGATGGGGCGCTACGGCCTCGTCTCCTTCGGCCATGGCGCCTTCCTCGGCATCGGCGCCTATACCATGGCGCTGCTGTGGAACATGGCGGGGCTCTCGCCCTGGGTCGGCATCCCCATCGGGGTGGCGCTGGCGGCGGGGGCCGGCGTGCTGCTCGGCTATCCCTGCTTCCGGCTGAAGGTCATCGGCCATTACTTCGCGCTGGTGACGCTGGCGGCCGGCGAGATCGTCCGCATCCTCATCACCGCGCTCCGCGAGTACACCGGCGGCTCGCTCGGCATGACGCCGGACCGGGTGCCGCCGGAAAGCGCCTTCCTGGCGATGCAATTCGACAAGACGGGCTTCTGGTGGCTGGCGCTCGCCGCCTGGGCCGGCGGGCTGCTCGCCTGGTGGCTGCTCGACCGCTCGATGTCCTCGAAGGCGCTGGCGGCGATCTCGGAGGATGAGGATGCGGCGGCCTCCATCGGCATCCGCGTCACGCGGGAGAAGCTGAAGGTCACCCTGATCTCGACCGGGCTCGCCGCCCTGGCCGGGGCGCTGACCGCGCAGTACCGGATGTACCTGAACCCGGAATCCCTCGCCGGCCTCGGTCCCTCGCTGCAGATCGTCTTCGGCGCCATCGCGGGGGGCATGTATGCGCCGCTCGGCCCGACCGTCGGCGCCATCATCACCATCGGCCTCGACGAATCGCTGCGGGTCGCCTTCGGCACCGATTTCACCGGCGGCGCGCCCTTCATCTACGGCATCCTGCTGGTGCTCTTCATGATCTACCTGCCGCGCGGCATCGTCGGCATCTTCGAGCGCCGGCGGAAGCCGGCCGCGGCGCCGCCGGCGCTGGGCGTGCCGGTGGCGGCTAAGTAGCCGCCTCCGCCAGCAGGCGGACGCTGCGCGGCGCCAGGGGACGCGTCTCCGGCCCGGCCTCCCCGGCGCTGTCCGCCAGCAGCCGCCAGGCGAAGCCGGGGCGCGGCGGCGGCAGCACCAGCGGGCAGGGCACGTCGCCGCCATGCAGCGCGACCAGCACCCGGTCGCCCGCCGCCTGCAGCAGCACGACGATGCTGCGCCCGCTGTGCCAGTCCTCGAAGGCCCCGCCCTCCGGCCGCAGCCAGGCGACATCCCCGGCCCCGGTCAGCCGGGCCGCGGCATGGAGCGCCGGATGCGCCAGCCGGGCGCGGACCAGCCGGCCGGCATAGGCCGCCAGCCCCGCATCCATGCCCGCCCAGTCGAACCAGGAGAGGGCATTGTCCTGGGCATAGGCATTGTTGTTGCCGCCCTGACTCCTCCCGGCCTCGTCGCCCATGGACAGCATCGGCGTGCCGCGGGCCAGCAGCAGCGTCGCCAGCAGCGCCCGCACGTCCGCCGCCCGCCGCGCCCGCACCGCGGGGTCGTCGCTCGGCCCCTCGGTGCCATGGTTCCAGGAATGGTTCTCGCCGCCGCCGTCGCGGTTCTGCTCGCCGTTGGCCTCGTTGCGGCGATGGGTGAAGGAGACCAGGTCGGCCATGGTGAAGCCGTCATGCGCGGTGACGAAATTGACGCTGTCGGCCAGCGACCGGCCGGGCCCGAACAGGTCGGCCGAGCCGGCGAAGCGCGTCGCCAGCTCCCCCAGCATCCCGGCGTCGCCACGCCAGAAGCGCCGCACCGTGTCGCGGAAGCGGTCGTTCCACTCGCCCCAGCCGGGCGGGAAGCGGCCGAGCTGGTAGCCGCCCATGCCGATGTCCCAGGGCTCGGCGATGATGAGGCAGTGCCGCAGCACCGGGTCCTGGCGCATCGCGCTCAGCAGCGGGGCCTCGGGGTCGAAGCCGTGGTCCCGCCGCCCCAGGGTGGCGGCCAGGTCCAGCCGGAATCCCGCCACCCCCGCCTGCACCGCCCAGTGCCGCAGCGCGTCCATCACCAGCCGCAGCGGCCAGGGCCGGTCCAGCGCCAGCGTGTTGCCGCAGCCGGAATCATTGGCGTAGCCGCGCCCGCGCACCCGGTAGAAGCCGGCATTGCCGAGCCCGCGCAGCGACAGCGTCGGACCGTCGGCATCGCCCTCGCCGCTGTGGTTGAAGACCACGTCGAGGATGGTGCCGATCCCGACCTCGCGCAGCGCGGCGACGGCGGCCCGTACCTCGGCCATGCCGCCCGGCGCCAGCTTCGGGCAGGGGACCAGGAAGGCGACCGGGTTGTAGTTCCAGTAGTTGGTCAGGCCGAGCGGCGGCAGGTGCCGCTCGTCGACCCCCGCCGCCACCGGCAGCAGCTCCACATGGGTGACGCCGAGCGCCTTGAGGTGGGCGATGGCCGCCGGATGGGCGAGGCCGGCGAAGGTGCCGCGGATCGCCTCCGGCACCCCGGGGTGGCGCATGGTGAAGCCGCGGACGTGCAGCTCGTAGATCACCCGCGGCCCGGCCGGCAGCGGCACCGGCGGCGCCGGCGGCGCCGGCGGCGGCGCGACGATGGCCTTCGGCACCGCCGCCACGCTGTCGGCGGCATCCGGCCGGTCCCCGGTGTCGAACAGGACGGGGTCCAGCCGGAAGGGCCGGTCGAGCGCGGTCGCCCAGGGATCGACCAGCAGCTTGGCCGCATTGAAGCGGTGCCCCACCTCCGGGTCCCAGGGCCCATGCGCCCGCAGGCCGTAGCGGGCCCCGGGCGCCACGCCGGGAACATGGCCGTGCCACACCGCCCCGCACCGCCCGGGCAGCGCATGCCGCGCCAGCTCCACCGTGCCGGTCGCATCGAAGAGGCAGAACTCCACCCCGGTCGCCTCCGGCGCGACGACGGCGACATTCACCCCCGCCGCATCGGCCACCACCCCCAGCGGCTCCGGCACACCCTCGCCCACCCGACCATCAGCCATGCGATATCCCATGCAACAAGGCCGCGTAGCGCGCGGCGGAGCGGCGCCAGGACACGTCGCCGGCCAGCGCGTTGCGCTGCACCTGCGCCCAGGCCGGCGCATCCCGGTAGAGCCCGGTGGTGCGGAGGATCGCGGCCGTCAGCGCCTCGGCGGTGGCGGGGGCGAATTGCACCCCGGTGCCGCTGCCGGCCGCCAGCGCCGCCTCGTTGGCGTCGATCACAGTATCCGCCAGCCCGCCGACCCGCGCCACCACCGGCAGCGCGCCGTAGCGCAGCGCGCAGAGCTGGGCGAGGCCGCAGGGCTCGAAGCGGGAGGGCACCAGCACCGCATCCGCCCCGCCGTAGCCGAGCCGCGCCAGCGCCTCGTCGAAGCCGATGACCGTGCCGACCCGGCCGTGGTGGGCCGCCGCCGCGTCCCGGCAGCGGGCTTCCAGCGCCGCCTCGCCGGTGCCGAGGATGGCGAGCTGCCCGCCCTCCCCCAGCAGCGCCGGCAGCGCGTCCAGCACCAGGTCCACCCCCTTCTGCCAGGCCAGCCGCCCGACGAAGAGGAACAGCGGCGCCGCCGGCTCCGCCGCCAGGCCGAAGCGGGCCTGCAATTCCGCCTTGTTCAGCGCCCGCGGCGCCGGGTCCCTGGCGTCGAAGCGGGCGGCGAGATGGGCGTCCGTCGCCGGGTTCCACTCGGCATCGTCGATGCCGTTGAGGATGCCGCTGACCGCGCCGCCGCGGCCGCGCAGCAGCCCGTCGAGCCCCATGCCGCCCGCGGCGGTGCGGATCTCCATGGCATAGGTCGGCGAGACCGTGGTGATCCGGTCGGCGAACCAGAGCCCGGCCTTGAGGAAGCCGACCTGGCCGAAATACTCCACCCCCTCGATGCCGAAGGCGGCCGGCGGCAGGCCCAGCGCGGGGAAGAGGCTGGCGGGGTACTGGCCCTGGAAGGCCAGGTTGTGGATGGTGAAGACCAGCGGCAGCGCGCTGGCATGGACGTGCCGCAGATAGGCGCCGACCAGCCCGGCCTGCCAGTCGTGCGCGTGCACCGCCTCGAAGGCGAGGCCCTTGGCCGCCCCCGTCGCCACCATCGCCGCCGCCGCCGAGAGCGCGGCGAAGCGCAGCCCGTTGTCCGCCCAGGCGGCGCCATCGGGCGCGAGGTAGGGATTGCCCGCCCGGGCAAACAGATGCGGCGCATCCAGCAGCAGCAGATCGAGCCCGGCATGGGTCGCCCGCAGCAGCCGCGCCGGCCCGCCAAACAGCTCGGGCAGGGACAGCACCGGGCGCGGCCGTTCGATGGCCGCCAGCACCGCCGGGTAGCCGGGGATCAGCGTGGTGACCGCGATGCCCTGCGGCGCCAGCGCCCCCGGCAGGGCGCCGACCACATCCGCCAGCCCCCCCGTCTTCACCAGGGGGAAGCATTCGGAGGCGACGGCCAGCACCCGCATCAGGCGAGCTTGTCCAGCATCGCCTGGGTGATGAGGCAGATGCCGCGGTCGGTGCGGCGGAAGCGCCGGGCGTCCTCGACCGGGTCCTCGCCCACCACCAGCCCCTCGGGGATCCGCACGCCGCGGTCCACCACCACGTTGGTCAGCCGCGCGTAGCGGCCGATGTCGACCTGCGGCAGCACCACCGCGCCATCGAGCTTCGACCAGGAATGCATGTGCGCATGGGTGCAGAGCAGCGACCGCCGCGCCGTGCCGCCCGAGATGATGCAGCCGCCCGAGACCAGGGAGGAGATCGCCTCGCCGCGCCGGCCCGGCACGTCATGGACGAATTTGGCCGGCGGGGTGATCTCGGCATAGGTCCAGATCGGCCAGTCGCGGTCAAAGAGGTCGAGCGGCGGGACGATGTCGGTGAGGTCGATATTGGCCTCCCAATACGCGTCCACCGTGCCGACGTCCCGCCAGTAGGGCACCAGCTCGGAGGAGGAGCGCACCACCGAGCGTTCGAAGCGATGCGCCACCGCCTTGCCGTTGCGGACGATCCAGGGGATCAGGTCCTTGCCGAAGTCGTGCTGGGAGGTGAGATCCTCGGCGTCGCGCTTCAGCTGGTCGAGCAGAAACCTGGTCTCGAAGACATAGATGCCCATGCTGGCCAGCGCCAGGTCCGGCCGGTCCGGGATGCCGGGCGGGTCGGCCGGCTTCTCCACGAAGTCGACGATGCGGCCGGTGGTGTCCACCTTCATCACGCCGAAGCCGGTCGCCTCCATGCGCGGCACCGCCATGCTGCAGACGGTCACGTCGGCGCCCTGCTCGACGTGCTGCTGCAGCATCTTCTCGTAGTCCATCTTGTAGACATGGTCGCCGGCCAGCAGCACGATGTGGCGCGGCGCCATGTCGGCGATGATGTCGGCGTTCTGGTGCACCGCGTCGGCGGTGCCGAGGTACCAGTTCTGCTCCGAGATGCGCTGGCTGGCGGGCAGGATGTCGAAGCTCTCGTTCCGCTCGGGCCGGAGGAAATTCCAGCCGCGCTGCAGGTGGCGGATCAGGCTGTGCGCCTTGTACTGCGTCGCCACCGCGACCCGGCGGATGCCGGAGTTGATGGCATTCGAGAGGGCGAAGTCGATGATGCGCGACTTGCCGCCGAAGTAGACCGCCGGCTTGGCGCGGCGGTCGGTCAGCTCCATCAGCCGGCTGCCGCGCCCGCCGGCGAGCACGAAGGCCATGGCGCTGCGGGCGAGCGGGCCCTGCACGCGCTCGGGCCCGTATTCACGGCTGTTCGACATCCTCTGGTCCCCCCGCGTCGTCCGGCATCAGGTAGACCGTGGCCAGCGGCGGCAGCAGGACGCTGGCCGACGCGGGCAGGCCGAAAGCGGGCACCGGCACCGCCTCCACGATTCCCAAATTGCCGAGATTCGAGCCTCCGTATACCTTCGAATCCGTGTTCAGCACCTCCCGCCAGCGGCCCGTCCGCGGCAGGCCGATCCGGGTGTCCGGCCGCGGCACCGGCGTCAGGTTGCAGAGCACCGCGACCAGGCTGTCGCCGTCCTGGCGGATCCAGGTCAGCACCGAGCGCATCTCGTCGTCGGGGTCGATCCACTGGAAGCCTTCCGCCCGCCGGTCCCCGGCATGCAGCGCCGGCACCGCCCGGTGCAGCCGGTTCAGGTCGCGCACCAGGGCCTGCACCCCCTGGTGCCGCGGGTCCCGCAGCAGCGCCCAGTCCAGCTCGCGCGCCTCCGACCATTCCCGCCACTGGCCGAACTCGCCGCCCATGAAGAGCAGCTTCTTGCCCGGATGGGCCCACATGAAGCCGTAGTAGCAGCGGAGGTTGGCGAAGCGCTGCCAGTCCTCGTCCTGGCCGGGGCCGCCCGCGTCCCCCCGGGGCATCCGGCCGAGCAGGCTGCCCTGGCCCGGCGCCACCGCGTCATGGCTGAGCGGCAGGATGAAGGCCTCGTCGAAGGCATAGAGCAGGCCGAAATTCATCAGCCCGTGGAACCAGCGCCGCTGCAGCGGATCATGCGCCATGTAGCGCAGGGTGTCGTGCGCCCAGCCCAGGTTCCACTTGAAGGTGAAGCCCAGCCCATCCGCCGCGGTGACCCCGGGGAAGTCCGTCGCCTCCTCGGCGATCATCAGCGCCCCCGGCGCCTCCTGCGCCACCAGCGCGTTCAGCCGGCGGAGGAAGCCCCGGGCATCGTGGTCGGCCGTGCCGCCGTCGTCGTTCGCCACCCAGCCGCCCGGCGGCCGGCCATGGTCGAGGTGGATCATGCAGGAGACCGCATCCACCCGCAGCCCGTCGGCATGGAAGTGGTGCAGCCAGTACAGCGCGCTGGAGACGAGGAAGGCCGCCACCTCGGGCCGGCCGTAGTCGTAGGTGGCGGCGCCCTGGCCGGCCTCGGCGCCGTGCCGCGGGTCCGGGCGCTCGTAGAGCGGGGCGCCGTCGAAGCGGGCCAGCCCGTGCGCGTCCGGCGGCACCTGCGCCGGCACCCAGTCGAGGATCACCCCGATGCCGGCCGCATGCGCCGCGTCGACGAAGCGCGCCAGCCCCTCCGGCCCGCCGAGCCGGGCGGTGGGCGCGAAGATCCCGGTCGGCCGGTAGCCCCAGGAGGCATCGCAGGCATGCTCCATCACCGGCAGCAGCCCGATGTGGGTGAAGCCGAGCCCGGCGACATGGGGGATCAGCGCCGCCGCCAGCTCGTCCCAGTGCCAGAAGCGCCCGTCCGGGTGGCGCCGCCAGGAGGGGGCATGGGCCTCGTAGATCGCCAGCGGCGCGCGCAGCGCGTCGCGCCCGGCGCGGGCCGCCATCCATTCGGCGTCCCCCCAGGCGAAGGGCGCGGGGTCGGCGACGACGGAGGCGGTGCCGGGCCGCAACTCCGCGGCGAAGCCGAGGGGGTCCGCCTTCAGGGGCAGCACGCGGCCGGCCTCCGGTCCCTCGCCGGCCATGATCTCGTACTGGTAGGCGGCCCCGGCGCCGAGCCCGGGCAGGAAGATCTCCCAGATCCCGCTGTCCGGGCGCCGCCGCATCGGGTGCCGCCGCCCGTCCCAGCCGTTGAAGCCGCCCACCACCGAGACCCGCCCGGCCCGTGGCGCCCAGACGGCGAAACGGGTGCCCGCCACCCCCGCATGGGTCACCGCATGCGCGCCCAGCCGCTCCTGCAGCCGGGTATGGGTGCCTTCCCGCAGCAGGTGGTCGTCGAGCGGGCCGAGGCAGGGGCCGAAGCCGAAGGGGTCGGCGAAGGCGGCACCGCCGCCGGCCCGCAGCCGGTAGCCCGGCGCGGGCGGCGGGCCGGGCAGCAGCGCCTCGAAGAAGCCGTCCGGGTGGCGGCAAGCGAGGGCGACCTCGCCGCCCGGCCGCAGCAGCGCCAGGCTCGCCGCCCCCGGCACGAAGGCCCGCAGCACATGCGAAGCGGCCGCCGCGGGCGCGGCCACCGCATGCGGCCCGAGCACGGCGAAGGGGTCGTCGTGGCGCGCCCCGAGGATGGCGTCGACCGCCGCCTCCGTCGCCCGCCAGGCCTCCCCCACCGGCCCGGTCTCCGGCACGCCGGCCCTCAGCGCACCGGCACGTTCCAGATGTCCTCGGCGTATTCGCGGATGGTCCGGTCGGAGGAGAACCAGCCCATGCTCGCGGTATTGAGGATCGCCGCCTGCTGCCAGCCGGCGCTGCTGGCCCAGCGCGCATCCACCTCGCGCTGGCTGTCGTAGTAGGCGTCGAAGTCGGCGGCGACCATGAAGTAGTCGCTGCCGCGCAGGGCCTCGACCAGGTCGCGGTAGCGGTGCCGGTCGTCCGGGGAGAAGACGCCGGAGCCGATCGCCTCCAGCACCTCGGACAGCCGCGGCGAGGCCTCGATCGCATGGGCACCCTGCAGGCCTTCGTGCCGGCGCGCCGCCACCTCCTCGGTGGTCATGCCGAAGATGTGGATGTTCTCCGGCCCGACCTGCTCCAGCATCTCGACGTTGGCACCGTCCAGCGTGCCGATGGTCAGCGCGCCGTTCAGCCCGAGCTTCATGTTGCCGGTGCCCGACGCCTCCATGCCCGCGGTCGAGATCTGCTCCGAGAGGTCGGCGGCGGGGACGATGACCTCGGCGAGGGAGACGTTGTAGTTCGGCAGGAACGCCACCTTCAGCAGGTTGCGCACCGTGGGATCGCTGTTCACCACCCGGGCCACGTCATGCGCCAGCTTGATGATGAGCTTGGCGCGGTGGTAGCTCGCCGCCGCCTTGCCGGCGAAGATCTTCACGCGGGGGACCCAGTTGCGGGTGGGCTGGCTGCGGATGGCGTCGTAGAGCGCCACCGTCTCCAGCACGTTCAGCAGCTGGCGCTTGTATTCGTGGATGCGCTTGATCTGCACGTCGAACATCGCCTCGGGGTCGACCCGCAGGTCGAGCGAGGCGCGGATGACGCTGGCCAGCGCCTCCTTGTTCTGCCGCTTCACCGCGAGGAACTTGGTCTGGAAGGCGGCATCCCGGGCGAAGGGCTGCAGCGCCGCCAGCGCCCCGGCATCGTCGAGGAAGCGCGGGCCGATGGTCTCGGTCAGCAGCCCGGTCAGCCCCGGGTTGCACTGCTGCAGCCAGCGCCGGAAGGTGACGCCGTTGGTCTTGTTCACCACCTTGTCCGGCGACAGCGCGTGGAAGTCCTTGAACACGGTCTTCTTCAGCAGGTCGGTATGCAGCGCCGAGACGCCGTTGACCTTGTGCGAGCCGACGAAGGCGAGATGCCCCATGCGCACCCGCCGTCCGTGCGCCTCCTCGATCAGCGAGACCGAGGAGAGCAGCCGCCCGTCCTCGGGATGCGCGGCGCGCACCCGGTCGAGGTGGAAGGCGTTGATCATGTAGATGATCTGCATGTGGCGCGGCAGCAGCCGCTCCATCAGCGGCACCTGCCAGCTCTCGAGCGCCTCCGGCAGCAGGGTGTGGTTGGTGTAGCTGATGGTGCCCTGGGTGATCGTCCAGGCCTCGTCCCAGGGGATGTTGTGCAGGTCGACGCAGATGCGCATCAGCTCCGGCACCGCGATGGCCGGGTGGGTGTCGTTCAGCTGGATCGCCACCCGGTCCGGCAGCGACTTCAGGTCGCCGTAGACGCGAAGGTGCCGCCGCACCAGGTCCTGCAGCGCGGCGGAGGCGAAGAAATACTCCTGCTTCAGCCGCAGCTCCTGCCCGGCCGGGCTCTCGTCCGAGGGGTAGAGCACCTTGCAGATGCTCTCCTGCCGCACCCGGTCGGCCAGGGCGCCCAGGTGGTCGCCGTAGTTGAAGGCATCGAGCTTCAGCGGGTCGGCGGCGCGGGCCGACCAGAGCCGCAGGGTGTTCACGTGCTCGCCGCGCCAGCCGACCACCGGCGTGTCGTAGGCGACGGCCTGCACCACCTCGGCGGGGTGCCAGACATGGCGGACCCGCGCCTCGGAGACGACCACGGCTTCCACCGCGCCGCCGAAGCCGATGTCGTGGCTGATCTCGGGCCGGGCGTATTCCCAGGGGTTGCCGTTGTTCAGCCAGTCCTCGGGGTATTCCTGCTGCCAGCCGTCGCGGATGATCTGGCGGAACAGCCCGTGCTCGTAGCGGATGCCGTAGCCGAAGGCGGGGATGCCGAGGCTCGCCAGGCTTTCCATGAAGCAGGCGGCGAGCCGGCCGAGGCCGCCGTTGCCCAGCGCCGCATCGGGCTCGGCCTGGCGCACCTTCTCGAAGTCGACGCCGAGCGGCGCCAGCGCCTCGTCCACCAGCTCGGTCAGGCCGAGGTTGGTCACGCCGTCCCGCAGCAGCCGGCCGATGAGGAATTCGAGCGAGAGGTAGTAGACCTGCTTCTGCCCGGTCTCGTAGGCGGCGCGGGTCGCGCTCAGCCAGCGATCCACGATGCGGTCGCGCACCGCCAGCGCCGTCGCCATGAACCAGTCACGGTCCCGCGCCCCTGCCTGGCTCTTGCCCAGGTCGTAGGTGAGCTTGCGGACGATGGCGGCACGCAGCGCATCCGCCTCGGCGGCGGTGGGCTTCTGGGGTTCGGTCAGCGCATTCACGGAGTCTAGACCTTTCAAGCTGCCCTGCGGCTGGCGCCGCCTGAAACCTGCGATAGTGGCAGACCATTTCGAAAAACTGAACTGTTACGCGCTCAACCGCGGGTGGCGGCATTGGCGAAGAATAACTGCTCATCGTTGATGCGGTAGCCGGTGATGGCCGCCTGCCCGGCCGGGCCGCAGAGCCAGTCGATGAAGCGCTGGGCTTCCGCCGCCTTCACATGCGGGTGCCGCTGTGGGCTCACCGCGATGGCACCATACTGGTTCAGCAGCCGGGCGTCACCTGCCGCCAGGATCGTCAGGGATTGCCGGTTGCGGAAGGCCAGCCAGGTGCCGCGGTCGGCCAGCAGGTAGGCATCCTGCGCCGCGGCGGCGTTCAGCGCCGGGCCCATCCCCTGCCCCACCTCGCGGTACCAGCCGCCGCGGCCGGCCAGCGGGTCCACCCCGGCCAGCCGCCACAGCCGCAGCTCCGCCGCATGGGTGCCGCTGCGGTCGCCGCGGGAGACGAAGGGCGCCCCCGCCGCGGCGATGCGGCGGAGCGCCTCCGCCACGTCGCCCAGCTCGCCGATCCGGGCCGGGTCGGCGGCGGGGCCGACCAGGATGAAGTCGTTGTACATGACCTGCCGGCGCGGGCCGCCGAAGCCCTCCGCCACGAAGCGGTCCTCCGCCGCGCGGTCGTGCACCAGCAGCGCATCGGCATCGCCGCGGCGGCCGACGTCCAGCGCCTGGCCGGTGCCGAGCGCCACGACGCGGACGGCGATGCCGGTCTCCCGGGTGAAGGCCGGCAGGATATGCCCGAACAGCCCGGACTGCTCCGTGCTGGTGGTCGAGGCCAGGGTGATGAAGCGGTCCTGGGCCTGCGCGGTGGCCGGCATGGCCAGGAGCGAGAGCAGAAGGCTGCGACGGGTCACCAGAGCAACTCCCCTTGGAGGAAGGCGGCGGCCTCGGCACTGGCCGGGCCGGCGAAGAAGCGGTCGGCCGGGGCGGCTTCCAGCACCCGGCCACGGTGCAGGAAGACCACCTCCCCGGCCAGCCGCCGGGCCTGGCCGAGGTCATGCGTGGTCATCACGATCTTGCAGCCGCCGGCGGCGATGCCGGCGGCGATCTCCTCCACCGCCCGGGTGGCGCCGGGGTCGAGGCTGGCGCAGGGCTCGTCGAGGAACAGCACCGGCGGCGCCAGGGCGGCGG
>NZ_JAUFPN010000108.1:63847-101518 GCF_030409335.1 Paeniroseomonas aquatica
CGCCCGGGCCAGCGCCACCCGCTGCTGCTGGCCGCCCGAGAGCTGCCGCGCCGGCCGCCCGGCCAGCGCCGCCAGCCCCACCCGCTCCAGCGCCGCCGCCGCCCGGGCGCCGCGCTCCGCCCGCGGCACCCCGGCCAGGGCCAGCGGATAGCGCACATTGGCCAGGACCGAGCGCCGCAGCAGCACCGGGCGCTGGAAGACCATGCCGCCGCGGATCGGCGCCTCCGGCGTGACCCGCCCGGCGGAGGGCCGCAGCAGCCCGTGCAGCAGCCGCAGCAGCACGGACTTGCCGGCGCCGTTGGGGCCGATGATCAGCAGCGGCGGCCCGGCCGCGATCTCGAGCGAGACCCGGTCCAGGATGGCGACGCCACCGGCGGCGAAGCAGAGGCCCTCCGCCCGGACCGGCAGCATCAGGCCGAGGCGCGCCGCAGCGCCGCGTCGCGCAGCCCCTGCGCCAGCGCATTCACCCCGAGCACGATCAGCATCAGCAGCAGCCCCAGCGCCAGGGCGAGCGGCAGGTCGCCCTTGCTGGTCTCGAGCGCGATGGCCGTGGTCATGGTGCGGGTGAAGCCCTCGATGTTGCCGCCGACCACGATCACCGCGCCGACCTCCGCCGCCGCCCGGCCGAAGCCGGCGAGCAGCACGGTCAGCAGGGCGAAGCGGCCGTCCCACAGCAGGGTCGGCACCGCCCGCCAGGGGCCGGCGCCGAAGGAGCGGAGCTGCTCGGCGTATTCCTCCCACATCGCCTCCAGCACCTGCCGGGTCAGGGCGGCGAGGATGGGGGTGATCAGCACCGCCTGGGCGATGACCATGGCCTGCGGGGTGAACAGCAGCCCGTAGCGGCCGAGCGGCCCGGAGCGCGACAGCAGCAGGTAGATCAGCAGCCCGGCCACCACCGGCGGCAGGCCCATCAGCGCATTCAGCGCCACCACCACCAGCCGCCGCCCGGGAAACCGCGCGACCGCCAGCAGCGCGCCCAGCGGCAGGCCGACCAGCGCCGCGATCCCCAGCGCCGCCAGGCTCACCTGCAGCGACAGCGCCAGGATGCGCAGCACCGCCGGATCCCCGGCCCGGACCAGCGCCACGGCGGCCGTCATGGCGGAGCCCAGATCCTGCATGCTGCTCCCAGGTTTGCGGCCGCGGTCGGCCAGGCGGCCGGAAGGTGGTGGCGCCGGGGCATGGGGTCAATCACCTTTCCCCTTGCCGGACGGCAGCGGCAGCGGTCTGCTGCCCGGCAGACACCAGGAGAACGACCGATGGACACGCTGCTGCCGCTCGCCGCCCGCGCCGGCGCCCTGCTGAAGGCCCGCGGCGAGACCATCGCCGTGGCGGAGTCCTCGGCCGGCGGGCTGGTCTCGGCGGCGCTGCTCGCGGTGCCCGGGGCCTCGGCCTATTTCCTCGGCGGCACCGTGGTCTATACGCGCGCGGCGCGGGAGGCGCTGCTGGCGATCCCGCCGGCGAGGCTGGACGGCGTCCGCCCCTCGAGCGAGCCCTATGCCGCGCTGCTGGCGGCCGGCGCGCGGGAGAAGCTCGGCACCACCTGGGGCCTGGGCGAGACCGGCGCCACCGGGCCGACCGGCAACCGCTACGGCGATGCCGCCGGCCACGCCTGCATCGCCGTCTCCGGCCCGGTCGAGCGGACCCTGACCATCGAGACCGGGCATGGCGACCGGGTCGCCAACATGCGGGAATTCGGCGCCAGGCTGCTGGGGCTGCTGGTGGAATGCCTGGAAGCCAGGCCCTGACCCACCCAGCCGAAGGAAGACCGGCCTTGTCCGAACACGATGGCCATTTCGTCTGGCATGAGCTGATGACCACCGACCTGCCGGCCGCCGAGGCCTTCTACCGGGCCGTGATCGGCTGGGAGGCCGAGGCGCTGCACCACCTCGACGTGCCCTATACCCGCCTCGGGCTGGGCGGCCGGCCGATGGCCGGGATGATGGAGCTGCCCGAGGCCGCCCGGGCCCTGGGCGCGCGGCCCGGCTGGATCGGCCATGTGGCGGTCGGCGAGGTCGATGTCGCCGCGGCCATGGCGCAGGACCTCGGCGGCCTCGTGCATGTGGCGCCGTGGGACATTCCGGGGATCGGCCGCCTCGCGGTGCTCGGCGATCCGCAGGGGGCGGTCTTCGCGGTCTTCGCCGCCGCCTTCGCCATGACCGAACCGGCGGCGGCCGGCATGCCGGGCCAGGTCGGCTGGAACGCGTTGCTCACGCCGGTCCGGGAGCAGGCCTTCGCCTTCTACGCCGCGCTGTTCGGCTGGAGAAAGGCGGAGGCGCTGGAGAGCGGGCCGATGGGCACCATCCAGACCTTCGGCCTCGGCGAGGCGGCCTTCGGCGGCATGCGCGACCAGCCGGCCGCCGTGCCCCGGCCCTTCTGGCTCTACTCCCTCACGGTCGAGGACATCGACGCCGCCGCCGCGCGGGTGGCGGCGGCCGGCGGGCAGGTGCAGATGGGGCCGATGGCGGTCCCGGGCGGCGGCTGGAGCCTGCAGGCGCTGGACCCGCAGGGGGCGGCCTTCGCGCTGCTGGGCCCGCGCCTTCAGAAATAGCCCCGCGCCAGGATGCCGTCCGGGCCGGGGTCCTCGGCCATCAGCTTCTTGCCGATGAGGTCGCGCAGCGTCTCCGACGCACCGCCGCCGAGCGAGCCGTAGCGGGCGCCGCGATAGAGGCGGGAGACCGGGTACTCGTCGGTGAAGCCGAAGCCGCCGTGCAGCTGCACCGCCTCGTTCGTCACGCGGATCGCCATCTCGTTGCAGAAGACCTTGGCGGTCGCGGCGAGGAAGGGGTCGGGGAAGGGATCGGCGGTCATGCAGGCGCGGTACAGCAGGCCGCGGGCGGCCTCGATGTCCTTGTACATGTCGGCCAGCTTCCAGCGGGCGCCCTGGAAGTCGCCGATCGGCTTGCCGAAGATGGTGCGGTCGCGGACGTAGCGCAGCGTCTCGTCGAAGGCGCCCTCGGCCAGGCCGAGGCTGATGGCGGGGTTCAGGCAGCGCTGGGTGTTGAAGGCGGTCAGCAGGCGCCTGAAGCCGTCCTCGCGGAGGACGAGGTTCTCGAGCGGCACCTCCATGTCGCGGAACTGCACCTCGTGCAGGTTCTCCCCGCCCATGGTGTGGTAGGTGCCGGTGACCTCGAGGCCCGGCGTGCCGCGCTCCACCAGCACGCAGCCGATGCCCTCGCGGCCGGGCTTGCCGTCGATGCGGGTGAAGACGACGAACATGCCGGCTTCCTCGGCCCGGCTGATCAGCGTCTTGACGCCGTTGACCACCACGCGGTCGCCCTTGACGACGGCATTGGTGCGGTAGTTCGCCACGTCGGTGCCGGCATGCGGCTCGGTCATGCAGATCGAGAGGATGCAGTCGCCGCTGCAGACCTGCGGCAGGATGCGGCTGCGGATGCTTTCGGGGGCATACTTGGCGATGACGCGGGTCTGCACCCCGGCCTCGCCCAGCACCGCCATGGCCGTGGGGTAGCAGACCTTGGCGATCTCCTCGAGGACCAGCGCGGTCTCGAAGACGGCCAGGCCCATCCCGCCGTATTCCTCGGGCACCGACATGCCGAGCACGCCGAGGCTGGCAAGTTCCCGGATGTTCTCCCAGGGGAAGGTGCCGTCCATCCAGCGCAGCCCGCGCTGGCGGAAGCGGCCCTGGGCCAGTTCCCGCACCGAGCCGACGAGCGCGCGCTGGGTATCGCTTAGACGGAATTCCATGATGTCAGCCCCGGAACTGCGCCCCGCCATCGACGTCGAGCGTGACGCCCGAGAGGTAGCCGCCCTTCTCGCTGGCGCAGAAGACCGCGAGGTCGGCGATCTCCTCCGGCTTGCCGGCGCGGCCCAACGGCAGCCCGGCCAGCATCTCCTCCCAGCGGCTCTCGTCGCCGAACTTGGTCTTCGCCCGGGACTTCGACAGGGTGATGATCCGGTCGGTCATCGTGGCCCCCGGGGCGATGCCGAGCACCCGCACGTTGTGGTCCGGCGACTTGCCGCCGAGGGCGGCGGTGAAGGCGATGAGCGAGGCATTGCCGGCGGCGCCGCAGATGTAGTCGGCGCGCGGGCCGCGCCCGGCCATGCCGATGATGTTGACGATGACGCCGTCCAGCCGCGCCTCCATTGCCGGCAGGTAGAGCTGGCAGAGGTGGATATAGCCGAAGACCTTCAGCGCCCAGGCCTCCTGCCAGCGGTCCAGCGAGATGTCGTGGATCGTGCCGCCGGGGATGGCGCCGGCGTTGTTCACCAGGATGTCGATGTCCGGGAAGGCCGCCTGCAGGGCGATGCGGGATGCGGCATCGGACAGGTCCGCCGCATGGGTCGCGACATTCACGTTGTGCCGGCCGCGGATGCCGGCCGCCGCCTTCTCCAGCGCGGCGGCATCGCGGGAAGCGAGGATGACGTCGCAGCCCTCGGCGGCGAAGGCGGCGCCGCAGGCGAGGCCGATGCCCTTGGAGCCGCCGGTGACCAGCACCCGCTTGCCGGCGATGTTCATGTCCATTGTCGTTTCCCCCCGCTTCGCGGGAAGCCTATAGCCTCGGCGCCACGCCGGAAACCCCGCTGGCCTGCTCCAGCTGCGACAGCGCGACCAGGTAGGCATAGCGCGCCTGGTTGGCCTGGATGCGGGTCGCGTTCAGCACCCGGAGCGCATCCAGCACGTCGAGCAGGGTGCGGCCGCCGGCGACATAGGCCTGTTCCGTGCTGCGGTAGGCCTCCTCCGCCCGGCCCAGCGCGCCGCCGGCATAGAGGTTCAGCAGCGACCGCGTCTGCTCGACGCTGGCCCAGGCGCCGGCGAATTCGGCGCGGGCCTGCAGCAGCGCCGCCCGGGCGATGGCATCCGCCTGGCCCTGCTGCGCCGCGGCGGTGGCGATGTTGCCCTCGACGATGCGCGAGGTGAAGATCGGCACCGAGAGCGTCAGGCCGAAGCTGTTGATGGCGTTCAGCCGGTCGCGGGAATCCGGCAGGTCCTGCGAGAGGCGCGAGCGGCCCCAGCTGCTGTCCACCGTCACGTCGCGCGACCGCCCGGCCTCGACCAGCAGCCGGTTGGCGCTGGCGGCGGCGGACTGGCGTTCCGCCACCACCACATCGGCCCGGCTGGCGACACCCTGGGCCAGCTCCTCGCGGCTGATGCCGAGCTCGGGGATGGCATCGAAGCGGCCGCGCACGTCGAAGGCGACCGGGGAGAGGATGGTCCGCACCGCGGTCGGCGCGCTGGCCGGGCCGGCGGGCGTGCCGGTGCGCGGACGCTCCGGCGGCGGCGCCAGCGCCCCGGTCACCCTCGGGTTGATCCCGAGCGCGGCGAGCTGCCCGGCGCCCTGCTGGAAGGCGGCGGGGTCGGCGGCCAGCAGCGCCGCGACGGCGGCGACGCCGGCGGCATAGGCCTGGGCATTGCTGGTCACGTCGATCTCGAACTGCAGCCGGCTGGCCTGGAAGCGCAGCAGGTCGCCTTCCGGGATGGCGCCGTCGCGCAGCTGGCGGCGCAGCAGCTGCTCGGTGCGGTCGAGGCTGGCGCGGTTGCCCAGCGCCACCTCGAGGTTGGCGCGCGCCAGCAGCGCCCCGAGGAAGGCCTGCCGCAGCTGGAACAGCGAGGTGCGCAGCGCATCCAGCACCTGCGCCTCGGCGCCCTCGATCTGCCGGTCGGCGAAGCGGGAGCGCAGCGTGCGCTTCGAGCCGCGCTCGACCAGCACGGTCAGCCCGACGTTGATGTTGTTGGAGGGGCTGAGGTAGCGGGTGCCGCGGATGGCGCCGTTCCGGGTCTCGCTGAACTGGGCGACGCTGCTGCCGACCGAGACCTGGGCCGGCGGCAGGGCGCCGGCGACGAGCCGCTGGGCGCGGGCCACGTCGACGCCGCGGCGGGCGGCGAGGACGGTCAGGTTGCGCTCGACCAGCGCTGCCTCGGCCTCGGCCAGGGTCAGCGGCTGGGCGCTGGCGCCGACCGGCAGCGGCAGGGTGCCGGGGCGTGCCGCGGGGGGCTGGGCCGCGGGGGGCTGGGCCGCGGGGGGCTGGGCCTGGGCGAAGGCGGCCGGCACGCCGGAGAGCAGCGCCAGGCCGAGCAGCGCGGCGCGCATGGACATGGTCATGCCCGCACCGCCCCGCGCAGCGCCGCGGCTTCCGCCGCGCGCACGCTGCGCGGCTTGCCGAAGAGGTCGATCATCGCCGGGAAGACCACCAGGATGAACAGCGGCACCAGCCCGATGCCGCCCACCACCACCAGCGCCAGCGGCTTCTGCACGTCGGCGCCGATGCCGGTGGCGAGCGCCATCGGCAGCAGGCCGGCGAAGCTGGCGAAGCAGGTCATGAAGACCGGCCGCATGCGGTCCGTCCCGGCCTGGTCCAGGGCGGGGCGCCAGGGCATCCCCTCCAGCCGCAGGTGGTTGAAGTGGGACAGCATGATGATGCCTTCCATGACGGTGATGCCGAACAGCGCCAGGAAGCCGATGGCCGCGGGCACGCTGAAGTTGAGCCCGGCGACGGCGAGCGCCGCGATGCCGCCGGTGATGGACATCGGCACGATGCCGAAGACCAGCAGCGTCTCCCGCAGGGTGTTGAACTGCACGTAGAGCAGCACGAGGATCAGCGCCAAGGCCGCCGGCACCACCACCAGCAGCCGGCCGATGGCCTCCTGCAGGTTGCGGAACTCGCCCACCCAGTCGAGCCGGTAGCCGGGCGGCAGCTCGACCGCCGCCTCCACCTTCTCCTGCGCTTCCGCCACGGTGCTGGCCGGGTCGCGGCCACGCACGCTGAAGCGGATGGGCACGTAGCGCGAGGCATCCTCGCGGTAGATGTAGGAGACGCCGGCGACGAGATGGATATCCGCCACGTCGGCCAGCGTCGCCCCGCGCGGGCCGCCGACCGGGATGCGGCCGATGCTCTCCATGCTGTCGCGGAAGGGCGTATCCAGCCGCACCACGATGGGGAAGTTGCGGTCGCCGCCGGGCTCGTACAGCCGCCCGGCCTCGCGCCCGCCGATCGCCGCCTGCACCACCTCGTTGACGTCGTCGATCGCCAGGCCGTAGCGGGCCGCCCGTGCCCGGTCGATCCGCACCGCGACGGTCGGCTGGCCGAGCGAGCGGAAGACCGCGAGGTCGGCGACGCCCTCGACGCCGGCCATCACCGCGCGGATCTCCTCGGCCTTGCGGGCGATGATGTCGAGCTCCGGCCCGAAGACCTTCACCGCATTGGCGCCCTTCACGCCGGAGGCGGCTTCCTGGACGTTGTCGCTGATCGCCTGGGAATAGCTGAACTCGACGCCGACGAACTGGGAGGAGAGGCGCGCCTGCATGGCATGGACCAGCCCGTCGCGGTTGGGCGCGGTGGTCCATTGCTGCGGCGGCTTCAGGGGCAGGAAGAACTCGGCGTTGAAGAAGCCGGCGCTGTCGGTGCCGTCGTCCGGGCGGCCCTGCTGCGAGGTGGCGGTGATGACCTCGGGGAATTCCAACAGCACGCCGCGGATGCGGTTCACCGTGGCATTGCCCTCCTCGAGGCTGATGGTGCCCGGCATGGAGGCGCGGACCCAGAGGTTGCCCTCCTCGAGCGTCGGCAGGAATTCGGCGCCGAGCAGGCTCATCAGGAAGATCGAGGCGGCGAACAGCCCGGCCGCCAGCATCAGGCACAGCGCCCGGGCCCGCATCGCCACGGCATAGAGCCGGGTATGGCCCCAGCGCAGCGCCCGGACCAGCAGGGTGTCCCGCTCCCGGCTGTCCTCCTTCAGCAGCGCCGCGGCCAGCGCCGGGGTGATGGTGAAGGTCGCCAGCAGGGCGCCGATGATGGCGTAGGCATAGGTCTTCGACATCGGGCCGAAGATGCGGCCCTCGATACCGCCGAGGGTGAACAGCGGGATGAAGGCGGCGATGATGATGAGCGCCGAGAAGAAGATCGCCTTGTCCACCTCGCCGGCCGCCCGCAGCACGGTCAGCGAGAGGCCCGACAGCTCCTTCGAGCCGGTGGGGGCGATGTAGCGATGCGCCGGATTCCGGCTGAGCCCCAGGTGGCGGTAGATGTTCTCGACCATGATGACGGTCGCATCCACCAGCAGGCCGAAGTCGAGCGCGCCGAGGCTGAGCAGGTTGGCGCTCTCGCCGCGGGCCATCATCAGCAGGATGGCGAAGAGGAAGGCGAAGGGCACCGTCGCCGCCACCACCAGCGCGCCGCGGAAGTCGCCGAGGAAGAGCCACTGGATGATGAGGATGAGGATCACGCCCTCGATGATGTTGTGCACCACCGTGCGGGTGGTGATCTTCACCAGATCCTCGCGGTCGTAGACCGTGACGATCTTCACCCCCGGCGGCAGCACGCCGCCGGCATTGATCCGGGCGACCTCGGCCTGGACGCCGTGGATGGTGGGCAGGGTCTGCTCGCCGCGGCGCATCAGCACCGTCGCCAGCACCACGTCGTCGTCCTGCTCCTGCCCGGCGATGCCGAGGCGGGGCTGGTTGCCGATCTCGATGGTGGCGATGTCGCTCAGCAGCACCGGGACGCCGCCCTCGGCCGAGATCACCACGTTGCGGAGGTCGTCCATGCCGCGGATCAGGCCGATGCCCTGGACCACGGCGGCCTGCGGGCCGATGCGGATGGTTCCGGCGCCGACGGTCGCGTTGCCGGCCCGCACCGCCTTGATCACCTCCGGCAGGGCGAGGCCCATGGCCGCCATGCGCGGCAGGTTCACCACCACGTTGTAGCTTTTGGTCAGCCCGCCGAAGGAGGTCACGTCGACCACGCCCGGCACCCGCTTGAAGGTACGGTCCAGCACCCATTCCTGCAGGGTCTTCAGATCCGCCAGGGAATAGCCGGGGGGGCCGATGAGGCGGTAGCGCAGGATCTCGCCGATCGGGCTCAGCGGGCTGATCTGCGGCTGCACCCCCTCCGGCAGGCCCTGCAGCTGGCCGAGCCGGTTCAGCACCTGCTGCAGCGCCTGGTCGTAGGTATAGTTGAAGTTGAACTGCACCCGGACGTCGGACAGGCCAAAGAGGCTGGTGGAGCGGACCGAGGCGAGGTTCGGCAGCCCGGCCATCGCCACCTCGACCGGGATCGAGACGTAGCGTTCGATCTCCTCGGCCGACTGGCCGGGGTTCTGGGTGATGATGACGACCTGCGGCGGGACCGGGTCCGGATAGGCCTCGATGTTGAGCTTGGTGAAGGCCACCAGCCCGACCACGATGAAGGTGAAGAACAGCAGGATGACCAGCGGCCGGCGCTGCAGGGAGAAGGCGACGATCTGGCGCATGCGGGTCTTTCCAGCGAACCCGGGGCCGAGGAAGCCCTGCGGCCGGGTGGTCTAACGTGCTCCGGACGAGGGCCCGGCCACCAGTCTCAGCTTGCAACCGGGCGCGGGGTCCGGCGACCCGCGGAACCTACCAGAGGTTGGGCTTCGCGGGGCGGGAAAGGCGCCTCAGTCGATCCGCGCCGCGCGGTCGATGAAGAGCGCGCCGCCGGTGACCACCCGGTCGCCCGGCTTCAGCCCCTCGGTCACCTCGACCATGTCGCCGGCCCGGATGCCCGGCGTGATGCGGCGGAGGATGAAGCGGTTGCCGTCGAGCGCCACCCAGACGCTGGCCTCGGCGCCGCGGTAGATGATGGCGTTCACCGGGACGCCGACGTTCTCCTGGCCGTCCCCGACCGCGATGCGGAAGGTGGCGAACATCTCGGGCTTCAGCAGGTGCTCGGGGTCCTGCACCTCGGCGCGGACGGTGAGGCGGCGGGTGGCGGCGTCGAGCCCGGCGCCGATGGTGGCGATGCGGGCATCGAAGGTCCGGCCCGGCAGGGCGCCGACGCTGACCTCGACCGGCTGGCCGAGCTTGATCATCGGCGCGTCCATCTCCCGCACCGCGGCGACCAGCCAGACGGTGGAGAGGTCGGCGATGGTGAAGACCGGGTCGGTGGCGCCGGTGCTCAGCCACTGGCCGGGGCCGACCCGGCGCTGCACCACGGTGCCGCCCATCGGCGCGGTGACCGGCACCACCGCATCGACCATGCGGCTCTGCTCGATCCGGGCGATCTGCTCGGCCGAGCGGCCGAGCACCCGCAGCTTGTCCCGCGCCGCGGCCAGCGTCGCCTCGGCGCTCCGCTGGTCGGCGACGGCGGCGGCGGTCGCGACGCGCGCCTGCTCGACCTCCCGCTGGGAGGTGGCGCGGGCGGAGAAGAGGCTGTTCTGCCGGGCTTCCTCGCGGCGGGCCTGGTCCAGCGCGCCGCGGGCCTTGTTGGCGGCGTCGGCGGCCGAGAGCAGGTCGTTGGCGGCGCCGGCGAGGTCGGTGGTCTCGACCTCGAACAGCGTCCCGCCGGGGGCCAGGGTATCGCCCAGCCGGGCGTTCACCTTCACCACGCGGCCGTTGTAGGGGGTGAAGACCGGGGTCGAGCGGTCCTCGTTGTAGGCGATGCGGCCTTCGGCCACGCGCTCGGCGCGGAAGCCGCGGGACTGCATCTCCTCGATCCGCAGCGCCCGCATCTCCGTGTCGGAGAGGCGGAACTCGCCCTGGGACAGCGGCTCGGGCTGGCTGGCGGCCGGGGAGGTGGGGATGGCCAGCGCCGCCTGGCGGTGCTGGCCGTACAGGTAGTAGCCGCCGCCGCCGAGGGCCGCGACCAGGCCGAGCGTCACCCACAGCCAGACCCGGCGCGGCGCCGGCGGCTCCGGATGGCCGGCGGGGCCGCCCGCGGGCGCGGGGGCCGGAGGCACCGGCCCCGGCAGGCCGGGATGCGCCAGTCCCGGTCCCGGCAGGGTGATCGGATCCGCCGCGGGCCCCATCCGGTCCGGATGCGTCCCCTGGCGGTCGTTCCCCATGGCGGGCGGCAGATGCGTTGCGTTCATGCTGGTTCCGGACTGGCCGAGCGGCGCGCATCGGGCAGGAGTTCCCCCGATGCGCGCACTGTAGGGTGCGGGCGATTGCAGTGACCCTGCCTGAAACCTGAAACCTCGGAAATCTATTTCCTTTTCCAGTGTCTCAGCCGGCGATAATCCGGCCCCGGCTAGATCATCAATTCGATCAGGAACGGCCCGGGACGCGCCACGCTCTGGGCCAGCAGGTCGCCGCAGGCCTCGAGCGTGCTGGCCTGCGCCGCCTCCACGCCCATGCTGTTGGCGAGCTTCACCCAGCTGATGTCGGGGTTGCCGAGGTCGAGCATGTCGAGCGCCGTCCGCCCCGGATTGGCCCCCACGTTGCGGTATTCTCCGAGCAATATCTGGTACTTGCGGTTGGACAGCAGAATGGTGGTGACCGGCAGCTTCTCCCGCGCCTGGGTCCAGAGCCCCTGCACGGTGTACATCGCGCTGCCGTCGGCCTGCAGCGCGATCACCCGCCGGCCGGCCCCCGCGACCGCGGCGCCGATGGCCACCGGTATGCCGTAGCCGATGGCGCCGCCGCAGTTCTGCAACCAGTCATGGGCAGGCGCCGCATAGGTTTCGGGAAAGAAACCTCGCCCATATGTGACGGACTCATCCACGATGATGCTGTGCTCCGGCATCAGCGCGGCGACGGTGCGGGCCAAGCCCTCCGGGCTCAGCGCGCCGCGCGGGGCTTCCGGGCGGGGGCCGGCGGCGGCGATGGTGGCGGGCGGGGCGCCCAGCTCGTCGGCCAGCGCCCGCAGCGCCGCCTCGGCATCCTGCTCCAGCCGGGCCAGCACGTGCAGTTCGGCGTCCGCCGGCTGCAGCCGGCTCGGCTTGCCGGGGTAGCCGAAGAAGCCGATCGGCTCCTTGGCATTGACCAGCACGAGGTGCCGCACGTCGGCCAGGGCGGCGAGCGCCTGGTCCACCACATAGGGCACCCGGTCGAGCGGCAGGCGGCCCTGGCCGCGGGCGGTGCGGGCATTGGAGCCCTCGGCCAGCAGGCGGCAGCCGGTGGCGGCGGCGATGCGGTTGGCCTGGATCTGGGCGCCCTCCCGCAGCGCCATGCCGCCGAGGAGCAGCATCACGCCCTTGCCGCGGCTCTCGCGCAGGATGCGGGCGACGCCCTTGACCTGGTGCGGGTCGGCCAGCGGCACGGCGGGCACCGGCAGCGGCGCGGCGACCACGCCGCCCTCGTTCCAGGAGCTGTCGGAGGGCAGGATCAGCGTCGCCACCTGGCCGGGCGCGGTGCGGGCGGCCTGGATGGCGCCGGCGGCATCGGCCCCGACATCCTCGGCGCGGGAGGAGGTGCGGACCCAGGCGGAGACGCCGCGGGCCCAGCCCTCGGTATCCGCGGTCAGCGGCGCATCGAAGGGCCGGTGGTAGACCGCCTGGTCGCCGACGATGTTGACGATGCCGGACCGCGCCCGGCGGGCGTCGTGCAGCCCGGCGAGGCCGTTGGCCAGGCCCGGGCCGCAATGGAGCAGGGTGGAGGCGGGCTTGTCGGCCATGCGCCAGTAGCCGTCGGCGGCGCCGGTGACCACGTTCTCCTGCAGGCCGAGGATGCAGCGCATGCCGGGGATGCGGTCGAGGGCGGCGACGAAATGCATCTCGCTGGTGCCGGGGTTGGAGAAGCAGACATCGACGCCGCCCTTGAGCAGCGTGTTCACCAGACTTTCGGCACCGTTCACGGCAGGGTTTCCTTCCCAAAAGGGGTAGTCTCAGCGGCGCAAGGTGCGCGGGACCGGGCGGCTGGGCAAGAGCGGCGGGATGCCGCTGGCGCCCGGGGCGCGGGCCGGGCTAGCTTCCGGCGCATGATCAGAATAATCACCTTCGGTTTCCTCGCCGGCTTCGTCTCGGTCCTGGTCTTCCACCAGGGCACCGCCTTCCTGATGTACGCCTTCGGCAACGACGTCCCCGCCGTGGTGAGTTTCTTCGGCCGCACCAACGCGCCCTTCGCCATGACCCCGACCCGGCCGCTCGGCGTGCCGCTGGTCGGCTCCCAGGCCTTCTGGGGCGGCGTCTGGGGCATCGTGCTGGCGCTGATCCTGGTCAAGCTGCGGCCGCCGGCCCTGCTGTCCGGCTTCGTCTTCGGCGCGCTGGCGCTGACCGCCGTGGCGGTGACGCTGGTGCCGGCGCTGAAGGGCCTGCCGGGCTGGAGCGGCGCCATTCCCTGGCGCGGCCTGCTCTACAACGGCGCCTGGGGCTGGGGCGTGGCGCTGATGCTGCTCGCGCCGCTCGGGCTGCGGCGCTGAGCCGGCCGGCCGGCTGAAGGGAGGCGGTCGCCATGGGAGTGCAGCGCTTCATCGTCTCGCGCCGCGCGGCGCTCGGCCTGGCCGGCGGGCCGCTGCTGGTCGCGGCCGGCCCGGTGCGGGCGCAGCCGCGGCTCGACCGGGTCAGCTTCGTCACCAACTGGCGCGCCCAGGCCGAGCACGGCGGCTTCTACCAGGCGCAGGCGGCGGGGCTCTACCGGGCGGCGGGGCTCGAGGTCGAGCTGCGCTCGGGCGGGCCGCAGATCAACCCGGCGCAGCTGCTGATCGGCGGCCGGGTCGACATGGCCATGGGCAACGGCCTCGCGGCGCTGGGCTTCGTCCGGGAGGGCATCCCCTTCCTCTGCATCGGCGCGATCTTCCAGAAGGACCCGGTGGTGCTGATCGGCCACCCCGGCACCGGCATCGACGGCTTCGCCTCGCTCAAGGGCCGGCCGGTGCTGATCAGCGCCGAGCCGCGCGTCACCTGGTGGCCCTTCGTGCGGCAGCGCTACGGGCTGAGCGACGACCAGGTGCGGCCCTATACCTTCAGCCTGGCGCCCTTCCTGGCGGACAGGCGGGTGGTCCAGCAGGGCTACCTCGGCAGCGAGCCCTTCTCGATCCGCGAGCAAGGGGTCGAGCCGGTGCTGCTGCTGGTGCACGACAGCGGCTTCCAGGACTACGGCACCACCATCAGCATCGGCCGGGCGACCCTGGCGGCGAAGCGCGAGGTGATCCAGCGCTTCGTCGAGGCCAGCCTCGCCGGCTGGGACCAGTACCTGAAGGGCCCGGCCGGCGGCTTCGACACCGCGCCGGCGAACCGGCTGATCCGGGCGCAGAACCCGGAGATGGGCGATGCGCTGCTCGCCTACGGCACCCGCATGATGAACGAGCAGGGCATCGTGCGGTCCGGCGACGCGGCGACGCTCGGCATCGGGGCGATGACCGAGGCGCGCTGGGCGGCGCTGCACGCGGCGGCGGCGGAGGTCGGGATCGTGCCGGCGGCGATGGACTGGCGGCGGGCCTTCGACCTCTCCCTGGTGAATGCCGGGATCGGCCGGGGCTGAGGCGGCCCAACTTCGCTCAATTCCCCTCAATTCGGCTCAATTCCGCTCAATTCGCCTCAATCTCCCTCAGGCCGCGGCGGCGAAGCCCTTGATCCTCCTCGGTTTGGCTTGACAAATTTAGGAATTTAGTCTTTTATGCCGCCGCCGGCGGGGTCCGGCCAGGGAGCGGCGCATGATGATCCGGATTTCGCCCCAGTGGCAGCTCACCATCCCCAAGGCCTATCGCCAGCACCTCGGCACCGCCGGCTGGCTCGAGGCCCAGGTCGAGCAGGGCGCGATGGTGCTGCGGCCGGTCATCGCCCCCTCCGCCGCCTGGGTCGAGGACCGCTTCGCGCCCGAGGGCATCACCCGCGAGGTGCTGTGGGAGGCGATGCGGCTGATCGAGAGCCGGCGCCAGCGTTCCCGTTGATTATTTTCCTATAACAGGCGCCGGGCCGGAGCGCCAGCGGATTCGGCGCCTAATCGGCCGCGGCCTCCGGGTCGAGCGGCAGCTCGAGGGTGCAATCCAGGCCGGCGGGCCGCCATTCCAGCGCCACCTCGCCGCCGAGCTGGTCCCGCAGCAGCCGGGCCAGCATGCGCGTGCCGAAGCCCTGCCGCGCCGGCGGCAGGCCGACCGGCGGCCCGCCGGTCTCGGTCCAGTGCAGCCGCAGCACCGGGCCGGCGCCCCGCCCGGGTGCCGCGGGGCGCCCCAGCTCCCAGCGGATCGAGAGCAGCCCGGTGCTGGCCGAGAGGGCGCCGTACTTCACCGCATTGGTCGCCAGCTCGTGGATCGCCATGGCGATGGGCTGCGCCGCCCGGGCCGGGAGGGTCACCGCGGCGCCCTGCAGCTGCGCCCGCGGCCCCGCGTCCAGGCGGTCGAGGAAGCTGAGCAGCTCGCCGCGCAGCAGCCCGCCCAGGTCGGCCCCGGACCAGTGGTCCGCCGCCAGCAGCGTCTGCGCCCGGGCCAGCGCCATCACCCGTCCCTCGATGGCGCGGACGAAATGCTGGATGCTGTCGGCCCGGGTGAGGCGCAGCGCCGCCAGCACCACCGCCAGCATGTTCTTGGCCCGGTGGTCCACCTCGCGGGCCAGCAGGGTCTGCCGCTCGGCCGCCCGCTTGGCCTCGTCCACGTCGGTCATCACCACCAGCGCGGCGGTGATGCGGCCGGCCGGGCTGCGGACCGGAATGCCGCTGACCCGGCGCCACAGCACCCGGTCCTCCGGGTCCCGGAACCGGAAGTCGACATCGAGGGCGAGCTCGCCACGCAGCGCCCGGCTCACCGGGAAGTCCGCCAGGGCGAGGGTGCCGCCGGCGGCATCGATGGCGGACCAGGGCCCGGCCGAGCGGGTGGCGACCGAGGAACCGCCGGGGTCCGGCAGCAGCCGGCGGAATTCCGGATTGGCGAAGATGACCTGCCCGGCATGGCCGATCAGGCCGACGCCGATCGGCAGGTGCTCGAAGGCGGCCTCCAGCCTGCCGGCGTCGCGCAGCACGTGGCGCAGGCGGCGGCTGTCCTGCACCTCCGCCCGCAGCCGGGCATTGGCGATGGTCAGCGCCCGGGTACGGGCGCCGACCCGGCGCTCGAGCAGGCGGTTGGCCTCGCGCGCCTCCTCGAGGGAGCGCAGGCGGCCGACCGCGGCGGACAGCAGGTTGGCGTAGCCGCGGAGGAAGGCGGTGTCGCTGCGGGTGAAGCGGCGCGGCACCCGGTCGGCCACCTGCAGCAGGCCGAAGGGCGGCCGCCCGCGGCCGCCGATGATGATGACGTTGATCAGGGCGCGGACCCCGTTGTCCTTCAGCACCGCGGCATACTGGAAGCGGTCGTCCTTCTCGATGTCGGCCGAGCTCACCGGCTTGCCGAAGCGGAGGGCGACGCCCTCGGGCGAGGTGCCCTCGACCTGCAGCCGGGTCTGGCCGACCACGCCGGGCTTCCAGCCGACCCCGGCGCGGATCAGCAGCGCCTGCCCGTCCGGCTGCAATTCCATCACCTTGGCGAGGTTGGTGCCGAGCGCCTCGCCGGCCAGGCGGCAGGCCTCGGTCAGGATGGCGTCGAGGCTGTCGCTGCGCAGGGCGAAGCGGCCGAAATGCGCCAGCACGCTCTGCTGGCGCAGCATCTCCTGGTACCTGGAGCGTTCCCGGTGCAGGCGCCGGCCGTCGGGGTCCGCGCCGGGAGGCCGCTTGGGCCAAAGCGCGGTGTAATCAGGCATGAGGGCGGCGCCGGCGCGGGGTGCGGGGCGGGCCCCGGGGCGGGCCGGGCGCTCCGGCGTGCCGTCGTTCGGGGAGACCATGCCAAGGGTGGCGCCCTCCGGGTGGTGCGGCGCCGAAGTATCCATGTGCGGATGAACCCGGAGGTGAAGGAAGTACCCTTGATACCACCGAAGTCAAATGCGCGGGGAATTTCTACCGCAGGTTAATAATTCAACATTCAAGCATATCCGGACCGGCGTCGAATCGGGCTTTCTGCAAGGCCCTGCCGGGCAATCGGGACAGGGGGCGGCTTTCCAACGGGCGAGTCATTGTCGATACGCGGCCGGCCTCAGGCCGGCGCCAGCGCCATCCGCGCCAGCGGCACCGCGATGCGGAAGGTGCTGCCCCGGCCCGGCGCGCTCTCGACCGCGATGGTCCCGCCCATGGCCTCCACCACCATCCGCGCCACCGCCAGCCCGAGGCCGGCGCCGTTGTAGCGGCGGGCGCTGGAGGCATCGGCCTGGACGAAGGGATCGAACAGCCGCTCCCGGGCCTCGGCCGGGATGCCGATGCCGGTATCGGCGACGGCGATGTCGAGGCGCCAGCCGGAGGCGGTCTCGGCCAGGACGGTGGCGCTCAGCCCGATGCCCCCGGCGGCGGTGAATTTCACCGCATTGTCCAGCAGCTTCACCAGCACCTGGCGCAGCCGGCCGGCGTCGCCGAAGGCCTCGGCCGGCAGCGCCGGGTCGAGCTCCAGGGTGAAGCGCAGCCCCCGCGCCGCCGCCCGCGCCGCCGCCGGACCGGCCAGCTCGCGCAGCGTCGCGGCCGGGTCGAAGGCGGTCTCCCGCAGGGTGAGCCGGCCCTGCTCCAGCCGCGCGACCTCGAGGATGTCGTCCACCAGCGCCAGCAGCTGCCGGCCGGCCGACTCGATCTCGCGGAGGCTCGCCGCCTGGGCCGGGCCCGGCTGCTGCTGCAGCAGCACCTCGGCGAAGCCGATCACCGCATGCAGCGGGGTCCGCAGCTCGTGGCTGACGGTGGCGAGGAATTCGCTGCGGCTCCGCAGCGCCGAGGCGGCCGCCGCCTGGGCGGCCTGCTGCTGGCGCAGCGCCGCCTGGCGTTCGGAGATGTCGGCATAGGTGCGGATGACCCGGCCATCGGCCAGGTGGCGGCCGCGGATCTCGAGCAGCCGGCCGTCGCGGCTCGGGCGGACATAGGCGCGGTCGGGCACGTCGCCGTCGGCGATGGCGTGGCGGGCGTCCAGCTCCAGCTCCGGCTGCGCCGCCAGGTCGCCGCGGGCGAGCTGCAGCCGCAGGATCTCGGCTCCCGGGGTGCCGGGGACCGCGAGCGCCGGCGGCAGGTCGAGCAGCGCGACGGCGAGGCTGTTCATGATCTCGACCCGATGGTCGGCGCCGAGCAGGATGATGCCGAGCGGCGCCTGCTCGAAGGCGGCGCTGAGCGCCGCCCGCGCCGCCACCGCCGCGTCGCGGGCGGCGGCGATGGCGGCGGCGGTGCGGCGGGCCTCGGTCACGTCGGTCCAGCTGCGGACGAAGCCGCCGTCGGGCAGGTGGTCGACCCGGATCTCGAGCACGGTGCCGTCGGGGCGGGTGCGTTCCCAGATATAGGGCGCGGCGCCGTGGCTCGGGTCCTGGCTGGCGAGGTGCTCGGGCGGGGCCCGGCTGCCGTATTCGCCGGCCGCCTCCTGCCAGCGGATGATCTCCTCCAGCGGCCGGCCCGGCACCATCAGCCCGGGCGGCAGGCCGAGCATGTCGCTGACCCGGGCATTCGCCAGCACCACCCGGCCGGCGGCATCGACCATCATGATGCCATGCCCGACATGGGCGAAGGTGCCCTCCAGCGCGGCGCGCGAGGCCCGCTCCATCCGGCGCATGCGCGCCACCGCCCCGCAGAGCCCGGCGGTCAGCAGCGTGAACAGGGCGCCGAGGCCGAGCCATTGCAGCCGGTAGCGGCGGGATTCGGCCAGCACCCGGTCGGCGGCGAGCCGGACCGTGACCAGCAGCGGATAGCCGGCGACCCGGCGCCAGGTGGCGAAGCCGGGGGTGCCGTCGAGCGCGCTGCTGCGGACATCGGTGCGCTCGACCAGCCCCGCGCGGAAGGGCGTCATTGCCGCCTCCGGCAGGCGGTCCCCGGGCGCCACGGGCCCGTCCGGGCTGCGGGCGCGGATCACCCCGTCCAGCCCGACCAGCAGGATCCGGCCGTCGCGCAGGTCGAGCGCCTGGTGCAGCCGGGAGAACAGGGTGGCATCCAGCGCCAGCAGCATGATGCCGCCCGGCTCGCCGGCGGCGGTCCGGAGGCTGCGGGAGAAGGCGATGATGGGCCGGCCGCTCAGCGGGCCGCGGACCGGCCAGCCGATCTCCAGCCGGTCCGCCGCGGGGTCGCGCAGATGCGCCTGGATATGCGGCCGATCGCGCAGGTCGAGGGGCTCGGCCAGCGGCCCGTCCCGGGTGGCCAGGGCGAAGCCCTGCGGGCTGACCAGCACCGCGCTGACCGTTTCCGGGTCGCCGCCGATGACCGACCAGTCGCCCAGGCTGAATGCCGCCGGGTCGCGGGCGAAGAGGACCTGGCTGAAGCGCAGGGTGGCGTCGATGGCGTCGATGCGGCCGGCGACCTGGGCTTCCAGGATCCGGGCGAGGTTGGCGGTCTCGCGCAGGGCGAGGTCGGCGGCGGTGTCGAATTGCCGGCGGATGGTCAGGCCGATGGCCAGCCAGAGCAGCCCGACCGCCAGCGCGGCGAGCGCCAGCCCGGCCCGGTCGCGGCGGATCGGGCGGAAGCGGGGCGGCCTCAGGGCCATGGGACTCTCGGCTCCCCGGCAGAATCGGGCATGTGGTTCACCAGCGCGGCAGGCGCTCTAGCATATCTGTGGTTGCAGCGGGGCCGTTTCGTTGGACCAATCGGCGGCGGCCCGGCGGAAAGCCGGCGGACTGAGGCATTCCTGCCGATCCGGCCCGGGGCGGGGTTGCCGCGCTCCGGCCGGCGGCCGCATCCTGGCGCCGATGCCGCCCCGCCCTCTCCCATCATGGCCCCTGCCCGCATGACGCTGGTCGCGCTCGAAGGGGTGGGCAAGCGCTTCGCCAGCGGCACCCAGGCGCTGGCCGGGGTGGAGCTGCGGATCGAGGCGGGGGAATTCCTCGCCATCCTCGGCCCCTCCGGCTGCGGCAAGTCGACCCTGCTGCGGCTGATCGCCGGCCTGGCGGCGCCCACCGAGGGGGTGATCCGCCGCGCCGCCTCCCGCCAGGTCGGCTTCGTCTTCCAGGACCCGACCCTGCTGCCCTGGGCGGATGCGCTGGGCAACGTGCGGCTGCCGCTGCGCCTCGCCGGGGTCGACCGGGCGGAGCAGGAGGCGCGGGCGGCGGCGGCCATGGCCGCGGTCGGGCTGGCCGGCTTCGAGCGGGCCTGGCCGCGCGAGCTCTCGGGGGGCATGCGGATGCGGGTCTCGATCGCCCGGGCGATGGTGACCCGGCCGAGCCTGCTGCTGATGGACGAGCCCTTCGCCGCGCTCGACGAGCTGACCCGGCACCGGCTGAACGACGACCTGCTCGGGCTCTGGGCCGGCAGCGGCGGCGCCGATGGGACGACCGTGGTCTTCGTCACCCATTCGGTCTTCGAGAGCGTCTACCTCGCCTCCCGCGTCATCCTCATGGCGGCGCGGCCCGGGCGGGTGGTGGCGGAGATGCCGGTGGTGCTGCCGGGCGGCGTCCCGGGGGGCGCGGCCGCGCCGCGGCCGGCCGGGTTCCGCACCTCGGCGGACTACGCCGCGCTGTGCCGGCAGGCGACCGAGGCGCTGGAACGGGCGATGGCGCCGTGAAGCCGCAGGACGCCATCGCCCCGGGGATCGTCGGGCTGGCCGTGCTCGGCGGCTGGGAGGGGCTGGTGCGGCACTATGCGGTGCCGAGCTACGTGCTGCCGGGGCCGGTCGCGATCGGCCAGGCGCTGGTGGCGGACTGGCCGCTGCTGGCCGGCTCGCTGCTGGTGACGCTGCGGATCGCGCTGCTGGCGCTGCTGCTGGCGGTCAGCCTCGGCGGGCTGCTGGCGGTCGCCTTCGCCCAGTCCCGCTGGGTGGAGCGGGCCTTCTTCCCCTATGCGGTGGTGCTGCAGGTGACGCCGGTCGTGGCCATCGCGCCGCTGATCCTCATCTGGGTCGACGACGTCACCGTCTCCCTGCTCATCTGCGCCTGGATCGTCGCCTTCTTCCCGGTGCTGTCGAATACCGTGCTCGGGCTGAACAGCGCCGACCGCAACCATCTGGAGCTGTTCCGGCTGTATGGCGCCTCGCGCTGGCAGACGCTCTGGCTGCTGCGGCTGCCGGGCGCCCTGCCCTATTTCCTGGCCGGGCTGCGGGTGGCCGGCGGGCTGGCGCTGATCGGCGCGGTGGTCGCGGAATTCGTCGCCGGCGCGGGGGGGACCGGCTCGGGCCTGGCCTTCCGCATCCTGGAAGCGGGCTACCAGCTCAAGATCCCCCGCATGTTCGCGGCGCTGGCGCTGATCTCGGCGGCGGGGATCGCGATCTTCGCGGTCCTCGGACTGGTGCAGCACCTGCTGCTCCGGCGCTGGCACGAGAGCGCGATGACGCCCGAGGGCTGAGGCCGGGGCGGGCGCCGCCCCGGCCGCCGCCTCAGGGCTTCGGCGGGATGCGCAGCACCAGGCCGGGGCCGGGCGCACCACCCGCGAGGACCGGCGCATTGGCCTCCTGCAGGCGGCGCTGGCCGCCCGGGTCGCCGTAGTGGCGTTCGGCGATCTCGGCCAGGGTCTCGCCCGGCTGCAGCGCGTGGAACAGGCTGCCGGCCGGGCCGAAGCGGGTGCCGGCCTCGGGCATGGCGGCATGGACGGCGGTCTCGGCCGCCTCGGTGCTGGCGCTGCCGGCCGGCAGCCGGGCGAAGGCGCCGAGGCTGTCGAGCAGGCCGGGGGCCTGGCCGGCGGTCAGCTGGTCCCGCACCTGGGCGATGCCGGCGAGGTTGCCGGTCGCCAGCACCAGCAGCTCCTCGGCGGCGGCATCGGCGACCCGGCCCTCCAGCGTCACGGTGTCGCCGCGGCGGGCGATGCGGACGCCCGCATGCGCGACCCCCATGCGGTCGAGCAGGGCGGCGATCGCCTCCGGCGTCGCATCGGGCAGCGGCTGGCCGGCCTCGGCGGGGAAGTGGTAGCTGGGCATCAGGCGTCTCTCCTTCGCCCGCGGGAACGTGTGACGGCGGGCCGGGGTTGCCGCCGGGCCGGGGGCGCCTCACCTCAGGGCCATGCCAGGCCCCCTCCTCGTCCAGCCCGATCCCTCCGACCCGCGGCTGACCCGGCGCGTCTCGGGCCTCGACCACACCGGCGCGCGCATCGAGGCGAGCGTGACGGTGGAGCGGCCGCTGACGCTCTACCTGAACGGGCAGGAGATCGTCACCATGATGACCATCCTCGACCGGCCGGAGGAGCTGGCGCTGGGCTACCTGCTGAACCAGGGCATGCTGCGGCGGGACGATGCGGTCACCGGCATCGACTACGACGATGACCTGCAGGTGGTGGTGGTGCGGACCGCGCGGCGCACCGACTACGAGGCGAAGCTGAAGAAGAAGACCCTGACCAGCGGCTGCGCCCAGGGCACCGCCTTCGGCGACCTGCTGGAGGATTTCGGCGAGCGGACGCTGCCGCCCGCGGCGCTGCGCACGAGCTGGCTCTACGGCCTGCTGAAGGCGATCAACACCCTGCCGACGCTCTACCTCGAGGCCGGCGCCATCCATGGCTGCGCGCTGTGCAAGGCGGATGCGCCGCTGGTCTACATGGAGGACGTCGGCCGCCACAACGCGGTGGACAAGATCGCCGGCTGGATGTTCCGCACCGGCTGCGACCCGGCCGACAAGATCTTCTACACCACGGGGCGGCTGACCTCGGAGATGGTGATCAAGACGGTGCGCATGGGCATCCCCATCCTGATCTCCCGCAGCGGCTTCACCGCCTGGGGGGTGGAGCTGGCGCGCGAGGTCGGGCTGACCCTGATCGGCCGCTGCAAGGGCAAGCGCTTCGTGGCCCTGGCCGGGGAGGAGCGGATCGTCTTCGACGCCGATCTCGCCGCGGTGGGCGAGGAGAATCCGAAGCACTGGCGCAAGAACGGCCGCGATGCATAGCGTGCTGGCGGTGGTGCTGGCCGGCGGGCTGGCGCGGCGGATGGGCGGCGGCGACAAGCCGCTGCGGCTGCTGGGCGGCCGGCCGCTGCTGGCGCATGTGATCGAGCGGGTGGCGCCGCAGGTGGCGGGCATCCTGCTCAACGCCAATGGCGACCCGGCCCGCTTCGCCGGCTTCGGCCTGCCGGTGGTGGCCGACCCGCTGCCGGACTACCCCGGGCCGCTGGCCGGGGTGCTGGCGGCGCTCGACTGGGCGGCGGCGGAGCGGCCGGAGGTCGCGACCGTGCTCTCGGTGCCGGGCGACGGGCCCTTCCTGCCGGCGGATCTGGTGCAGCGGCTGGAGGCGGCGCGGCGGGCGGCCGGCGTGCCGATGGCCTGCGCCGCCTCCGGCGGCTGGACCCATCCGCCGATCGCGCTCTGGCCGGTCGCGCTGCGCGGGGAGCTGCGGGCGGCGCTGCTGGCGGGGGAGCGGAAGATCGACCGCTGGACCGCGCGCTTCGGCTGCGCCAGCGCCGCCTGGCCGGCGGTGCCGGTCGACCCCTTCTTCAACGCCAATGCGCCGGAGGATCTGGCGGCGGCGGAAGCCCTCTTGCCATCGCCCTGAGGCGGACCCATACGCAGGGGATTCGCCCAGGAGACCGCCGCCGTGAAAGCCTTCCTCATCGGCATCGCCGCCGCCGCCGGCCTGGCCGCGATCGCCGCCGCGGTGCTGGACACCGAGGTCCAGCGCAGCGCCGGGGAGCGCTACCAGACGGAGGCCGTGCGGCTCTAGCCGCCGCCCCGTGCCGGGCTTCCTGCGCCGGCAGTCCAACCTGCTGATCATCGCCGCCATCGGCCTCGCGGCCGGGGCCGCGGTCTGGCGGCTGCACGGGCCCGAGGGGGTGATGCGGGCGCTCGGCGTGGCCGCGGGCGTCTTCCTCGGCGTGCTGCCGGCGATGCTGGCGGGGCTGCTGCTGGCCGGCAGCCTGAAGCAGCTCATCCCGGCCGGCGCCCTGGCGAAGTGGATGGGCGCCGAGAGCGGCTGGCGGGGCCTCGGCGTCGCGACGCTGGCGGGGATGGCCATGCCGGGCGGGCCGATGGCCGCCTTCCCGCTGGTGCTGGTGCTGGCCCAGGCGGGGGCGGACCGCGGCGCGCTGATCGCCTTCATCGTCGCCTGGGCGCTGAACGGCTTCCAGCGGGTGCTGGTCTGGGAGGTGCCGCTGCTGGGCGCCGACTTCGCCATCCTGCGCTTTCTCTGCGGCCTGCCGCTGGGGCTGATCGCCGGGGCGCTGGCGCGGCGCATCCCGATCGCCTGGACCCCGCCGGGCAGCGGCAACACGGCATGACGCCCGGCCAGATCCTGCTCTTCGTGGTGGCGCTGGTCGCCTTCGCCCTGGCGCTGCGGCGGGGCGTGCCGACGGCGCAGCGGGCGCTGCGCGAGACCGGGCAGACCATCGTCCGGGTGCTGCCGCTGCTGGTGGTGGCGCTGCCGATGGCCGCCTTCCTGGCGGAGCTGATCCCGCCCGATGCCGCCGCCGGCTGGCTCGGGCCCGAGAGCGGGCTGGTGGGCATCGTCATCGCCAGCGTCGCCGGGGGCTTCATCCCGGGCGGGCCCTTCGTCTCCTTCCCCCTGGTGCTGACCTTCATCAAGGCCGGCGCCGGCGGGGCGCAGATGGTGGCGCTGATCACCGGCTGGGCGATCCTCGGCTTCCACCGGGTGATCGCCTGGGAATGGCCGGTGCTCGGCGGGCGCTTCGTGGCGATCCGCCTCGCCGCCTCCTTCGCCCTGCCGATCCTGGCGGGGGTGCTGGCGCAGCTGCTGCTGCCCTGGTTCCCCCACGCGCTGATCCGGCCCTGAGCGGGCGCCCGCGGGCGCCCGCCCCCGTGGCGCTCAGGCCAGCACGGTATCCGCCGGCAGCGGGATGACGAGCTGCGGCAGCTCGGGGTCCATCGCCTCGCTGCCCTCGGCGCGGCGCTCGGCGAAGGTGAAGACGTCGTCCTGGATGTGCTGCGTGTCGGTGTTGCGCAGGATGATGTCGCTGAGGCCGCTGTGCCGGATCTGCTGCAGCGTCTCGGCGTCGAAGCCCTGGTTCTCGAACCACAGCCGGTCGCCGTCGCGGCTGCGCTCGAACTGGTCGGCGATGATGAGGCCGAAGGTCTCGCCGACGAAGGCGCCGGGCATGACCCGCTCGGCCAGGCCGCCGGTCCAGAGGTCGACCGCGTCCACCGAGCCGAAGGCCTGCTCCAGCGCCGCGACCGTGCCCTGGTCGTCGGTGATCTGGCAGAAGGCGGTATAGGGGTCGAGGTGCAGCGCCTCCCGCATCTCGTTCAGGTGCGGCAGGCCGAGGTCGCGGCCGCGCTGGATGTTGATGGCGGCGAGGTCGAGCCCGACCGGGGGGTCGAACAGGAAGTTGCGGAGGTCCTCGACGATGCGGGCGTCCATCGCCTGCGACAGGTCGGAGGCGAGGTGGCGCAGCAGCCCGTCGGCCCCGCCGTCGGCGGCGAATTCGGCCGGCGTCAGGAAGAAGGTCTCGCGCAGCGAGATCTCGCCGGCGGGGTGGCCGTACTCGTCCAGCTTCTCGGTCCGCGGCGAGACGGTGGAATGGCCGAAGCGATAGGCGGCGCCGGCGAATTCGATGGCCATGCGGGGGTCGACGGCATCGTCGAAGCCCCGGTACTCGCCGGGCGCCAGGTCGCCGAGGAGGTGGGGCAGGAATTCCTGGTAGGTGATGTTCTGGATCTCGGCGGTGACGATGGCGCGGGCCATGTTGAAGACGGTGTCGCCGTCGAGGCAGGGGTTCCCGGCATAGAGGCGGTCGACCTGCCAGTTGTGCTCGCGGACGAAGAGCGTCTGCAGCGCGGTCAGCGAGGGGTTCTCGTCGGCGCGGCCGTCGCCGGCGATGTGGCCGAGCAGGCCGCCGGACTGGGCGGCATCCTCGCCGGTCGGGTCGACCGGGCCGACCGGCAGGTTGCGGCCTTCCGACATCAGCATGTGGCCGTCGGGGGCGCGCAGCCGGGCGGCGGTCGCCTCGGTCGAGCCATAGACCATGGAGCCGTCGATCCAGCCGGTGACGGCATTCACCGGGTCGCCGTTGGCGTCCACGTCGGCCCGGCTCATCGGGATGATGGTGCCGTCGGCGAAGACGGGGTCGCCCTTCGGGATGACGATGCTGATCGGCTGGCCGGTGCGGCTGTCGGCGGTCAGGTTGATGTCGTGGTCGATGAACTGGCCCCAGGCGTACATCATGCCGGAGAGGCCCTGCGGGTTCTCGATGTCCGCGGCGCCCTCGCCGACGACGACATTGCTGATGCTGCGGGGATTGGGGCCGTCGACCAGTCCGCGCTGGTCATCGGCGAAGTATTCGGGTGCCAGGCGCAGGAAGGCGGTATTGGTGACGTTGGTCAGCGGATTGCCGGGATCGTTGCCCGAGCCGTCGATACTGCGGTATTCCATGGACGCTTGTCTCTCTCCTGGACGAGAATACTGCCCCCGCGCGCGCGGGGGCGGCCCTGCCACAGCCGGCCCGCCCGCGCCGGATGGCACGGGACGCGGGCTCAGGTCGGTCGAGTGTCCGGGTGACCGATACAGTCGGTCATGCAGGAGTCAAGCAAGCCGCACCATTTTCCGTCCAGATTCCCAATAATAATCCTGCTCTACGATTACCCTCTGCTTTCATGCACGACGCGGTTGATTACACTGCCGCAATGCGTCCTGCTGCACACGCATGGGTTGTAGCGCCGGGCCGATGGAGGCCCGGGGCGGCGGCGCGTCAGCGTACCAGCACCCGCGCCGCATCCTTGGTCTTGGTGACGGCCTGGCCGGCCTGCAGCACCGCCGAGGCGATCTCGGCAATATTCGCCGAGACGGTGGAGACGGCGCCGGCGGCGGTCTGCATGTCGGCGGACATGCCGCGGGTGACGGCGCTCTGCTCCTCCACGGCGGAGGCGGTCAGGGTCACGCTCTCGCGCACCGTGGTGACCGCGTCGCGGATGGCGTCGAGCGCGCCGGCGACCTCGAGCGAGGTGGCCTGGATGCCGTCGATCTCGCCCGAGATCTGCTCGGTGGCGCGGGCGGCCTGGACCGCCAGGTTCTTCACCTCGGAGGCGACGACGGCGAAGCCCTTGCCGGCATCGCCGGCCCGCGCCGCCTCGATCGTGGCGTTCAGCGCCAGCAGGTTGATCTGGCTGGCGATGTTGCGGATGAGCCCGACGATGCCGCCCATGGCCTGGGCCGCATTGGCCAGGGTCTCGGTGTTGCGGCCGACCGCCACGGTGCGGTCGAAGGCGCTGTCGGTGGCGGCGCGGGACTTGGCCATGCTCTCGGAGATCTCGGTGATCGAGGTCGCCAGCTCCTCGGCGCTCGCGGCCACCGACTGGACGCTGTTCGAGGTCTCCTCGGCGGCGGTGGTCGCGGTGCGGGCGCTGCCGGTCGAGAGGTCGATGGCGCCGTCGATCTCGCCGAAATTCTGGTCGATCAGGGTCTTCAGATTGGCCAGCAGGGTCATCTGGCCGGTGACGTCGGTCGCGAATTTCACCACCTTGGTGACCTTGCCGGCGGAATCGAGGATGGGGTTGTAGGAGGCCTCGATCCAGATCTCCCGGCCGCCCTTGCCGATGCGCTTGAACTGCGCCGCCTGGTATTCGCCACGGCGCAGCTCTTCCCAGAAGCGGGCATACTCGGCGCTGCCGTGCAGGGCGGGCTCGACGAACATGCTGTGATTCCGGCCGCGCACCTCCTCGAGCGTGTAGCCCATGGCCTTCAGGAAATTGGGGTTGGCGTCGAGGATGGTGCCGTCGGTGCCGAACTGGATGACGGCCAGGGACCGGCCGATGGCCGCGATCTGCGCGGCATAGTCGAGGTTGAGCAGGCGGGCCCGCGCATCCGCCCATTCGACCGTGAAGCCGAGCGGCTTCCCCTGGTCCTGCAGCGGGGTCACCAGCAGGTCGAAGGCCCGGCCGCCGACATGGATGGTGGCCGCATGCGGCCTGGCCAGCCCGGCCAGCATCTGCCGCTGGTGCGTCGGGTTGCGGTGGAAGATGTCGATGTTGCTGCCGATCAGCCGGGCCAGGTCGAAGCGCGGCAGCTCCTGCCGCAGCTCCGCCTCGGCCTCGCGCATCAGCGCCATGGCGGAGGGGTTGACGTAGATGATGTTCAGATCCGGGTCGGCGATCATCACGTTGGTCCGCAGCGCATCCAGCGCCGCGATCCGGGTGACGTCGAAGGTGGTCTTGCCAAACAGCCGCATCGGTCGTGAACCCCTGGTCCTCATTCGAGGGCCCCATCATTGCGGGTCCCGGTAAAGATATCCTTGCGCCGAGGCCGCTGGCGCCGGGCGCCGGCATCCGGCAAGGTCCGCCGCGATGGATATGACCTCGGAAGGACGCCCCCCTGCCCCGCCCGGCTGGGCGGCGCTGCTGGCCCTGCGGGACGCGCCCGGCGGGGCGGTGCCGGCGGCCGGGCCGCTGGCGGCGCTGTTCGGCCCGCTGCTGGCGCCGCCGGCCGCGGCCGACGGCTGCACCGTGGTGGGGCGGCTGGCGCAGACGCTGGACGGGCGGATCGCCACCGCCTCCGGCTCCTCGCAGTGGATCGGCGGGGCGGGCGACCTGCTGCATACCCACCGGCTGCGGGCGCTCTGCCATGCCGTCGTGGTCGGCGCCGGGACGGTGCGGCACGACGACCCGCGGCTGACCACGCGGGGCTGCCCAGGCCCCGATCCGGTGCGGGTGGTGCTGGATACCGACCGCCGGCTGGGCGCCGGGTACGGGGTGTTCCGCGAGGGGCCGCCGACCCTGCTGCTGGCCGCCGAGGACGCGCCGGGCGGCGACCGGCTCGGGCTGGCCGAGGTGGTGCGGCTGCCGCGCGATGCGGCGCATGGCGGGCTGGCGGTGCCGGCGATCCTGGCCGCGCTGGCCGCGCGCGGGCTGACGCGCCTCTTCGTCGAGGGCGGCGGCGTCACCGTCAGCCGCTTCCTGGCGGCGGGCTGCCTCGACCGGCTGCACGTGACGGTGGCGCCGGTGCTGCTCGGCTCCGGCATCCCGGCCTTCACCCTGCCGGAGGCGGCGCGCATCGCCGACGGGCTTCGCTTCGCCTGGACGGTGCACGACCTGGCGCCGGACGTGCTTTTCGACATCGCGCTCGACCGGGTGCGGCCGGGGGTGTGTTCGTGAAGGCGCGCGCCCTGTGGTGCGTGGCGCCGGGGGTGGCCGAGCTGCGCGAGGAGACGCTGCCGCCGCCGGCCGAGGGCCAAGCGCTGGTCAGGGCGCTGGCGAGCGGCATCTCCCGCGGGACCGAGCGGCTGGTGCTGGCCGGGCGGGTGCCGGAGAGCCAGTGGCCGGCGATGCGGGCGCCGCTGATGGCCGGCGAATTCCCCTATCCCGTGAAGTACGGCTACGCCGCGGTCGGCATGGTGGAAGCGGGGCCGGCGGCGCTGCTGGGCCGCCGGGTCTTCTGCCTGCATCCGCACCAGGATCGCTTCCTCGCCCCGGCCGCGATGTGCGTGCCGGTGCCGGATGCGGTGCCCGACCGGCGCGCGGTGCTGGCGGCGAACATGGAGACCGCGGTCAACGTGCTCTGGGACGCGCGGCCGCTGGTCGGCGAGCGGGTGCTGGTGATCGGCGCCGGGGTGGTCGGGCTGCTGGTGGCGGCGCTGCTGGCCGGGGTGCCCGGGCTCGACCTCGCGGTCTGCGACATCGACCCCGGGCGGGCGGCGCTGGTGAACGCCCTGGGCGCGCGGTTCTGCGCGCCGGAGGAGGCGCCCGGGCAGCGCGACCTCGTCATCCATGCCAGCGCGGCGCCGGAGGGGCTGGTGCTGGCGCTCGGCCGGGCCGGCTTCGAGGGGCGGATCGTCGAGGCGAGCTGGTACGGCGACCGCGCCGTGACCCTGCCGCTGGGCGAGGCCTTCCACGCGCAGCGGCTGTCGATCGTCTCGACCCAGGTCGGGCAGGTCGCGCCGGCGATGCGCGGCCGGCGGACGCACGGGGAGCGGCTGGCGCTGGCGCTGCGCCTGCTCGAGGATCCGCGCCTCGACGCGCTGCTGGCGCCGCCGGTCGCCTTCGCCGCATTGCCGGCGGCCTTGCCCGGGATATTGAATGGCCCGGCGGCGCACCCCTGCCCCACCGTCACCTACTGAGCGAGCGAGCGACCATGTACAGCCTGACCGTCTGCGACCACATCATGGTGGCGCACAGCTTCCGCGGCGACGAATTCGGTCCCGCCCAGCGCCTGCACGGCGCCACCTTCGCGGTGGAGGCGGAGTTCCGCGCCCCCGGCATCGATGCGCTCGGGCTGCTGGTGGACATCGGCCTGGCCAAGGTGGAACTGCGGAAGGCGCTCGATGGCCTCGACTACCGCAACCTCGACGGCGAGCCGGCCTTCGCCGGGGTGAACACCACCACCGAATTCCTCTGCTCGCACATCCATGGGCTGCTGGCGGCGGCACTGCGGGCGGGGAAGCTCGGGGCGCAGTCGGCCAACGTGACCGGGCTGAAGATCCTGCTGCGGGAAAGCCCGAATGCCTGGGCGGCCTTCGAGGGGCCGGTGGCGTGACGGGGTCCGATGACCGGAGGGCGCAGGCGAAGCCGAGCACCGAAGGTCTGGATCGGGGCCAGGCCTTGCCGATTGCGCTGCTCGTGCCGGCGCCCTTCGGGACCATCTCCGGCGGCTACGGCTACGACCGGCGGCTGGTGGAGGGCTTCCGGGCGCTGGGCCAGGAGGTGACGGTCGTCGAGCTGGCGGGGCGGCATCCGCTGCCGGATGCGGCGGCGCTGGCGGCGGCGCGGGCGGCGCTGGACGGGGTGCCGGCGGGGGCGCGGATCATCCTCGACGGGCTGGGCCTGCCGGCCTTCGCGCCGCTGGCCGATGCGCTGGTCGCCCGCCGGGCGGTGGCGCTGATCCATCATCCGACGGCGATGGAGGCCGGGATCGGCGCCGATGCTGCGGCGGCGCTGCGGGCGACGGAGGCGGCGATGTTTCCGCGGCTGGCGCGGCTGGTGGTCTCCTCCGCCACGACGGGGCGGGAGCTGACGGCGGAATTCGGCGTGGCGCCGGAGCGGATCGGCGTGGTGGAGCCGGGGACCGACCCCGCGCCGCGGGCCCGCGGCTCGGGCGGGCCGGGCGTTGCCATCCTCTCGGTCGGCACGCTGATCCCGCGCAAGGGGCATGACGTGCTGCTGAAGGCCCTGGCGCGGCTGACCGATATCGACTGGACCCTGACCATCGCCGGCGCGGCGCGCGACGCGGTCTATGCCGATGGGCTGGCCGCGCTGGTGGAGGAGCTGGGGCTGGCGCAGCGGGTGCGCTTCGCCGGGGAGGTCTCCGGCGCGGCGCTCGAGGCGCTGTACGACCGCAGCGACGTCTTCGCCCTGGCGACCCATTGGGAGGGCTACGGCATGGCCGCGGCCGAGGCGCTGGCGCGCGGCCTGCCGGTCGCCGTCACCGCCGGCGGGGCGATCGCCGAGGTGGTGCCGGTCGAGGCCGGCTGCGTCTCGCCGCCCGGCGACGTCATGCTGCTGGCGCGGGCGATGCGGCGGGTGCTGTACGATGGCGGGATGCGCGCCGAGATGGCCGAGGCGGCCTGGGCGGCGGGGCAGCGGCTGCCGCGCTGGAGCGACCGGGCCGCGGCCTTCCTCGATGCGCTGGAGCAGGCCTGATGGCGGAGGAATTCGCGCTCGACTGGCTGGACCTGCGCGAGCCCTTCGATGCCATGGCGCGCGACACCGACCTTGCCGATGCGCTGCTGGCGCGGCTGCCGGCGCGGCCGCGCTTCCTCGACCTCGGCGCCGGGACCGGCAGCCTGCTGCGCTTCCTGGCGCCGCGGCTGGGCCGGGCGCAGGTCTGGACCCTGGTGGACGCGGACCGCGAATTGCTGGAGGCGGCCTTCGACACCATCGCCGACCGCAGCGAGGCCATCGGCTACAAGGTGACCGTGCCGAACCGCCGCACCCTGCTGGTGCATGCCCCGGGCGGCGCCTGGCGGGTGGAGACGCTGGTCGCCGACCTGGCCGAGGCGCCGCGCGGGCTGCCGCTGCACAGCGTGGACGCGGTGGTGTCCTCGGCGCTCTGCGACCTGGTCTCGCGGGACTGGGTCGGGCGGCTGGCGGCGGCGCTGCGGGTACCCTTCTACGCCGCGCTCTGCGTCACCGGGCGGGATCGCTTCACCCCGCCGCACCCGGCCGACCGGGTGGTGGCCGACGGCTTCCGCCGCGACCAGGGGCGGGACAAGGGCTTCGGCGGGGTGGCGCTGGGCGACCGGGCGCCGGCGGCGATCGCCGAGGCCTTCGGGGCGCGCGGCTTCGCGGTCAGCAGCGCGCCGAGCGACTGGGACGTCCGCAGCCGCGGCGCCATGCCGATGCCGGGGCTGCACGAGGCGGCCTCGCGCTTCCTGAGCGAGCTGGTGATGGGCCATGCCGAGGCGGCGCAGCGGCAGGACCGGCGCGGCGACCAGCGGATCGGCGCCTGGCTGGAGGCGCGGCTGGAGCAGGTCGCGGCGCGGCGGCTGGCGGCACGGATCGGCCACCGCGACGTGCTGGCGCTGCCCCGGAGGACATAGGCGGAGCTACCACCGGGGCCGACCCTCTCCATCGAGGGCGAGCCGGCCAGCGCGGATGTCGAGGCGCTGCCGGATGGGCTGGAGGCCTTCAACGAACGGCGATGGCCGGGGCACCCGCCCTGGGAGCCGCTGGCGCTGCTGGTCGGGCGCGGCGGCACGGTGCCGGGTGGTCCGTCGGGGAGGGCTATGCCGGCTGGGTCTTCATCCGCTGCTTCCGGCCGGATGAGAGCATCCGCCGGCTCGGCCCCGGGCGGCAGGTGATCGCCGCGGCCGGGCAGCGGGCGCGGGAGCGTGGCTGCCACGGCATCTGCGTGGATACCTTCAGCATCCAGGCGCCGGCGTTCTGCCGGACGCAGGGCCATGGGGAATTCGGCCGGCGGCCCTATCCGCCGGAGGGGGAGCGGATCTGGCCGCGGAAGATGCTCCGGCACGGCGGCTGAGCAGCAGGACCAGCAGGGCGGCGAGCTGGACCGCGGCGGCCAGGGCGTAGAGCGCCGGGGCGCTGCCGCCCGGCAGGCCGGGCGCCGGCGGCAGCAGGTCCCGCAGCGCGCCGAAGGCCAGCGGGGCGAAGGCATAGGCGGCCTGGCTGCAGGCGGTGACCAGGGCGACCACCCGGCCGGTCTCGGCCGCGGCGAAATCCTGCTGCGCGATCAGCGGCGGCAGCGAGGTGGTATTGCCCAGCCCCAGGCCGAACAGCGCCACGCCGAGCACCAGCAGCGGCACCGCCTCGCCGCCGGCGGCCAGCAGCGCCAGCGAGCCGGCCGCCTGCAGCCCGTAGTTCCCCGCCGCGACCAGCCGGCGATCGGCTGCGGCGGGCAGCAGCCAGCCGAGCAGCGAGCGGCCCAGGATGGCGAAGGCGGTCGCCAGCCCGGCCAGCACCCCGGCGCCGCCGGCCCCCAGCACCGGGGTCAGCAGCGAGAAGAGATGCGCGATGAGGCCGATCTGGGCGAAGAGGCCGAGGCTGCTGGCCAGCGCCAGGCTGCGGAAGCGCCGGTCGCCCCGGAGGCGGAGGCGGGGCGCGGCGGGCGGCACCGGCGCCGGGGCGGCGTCGCCATCCGGGTGCAGGCCCAGGGCGGCCGGGCCATCGCGGAAATGGCGGCCGGCGAGCAGCCAGAGCGTGGCGACCATCGCCAGCCCGACCAGCCCGGCGGCGCCGGCGAAGCCGATGCCGGCGATCAGCGCGACCCAGAGCGGCGAGAAGACGACGCCGCCGATGCTGGCGCCGTTGTAGGCGAGCGACAGCGCGGCCGGCCGCCGGCGGCTGAACCAGGGGGAGACGATCGCATTGATCGCCGCCGCGCCGGTCGCCGCCCAGCCGGCGCCGCTGACCAGCGTCGCGGCGAAGAGCTGCCAGGGCTCGGCGGCCAGCGCCCAGCCGAGCATGCCGAGCGCCGTCGCCAGCGCCCCGGCCCGGGTGACGGCGACGAGGCCGAAGCGCCGGTGCAGCCGGGCGAGGTCGGCGACGACGACGGCGCCGAACAGGAAATGGCAGGTCACCGCCGCCGAGACGAGGGAGACCGGCCAGCCGCGCGAGGCCTGCACCGCCTGGAGGAAGATCGGCGGGCCGTAGAAGCCGACGCCCCAGCCGAAGACGGCGACGACGAAGGCGGCCCAGGCGACCTGCCAGCCGGGGAAGCGGGCGGGGAGGCGGCCAGGGAGGCGGTCGGGGGCTGGCGGGGTCGGATCGGTCATGCGGCCTCCGGCGGTGCGGGCGAGGCGCAGGCTTAGCCGCGCCGGCGCGGCGGATGCTGCGGCGGCGGCCGAAGCGTCAGCCCTCCGGCACCGAGGCGACCGCCTCGACCTCGAGTGCGCAATCCATCGGGGTGCGGGCGGGCAGGGCCGCCTGGCTGGTGAGAGGCAGCGGCGGTCGGTGCGGTCGAATTCCTCCCGCGGGCGCTGGTCGCGCAGCCGGACGATGACCTTCGGCAGGCAGTCCATGTCGGACCCCGCCGCCGCCAGCCGCTTGTCGCCGTGCCGGACGCGGAGGTCGAAGGGCCCGCCGGTTTCCCGGAATCCCCCGCCTGGATGATTCGCTTGTCCATGGAATCCCCCGGCCCCACCCTGTACGGGGATCAGCCTCGCCGCAAGGACGGGGAAGGACGATGCCGGACCGGCGGGTGAACCGCGGCGCCCCGGATGTGCTTCTGCCGCAGGCGCTTGACCGCGCGACCCACCCGGGGGACGACCCTCGCCGGGCCGCCGCAACAAGGGAGAGAACCATGCCATTGCTCGGCTGCATCGCCGACGACTTCACGGGCGCCACCGACCTGGCGAATACGCTGGTCAAGGGCGGCATGACCGCCGTGCAGGTGATCGGCGTGCCCACGGGGCCCTTGCCGGAGGCGGATGCGATCATCGTCGCGCTGAAGTCCCGCACCTCCCCGGCGCGGGAGGCGGTGGCCGAGAGCCTGGCCGCCTGCGAGGCGCTGCTGGCGGCCGGCGCGAAGCAGATCTTCTTCAAGTACTGCTCCACCTTCGACAGCACCGAGGCGGGGAACATCGGGCCGGTGGCGGATGCGCTGGTCCAGCGGCTCGGCTGCGGCTTCGCCATCGCCAACCCGGCCTTCCCGACCAACGGCCGGACCGTCTTCCAGGGGCATCTCTTCGTCGGCGACAAGCTGCTGAACGAAAGCGGGATGGAGAACCACCCGCTGACGCCGATGAAGGATGCCAACCTGGTGCGCGTGCTGGGCCGGCAGACCGGCGGCACGGTGAAGCTGATCCCCTTCGCGGTGGTCGAGCAGGGCGTGACCATCCTGCGCCACACTATGACCGGCCTCAAGGAAAGCGGCTGGCGCTACGCCATCGTCGATGCCGTCACCGACGCGCACCTGCTGGCGATCGGCGAGGCGGTGGCCGACCATGCGCTGGTCACCGGCGGCTCGGGCGTGGCGATGGGGCTGCCGGCGAACTTCCGCGCCAAGGGGCTGCTGCCGGACCGTGGCGAGGCGGCCGCCGCCCTGCCGCCGATGGCCGGGCCGGCGGCGGTGCTGGCCGGCTCCTGCTCGCGCGCGACCATGGGGCAGATCGGCTATGCCCGGGACCACGCCCATACGCTGGAGCTCGACGTGCTGGCGACGCCCGACGCGGCGGCGCTGCAGGCCGAGGCGCTGGCCTGGGCCGAGGGCAAGCTGGGCGACGCGCCCATCGTCATCGCGGCCTCGGCGCCGCCGGAGAAGGTGGCGGCCCTGCAGCGGAAGCTGGGGCGCGAAGCGGCGGGCGCCCTGGTCGAGGATACGCTCGCCGGCATCGCCGCGGCGCTGGTGGCGCGCGGGGTGACGCGGCTGGTGGTCGCCGGCGGCGAGACCTCGGGCGCCGTCGTCTCGCGGCTCGGCGTCACGGCGTTGCGGATCGGGCCGGAAATCGACCCGGGCGTGCCCTGGACCTATGCCGAGTCCGGCTCCGCCGGGGGTGCGGAGCATCCCGGGCTGCACCTCGCGCTGAAGTCCGGCAACTTCGGCGCGCGCGACTTTTTCCTGAAGGCCTTCGGCGTATGAGCGCCGAGGCGGATCTCCGCGAGGCGATCGCGGCGCATGGGCGGCTGCTGTTCGGCCGGGGATTCTCGGTCGGCTCGGCCGGGAACATCAGCGTGCGGCTGGAGGATGGCTTCCTCATCACCCCGACCAACTCCTGCCTCGGCCGGCTGGATCCGGCGCGGATCAGCAAGCTGGACGGGCAGTACCGGCACGTCTCGGGTGATGCGCCCTCGAAGGAGGTCTTCATGCACCGCGCCTTCCTGGCGACGCGGCCGGAAGCGGGGGCGGTGGTGCACCTGCACTCGACCCATGCGACCGCGATCGCCTGCCTCGCCGCGCCGGGCGAGGCGGCGCCGATCCCGCCGCTGACGCCCTATTTCGTCATGCGGGTCGGCCGCAGCCTGCCGGTGGTGCGCTACTACCGGCCGGGCGACGCGGCGATGGAGCCGGCGATCGCCGCCGCGGCGAAGGATGCCCGCGCCGTGCTGCTGGCGAACCACGGGCCGGTGGTCTCCGGCCGGACCCTCGACGACGCGGTCTATGCGGCGGAGGAGCTGGAGGAGGCGGCGAAGCTGGCGCTGCTGCTGCGCGGCCAGCCGGCCCGCACCCTGACGCCCGCCGAAGTGGACGACCTGCTCGGCACCTTCGGCTGAGCCGGACAGGAGACATCGCATGAGCACCGCGCCCGACCGGGAAGCCCCCGCCGCCTACCCCATCGAGGCCCTGCTGCGGCGGCGCTGGAGCCCGCGCAGCTTCACCGGGGAGGCGGTCTCCCCGGCGGCGCTGCAGAGCCTGCTGGAGGCCGCCCGCTGGGCCGCGAGCTGCAACAACGGGCAGCCCTGGCACTTCGTCATCGCCCGGCGGGAGGCGGAGCCGGCGGCCTTCGCCGGGCTGCTCGCCACGCTCTCGCCGAACAACCAGGACTGGGCGCGGCAGGCCGGGGTGCTGATGATCGCGGTGGCACGGCTGGCCTTCGCCGCCAACGGCAAGCCGAACCGGCATGCATTGTACGATACCGGCGCGGCGGCCGCGCAGATGGCGCTGCAGGCCGGGGCGCTCGGGCTCGGGATGCACCAGATGGCGGGCTTCGACGCGGACCGCGCGCGCGCGGCCTGCGGCATCCCGGAAGGCTTCGAGCCGGTGGCGGCGATCGCCATCGGCCACGTCGGCCCGGCCGAGGCGCTGCCGGAGGCGCTGGCCGAGCGGGAGGTGGCGCCGCGGCAGCGCCGGCCGCAGGCGGAATGGGCGTTCTTCGGCGGCTGGCAGGGCTGAGCGCGATGCAGCAGGAGATGCTGGACCGCCTCGCCATCCGGGCGCTGGTCGAGAACTGGGCGGTCTGGCGCGACGCCGGCGACTGGGTGCGCTTCGCCACCTGCTGGCACGCGGACGGCACCATGTGCGCCACCTGGTGCCAGGCACCGGCGGCCGAGTTCATCGCGGCCAGCAAGGCGGCCTGGGCGAAGGGCGTCTCCATCCTGCACTTCCTCGGCGGGCACAGCGCCGATGTCGCGGGGACGCGGGCCATCGCCCAGACCAAGATGACCATCAGCCAGCGCGGGCCGGTGCATGGCGTGGTGGTGGACGTGGTCTGCACCGGGCGCTTCTACGACTTCCTCGAGCGGCGCGACGGCCGCTGGGGCGTGGTGCTGCGCCAGCCGATCTACGAGAAGGACCGCATGGACCCGGTGGACCCGGCGGCGACGCTGGCGCTGGATGCGGCGCTGCTGGCGCGCTTCCCCGCCGGCTACCGGCACCTGGCCTATCTGCAGACGCAGATCGGCTATGCGGTGAAGGCCGACATGCCGGGGCTGACGGGGCCGGAGGTGGAGGCGCTCTACGCCCGCGGCGCCCGCTGGCTGGCGGGCGAGGCGGCCTAGCGCGGTTTCCGTTCGCACCGGCTCACGGAGCCCGCCTGGCCTGCTGTTCAGGCGAGCAAGTATCTCCGGCCTGGTGAGTCCAGCGGGTCGGAGTTTGCTCCGGTCGCGACGAGGGCGCCGCCCCTCGCGGGACGGCGCCCTCGTTCAGGCGGCGATCAGGTCGCCGGGGTCTCGCTCTCGGCCGGCGCCGCGGCGGGTGCCGGGGTGGCGGCGGCGGGGCTGGCCATCGCGGCCTTGCGGGCGGCGCGGGTGGCGGCGCCCTTCTTCGCGGCTTCCGAACGCGCGGACGGCGCCGCGGCCTTGGCGGCGCGCTTCGGCGCGGCCTTGGCGACGGCCTTCGGTGCCGCGGCCTTGCGGGCGGCCGGCCGCTTCACCGCGGTGGCCTTGCGCGCGGCCGG
>NZ_JAUFPN010000109.1 GCF_030409335.1 Paeniroseomonas aquatica
CGCCTTCTTGGCCTCGGCGGCGGCGCGTGCCTCGTCCTCGGCGCGCTGGCGCGCCTCCTCGACGGCGCGGACCGCGTCCTCCTCGGCCTGGCGGCGCTCCTCCTCCTCGCGGCGGCGGGCCTCCTCGGCGGCGGAGCGGACCATGAGCGCCTGGCGCTCGCGCTCCTCGCGCTGGCGCTGGGCCTCCAGGCGGCGCTGCTCCTCGAGCACGCGCTGGCGGGTGGCCAGCTCGGCCTGGGTCAGCGGCCGGCCGGCGGAGGGCGCGGCGCTGCGCTGCGGCGCGCCGCCGCCGGAGCGGTTGCCGCTCGGCGGGCCGCCGCCGGTGCCGGCGGGGCGGTTGGTGCCGCCGGGGGCCACGGTCTAGGGCGGCGGCGGCGCGGTCGGGGCAGTGCCCGGGGTCACGACGCGCTTCTTCACCACCTCGACCTGGACGGTCTTGCTGCGGCCATGGCTGAAGCTCTGGCGGACGCTGCCCGCGTCCACGGTCTTGCCCAGTTCCAGCCGGCCACCGGCGGGCCGAAGGCTCAGCCGGCTCTTGGCCGCATCCTGGTCGTTCTGGTCACTCATGCGTTGATCCGAACCCGATCCGTCTGACGTCATTACGTATGCCTGGGAACATACCCGTCAGGGATGCTCCAGAAAACCCAACCGGCGCGATGCTGACCGCGCGGCTGCCTTAGTCAGGTCCGCCCTTCGGTGGACCCTTGCGCCGCGGTGCCGCGGCCGGTGGCGGCGGCGCCGCGCTCATCCCGGCCAGCCTGGCGGCTTCCACCTGGATGGCCTTGGCCAACTGGCCGGGCGCGATGGCGACATGCACCGCGTGGTCGCGCCCGAAGACGCCGCCGAGCATCTCGGCCGGCAGCGGGGCCACCACGGCGAACCCCCGGTTGCCGACCAGCCGCGCCCTTTCGTTGGCGCTGCCGTCCGACGCTTCCACCAGCAGCCCGGCCTTGCCGGACTGCATCCACTCCCGCACCGCTTCGCGGCCGCAGACCGCCTGGCCGCCACGCCGGGCGAAGCCGACGAGATCGCGGAGCCGGCGCTTGAGGCCGTCCTCGATCCGGGCACGAAGGTCGGGGGGCAGTTGCACTGTCCCGCGCGCTGCCTTGGCGAAGGCGCCGCGCTTCAGGGCGCGTTCTAGCACATCGGCCCTGGCGGACAACCACATTCCCCGCCCCGGCAGCCTACCGGCGAGGTCGGGCACGACCTCGCGCGCGGGGTCGAGCACGAAGCGGATCATGGCCTCCTTCGGCAGGCTGTCGCGCGTCACCATGCAGCGGCGCAACGGGCCTGTCTCGGGCTCGTCGATCTCCTCCGGCGGGGCCGCCGGCGCGGCCTGGCCCGGGAGGAGGTCGGCTCCGGTCGCTACCGGCGGCGGGGACTCATGCTGGGGGGCCACGGTCATTTGTCTCATCCCCAGCCGGTGCCGTATCGCCGGCTTCCGCCGTCTCGCCGTCCTCGGCGGCGAACCAATGCTCGCGCGCCGCCATGATCACGGCATTCGCCGTGTCCTCGTCCATCGCATCGGCGCCGATGATCTCGATCAGCTCGTCGGAGGCGAGGTCGGCGAGGTCGTCCAGCGACTTCACGCCCTTCTCGCCGAGGGCGACGAGCTGCGAGGGGGTGAAGCCGCCGACCTCGGCGACCGCATCCTCGACGCCCAATTCCTGCCGCTTGGTATCCAGTTCCACGTCCCGTCGTTCCAGGAAGGCCTCGGCCCGCCGCTTCAGCTCGGCCGAGACACTCTCGTCGAAGCCCTCGATGCCGGCCAGTTCCTCGTCCTCGACCGAGATGATGTCCTCGACCGAGGTGAAACCCTCGGTCACGAGCAGCCCGGCGATGACGTCGTCCACGTCCAGCGCCTCGACGAAGAGCCCGCTGCGCTTGCGGAACTCCTCCTGCCGGCGCTCGGATTCCTCGGCCTCGGTCAGGATGTCGATGTCCCAGCGCGTGAGCTGGGAGGCGAGGCGGACGTTCTGGCCGCGGCGCCCGATGGCAAGCGACAATTGGTCATCCGGGACGACCACTTCAACCCGGCGGGCGTCGTCGTCCAGCACCACCTTGGTCACCTCGGCCGGGGCCAGGGCGTTCACCACGAAGGTCGCGTTGTGCGGCGACCAGGGGATGATGTCGATCTTCTCGCCCTGGAGTTCCTGCACCACGGCCTGGACGCGGCTGCCGCGCATGCCGACGCAGGCGCCGACCGGGTCGATGCTGCTGTCGCGGCTGATGACCGCCATCTTGGCGCGCGAGCCGGGGTCGCGGGCGACCGCCTTGATCTCGATGATGCCGTCGTAGATCTCCGGCACCTCCTGGGCAAAGAGCTTGGCGAGGAAGCCGGGATGGGTGCGGGAGAGGAAGATCTGCGGGCCGCGCGGTTCCTCCCGCACGTCGTAGATGTAGGCGCGCACCCGGTCGCCGTTCTTGAAGGCCTCGCGCGGGATGGTCTCGTCGCGGCGCAGCAGCGCCTCGGCCCGGCCGAGGTCGACCATGAGGTTGCCGTACTCGGTGCGCTTGACGACGCCGTTCAGCACCTCGCCGACGCGGTCCTTGTACTCGTCGAACTGCTTCTTGCGCTCGACCTCGCGGACGCGCTGCACGATCACCTGCTTGGCGGTCTGCGCGGCGATGCGGCCGAAGTCGATCGGCGGCAGCGGGTCGATGATGAATTCGCCGGCCTTGATGCCGGGCTTGATCTTCAGCGCGATGCGCAGCGAGAGCTGGGTCGCCTCGTTCTCGACCGGCTCCTGCTCCACCACCTCGGTCCAGCGCGAGAGCCGGACCTCGCCGTTGCGCTTGTCGATGACCGCGCGGATGTCCTTCTCGTGGCCGTACTTGGCGCGGCCGGCCTTCTGGATGGCCTGCTCCATGGCCTCGAGAACCTCGTCCCGCTCGATCATCTTCTCGCGGGCGACGGCGTCGGCGACCTGCAGCAGTTCCGGACGCGCGATGGTGATGTCGACGGCCATGGCGTCAGTTCCTCGTCGCTGGGGTGGTGTCATCGGCGGATGAGGCATCCTCCTCCTCCGCGTCGAGCCCGTCCTGGTCGGGCAGGCCGGCGGCGGCGGCGGTGGCCGCGATCAGCGCGTCGGTCAGGACCAGCTTGGCGCGGCGGATGTTGCCGCGGGCGACGGTGAGCAGGGCGCCGCCTTCCTCGAGCTTCATCCGGGCGGTCTCGGCATCGGCGCCGAGCACCATGCCGCGGAACTTGCGGCGGCCGTCCTGCGGCACCGTCAGCTCGAGCTGCGCCAGGTGGCCGGCGTAGGCGTTCCAGTCCTTGGCGCGGGTCAGCGGCCGGTCGATGCCGGGGGAGGAGACCTCCAGCGCCCATTCGTTCTTGATCGGGTCTTCCACGTCCAGCACGGCGCCCACGGCGTGGCTGATCGCCTCGCAGTCCTGCACCCGGAAGGCGGCGCCATCGGCGCGGTCCGCCATGATCTGCACCACCGGCCGTTCCTTGCCGCTGACCTGCACGCGCACGAGCTCGTAGCCCATGTGCTCGATCGTCGGGGCGATGGCATTGGCGATGCGGGCCTCGAGGCCCTCGTGCTGTGGACGTTCTATGCTCAAAAAACAAAAAAGGCGGCCCGCAAAGGCCACCCCCCTAAAGCTCGGATGGTGATAGTTTCCGCAATATAGCCACGGCACGGGCCAGCCGCAAGCGTCAAGGCCCGGGGGGAAGGGCCGCGGCCAGGGCGGCGGCGGCCTCCCGGGCGGCGGTGCGGACGCCGTCCGCGGTCCAGTGGATGCCGTCCAGCCCGGGGGCGACCGCGGCCATGCCGCCGCCCTCCCGCAGCCCCAGCGCCTGGCGCAGCCCGGCCTGGCTGGCGCGGATCGCCGCGGCGGCGGCGAGGGTCCGCGGCTCGAGCGGCCGCCGCGGCGCCAGGCCGAGCCAGGCGGAGGTGCCGTCCCACGGCAGCAGCCAGGTGGCGAGGCTGCCGCTGCCCAGCAGCCGGATCTGGCCGTCGAGCGGCGACAGCGGCGCCAGCAGGACCGGCATGCCCGGGCCGCCCGCCGCCCGCAGCGTGGCGACGATCGTCCGCAGGCGGTCGGCATAAACCTCCCCGGGGGTGGCGAGCAGCGCATCGGTGGTGCCATGCGCCAGGATCAGCGCCGCCGAGGCCGGGGCCGCGGCCTGGGCGATGCGGCGCAGGTTGCCGCCGGCCGGGCCGGCGGGGTCGGCGAGGTCGGCGGGGGTGGCGCCGCCCCAGGCGCCGTTGGCCAAGCCGAGCGGCAGCCCCGGCCCGAGCCGGCGGGACAGCTCGCCCAGCAGGACCCGGGCACCGAGGCGGTCGCCGACCGGGCCCCAGCCGGTGCCGTCCGGGCCGCAGCCGGGGCGGCCGGCGCAGCCCTGCAGCAGGGCGGCGACCGGGGGCGCGGCGGCACCGCCGGGGCCGGCGGGGAAGGCGCCGGAGGCGGCCGGGCCGGTGGCGAAGAGGGCGGCGGCCTGGGACTGGCCGGTGACCAGGATGACCAGCCCGGCGGCGAAGCGGCCGCCGAGCGCCTCGGCCTCGCCCACCGCGTCGCGGCGGATCAGCCGGTACCAGCCGCCGGGGGGCAGCCGCAGCCGGCCGTCCGGGCCGGGCGGGCCCCAGGGGCGGATGACGCGGCCGGCCTCGTCCTGCACCTGGTAGTCGGCGCCGCCGGCGACCGGCAGCAGCGCCACGCCGCCCTGCAGCGGGTAGATTCGGCCGGCCGGCGGGGCGGGCTGGGCGGCGGCGCCCACGGCCAGCCCGGCCGCCAGCAGCGCCAGCCCGGCGAGGCGCCTAGCCGTCGGCCTTGGCCATGAAGGCGGCCAGGGTCGGGACCCAGTCCGGACTGTCCACATTGGCGCCGATATGCCCGAACTCGTTGCGGATCTCGAAGAAGCGGGCGTCCACCCCGGCCTCCCGCAGCCGCTGCATCACCGCCGGGGCGATGCCGGGCGGGAAGAGCCGGTCGGTGGTGGTCAGGGCATAAAGGACCCGGGCCTTGATCCGGGCGAAATCCTTCTGCGCGTCGAAGTCGACCGCGGCGCGGCGCAGGGTGACCAGGGAATTGCCGTCGAAGGCCCGGGCCCAGGGGGTGGCGATGCGGTGGATCTCGGCCTCGCGCTCGGCCGCGTCGGGAAAGCGGGCGCCGAGCTGGGCCTCGATCCCGTAATTCTTCAGGGTGGCGACGCGGATGTCGGTCAGGACCTGGGCGATGCCGCCGTTCGCGTAGTAGCGGCCGCCGTTCCAGTTGGGATCCTCGGCGAGGCGGGTCACCAGCGCCTCGGTCTGGCGCTGGTCGCCGCTCCCCTTGGGCGCGGTGTTGACGCAGACGACGGCGTTCATCGCCTCCGGGTAGGTCACCGCCCATTGGAAAGCCTGGTAGCCGCCGTAGGAGGTGCCCATCACCGCGACCAGGTGCTTCACGCCGAGCAGCGCCAGCATGGCGCGCTGGGCGGCGATGATGTCGACCACGGTGATCGCCGGGAAGTCCGGGCCATAGGGCTGGCCGGTGGCCGGGTTGCGGCTGGCCGGGGCGGTGGAGCCGTAGGCGGAGCCCAGCATGTTCGAGGCGACGACGAAGTAGCGGTCGGTGTCGATCGGCTTGCCGGGGCCGATCATCAGGTCCCAGCTGCCGGGGGCATTCTCCGCCACCCCGGCCGGGGCGCGGCCGGGGGCGTAGCGGCCGGCGGCGTGGTGGCTGCTGGTATAGCCATGGGTGACGAGGACGGCGTTGGTCCCGGCGGCGTTCAGCGTGCCGTAGGTCTCGTAGGCGAGCCGCGCCTCGGGCAGCGTGGCGCCGGATTGCAGGGTGAGGCTGCCGAGCTCGGCGAAGCGGGATTCCACCGCATCGAGCGGTGCGGCGGCGGCGGGGCGGGCGGTGGCGCCGAGGGCCGCGGCGAGCGGCAGGGCGAGGGCGGTGCGGCGGTCCATGTCGGCGTTCCCCGGGATGTCGCCCGAGGCTAGAGCCGGGTCAGGCTCCAGTACAGCGGGCTGCGGCCCTCGCGGAGCGCCTTGGCCTCGTAGCGGGTGCCGGGCCAGCCTTCCGGCCGGGCGGTGGCCGGGGCGGGCACGTCGAAGAAGTTCTGGCGGGCCAGCACCTCGGCAACCCAGCCCTGATAGGTCGGGTCGTCCGAGGCGATGCGCCAGGTGGCGCCCGGCCGCAGCGTGCGGGCGACCAGCGGCAGCATGGTCTCGTTGACGAAGCGGCGCTTGGCGTGGCGGGACTTGGGCCAGGGGTCCGGGAAGAGCAGGAACAGCCGGTCCAGGCACGCATCGGGCAGGGCGTTCAGCAGGTGCCGGGCATCCTGCGGCCAGAGCCGGAGGTTGCCCGGCAGCGGGCCGGTCGCCTCGGCGCCCTCGGGCACCAGATGGGTGAGCAGGGAGCAGAGCCCGTTCTCGAAGACCTCGGAGGCGATATAGGCGACGCCGGGATTGGCGGCGATCTGCGCCAGGCTGTGCTCGCCGCCGCCGAAGCCGACTTCCAGCCACAGGGGCGCATCGGGCATGGCGAAGGTGGCCAGCGGGTTGGCCGCTTCCGCCAGGGAAAGCCGCAGGCGCGGCAGAGTCTCATCCAGCAGGCGCTGCTGGCGCGGCCGCAGCGGATGGCCGCGGCGGCGGCCGTAGAGGCGGTCCGGGATGCCTTCGGCGAGCGGCGGGCGGTCGGCGGTCATCGGGAATTCCAGACAAAAAAAGGGGGGTGGCATGGCGCCACCCCCCAAGGCCAGCAGGAAAGCTGGCGTTAGCGGTTGAAGGCGCGCTTCAGCTCGTCCACCAGGTCGGTCTTCTCCCAGGTGAAGGTGCCCTTCTCCAGGTCCGGCGTGCGGCCGAAATGGCCATAGGCGCTGGTGATGCCGTAGATCGGCCGGTTCAGGTGCAGGTGCTCGCGGATGCCGCGCGGCGAGAGGTTGACCAGCCCGTCGATGACCTTGGCCAGCTTGCCCTCGTCCACATCCTTGCCGGTGCCGTGCAGGTCGAAATAGACCGACAGCGGCTTGGCCACGCCGATCGCATAGGAGACCTGGATGGTGCACTTGTCCGACAGGCCGGCGGCGACGACGTTCTTCGCCACGTAGCGCGCGGCATAGGCGGCCGAGCGGTCGACCTTGGTCGGGTCCTTGCCGGAGAAGGCGCCGCCGCCGTGCGGGGCCGCGCCGCCGTAGGTGTCGACGATGATCTTGCGACCGGTCAGGCCGCAGTCGCCGTCCGGCCCGCCGATGACGAACTTGCCGGTCGGGTTCACGTAGAACTCCTCGTCCGGGACATTCCAGCCGGCGGGGAGCAGCTCGGTCAGCAGCGGGCGGAGCATGGCCTTGATCTCGGCCTGCTCGAGGTGCTCCTCGTGCTGGGTCGAGACGACGACGCTGGTGCAGCCGACCGGCTTGCCGTCGACGTAGCGCAGGGTGACCTGGCTCTTCGCATCCGGCAGCAGCCCGGCGACGCGGCGGTCGCCGATCGAGCGCAGCTCCTTGATGCGGCGGAGGATGCCATGCGCGTAGTAGAGCGGCGCGGGCATCAGCTCGGGCGTCTCGCGCGTGGCGTAGCCGAACATGATGCCCTGGTCGCCGGCGCCTTCGTCCTTGTTGCCGGCCGCGTCCACGCCCTGGGCGATATGGGCGGACTGGGCGTGCAGGTGGCATTCCACATGGGCGTTCTGCCAGTGGAAGCCGTCCTGCTCGTAGCCGATGTCCTTCACCGCCATGCGGGCGTTGTGGATCAGCAGGTCGGGCGTGATCGTATCCGGGCCGCGCACCTCGCCCGCGAGGACGATGCGGTTGGTGGTGACCAGCGTCTCGCAGGCGACCCGGGCATAGGGGTCCGCCGCCAGGAAGGTGTCGAGCACCGTGTCGGAGATCCGGTCGGCAACCTTGTCGGGATGGCCTTCGGACACGGATTCAGACGTGAAAAGGTATTCACCTTTGTCGCGCATGGCGTGGTTTGCCTCTTGTCGCGGGAACGGTCCGGCAAACCCCGGCCTGGCTCACCCCGGATGGGGCGGCCGTGTGTCGCAGGCGCACCGCAGGGGGTCAAGCCACAGGCAGGTCAGGCAACCTTGGGGTGCCGGCCCCGCGGGATGCCGGCAGCCGGGACCAGGCGATGCCGGGCGGGATGGCGCCGGCGACGGTCACCTCGCGCGGCGCGGCGCCCGCCGGCGCCGGGCCGGCCCGCCAGTCCGCGACCGGCCGGTAGTCGGCGAAGCCGCGCAGCCGGCGCCGGCCGGGCGGGCTGCGGTCGACGTAGCCGTTGTTGAAGCGGCAGAGGCGCAGGTCGCAGCCGGCCTCGAGCAGCGCCGCGGTGGGTGCGGCCAGCACCGCCTGGTCGCGCCCCGGCTCGGCGGCCCGCAGCCGCCAGGCGGCGGCCTCGGTCGGGAAGAGGAAGACCTGGGCATTGATGAAGCGGCGCCAGGCGGCGGTGTCGATGCCGGGGGCGAGACGGCTGGCGAGCGCCGCATCGGCCATGCCCTGTCGGCGCAGCAGGGCCGCGCCGCGGAAGGTGACCAGCGGCGTCCAGCCGCGGCGGTTGGCGCCGAGGTCCACCGCCGCGCCGAGCAGCCGGGCCAGCGCCTCGGCCGAGAGCAGCCCGTGCCGGGCGATGCCGGGCAGGGCGCTGGCCTCGGTGACGTGGAACAGCCGCGGGTAGCGGGCGGCGAATCCAAGGGTCGCGCAGGCGGTCACGCCATGCCGATGACGTGCTTCATGTCGTAGAGCCCGGCCGGGCGGCCGACCGCCCAGAGCGCCGCCTGCACCGCCCCGGTCGCATAGACCCGGCGATCGAAGCTGCGATGGGTCAGGCTGATGTGCTCCGAGGCGGCGGCGAAGAGCAGGCTGTGCTCGCCCACCACCTGGCCGCCGCGCAGCGCGGCGAAGCCGATGGTGCCGGTGCCGCGGGCGCCGGTATGGCCGTCCCGCCCGCTCTCGATCCCCGCGGCCTCCAGGGTGGTGCCGCGGCCGCGGGCCACGGCGCGGCCGAGCGCGACCGCGGTGCCCGACGGCGCGTCCACCTTCTGGCGGTGGTGCATCTCGACGATCTCGGCGTCGTAGCGGGCGCCGGGCAGGCTGGCTGCCATGCGCTCGGCGGTGGCGAGGAACAGCGTCACCCCGGGGGAGAAATTGGCGGCATAGACGACCGCCACCTGCCGGGCGGCGGCGGCGACCGCGGCCTCCTGCGCCGCATCCAGCCCGGAGGAGCCGAGGATGAGGGGCTTGCCGGCGGCGGCGGCGGCGGCGGCATGGGCCTCGGCGGCGCCGGCATGGGTGAAGTCGATGACCACGTCACTGGCCGCGAACAGCAGGGCCGGGTCGTCGCCGCGGGCGCTGCCGCCGGCCAGGGTGGCGCCCGCCGCGGCGACCTCCTCGGTCAGCAGCCGGCCCATGCGGCCGGCGATGCCGGCGATGCCGATGCGGATGGCCATGGCTGCGCGTCCTTCCCGGGGTGAGGCCCCGGGTCTAGGGCGGGCCGGGCCGCCGCGTCCAGATGCCGCGGCCGAATTGAAGCGGGGCGGCCCTGGTCAGGACCGCCCCTCGGTATCGGCCCTACCCGGCCTGGGTCAGGGCACCTCGGCCCAGTAGGGACGAACGCCGTAGTAGTCCGAGACGCGCTGGCCGAAGTTGCGGTCGGCCCAGTTCATGTCCTCGTTCGAGGCGAAGCTCGGGGCGCCCTCCAGGCGGTCGCGGTCGAGGTCGACGAGGTAGCCGCCGAGTTCGACGTCGTAGTTCAGCATGGACCAGGGCAGCGGATGGTAGCGCTCGCCGATGCCGAGGAAGCCGCCGAAGCTCATCACCGCGTAGGCGACCCGGCCGGTGCGCTTGTCCAGCATCACGTCGTCGACGGTGCCGAGCCGGTCGCCATGGCGGTTGTAGACCGGCGTGCCACCGACCTTGGCGGCGGCGATCAACTGCGCGGTCTCCTCGATGGCGACGCCGGCGGCAGGGGTCACGGATGCCCCGGTCGTGCTGCTGTCGCGCATGGCCATGCCAAGTCTCCTCGGATTATGGGGGGGGCGGGCGGCGGTGCGGTGGGACCAGTGTCGCACCGCCGCCTGCCTGGGCCGCCACTTGGGGGGAAGTACGCGGCGGCCATCCGAAAAACGGAGGTCCGGGGGGAGAGTTCCCGGGGTTTTTGACTCAGCGGGCGAGCCCGTCCCAGAACTCCTTGACCTTGGCGAAGAAGCCTTCGCTCTCGGGGCTGCTGCGGCCGCCCTTCTCCGCCTCGGCCTCGAATTCCTCGAGCAGCTCGCGCTGCCGCTTGGTCAGGTTCTGCGGCGTCTCGACCGAGACCTGCACGTACATGTCGCCGCGGGCGGCGCTGCGCAGGACCGAGAAGCCCTTGCCGCGCAGGCGGAACTGGTCGCCGGCCTGGGTGCCGGCCGGGATGGTGACCCGGGCGCGGCCGCCGTCGACCACCGGCACCTCGACCGCGCCGCCCAGCGTCGCCTGGGTCATCCGCAGCGGGACCCGGACGAAGATGTTGGCGCCGTCCCGCTGGAACAGCGGGTGCTGGCGGATCGCCACGTCGACGTAGAGGTCGCCGGCGGGGGAGCCGCGCAGCCCGGCCTCGCCCTCGCCGGTCAGGCGGATGCGGGTGCCGTCCTCGACCCCGGCGGGGATGCTGACCGAGAGGTTGCGGTCGCGCTGGACCCGGCCGGCGCCCTGGCAGACCTTGCAGGGATTCTTGATGATGCGACCGGCGCCCGAGCAGGTCGGGCAGGTGCGCTCGATCAGGAAGAAGCCCTGCTGCGCCCGGACCTTGCCGGCGCCCTGGCAGGTCGGGCAGGTCTGCGCCGCGGTGGAGCCGGCCTCGGCGCCGGAGCCGCTGCAGGCCTCGCAGGAGACGCTGCTCGGCACCCGGACCGGTTTCTTGACGCCGGCGAAGGCCTCCTCGAGGCCGATCTCGACCGCGGTGCGGAGGTCGGCGCCGCGGCCGGCGGCCTGGCGGCCGCGGCCGTTGCCCCGGCCGGCGCCGCCGCCGAAGCGGCCGAACATCTCCTCAAAGATATCCTCGAAGCCGGCGCCGAAGGGATTGCCGCCGCCACCCCCGCCACCGCCGCCGCCCTCGAAGGCGGCATGGCCGAAGCGGTCGTAGGCGGCGCGCTTCTCGCCGTCCTTCAGCACGTCGTAGGCCTCGTTCACTTCCTTGAACTTGGCCTCGGCGTCCCGGTCGCCCTGGTTGCGGTCGGGGTGATAGGCCATCGCCTGCTTGCGATAGGCCTTCTTGAGGTCGTCCTCGGTCGCCTCGCGTGAGACGCCCAGGATGTCGTAGAAATCTCGCTTCGCCATGGCCGGGGCGATGTCCCCTGAGGAAGGTTCAGCGCAAAGGGCCCGGCGGGGTCATCCCGCGGGCCCGCGATCCGGCGCGCCCGGCCGGCTGGCCGGGGGCGCCGGGGCATGCAGGCGCCGCGCCGGGGTCGCTCCCGGACGCGGCCGCCGCCTTAGCTAGGCTTCTTCTTGGAGGGGTCGACTTCCTCGAAGTCGGCGTCGACCACCTTGTCCGAGCCGCCCGGGCCACCGGCCGGGCCGCCGGCGGGACCACCGGCACCGGCCGCGCCGGCCTGCTGCTCGGCGGCCTGCTGCGCCTTGTACATCGCCTCGCCGACCTTCATCGACGCCTGCGACAGCGCCTCGGACGCCGAACGGATGGCCTCCAGCTCGCCGCCTTCCAGCGCCGTGCGGGCGGTGGCGATGGCGGCCTCGACCTCGGCCTTCTCGGACGGGCCGACCTTGTCGGCATTGTCCTTGATGGTCTTCTCGGAGCTGTGGACCAGGGCTTCCAGGTTGTTCCGGGCCTCGACGGTCTCGCGGCGCTTCTTGTCGGCCTCGGCGTTCGCCTCGGCCTCCTTGACCATGCGCTCGATATCCGCCTCGGACAGGCCGGAGCGGGCCTGGATCTTGATCTGCTGCTCCTTGCCGGTGGCCTTGTCCTTCGCCTGGACGCTGACGATGCCGTTGGCGTCGATGTCGAAGGTCACCTCGATCTGCGGCACCCCGCGCGGCGCCGGCGGGATCTCCTTCAGGTCGAAGTTGCCGAGCAGCTTGTTGTCGGCCGCCATCTCCCGCTCGCCCTGGAAGACCTTGATCGTCACCGCCGTCTGGTTGTCGTCGGCGGTGGAGAAGACCTGGGACTTCTTGGTCGGGATGGTGGTGTTGCGGTCGATCAGCCGGGTGAAGACGCCGCCCAGCGTCTCGATGCCGAGGCTCAGCGGGGTGACGTCGAGCAGCAGCACGTCCTTGACGTCGCCCTTCAGCACGCCGCCCTGGATCGCGGCGCCGATGGCGACGACCTCGTCCGGGTTGACGTTGCGGGCGGGCTCGCGGCCGAAGAAGGTCTTCACCGCCTCGATGACCTTGGGCATGCGGGTCATGCCGCCGACCAGGATCACCTCGTCGATCTCGCCGGCGGAGAGGCCGGCATCCTTCAGCGCGCTCTTGCAGGGCTCGAGCGTGCGGGCGATCAGGTCGTCGACCAGGGCCTCGAGCTTGGAGCGCGTGACCTTCATGACCAGGTGCTTCGGCCCGGTGGCGTCGGCGGTGATGAAGGGCAGGTTGACCTCGGTCTCGCGCGCCGAGGAGAGCTCGATCTTGGCCTTCTCCGCGGCTTCCTTCAGGCGCTGCAGCGCGAGCTTGTCGCCGCGCAGGTCGATGCCCTGCTCCTTCTTGAACTCATCGGCCAGGTAGTCGATGATTCGCGCGTCGAAATCCTCGCCGCCGAGGAAGGTGTCGCCGTTGGTCGACTTCACCTCGAAGACGCCGTCGCCGATCTCGAGCACGGAGACGTCGAAGGTGCCGCCGCCGAGGTCGTAGACCGCGATGGTGCCGGACTTCTTCTGGTCCATGCCGTAGGCGAGCGCGGCCGCGGTCGGCTCGTTGATGATGCGCAGGACCTCGAGCCCGGCGATCACGCCGGCTTCCTTGGTCGCCTGGCGCTGGGCGTCGTTGAAGTAGGCCGGGACGGTGATGACCGCCTGGGTCACCTTCTCGCCGAGGTAGGCCTCGGCGGTCTCCTTCATCTTGGTCAGGATGTCGGCGCTGATCTGCTGCGGCGGATACTTCTTGCCGTCCACCTCGACCCAGGCCGCGCCATCATCGCTGCGGGCGATCTTGTAGGGGACGAGGCCGATGTCCTTGTTGACGACGGGGTCGTCGAAGCGGCGGCCGATCAGGCGCTTCACGGCATAGAGCGTGTTGTTCGGGTTGGTCACGGCCTGGCGCTTGGCGCTCTGGCCGACGAGGCGTTCGCCGTTCTTGGCGAAGGCGACCATGGAGGGCGTCGTGCGGGCGCCCTCGGCATTCTCGATGACGCGGGTCTCCTTGCCTTCCATGATGGCGACGCAGGAGTTGGTCGTACCCAGGTCGATGCCGATTACCTTGCTCATCCAAAACTCTCCTCTGCGGCGGGCGGGTGCGGCCCTTGGAACAGGCACCGCGCGCGTCCCCTGAAATCACCCGGCGGGGCCGGGCATCTTCGGATGGGAATGCCGGGGGCGGGTGTGCCACCGACGGTCCCGGATTTATGGCGGCGCCATGCCGGGGACAAGCCCCGGGATCGCCGCTGCTGCAATTTTAGGCGGGCGGTGGCCCGCCGGCCGCGACCACGACCATGGCCGGCTTCAGCAGCCGGCCGTTCAGCGTCCAGGCCGGGGTCCAGGCCTGGATGACGGTGCCGGGGGCGACGCCCTCGGGCGCCGGCTGCTCGGCCATCGCTTGGTGGAATTCGGCGTCGAAGGGCTGGCCCTCGGCGTCCCGGCGCACGATGCCGTTGCGCTCGAGCAGGCTGATGAAGCTGCGCTCCACCCCCTCGAAGCCTTCCCGCAGCTTCACCAGCAGCGGGTCCTCGCCCTCCCGGGCCGGCGGCAGGCTGTCGAGGCCGCGGCGCAGGTTCTGCGCCGCCTCCACCACGTCGCCGGCGAATTTCTGGATGGCGTAGTTGCGGGCATCCGCCACCTCGCGCTGGGTCCGGGCCCGCAGGTTCTGGGCATCGGCCTCGGAGCGCAGCCAGCGGTCGCGCAGCTGCGCCACCTCGGCCTCGAGCGCGGCGATGCGGTCCGCCGGGCTGGCCTCGGGGTTGGGCTCGACAACGGTCTCATCCGCCGGGGCGCGGTCCGGCGGAAGCTCGGATGGGTCGCTCATGCCTGCCATATCATCATAAGGGATGTCCCGGGGACCGGGACCGATCAGCCCTGCAGGTAGTCCCTGCGGCCCGCGAGGGCAACCGGGTGCGGCGCTTTCGGCTATGTTGCGTAGGCATAGGGGCCACCGCGCTCCAGCGCGCGGCGATAGGCCGGGCGGGATTGCAGGCGGCGCAGCAGCCCGAACAGGGCGGGGCGGCTCTCGTCCAGCCCGCCGCGCTGGGTCGCGGCCTCGAGCGGGAAGCTCATCATCACGTCGGCGGCGGTGAAGTCCGGGCCGGCGAACCAGCCCTCCCGCGCCACCTCGGCCTCGAGGTAGTCGAGCATCGCGGCGAGGTTGCCGTCGATCCGCGCCAGCACTGGCGCCGCCGCCTCGCCGACCCGCAGCAGGTACAGCTTCACCAGCAGCGGGGTCATGGCCGAGCCCTCGGCGAAATGCATCCAGGCGCGGAAGCGGCGGTAGCCGGGGCTGCCCGGGGCCGGGGCGAGCCGGCCGGCGCCATGGCGCTCGAGCAGGTACTCGGCGATGGCCGCGGATTCGGCCAGCACCTCGCCGTCCTCGACCAGCACCGGCGACTTGCCGAGCGGGTGGATGCGCTTCAGCTCCGGGGGCGCCAGCATGGTCGCCGGGTCGCGCTCGTAGCGGATGACCTCGTAGGGGAGGCCAAGCTCCTCCAGCAGCCAGAGGATGCGCTGGGAGCGGGAGTTGTTGAGGTGGTGGACCTGGATCATGCGTCCCTCACAGCAGCACCAGCCCGGCCCGCGCCCCCCGCGCCACCGCATCGGCCCGGCTGCCGGCGCCGAGCTTCTGCAGCACGGCCGCGACATGCGCCTTGGCGGTATGGAAGGACAGGCCGAGCCGGCGGGCGATGACCTTGTTCGAGGCCCCGGCCGCCAGCAGGTCCAGCACCTCCCGCTCCCGCCGGGTCAGCCCGGCCTCGACCGGGACGCTCGGCTCGCGTCCGGCCAGGCCGGCGAGCAGAGCGGGCGGCAACACCGCGAGGCCGCGGCCCAGGGCGGCGAGCCCGGCCGCGACCTGGTCAGGCGCGGCATCCGGCGGCAGCACCGCCTGGGCGCCGGCCCGCAGCCCGGCCAGGGCGGCGGGGCCCTCGGCCAGGATCAGGGTCGGCAGCATCGGCGCCGGCGGGCCGCCGGCGGCCAGGGGCTGGTCGGTCACCACCACGGTGGCGGCGGCCTCCTCCTCCACCAGCCGGATGCCGGGCAGCCGGGCAAGCCGGGCGGCCAGCGCCGGGCCGGCGGCGCGGACCAGCACGGCGAGCCCGGCCGGGGCGGCGGCGGGGCGGCGTTCGAGCAATGCGGCAAGCGGCATCAGGCGGCGGCCCTTTCACCGATGCGGACGGATATCCGGATCGGATGTCCACCCCGGATCAGATCCAGCGCCACATCGGCGCCGACGCTCTCCGGGTCAAGCCTCGCCAGCATCTCCCGCACCGAGGCGAGCGGCGCGCCGTCCCAGGCGACCAGCACGTCGCCGAGCAGCACGCCCGCCTTGCCGGCCGGGCTCTGCGGGTCGGCGCCGACCACGATCAGCCCGCGCAGCGCCTCGCTCCGGACCGGCTGCAGCGCCAGGCCGAGGTAGCCGCGGGCGACGCGGCCGCGGGTGCGGAGCTGCTCGACCGAGCGGGCGATGGTCTCGGCCGGGATGGCGAGCGCCCGGCGGCGCGGGCCGGGCACCGCCATGCCGAGCAGCCGGCCGGCATGGTCGAGCACGGCGCCACCCTCGGCCGCCGGGTCGAGCCGCAGCCCGAGCTGGATGCGGCGCTCGAGCCGGCCGCCGCGCATGGAGCGCCAGGGGCCGCCGACCTGGGCGGCGAGGCCGAAGGCGACCAGCGGGCCGTGCTCGGCCCGGCCGACGGCCAGCAGCAGGTGGCCGGCGGCCAGCGCCGCCGGCGGGGCGAGGGGCAGCGGCGGCACCGGGCCGGTGGCGGCGCGCAGCAGGGCGACATCGGTGCCGGGGTCGCGCCCGGCCAGCGTCGCCGGCACCTGCCTTCCGTCCGGCAGGGTCAGCGCCAGCTCGTCGTCGCGCTCCAGCGCCTCCTCGGCGGTGACGACGAGGCCCTCGGCCCAGAGCAGGCCGGAGCGGGCGCGGCCGTCCCGGCCATGCACCGCCACGGTGCGCGCGGCGCCGAGCGCGGCCAGGGCGGCCAGCTGGTCGGAAAAGGCGGCGAGGGGGGAGGGGAGGTCGCTCATGCGTTCTATCTGGTCATATGGGACGGCCGCCGCCATCGGCCATATGGGGGAGCGGAATGGAGGGGGGCGGGGGGGAATAGCGCGGCAGGGTTGGGCGCGGTCGCCGCCGGTCGCGCGCCTAGTCCTACCCACCCGCCTGCCACCGGCCTGCCAACCGGATCGTGAAGGGAACCGCCGCGCGGGATGTTGACCGGGTGGTTGACCCACCGAGCGGAAGCGGGCGCCATGGCCGCAGCTGGTGGGGGTCCTGAGTATGTTCGGAGTGTCGCGTGGGCCAGGGTCGGCCTGGAGTCTTGGGTCGGCCTGGAGCTTGCTGCCCGTGGCCGGGCTGCTCCTGCCCCTGGCGGGTTGCGGCCTGAGCCTCGAGCGGCGCGACCGGGTCGAGGGGGTGGAGCGCAGCCTGGCCGAATCCGAGGCGCGCGGGGGCGTGCTGCGCGGCCGGGTGGCGGAGCTGGAGGCGGCGCTGGCGGCGGAACGCCAGGCGGCGGGCGAATTGTCGGCGATCGAGGCGCGGCTGGCCTCGGCCCGCGGCACCCTGGCCGGGGCGCAGCGCGCCCGCGTGGCGGCGGAGGCCGAGGCGCGGCGGCTGCGCGAGCGGCTGGCGGCGGACGAGCAGCAATTGGCCGGGATGCGGCTGCAGGCCGGGGAGCTGGAGCAGACCAGCACCGCGCGGCGCGGCAGCCTGGCCGAGGCCGAGACCCGCATCGCCGGCCTGCGCGACCAGACCGCGGCGGCCGAGCAGCGGCTGGTGGAGCTGCGCGACCAGGCGGCGGCGCAGGATGGCCGCGTCGCCTCGCTCGGCGAGCGGGCGGTGGCCGAGGAGCGCCGGCTGGCCGGGCTGCGCGACATGGCCGCGACCACCGAGCGGCGGCTGGCGACGCTGCGCGACGAGGTGGCCGGGGAGGACCGCCGGCTGGTCGGCCAGCGCGACCGCGCGACGCAGGAGGAAGCGCGGCTGCAGGGGCTGCGGACCAGCATCGCCCAGGCGCAGCAGGCGCTCGGCGAGCGCCAGCAGGCCGGCACCGAGGCGGAGCGGCGGATCGCCGCGCTCCGCGCCGACACCACCGCGGCCGAGCGCGAGCTGGCCGCCCGGCGCACCGCGCTGGCCGAGGCCGAGGGGCGGCTCGCCACCACCAACCGCAGCGCCGAGGAGGCCGGGACCCGGGTGCGCGGGCTGGAGCAGCGGGCGGCGTCGCTGGCCGATACCGACCAGCGGCTGGCCGCCGCGCGCGAGGCGCTCGCCGGCGCCGAGACGGTGCTGGGCCAGCGGCGGGCGGCGGTGGAGCAGGCCCAGGCCGAGCTGGGCCGGCTGAGCACGGCGCGGGAGGAGGCCCAGGCCACGCTGGCCTCGCTCGAGAGCCGCAGCGCGGCGCTGCGCGCCGAGGTCGGCACCGCCGAGCGGCGGCTGGCCGAGCTGCGCGACGGCACCGCGGCCGAGGAGCGCCGGCTGCAGTCGGTGCGGGCCGAGGCCCAGGCGGCCGGAGCCGAGCTGACCACCCGGCGGGCGGCGCTGGCCGAGGCGGAGGGCCAGGCGCGCCAGGCCGGCGAGGCCGGCCGGCAGGAGCAGGCGCGGCTGCGCGAGCAGGCCGAGGCGCTGCGCGCGGAGGTGGCGGGCATGGAACGGCGGCGGGCCGACCTCGCGGGGCAGCTCGCCGAGGGCCAGAGCCGGCTCGACCAGCAGCGGCGCGAGCTGCGCGACCTGGCCGAGCGGCTGACCCAGGAGCGGCAGCGGGCGATGCCGGCGGCGGATGCGCCGGCCAGAGGCTCCGACGCGCCGCCGTCGCGGGCGCCCTAGGCGCCCGCCCCACCCCGGCCGGCGGCAGGCTTGACGGGGGCGGGTGGGGCGAGGACGCTTCCGCCAACCTGGGCCGACCCGGGGTGGAGGAAGCCGATGCGTCATCTCGTCCTGGCGGCAGTACTGGCGCTGGCGCCCTGGGCCACGCAGGCCCAATCTCAGCCGGCGGCCCCGCTGCAGAACCAGCCGGCGCCGCCGCCCTCGGCGCCCGCACCGCCGCCCGCGGCCCGGCCCGCCGCGGCGCCGCAGTACCAGGTCGATCCCTTCTGGCCGAAGCCGCTGCCGAACCGCTGGGGCATCGGCCAGGCGGCCGGCGTCGCGGTGGATGCGCGCGACCATGTCTGGGTGATCCACCGCCCCCGCACCATGACCGTGGACGAGCGCGGCGCGGCGCAGGTCCCGCCGCTGTCCGAGTGCTGCATCCCGGCGCCCTCCGTCATCGAGTTCGACCCGGACGGCAATGTGGTGCAGGCCTGGGGCGGGCCGGGGCATCACCCGTCCTGGCCCGCGAGCGAGCACGGCATCCACGTGGACGCGGCCGACAACGTCTGGATCGCCGGCAACGGCACCGACGACCACGTGCTGCTGAAATTCAGCCGCGACGGGCGCTTCCTGCTGCAGATCGGCCGCAAGGGCGAGACCGGCGGCAGCAACGACACCGAACGGCTGGGCCGCCCGGCCGATGTCGAGGTGGATGGGCCGGCGAACGAGATCTATGTCGCCGACGGCTACGGCAACCGCCGCGTCATCGTCTTCGATGCGACCACCGGGGCCTACAAGCGCCACTGGGGCGCCTATGGCGAGCGGCCGCCGGCCGATGACGCGCTGCCGCCCTACCAGCCCGGCGCCTCCGCCGCGGTGCCGGCGCGCTTCTTCCGCAACCCCGTGCATTGCGTGCGGCTGGCGCAGGACGGGCTGCTGTACGTCTGCGACCGCGCCAACGACCGGGTGCAGGTCTTCCGCCGCGACGGCAGCTTCGTGCGGGAGTTCATCGTCGCGCCGAACACGCTCGGCAGCGGCTCGGTCTGGGACCTCGACTTCCTGCCGGATGCGACGCAGTCGGTGCTGCTGGCGGCCGATGGCTCGAACAACACCGTTTGGCTGCTGGACCGCGCCGGCGGCGCGCTGGTCGGGCGCTTCGGGCGGAACGGGCGCAATGCCGGGGACTTCCACTGGGTTCACAACATGGCGGTCGATAGCCGGGGCAATGTCTTCACCACCGAGGTCGATACCGGCAAGCGGGTGCAGCGCTTCCGGCTGGTCAGCCAATTGCCGCGCCGCTAGGGCGTGATCGTCCGGGGCGGAATCGCCAAAGGACGTGAATCACGCGATGAAACAATAAGCTAGAGCCTGATCCGCGCTTCTTTCAGCGCGGTTCAGGCTCTAGGCTGCGCCACATCCAGAACGGGAGAGTCCAGGCCATGATCCACGTCCTCGCCATCATCACCGCCAAGCCCGGCATGCGGGAGGAGGTGCTCGGGCATTTCCGCGCCAACATGGCCGCCGTGCATGCGGAAGACGGCTGCATCGAATACGGCCCGGCGATCGACGCCGAGGGCATGGGTCGCATCCAGACCCCGGTGGGCCCGGATGCCTTCGTCGTCATCGAGAAGTGGGAGAGCCTCGATGCGCTGAAGGCGCATGGCGCGGCGCCGCACATGGCGGCCTATGCGGCGAAGACCAAGGAGCTGCTGGCAAGCCGCGTCATCCATGTGCTGACGCCGGCCGCCTAGTTCGGCGTAGGCTGCCCGTGGACCGGCGCCATCGAAGCGCCGGCCACGGGAGTTGACGCGATGCCTGTCCCAGTCCTCCGGCCTTCGCGCCGGGCGTTGTTCGGCCTCTCGGCCACCCTTGCCGCACCCGCCATCGGGCGTGCCGCAGCCTTTCCCGAACGGCCGGTGCGACTCATCATCCCCTGGGCGCCCGGCGGCTCGACCGACAGCCAGATGCGGGTGATGGCGGAGATCGCGGGGAAGCACCTCGGCCAGCCCGTCATCATCGAGAACAAGCCCGGCGCGCGTGGCACCTTCGCCGCGGCGATGCTGCATGGCCAGGTGAAGCCGGATGGCTATGTCATCGGCCAGATCCACCAGGGCGTCCTCAGCCATCCCTTCATGACGAAGTCGGCCACTTGGGATGCGGCTGTCGATTTCGACTACATCCTCGGCATCACCGGCTATCTCTCGGGCCTCGTCGTGCGGGCGGAGGCGCCCTGGCCGGACTGGAAGTCGCTGATGGACCACATGCGGGCCAATCCGGGGCAGGTTTCCATCGGCACCTCCGGCGTCGGCGGGGCGAGCCATCTGGTCATGGCGCAGCTCATGGGGTTCGAGCGCGCGACCATGCTGCACGTGCCCTACCGCGGCGTGGCGGAGACCACCGTGGCGCTGCTCTCGGGCCAGGTGGATGCGGTCGCCGACAGCTCCGGCTGGGCGCCGCATGTCGAGGCCGGGCGGATGCGGCTGCTGGCGATCTGGGCGAATACCCGGGCGAAGCGCTTCCCCGATGTGCCGACCATCAAGGAGCTCGGCCATGACGTCGGCGGCATCGCGCCCTATGGGCTGGCGGCGCCGAAGGGAACGGACCCCGCGGTGCTCGCCACCCTGCACGATGCCTTCAAGGCGGCGCTCTTCGACCCGCAGCACCTGGCGGTGCTGGAGCGCTACGACATGCCGGTGCTGTACATGACCGGGGAGGAGCTGCGCGCCTGGAACGCGGCGCGCATCCCGGTGGAGCGGGAGCTGATCCGAAGGCTCGGGATCAGCTTCGAATAGCGGCGAGCACTTCCTCGGTATGCTCGCCCACCTTCGGCGCCGGGCGCTGCGACCAGGGCCGCGCCCGGTCGAAGCTGATCGGCAGGCCCATGACCTGCACGCCGCTCTCGGGCAGGGTCTGCACCATGTCGACGGCGGCGAATTGCTCGCTGGCGATGAGCTCGCCGATGTCGTTCACCGGGCTGCAGGGCACGCCGGCGGCCTCCAGCGCGGCGACCCAGTGGTCCCGGGTGTTGCCGCGCAGCGCCTCGGCGACCATGGGGATGAGCTCCGCCTTGTGCCGCACCCGCATGGCGCCGCGGGCGAAGCGGGCATCCTCGGCCCATTCGGGATGGCCGAGCACCCGGGCGCAGCGGGCCCAGAGCCGATCGTTGCCGGCGGCGAGGCAGATCGGCCGGTCGGCGCAGTCGAAGACCTGGTAGGGCACGATGACATTGGCGCCGGTGCCGTGGCGCTGCGGCACCGCACCGCCGGCCAGCACGCTGTTCACATGGCCCTCGACCCAATGCACCGCCGTCTCGAGCAGCGAGGTATCGACCAGGCAGCCGCGGCCGGTGCGGTCGCGCTGGCGGAGGGCTGCCAGCGCGCCGATGGTGCAGAACATGCCCGTCGCCTTGTCGTTGACCGAGGCGCCGCAGAAGGTCGGCGGGTCCTGCGGCCGGCCGGTCACGCTCATCATGCCGCCATAGGCCTGCAGCAGCGGGTCGAAGCCGGGGTTCAGCCGCATCGGCCCCTGGTAGCCGAAGGCCCAGATGGAGCAGTAGATCAGCCGCGGGTGGCGGGCGAGCATCGCCTCCGGCCCGATGCCGATCTCGTCCACCACGCCGGGGCGGAGGTTCTGGATGAGGATGTCGGCGGTCTCGCACAGCGCATGCAGGGAGGCGATGTCCTCCGGCTTCTTCAAATCCAGCACGACGCTGCGCTTGTTGCGGTTCTGGCTGTGGAAATAGAGGCTGGTCTCGCCGTCCGGCCCGTAGGGAGGGCCCCACATCCGGGCATCGTCGCCGCCCTCCGGCTTCTCGATCTTGATCACGTCGGCGCCCATGTCGGCCAGCATGACGCCGGCGAGCGGGCCCGCCAGGGCCTGGCCCACCTCGATCACCCGCAGCCCGTCCAGTGGCAAAGTCATTCCTGGTCTCCCTCGATGGGCGGAGAATAGCGGCGGCTGGCGCGGGCTGGCCAGACGGGTATCCTCCCCGGCAGGAAACGTCCCAGGGAAATCCGCGATGAGCAGCAACGCCGCCAATGCGCATTACGTGCCGGTCCGCGAGGACTGGCTGGCGAAGGTCACCGAGGAGGCGCTGGACCCGGGCCTGCCGATCGTCGACCCGCACCACCACCTCTGGGACCGGCCGGGCTGGCGCTACCTGCTGGACGAGCTGCTGGCGGATACGCGGCAGGGGCACAACATCGTCTCGACCGTCTTCGTGCAGTGCCGGGCGATGCACCGCGCGGCGGGCCCTGAGGCCTACCAGCCGGTCGGCGAGACCGAATTCGTCAACGGCATCGCCGCGATGAGCGCGAGCGGCGGCTACGGCCCGACCAAGGTCTGCGAAGGCATCGTCGGCCATGTGAACCTGATGATCGGCGAGGAGGCGCGCGACGTGCTGGCCGCGCATGTCGAGGCCGGCGGCGGGCGGTTCCGCGGCATCCGCCACATCACCTCCTGGGACCCGGACCCGGTCATCATGAACCCGGCCTACCAGCCGCCGGAGGACATCTTCTTCCGCGACGACTTCCGCCGCGGCTTCGCCCAGCTGGCGCCGCTCGGGATGAGCTTCGACGCCTGGCTCTACCACCCGAAGATCCCCGACCTGACGGCGCTGGCCCGCGCCTTCCCGGAGACGCCGATCGTGCTCGACCATGTCGGCGGGCCGCTCGGCATCCGCGGCTATGCGGGCAGGCGGGACGACGTCTTCGCCCACTGGCGCCAGTCGATGGCCGAGCTCGCCACCTGCCCGAACGTGCATGTGAAGCTCGGCGGCCTCGGGATGCGGATCAACGGCTTCGGCTTCGAGGAGGCGGCGCTGCCGCCGAGCTCGGATGCGCTGGTCGCCGCCTGGAAGCCCTACATCGACACCACCATCGAATTGTTCGGCGCCGCGCGCTGCATGTTCGAGAGCAATTTCCCGGTGGACAAGGGCAGCTACGGCTACGGCATCTTCTGGAATGCCTGCAAGAAGCTCGCGGCCGGGGCCTCGGCCAGCGAACGCACCGACCTGTTCAGCGGGACGGCGAGCCGGTTCTACCGCCTGGGCTAGACCGCGATCCGCGCTTTTGCCGGCGCCGGTCCCGGTCTAGCCTCGGCCGACAAGCAAGATGCCGGCACCCAATGCGGGCCGGCCGCCTGGGAGGGCGATGCCATGGATGGAGCCAACCGGGATTGGGGCCGGCGCGGCCTGCTCGGCGGTGCCGCGGCGCTGGCCCTGCCGTCGGCCGGCCGGGCCCAGGGCAAGGGGCCCGAGGGCTGGCCGCAGGGCCGCAGCGTCAGCCTGGTGGTGCCCTTCACCCCCGGCGGCGGCACCGACCTCGTCGCCCGCATCCTGCAGGAGGGCTTCGCCGAGAGCTTCGGCGGCAACTTCGTCATGGAGCACAAGCCCGGCGCCGCCACCACCCTCGGGACGCGGCTGGTGGCGCGGGCGAAGCCGGACGGCTTCACCCTGCTGGTCGGCAGCAATTCGGCGCTGTCGCAGGCGCCCTATGCCTTCCGCAACCTGGGCTACGACCCGCTGCGGGACTTCACCCCGATCAGCCTGCTCTTTTCCTCGGCCTATCTGCTGGCGGCGAACCCGCGCTGGGGCAGCCTGCAGCAGGTGGTGGAGGCGGCGAAACGGGCGCCGGGGACGCTGTCCTATGGCACCTGGGGGGTCGGCTCGACCGCGCATCTGCTGATGCTGGACCTCTGCGAGCGGACCGGGACGGAGATGCTGCACGTCCCCTTCGGCGGCCCGGCTCCGGCGCTGACCGAGATCCTGGCCGGGCGGGTCGACATGATGTTCACCACCTTCGCCCCGGCCCGGGCGCATGTGCTGGAGCAGCGGCTGGTGGCCCTCGGCACCCCGCATGAGCAGCGGCTGGCCGCGGTGCCGGCGGTGCCGACGCTGATCGAGCAGGGGCTGCCGGGCTTCCTGGTCAGCGCCTGGTGGTGCCTGGCGGCGCCAGCCGGGCTTCCGGCGCCCTTGGCCGCGGCGCTGGAGCAGGCGGTGCGGACCGCCACGGCACGGCCGCTGGCGGCCCGGCTGAGCGAGGAATTCGGCCTGCTGCCGCTGCCCCTCGGGCCGGATCCGCTGCGCGCGCGCATCGCCCACGACCTGGCGATGAACGAGGGGCTGATGCGGAAGGCCGGCATCACCCCGGAGTAGCGGCGGCCTATTCCGCCGCCGCCTTGGCGTAGATGCCCATGGCGTTGTAGGGCGCATAGGGCGGGAAGGCGCCGATCGCCGCCATGTCCACCTCCACCAATGAGGGGCCGGGCGTCGCGATGGCCCGGGCCATGACCTCCGCCAGCTCCCCCGCGCTCGAGACCTTGAAGCCGGGCAGGCCGGCGACGGCGGCGAGCTGCTGCAGGTCCGGCCCCTGCAGGTCGCCGAAGAACATCCTCCCGTCCTGCAGCGCGCCCTGGATGTGCTTGATGACGCCGTAGCCGCAGTCGTTCATCACCAGGATGACGAGCTCGGCGCGTTCCTGCACCGCGGTCCAGAGCTCGGTCATGTTCATGGCGAAGCCGCCGTCGCCGACCATCGCCACGGTCTTGCGGCCGTTCCCCGCCATCGCCGCGCCGATGCCGAGCGGCAGGCCGGGGCCGATGGCGGCGCTGATCGGGTGGACCGCGTCGCGCGGGCCGTAGACCGGGAAGATGCGGTTGCCCCAGCTGCTGTTGCTGAGGGTGATGTCGCGGACAAACAGCGCATCGCGCGGCATGGCGCGGCGGAGTTCGGCGGGGAAGTCGGCATAGGGGCCGAGGGTGTCGCGGTAGTCGGCCTGGGCGCGGCGGCGCATCTCGGCGAAATCGGCGGCGAAAGCGGGATCGACCTGCATCCGGCCGGCGAGGCGCTCGGCCAGCCCGGCCATGACCAGCGCCGCATCGCCGCAGATGAAACCGGCATTGGGATAGGTGCGGCCATTGGCGCGGGGGTCGACATCCGCCTGGACCAGCGGCTGCGGCAGCGAGATGGCGAAGTCGCCGGTCTCATGCCCGCGCAGCCGGCTGCCGACCACCAGCATGGCGTCGCAGGAGCGGTAGAATTCCTGCACCCGCGGCGAGCCGTTGCCGTGCATCCCGCCGAGGGTCATCGGGTGGTCCTCCGGGATGATCCCCCGGCCGTTCCAGGAATTCACCGCGCCGAAGCCGAGGCCGAGCAGCGCCATGGCCTCCGCGCCGGCGGCCTTGGCGCCGTTGCCGAGCCAGAGCATGGGGCGCTTGGCGCGCGCCAGGATCTCGGCGGCCTCGTCCATCGCCGCCTCGGCGGGGACCAGCGCGGGCGGGATGGGCAGCACCAGCGTGTCGAGCTGCGCCGGGCGCGGGATGGCGGTGCGCTGGATGTCGATCGGGATCTCGACCGAGACCGGGCCCATCGGCGGGGTCAGCGCCAGGGCGGCGGCCCGGGTCAGCACGCCCAATGCTTCCTGCGCCGAGCGGATGCGGAAGGCCGCCTTGGAGACGGCCTCCAGCATCGCGGTCTGGCCGGGCACGTCGTGCACCGTGCCCATGTCGCGGTCGATGAATTTGGTCGGGGTCTGGCCGGTGATGTGCAGCATCGGCGAGCCGGCGAATTGCGCCTCCACCAGGCCGGGCACGGTATTGGCGGCGCCGGGGCCGGTCGAGGAGAACATGACGCCGAGCTGGCCGGAGACCCGGGCATAGGCATCCGCCATGTGGCCGCCGCCCATCTCGCCGCGGGCCATGACGTAGCGGATGGCGTTGCGCCGGCCGATGCCGTCCAGCATCGGGATGTTGTGGACCGAGACGATGCCGAAGCAGGTGGTCACGCCGATGCGCGAGAGGAATTCGGCGACGAGGTCGCCGACGTTGTAGGGGGTGTCCGCCATGGTGCTGGTCCCGTTTCTTCCCGTGTGGCGGCAGTCTGCCACAGGGGCGGGAGAAGGCCATGGGCACTGGTCATTGCGGGTGCAAGCGGTGCTAGCATCCCCGCCCAGGGGCTCGGCACGAAGGCCCGGGGAGGAGACACGCATGCGCATCACCCGCCGTGGCCTGGGCCTGGCGTTGCTCGCCGCGCCGTCGCTCGCATCGGCGCAGGCACCCGCCTGGCCGAACCGGCCGGTCCGCCTCATCAACCCCTTCGCGCCGGGCGGCCCGCAGGACGTGCCGGCGCGCTTCTTCGTGGAGGCGCTGACGCCGAAGCTGGGCCAGCCGCTGGTCTACGACAGCCGGGCGGGGGCGGGCGGCGCGGTCGGCCTGCTGCATGTCGCGCAGGCGACGGACGGGCATAGCTTCGTCATCACCTCCAATGCGGTGGCCACCCTGCCGGCGATCCGCCGCAACCTGGGCTTCGATCCCTTCACCGACCTGCTGCCGGTGACGATGGTGATGCAGTCGCCCTATACCATCGTGGTGCGGGCCAATGGACCGGCGAGCTTCGCGGATTTCCTCGGCCGCGCCCGGGCGGCGCCGAACCGGCTGACCTTCGGAAGCTCCGGCGTCGGCGCCTCCACGCATCTGACCATGGCGCTGCTGCTGCAGAAGGCAGGCATCGCGCTGACGCATGTGCCCTATCGCGGGGCGCAGCTGGCGATGACGGCGCTGCTGGCGGGCGACATCGACTGCTTCATCGGCGACCTCTCGGTACCGCTCGAGCATATCCGCGCTGGCACCGCGCGCTGCCTGGCGGTGACGACCACGGCGCGGGCGCCGCTGCTGCCCGAGGTGCCGGCGGCGGCGGAGCTGGTGCCGGGCTTCGCCTCGACCCTGTGGTACGGGCTCTTCGCGGCCAAGGCGACGCCGCCGGAGGCGGTGCGGCGGATGCTGGCGGAGCTGCAGGCGCTGCGCGGCGGCGAGCTGGCGCAGCGCCTGTCGGACGTCGGGGCGGAGCTGCTGCTGACCGGCCCGGAGCCGCTCGGCGAGCGGCTGCGGGCCGAGGTGCCGCAGTGGCGCGCGGTGGTGGCGGCGGCGGGGATCGAGGCGGAGTAGAGCCCTACCGCTTCACGTTCGCCTTCATCCAGTCGACCAGCATCCCGGCGATCTGCAGGTTGTTCCTGTCCTGCATGAGCATGTGCGAATTGCCGCGGATGCCCTGGTCCGGCAGCACCACCAGCGAGGCCTTGCCGCCGGCGGCGTTGACCTTCTCGACGAAGGCGCGGCAGGCGACCAGACGCGGCGCCCAGCGGGGGAATTGCTCCACGTAGTCGCCGAACAGCACCATGATCGGGATGCCGCGATAGGGTGCGAGGTCGCCGGCCGCATCCGGGCAGGCGCCGGGCTCGACCGAGATGATCCCGGCCACCCCCTTGGTCTCCAGCGCCGCGGTCTGGAAGGGGTAGATGCCGGATTGCGAATGGCTGATGAGCACCGCGCCCTGCAGCTTCTGCGCGAGCGCCGCCAGCGCCGGGACGGTCGGGTTCGGCGTCGGCATCGAGGCGAGGTAGTCGGGCACCATCTGCTTCCAGAACTCGGCCTGGGCCTCGATCGGGAATTGCAGGTCGGGGAAGGTCTGCGGGAAGGCGGTGCCGAAGCGGAAGATCGCCCAGGCGGATTCGTGGGAGGCGGAGAAGACGGTCGGCAGCCGCTCCACCGGGGCGCCCTTGCGGACGGCGTTGACGCCGGAGGGGTCGCCGGCCGAGCGGCCGCGCCGCACCTGGTCGACGACATAGGTCGGCTGGCCGCGGCGGGTGAAGTATTCGGCCCAGCCCATGCGGCCGTCGGGCGTGGTTTCCCAGGTGGTGCCGGTCAGGCAGCAGCCATGGATCAGCACCACCGGCGTCGCCGCGGTGCCGCCGGCCGGGATTTGGTACTGCACGTACATCTGGTCGACGGTGATGGTGCCGGCGGGGGCATAGGCCGGAAGGGTGGAGAGATCCTCCGAGGCGATGTCGCGGCCGCCGACGAAGAAGGAGCCCTGGCTTTCGATCGACAGCGGCCCGGTGGGGGTGGAAGTGGGGGCTTGGGCGAAGGCCGCCGGCGCCAGGGCCAAGGCAGCCAGCAATCCCGCAACGATACCACGCATCAGACTGTTTCCCCCATCGAGTCCGCGGCCTGTTGCGGCCGCGCCCGGCCAGTATGTCGGACGACGGAGGTTCGACCAAACCAAGTCCCTTGACCGCAGCCGCACTATTCTATAATTCCATAAATATGGAAAAATCGAATGCCATCGAGGCCCTGGCCGCGCTTGCGCAGGAATCCCGCCTCGACGTGTTCCGCCTGCTGGTGCAGGCCGGCGTCGAGGGGCTGCCGGCCGGGCGGATCGGCGAGGCCCTGGGCCTGCCCGGCGCGACCCTGTCGTTCCACCTGAACCAGCTCCGGCACGCCGGGCTGGTGACCTTCCGGCGGGAGGGGCGGTCGCTGATCTATATGGCGGAATACGCCGCCATGAACGGTCTGCTCGCCTACCTGACGGAGAACTGCTGCCAAGGCGAGGCCGCGGGCTGCGGCGTCGGCGCCTGCGATTCCACCACCCTCATCCGGACCAAGGGAGACACCCGTCCATGAAGCGCATGCATATCCATGTCGGCGTGAAGGATCTGGCCGAGAGCATCCGCTTCTACAGCGCGCTCTTCGGCGCCGAGCCCGCCAAGCTGAAGCCCGACTATGCCAAGTGGATGCTGGAGGACCCGCGGCTGAACTTCGCGATCTCCACCCGGGCGAAGACCCTTGGCCTCGACCACATGGGGCTGCAGGTGGAGGATGCCGCCGAGCTCGATGGGCTGCGCGCGCAGATGTCGGCGGCGAATATCGCGACGCATGCGGATGGCGAGACGACCTGCTGCTACGCGCGGTCGGAGAAGTCCTGGGTCGAGGACCCGAACGGCATCGCCTGGGAGGCCTACCACACGATGGAGGATGCGCAGATCTTCTCGGCGGCCGAGGCCGTGCCGGCGCCGGCCTGCTGCGGCGCGAAGCCGGGGGCCGCGGCGTGAGCATCACGATCTACCACAACCCGGCCTGCGGCACCTCCCGCAACGTCCTCGGCCTGATCCGCGAGAGCGGGGTGGAGCCGCGGGTGATCGAGTACCTGAAGACCCCGCCGTCGCGCGCCGAGCTGGTCGAGCTGATCGGCCGCATGGGCATCACCGTGCGGGCGCTGCTGCGGCAGAAGGGCACGCCCCATGACGAACTGGGGCTGGCCGATCTGGCGCTGGGCGACGACCAGTTGCTGGACGCGATGGTGGCGCATCCGATCCTGATGAACCGGCCCATCGTGGTGGCGCCCGGCGGGGTGAGGCTGTGCCGCCCCTCCGAGACGGTGCGGGACCTGCTGCCCGGCGCCGCGCCATGAGCGAGGCCGTCGCCGTCGTGCCGGGCAAGGCGCCCTCGCTCGGCACCTTCGAGCGTTACCTGACCCTCTGGGTGGCGCTCTGCATCGTCGTCGGCATCGGGCTGGGGCAGGCGATGCCGGGGCCCTTCGAGGCGATCGGCGCGGCGACCGTCGCCGAGGTGAACCTGCCGGTCGCGGTGCTGGTCTGGCTGATGGTCATCCCCATGCTGCTCAAGATCGACCTCGGCGCGCTGGGGCAGGTGGGGCGGCACTGGCGCGGCATCGCCACCACGGTCGGCATCAACTGGCTGGTGAAGCCCTTCTCGATGGCCCTGCTCGGCTGGATCTTCATCGCCCAGCTCTTCCGGCCCTGGCTGCCGGAGGCGCAGATCGACGGCTACCTGGCCGGGCTGATCCTGCTGGCGGCGGCGCCCTGCACGGCCATGGTCTTCGTCTGGTCGAACCTGGTGGAGGGCGAGCCGCATTTCACCCTGTCGCAGGTGGCGCTGAACGACACGATCATGGTCTTCGCCTTCGCGCCCATCGTCGGGCTGCTGCTCGGCCTGTCCTCGATCGCGGTGCCCTGGGGCACGCTGGTGCTCTCGGTGGTGCTCTACATCGTCGTGCCGGTCATCGTCGCGCAGCTCTGGCGGCGCGCGCTGCTGGCCGGCGGCGGGGAGCCGGCGCTGGCGGCGATGCTGGGGCGGCTGGCGCCGCTCTCGCTCGGGGCGCTGCTGCTGACGCTGGTGCTGCTGTTCGGCCTGCAGGGCGCGCAGATCCTGCGCCAGCCCGCCGTCATCGCCCTGCTGGCGGTGCCGATCCTGATCCAGGTCTATGGCAATGCGGCGCTGGCCTATTGGCTGAACCGCCGGCTGGGCGTTGCCTGGTGCGTCGCCGGGCCCTCGGCGCTGATCGGCGCCAGCAACTTCTTCGAGCTGGCGGTGGCGACGGCCATCGCGCTGTTCGGCTTCCAGTCGGGCGCGGCGCTGGCGACGGTGGTCGGCGTGCTGGTGGAGGTGCCGGTGATGCTCTCCGTTGTCTGGATCGTCCGGCGTTCGCGCGGCTGGTACGAGCAGGGGGCCGGCATCAGCCCCGGGTGAAACGCAGCCCGCCGGCGCGGGCGCCGCTGACCACCAGCGTGTTGCCTTCGAGCTTTGCATCCAGCCAGCCCTGGAACAGCGTGCCCGGGGTGCGGATGCGGAGGACATCCGCCGCGATGGGCTGGATGGGCCAGGGGCCGGCGACGGTCAGCGGGCCGCGGACCTGGACGGCGAGGCCGGCCTCGCTCGGGGCGATGGTCCAGGTGGTCGCCAGCTCGGCGCAGTGCCAGTCGCCGGTAAGGCCCGCGGGCAGCACCGGGTCGGCCGGGGCGCGGTGGAAGGTGGTGCAGGTGCCGGCATCGGTCTCCAGCACCAGCGTATCGCCCTCCGGCGGGGCGACGGTGAAGGGGAAGACGCCGCGGCGGGCGGCGAGGCGGCCGTCGGCGGTGGCGGCCAGCGGGAAGGGCACGCCGTGCTGGGTCGCGGCCGGGCCGGGCGAGAATTCGACGGTGGCGCCGCTCTCGGCATCCAGCCAGCGGCCGGCGAGGCCCTCCAGCTTCGGCATCGGTGGCACCGGATGCAGGCCGGGGCCGGCGGCCATATCCAGCATCTGGTGCGCCAGGTGGTGCACGTCGATCCCGCCGTGGTTGGCGATGGCGATGATGGCGAGGTCGCGCTCCGGCACCCGCAGGAAGCAGGTCTTGAAGCCCGGCCAGAGCCCGCCGTGGTCGACGGTGCGGAGGCCGCGGTAGGTCGTCACCTCCAGCCCGCGGGCATAGAGATTGGGCGTGCCGTTGGCGAAGGCCTCGGTCTGCTGCAGCGCCGCGGCGATGCCGGGCAGCAGATCCTGGCGGTAGTTGCGCTCCCACAGCGCGAGGTCCTCGACGCAGGAGACCAGGCCGCCCTCGCCGCCGAGCGGGAAGCCATGCGCGGCGCGGACGAAGCCGCCCTCCTGCGGCAGGTAGCCGGTGGCGAGGTGGGGGACGATCTCGGTGGTGCCCGGCGTGTGCCGGGTGCGGGTCATGCCGAGCGGGGCGAAGATGCGGGCCTCGAGGAACTCGGCCAGCAGCATGCCGCCGACGACCTCGACGATGCGGCCGAGCAGCAGGAAGCCGGTGTTGGAATAGCGGAAGCGGCTGCCCGGCGGGAAGTTCAGGCTGCGCTGGCGGCCGATGGCGGCGAGCAGGTCGGCCGCTGCCCAGGGCTGCGACAGGTCGGCGCCGCCGAGCCGCATCAGCTCCAGCATGTCGCGCAGGCCGGAGGTGTTGTGCATCAGGTGGTCGATGGTGATCGGCGCGCCGAAGTCGGGCAGCTCCGGCAGGTGGCGGTGGATCGGGTCGCCGACCGCGAGGCGGCCCTCGGCCGCCAGCAGCAGGATGGCGGCGCAGGTGAATTGCTTGCTGACCGAGGCGATGCGGAAGCGCGTCTCCGGCCCGATCGGGATGCCGTGCTCGAGGCTGGCGAGGCCGGCGCTCTCGTGCAGCGCCAGCGCGCCGCCGCGCACCAGCCCCAGGGTGGCGCCGGGTCCGCCGCCCTCCCAGGGGGCGAGCAGGCGGCGGGCGTGGCGGCGCAGCGCCAGCAGGTCGAGGTCCGTCATCCGGGAAGCCTCCTCAATGGAGCCTGGGCGCCTTGAGGAAGGAGCGGCGGTCGATCGAGGTCAGCAGCAGCTCGCGCGGGGCGGCCTCGCGGGTGATGCCGAGCGCCACCTTGGTCCCGGCATGGCCGCAGGCCCAGAGGGCACGCCAGAGGCCGGCGAGGTCGGAAACCCGGGTGCCGCCGACCGAGACCAGCCGGTCGCCCTCGTGCAGCCCCGCCTTCTGCGCCGGGCCGTTGCGCGCCATGGAGGAGACCACCACGCCCTCCTCGTCCTCCGCCGCATAGAGGCCGAGCCAGGGCCGGGCCGGGCGGTTGGGCCGGCCGAAGGCGAGCAGATCCTCCAGCACCGGCGGCAGCAGGCTGGCCGGCACCACCATGTTGAGGTCGACCCGGCGGCCCTTGCCGTCCTGCTGCTGCATGACGAGGGAGCCGATGCCCATGAGCTTGCCGCTGCCGCCGATCAGCCCGGCGCCGCCCCAGGAGGGATGCGCGGGCGCGGTGAAGATCGCATCCTCCAGCATGTATTCCCAGTAGCCGGCGAATTCCTGCCGGGCCGCGATGGTGCAGCGGAGCGCGTGCTTGCGGCCGCCGGCGCTGGCCAGCACCGCGGTGTCGCCGGGGCGCGGGGCATCGCCGGACTCGATCGGCAGCGCCGGCAGGTTGAGCTTGCCGAGCGCCTGGATCAGCCCGAATCCGGTCTCGAAGTCATAGGCCAGGGCATGGCCGGGGATGGCCCGGCCGTCGTGGGTGGTGAGCCAGATGGTCTCGGCCTCCGTCACGATGTAGCCGATGGTGGCGATCAGCCCGTCGGGGCGGATCACCACGCCGGAGCCCAGCCGCTCGGTGCCCAGGGACTGGGCGGTGAAGGCATCGGCCGGAACCATCGCCTTCACCCCGACCACCGATCGCATCACCTCGTCGAGGTCGAAGTCGTGGTCCGTCGGGTCCGGCTGCAACTCGGGCGGGATCTCCCATTCGCTGGATGCCATGCGCGCTTTCCGTTCCGCCGTGGGTCGTGCCGTCTGTCCGTCGGGCGCAATATCGGCCGGATGCCCGGCTTAGCCAACGCGCGAGATGGGATTCGGTCAAATCGATGACGCGGGACGGGGGGGCGGGACTGGCCCTGGGCCGGCGCATGTTATAATATAACGTCCATGCAAGCCCCGATCTCCCGCCGCGCCGCGCTGCTCGGCACCCTCTCCTGCGCCGGCCTGGCCGGGCCCGCCGCGGCCACGCCGCCGGTGGTCGTCGCCGCCTTCTCCATCCTGGGCGACATGGTCCGGCAGCTGACAGGCGACGCGGTGGCGCTGCGGGTGCTGGCCGGGCCGGAGACCGATGCCCACCTGTTCCAGCCGCGTCCCTCCGAGGCCGGGGCGATCCAGGGCGCCGGGCTGGTGGTGCGGAACGGCCTCGGCTTCGAGCCCTGGCTGGACCGGCTGCTGCGCAGCACCGGCTACCAGGGACCGGTGGTGACCGCGAGCGCGGGAATCGCGGCCAGGGCGGGCGGCGCCGGCCCCGGGGGCCATGCGGTCGACCCGCATGCCTGGCAGGACGTGGCGCTGGCGCGGTCCTATGCCGCGGCGATCGCCGCCGGGCTGCGCGGGCTGCTGCCCGCGGCGGCGGTGCGGGCGGCGGACTACGACGCCCGGCTGGCGGCGCTCGATGCCTGGGTGCGCGAGCAGGTGGCGCAGGTGCCGCCGGCGCGGCGGGTGGTGGTCACCAGCCACGACGCCTTCGGCTACTTCGCCGCGGCCTATGGGGTGCGGATGCTGGCGCCGCAGGGGGTGGCGCCGAACGCCCAGCCCTCGGCGGCGCAGGTGGCGGCGCTGATCCGCCAGATTCGGGCGGAACGGGTGACCGCGGTCTTCATCGAGGGCATCGGCAGCCAGGCGGTGATGCAGCGGCTGGCCCGGGATGCCGGCGTCGCCGTCGGCGGCCGGCTCTATGCCGATACCCTCTCCCCGCCCGAGGGGCCGGCGCCCAGCTACGAGGCCATGGTGCGGCACAATGTCGGGCTGCTGGTCCCGGCGATGCTGGGCTGAGGGCAACCGCGGCGGCGCCGGCCGCTTAAGGAGCGCATGCCCGAATCCCTTCCGCCCGAATGGGTCGACCCGCCCGACCTCGCCACCGCCCGGGCGGCGCAGGTGGCACTCGCCGCGCGGGTCGAGACGGCGGACCGCTTCGGCCCGGTGCGGCTGATCGGCGGGGTCGACATCAGCAACACCCGCTTCGACCCGGAGAACCTGGTCTTCGCCGCCGTGGTGCTGCTGGAATGGCCGGGGCTGGCGGTGGTGGGCGGCGCGAGCGCGGTGGAGCGGGCGCGGATGCCCTACGTGCCGGGGTTCCTCGGCTTCCGCGAGGTGCCGGCGCTGCTGGCGGCCTGGGCGAAGCTCGAGGCCCTTCCCGACCTGCTGCTGGTCGATGGCCATGGCATCGCGCACCCCCGCGGCCTCGGCATCGCCGCGCATCTCGGCGTGGTGCTGGACATCCCCAGCATCGGCGTGGCGAAGTCGCCGCTGGTCGGGCGGCCCGAGGCCGAGCTGGCGGCCGAGCCGGGGGCGGAGCAGCCGCTGGTCTGGAAGGGAAGGCGGCTTGGGACGCTGCTGCGGACCCGCAAGCGCTCGAACCCGCTCTACGTCTCGCTCGGCCACCGGATCTCGGAGGCGAGCGCGGTCGACTGGGTGCGCCGCTGCGGCACCGGCTACCGGCTGCCAGAGCCGACCCGGCAGGCGCATCTGGCGGCCAATGCGGCGCGGCGGGCGCATGGAGTCGCCATTCCGGCCGAGCCGGGCTAAGCCGCGCCCATGCACAGGATATGGCTGGCGCTCGGCGCCCTGGCGGGGTTGGTGGCCGTGGGGCTATCCGCCTGGGCGTCCCACGCGGCGCCGCTGCGGCTGGAGCCGCCGCGGCTGGCGATGCTGGCGAGCGGCCTGCAGCAGCAGGGCTGGCACGCGCTGGCGATGCTGGCCGCCGGGCTCTGGGCGGAACGGCGCGGCGGGGTGCTGCCGCACCTGGCCGGCGCGGCCTTCGCGGCCGGGATGCTGCTGTTCTGCGGCGGGGTCTATGCGGCGGCGATCGGCGGGGTCTCGCTGGGCTCGGTGGCGCCGGTCGGCGGGACCCTGCTGATGGTCGGATGGGCGCTGCTCTTCGTCTCGGCGGTGTGGCCCCCCCGGGCCAGGCCATGATCGGCGCGGCCTATCTCGCGGCCGAGGGCTTCGAGGCGGAGCTGGCCGAGGAATTGCGCCTCGGCGGCCGCAGCATCGCCGCCTGGCACGGAAGGCTGGCGCTCTCGCCCGAGCCACCGGGGCCGAGCGCCTGGGCGCTCGAGGCCTGGACCGCGCCGCGGGAGGTGCCGGCGCCCTCGGTGAAGGCGGCGGCCGATGCCTTGCGGGCGGTGCAGCGGAACTGGGCGCTCTACGCCCATGGCCAGCACCGCCGCGCCGCGCTGATCGAGGCGCGCCTGCCGCCGGTGAAGGCGCGGCCGCTGCTGTTCCCGGAAGCCGCCCCGGCCGGGCACCTTGGCGGCTGGACCCTGCTGGCGACCGACCGGCTGCTGTTCAGCCCGACCAAGACCAGCCCCTTCGTCAACGGCGCGGTGCAATTCGTCGAGGACCGCGCGGGGCCGCCGAGCCGCGCCTACCTCAAGCTGTGGGAGGCGCTGACCCGGGCCGGGCGCTGGCCGCAGCCGGGGGAGCGCTGCCTCGACCTCGGCGCCTCGCCCGGTGGCTGGACCTGGGCCATCGCGCAGCTCGGCGCCGAGGTGGTGGCGGTGGACAAGGCGCCGCTGGAGCCGGCGGTCGCCGCCATGCCCGGCGTCTCGGTGCGGCTCGAGAGCGCCTTCGGCCTGGAGCCGCGCGAGCTGCCGGCGATGGACTGGCTGTTCAGCGACGTCATCTGCTACCCGGCCCGGCTGCTGGCCCTGGTGCGGCGCTGGCTGGAGGCGGGGCGGGCACGGAATTTCTGCTGCACCATCAAGTTCCAGGGCGAGACCGACCATGCGGCGGCGGCGGAATTCGCCGCCATCCCCGGGGCGATGGTCTTCCATGGCGCGCACAACAAGCATGAGCTGATGTTCGTCCGGCTGGGCTGATCGCCGCTGGCACGGCGGATGCTGCGGGCCTGCCGGCGCCGGGTGCGCCCCGCGCGGCATGCCGCCGGCGGAACCGCAGGAAGGGCCAGGGGATGCAGGTCTCAGGGCAGGTCTCGGGCAGCGCCGGTGGTGCTGCGATGCTGCAGCAGATGCGCGACAGGATGTTCGCCCGCGCCGACCGGAACGGCGACGGCGGCCTCTCGCTCGACGAGTTCAAGGCCATGGCGAAGCGGCCGCCGCGGGAGGCAGGCTCTGCCGGGCCGCCGGCAGGACCTGCCGGGGCCGCGGCAGGTCCGGCCGCGAGGACCGACCGGGCCGCCGCCGCCTTCAGCGCGCTGGACACCAACGGCGACGGCAAGCTGAGCACCGCCGAGCTGGAGCAGGGGCGGCGGTCGCGCCACGCCGGCGCGGCCTCGCGCGAGGGGCTGGCGGCGCTGCTCGGGGTGCAGGAAGGGGCCCAGGGGGGCTTGCAGGGGGCAGCGGGCCTGGAGGCGCTGATGGGGCGGGTGCTGCGGGCCTATGGCGGCGCGGCGGCCCCGGCCACGGGTTCCGCTGCCTGAGGAAGGCTGGCAAGCTGCCGGGCCAGGGAGAGGAAAATCCGCCATGGTCCTGCCGCCGCTGACCATCCAGGGGATCGCGGTGCGCGCCGTCGATGCGCCGCTCGACCCGCCGCTGCGCAACAGCCTCAACGTCATCCCCCGGGCGCCGCTGGTGATCGCCGAGGTGCGCACCGTGCAGGGCGTGACCGGCCAGGCCTATGTCTTCCCCTATACCCCGGCGGCGCTCGGCCCGGTGGCGGCGCTGGTGCGGAACATCGGCGAGGGGCTCGCCGGACGGGCGCTGGCGCCGGCGGTGCTCTGGGCGGAGCTGCACAACAACTTCCGCATCCTCGGCACCGAGGGGCTGGTGCAGATCGCGCTCTCCTGCCTCGACATGGCGCTGTGGGACACGCTGGCGCGGGCCGCCGGGGTGCCGCTCTGCCGGCTGCTCGGCGCGGAGCCCCGCGCGCTGCCGATCTACGCCTCGCTGCGCGGCTGGGGCGGGGCGATGCTGGCGGAGGAGGCGGGGCAGGCGGTGGCGGCGCTCGGCGCCCGGGCGGTGAAGTTCAAGCTCGGCCAGGCGCGGCTGGAGGACGACCTCGATACGGTGCGGGCGGTGCGCGGCGCGGTCGGCGCGGACGTCGAGATCCTGGTCGACTACAACCAGGGGCTGACCCGGCCGGAGGCGGAGCGGCGCGGCCTCGCCCTTGAGGCGCTCGACGTGCGCTGGCTGGAGGAGCCGCTGCCGGTCGATGACGATGCCGGGCTGGCGGCGCTGCGCGGGGCGCTGCGGGTGCCGGTGCAGGGCGGGGAGAACTGGTGGGGGCCGCGCGGCATGGCCCGCGCGCTTGAGGCCGGGGCGGTCGATCTCTGCATGCCGGATGCGATGAAGATCGGCGGCGTCACCGGCTGGATGCAGGCGGCCTCGATCGCCGCGGCGAAGCGCATCCCGATGTCGTCGCACATCTTCATCGAGGCCAGCGCGCAGCTGCTGCCGGCGACGCCTACGGCGCATTGGCTGGAGCACCTGGACGTGGCCGGGCCGCTGCTGCGGCAGCCGCTGGAGGTGCGCGACGGCATGGCGCTGGTGCCCGAGCGGCCTGGGCTGGGGATGGAGTGGGAGGCGGCGGCGCTCAGCCGCTGGGCGGCCGATGTCTAGGCCGGCGGTGCTGCTGGCCGCCCTGCTGCTCGCCGGCTGCAGCGGCCCGCCTTCCAGCATCGCCCTGCCGGGCGGGCCCTCGCGCGGCACCATGACCCACGAGGAGGCGATGGGCGCCCGCAGCGGGCTGACCCGGCTGGACCGGCTGCCGTTGGACGCGGCGCCGCCGCGGGGTAGCATGCGCCGCGACTGAAACCCGGGAGATTGCCGTGCGCGCCTTGTTCGTCGATGCCAATGCCTCGCTCGCCGAGGTCACCGAGCGGCTGGGGCGGCCGGGCGACCCGGCGGTGGTGATCAACCGCGACCCGGACATCACCAGCGCCGACCTGCCGAAGCTGCTGGCCGGGTATGAGATCGCGATCGACGACCATACCCAGTTCCCGACCGAGATCGTGAAGCAGTGCAAGGACCTCAGGCACATCGTCTTCCTCGGCACCGGCGCCCGCAGCTACATGAACCCGGAGGAGCTGGAGGCGCTCGGCGTCACCGTCCATATCATCAAGGGCTATGGCGACACCGCCGTCGCCGAGATGGCCTTCGCGCTGATGTGGGATGCGGCGCGCCGGATCGCCGCCATGGATGCGGCGATCCGGCGCGGCGAATGGCCGCGCACCGTCGGCATGCAGCTGACCGGCAAGACCGTCGGCCTGGTGGGCACGGGCGGCATCGGCGCCGAGATGGCGCGGCTCTGTGCCGGCATCGGCATGAAGGTGCTGGCCTGGAACCGCACGCCGAAGGCGATGCCGGGCGTCGAGTTCTGCTCGCTGGAGCGGGTGCTGGGCGAGAGCGACGTGGTCTCGGTCCACCTGCTGCTGAACGACGAGACGCGCGGCTTCCTCTCGGCGGAGAAGCTGGCGCTGATGCAGCCGGGCTCGATCCTGGTGAATACCGCGCGCGGCGCGATCATCGACGAGGAAGCCCTGGCCGCGGCGCTGGCGGCGGGGCGGATCGGCCATGCCGCGCTGGACGTCTTCGTCGCCGAGCCGCTGGCGGAGGGGCATCCGCTGCGCGGGCTGGAGAATACCACGCTGGCGCCGCACGCCGCCTTCCGCACGCCGGAGGCGAGCGACAACCTGATCGGCGCCGCACTCGACCATTGCCGGCGGATCGTCGCCGAGGGGCGGTAGCGCCGCGCCGGCGGCGCCTGCCTCCACGGCCGCGGATATCTGGCTGGCGCAGGCCTTCAGGCCCACCGCCGGGCTGCCCGGATGGGCGAGCGGGACATGACGATCGCCATCGCCAGCCACCGGCGGCGGCGGCCGGGACCATCGAGGTGAAGGCCGCGGCTTGATTGCTGCCGGAGCCGCGTTCCGTGCTCGCCCGAGCGCGGTTCGCGGCCTGGTCGGCAGGCCCCCTACAGCCAGATGAAGTCGGCGCTGTCGAGGTCGGCGATGGCTACGCCGGTGAGGGTGAGGCTCATCTCGGCGGTGCCGTCGCCGTTGATGTCGATGCTCAGCACCTTGGTGCTATTGTCGAAGCGGGCCTGGCTCTCGCCGGTCACGCCCAGGCTGCTGGCGCCGAGAAAGGTGAAGGCGCCGGTCAGCATGCCGCTGAGCAGGATGAGATCCACGGTCGCGTCGAAGTCCGTGATGGTGTCGCCGGTGCCGGTCGGGGATTCGCTGATCGCTGTGTAGATGAAGCGATCGACGCCGGACCCGCCGGTGAGGTTATCGACGCCGGCGCCGCCCATGATCTGGTCGCCGCCGCTGCCGCCGACGAGGGTATCCGCCCCCTCGCCGCCGGTGAGGCGGGTGGAGGTGCTGCCCGAGGCGGTGATCGCATCGGCCCCGGTGCCGCCGGTGACCACCTCGATGTTGCTGACGGCGATGGTATTGGCGCCGTTGGCGAGGATCAAGCGGTCGGTGCCGGCGCCGAGGTTGATGGTCCCGCCCGAGAGCACGGCGCCGAGGGTGATGATGTCGGCGCCGGTGCCGCCGGTGATGGTCTCGGCGCCCGAGACCGTCAGGGTATTGGCGCCGTTGGCCAGCACCAG
>NZ_JAUFPN010000011.1 GCF_030409335.1 Paeniroseomonas aquatica
GGCGCCAAGTGTCGCCTATGTTACCGACTGGTGAGTAATGCGTCGGACGCCTACATCATCTTGCGGCCCGAAGCCGAATGGCCTGACCCCGGACTGGGCAAGGAGGCGCTGATCGCGCTTATCGAGGCCGAGGTAGTGAAGTTGATTGGCACCAATATCGGCTTTTCGCAGCCCATCCAAATGCGCTTCAACGAGCTGATCGCCGGCGTGCGTGACGACCTCGCCGTCAAGGTCTTCGGCGACGACTTCCCAGCCATGCTGCGCTCGGCGCATCAGATCGCAGGGATCCTGCGCGAGACCGAAGGCGCTGCCGATGTCAAAGTGGAGGAGGCGACCGGCCTGCCGCTGCTCGACATTCGCATCGACCGAGCCGAGCTGGCACGGCGCGGCCTGACCATGGCCGCGGTGCAGGAGGCGATCGGCACTGCCATCGGCGGCCAGGAGGCCGGGCTGGTCTTCGAGGGCGACCGCCGCTTCCCCATCATCGTCCGCCTGCCCGATGCGTTGCGCAACGACATTGAGGTGCTGATGGACCTGCCGATCGCGCTGCCCGCGACCGCAGCGGACATACCGGCCGCCACCATTCCGCTGCGCCTAGTAGCGCGCTTCGACCTGACCGAGGGACCGAACCAGATCAGTCGGGAGAACGGCCGCAGGCGGGTGGTGGTGACCGCCAACGTGCGCGGCCGCGACATGGGCGGGGTGGTGGCCGAGGCGCAGGCGCGCATCGCCAGCGAGGTGGCACTGCCCGCCGGGTCCTGGATCGCTTGGGGCGGGCAGTTTGAAAACCTGGCGGCGGCGCGGGAGGGGTTGATGCTGGTGGTGCCGGCCTGCTTCTTCCTCATCTTCCTGCTGCTGAACTCGGCGCTGGGCAGCCCCCGCGACGCCTTGCTGGTGTTCAGCGCCGTACCGCTTGCGCTCACCGGCGGCATCCTCGCGCTCTGGCTGCGTGACATGCCCTTCTCGGTCACAGCCGCTGTCGGGTTCATCGCCCTATCGGGCGTCGCGGTGCTGAACGGGTTGGTGATGCTGACATACGTGAAGCAATTAATTGCCGAGGGGCTGCCGGCGCGCGTGGCGCTGCTGCAGGGGGCGATGACTCGGCTCCGGCCGGTGGCAATGACGGCCCTGGTGGCCTCGCTCGGCTTCGTGCCGATGGCGATCGCTACTGGCACCGGTGCCGAGTTGCAACGGCCACTCGCCACCGTGGTGATCGGCGGGCTGGTGAGTGCGACGCTGCTGACCCTACTGGTGCTGCCTGCGCTCTATCTGCGCTTCGGCAGCCATAGGACGCCCGCCCTGGTGGCAACGTTAGGGGTTGGACAGTTGGCGGGTGGAGGCCCTTGATGACCTTCCCCCGTTTAAGTTTGAGTGGATACGGGTTACGGCCTACGCGGCCGCGGCGAGTTGTCCATGTCGGCTGGTGTTTTGTAGCCAATAGCCGAATGAATACGCTGCCGGTTGTACGACGACGGAACGCCGCTGGGCTCGGCCACCAGCGAGGAATGCCGGATCGCTTCTATCGCGCAATCCTGGGCAGTGCGGTCCGGCGCGGGCGACCCGGCACGCGCTGCGTAGGCGATGGCGGCGATGGACCGCGAGTTGATCCACCCACGTAAAGGCGTTGCACTGCTGTTCTCGCCGCCCTTCGACAGGACACCGCTCGATCCCGGCTACATCAAGGGCTACCCGCCGGGCATCCGGGAGAATGGCCTGAGAGCCCATCTGGGAAGTTCGCCTTCATGCTGAGGGCTTTGCGGCCAGCCGCCGTAGCATGATGCGGATCATGGCCATGCGGACGAAGGCGGTGGCGATGCGGCAGTGCCGCTCGAATTCACGGGCGAGGCGGCGGTTGCGGCTAATCCATCCGATGGTGCGCTCCACGATCCAAAGCTTTGGCAGTACGACGAACTTGTGCCTGTCGCAGCGGCGGACGATCTCGATCTTCCACGTGCCCGTGCGGGTGACGGCGGCGGCCATCTTCGGCCTTCCATAGCCCCCGTCACCGATGATGCGCTCGATGAAGAGGAACAGCTACCGCGCCTGGCGCAGGAGCGGTTCGGCCCCATCGCGGTCCTGCACGCTGGCGGGATGCACGATGACCGCGAGCAGCATGCCCATGGTGTCGGTCAGCAGGTGGCGCTTGCGACCGACGACCTTCTTGCCCGCGTCGTAGCCGGACAGGTCGAGTGTAGAGCCCCCTTTTGCGCCGCCTTCGCCGTCTGGCTGTCGATGATCGCCGTTGTCGGGCTGGCCTCGCGTCCCGTCCCCTCGCGCACCGCGACGTATAGCGCGTGGTGGATACGCTCGATGGTGCCTTCCCATTCCCAGCGGGAGAAGTAGTCCCACACCGTGCTCTTTGGTGGCAGGTCCTTTGGCAGTGCGCTCCACTGGCAGTCAGCGGAAAGCACGTAGAACACCGCGCTCAGCACCTCACGCACGTCCACCTTGCGAGGCCTGCCGCCGTGCTTCGCTGGCCTGATTAGCGGCCCTACCAGCGCCTACTCGGCATCCGTCAAGTCAGACGGGTAGCGCAGGCCACGCCGGTCCGCCGCACGTCGATGTTCCGCCGTCCACGCCATCCGTCTGCCCCCGCGAGTCGCCCGCAGGGCCAGCGAATCAGTTCCGACTCAATCGATTTAATTCCTTTCCGGATGGGCTCTGAGATCATTACGTCGACGCGTGTTCGCAAGCGCGGCGTGGTAGGCTCCTCTTCCGGGACCTCTGCAGTCTGGCCGATCTCCCGCTTCGCTGTTTCAACTCGGGAAAATAGTTAAAGTCGAGCTCGAGGTGGCAGTAACTATCTCCCTGACACCCGGTATAGGGTACGTTATGTCACCTTCGGTTCAACAGGAGTCAGGGCGTGTCGAAGAAATTTCTGGCCGGCGTTATCGTTAAGGCGACTGAGATGCCGACAATTCAGGCCAGCGGCCTGGCTTCCGATATCATCGAGGCAATCAAAAGCGAAATCGTTGAGACTGGCCGCTATACTATTCCCGACTTTGGTGCCTTCATTGTCCGCAAAACCGCCAAGCGCACTGCGCTGAATCCTAGAACCGGGGAGAAGATAGCGGTGAAAGCCGGTGCGACCGTTCGCTTCAAAGCCAGCCCGGCACTCAAAGCTGCTGCTCTGGCCGGGATGAGAAAAACTAAGCGGAAAGCGTCAAAAGCCTGATAGATTGGGCCGGTTAAGAGGTAAGTAATACGTCGTCGTTCTTTCACCCCGTCTTCCACGCATCTGATGTTTGACTGATCGAATGACACTCGCCAAGTTAGAACTGGAGATGCGTTAGTTCGAGATAAACTAAAGTACCGCCTCATTTTTCAACAGGACGCTGTGGCCCAAGTTGGGCATCGACGTTTCAGTCGTATCTGCGGGATTTCTCGCCGATACGCATACAGAGACCAGCGGCTACCCGTTTGGCTCTCCGGAAGCACACTTCCATGGCCACCGCCACCAGTTCCTCTCCTCTGGCCGAAGAGGCCGACTTCGCCACTTTGCTCGATGCCCACATGGGGGCTAACACCGCCTTCGCCGGTTCAGTCCTGAACGGTCTCGTGCTTCGTATCGATGGTGATGTGGCCGTTATCGATGTCGGGCTGAAGAGCGAGGGGCGGGTTCCGCTCCGCGAGTTTGCGCCACCTGGAGTGGCGGTCAGCCTTAGTGTTGGCGACCGGATTGATATCTACGTCGAGCGTTACGAAGACGCTGATGGTTCAATCAAGCTAAGTCGGGAGAAGGCGCGCCGCGAGGAAGCCTGGACCACTGTCGAAAAATCGTTCGAAGCAAAACAGCATGTCAGCGGCCTAATCATTGGCTATGTTAAAGGCGGCTTCACCGTCGATCTTGGCGGTGTAAGCGCCTTTTTGCCCGGCTCTCAGGTCGATACGAGGCCGATGCGCGACGTCAGCTCGCTCATGGGTCGTCCGCAAATTTTCCAGATTCTCAAAATGGACCGCGCCCGCGGCAACATCGTGGTCAGCCGCCGTACAGTAATGGATGAGACACGCGCCGAACAGCGCAACGAGCTCATCCAAGGCCTGAAGGAAGGCATGATCCTCGACGGCGTGGTCAAGAACCTTACCAACTACGGTGCGTTCGTGGACCTCGGTGGCGTCGACGGTCTGCTGCACGTGACCGATGTGGCTTGGCGGCGTGTCCTCCATCCCTCCGAAGTATTAACCATCGGCCAGCCGGTGAAAGTGCAGATCATCCGCTTCAATAGCGAGACCCAGCGCATCAGCCTCGGCATGAAGCAGCTGATGACCGATCCGTGGGAAGGCGTTGCCGTCAAATATCCTGCCGGCGGCAAGTTCAGCGGCCGCGTCACCAACATCACCGACTACGGTGCCTTCGTGGAACTGGAGCCGGGGGTCGAGGGTCTTGTGCACGTCAACGAGATGTCCTGGACCAAGAAGAACGTCCATCCGGGCAAGATCGTCGCCACTTCGCAGGAAGTGGACGTTATGGTCCTCGACGTGGACGAGTCAAAGCGTCGCATCTCGCTGGGCCTCAAGCAGGGGCGCGGCAATCCCTGGGAAGTCTTCCAGGAAGCCAACCCGACCGGCTCCGTGATCGAAGGCGAGATCCGCAACATCACCGAGTTCGGCCTGTTCATTGCAGTCAGCGCGGACATCGATGGCATGGTCCACATGTCCGACTTGTCCTGGGACGTCGCTGGCGAAGCCGCGATGGCGAACTTGAACAAGGGCGACATCATCAAGGCGAAAGTCCTTGATGTCGACGTGGAGAAGGAGCGCATCTCGCTGGGCGTCAAGCAGCTTGAGGCTGATCCGGCCGCCGAAGTGCTCGACAAGGTCCGCAAGGGCGACGTCGTAACATGCGTTGTTACCCAGGTGCAGGTCAACGGCATCGAAGTACGGGTCGAGGACGTGCTCTCAGGCTTTATCCGCCGCGCCGAGTTGGCGCGTGACCGTGAGGAGCAACGCCCGGACCGCTTCGCGGTCGGCCAACGGGTTGACGCTCGGGTTGTAATGGTGGATCGCGCAGCGCGTCGTCTCACCTTGACCATCAAAGGCAAGGAGGTTGAAGAGGACCGTAAAGCGGTTGCCGAGTATGGCAGCTCGGAGGGCGGTGCATCACTCGGTGACATCCTTGGCGCAGCAATGCGCCGCAGGAACCAAGCTAACACCAGCGAGTGAGACGCCACCTTGACCGCCTGCGGAGATGGTGAAATTCCGGCTTTGGCCGAGGCGCAACCAAGCAGTGATCTCGGCAAGTCCGCGATGGCAGCACGGGCCTCCTGTGCGGGATCCAGCATCCAGTGGCCGGTGCGAGGCCAAGCGAGGGTGACAGGGTGGTCATCGCGCTCCTTTCAACCCACCCTGGATGGCCGCCTTAGGGTGGTGTGTTGGCCCGCAACTCATAGTCCTGCGGCCCGGCGAGCGCGCCGACCGTCGCCATCATTGCCACGCCGGCCAGCAGGGCCGTGCGGGCATATGTCCTCCAGATGTTCGTTCCAAGCGTCCTCGCGCCATGATCCAGCACGCCGCATAGGCGGCATGCGTGATGGAGCGGTCGAGTGGGGCCTGGTCGTGCACGACCTGCGAAGTGGCCAGATTCTTCGCCCGCGCCTTTCGCACGGTCAGGCGGAGAGATGCAGCAAGCTGGTGCTGACCAGATTTGTCGTTGAGACCCAAACTCACTACGTTTCCACAGCCTGCCAAGGCGGTCGCTGTTACTTGAGCCGTCCGCGCCTGGCCAAGCCGGCAATCATCCACCGTGGAACCTTTGGGCCACGAACGCGGGGCGGACGCGGAGATGGTGCCTTTTGCGGTGCCGGTAGCTCATCTCCACCCGACAGCATGTTTGTCGGCACATCGATGATAGCCCCCGGTTCATCAGTCGCTGCAGATACTGCAACCTCGTCGTTGAACATCTTTGTCTCTAGCCTTGGCCGCCCAGGCCCGCGTTGCCGGCGGATCGCCGCAGCCGGTGTTGGCGAAATAGCCAGATGCTCGACCTTCTGTTCGTGAAAGGCGGGCACGGGGTGCTTTCGCGGCCGGCCACGCCCTCGTTTGGGCTGAGCCTGTATACCGACATCGATGCCGCATTCCGGGGACGCTTCGCTATCCTTATCTGGCACCGCTTCGGCCGCGACGGTCACCGCATCGGCCACTGAGCCGGGTGGTGACGATCTGTCAGGCACGACCTCATGGTTGGGCTTGGTGAGCGCCGGGGAAGCGGGCACCACAGATGTGGCTGCAGCAACTGCTGCATGATCATCCTGTGCTGCCGCTACTGGAGCGAGCGGACCGATTGTAACAGCGGCATGTCTGGCCAGTTCGCGCAAATGCGGCTCGACCATCTGAGCAAAGGTCCCGATGGTCTCGAAGTAGCTCCCATTCCGGGTGGCCAGCATTGCCTGATCGCCGATGTGAAAGATCCGGCGCTGCATTGTCAGCCTCTGCACCTCCGACGGTGTAGCAGCGACGAACTCACAGCCGCAGGCACGAGCGGCGTCAATTTGGTTTGGAGTGAGCTTCAATTGTTATCTCTAAAGTTACGGTGAGAGAGTCATTAACTAAGGCGGTTGTGCTCCAGTCGACTAACATAAGCTGCGTTGGACTGAGACTCATGCTGGTCTTGGTCAGCAACCCCCCCGATTGACCAAATATGGTTGGACTATAGAGGCTCCAGTAGATGAGCCATCAATAAAATTCCGACACTTTTTGTAACTGCCGGCTCCTCGGCTTACCCAACAATTCTTCGGAGCGCACCTTCCCTCTCGGCTGACCGGTGGTGGCAAGGACCTGACCCCTGCCGTTCCGGCATGGCTGGCGGGCTGGGTACGCAGCCAGCCAAAGGCCGGACTGGCTTGGGTCCCGCGAGGCGAATGCCCATCTTCGGTGGGTTGGAATCGACGCAATGCCAGGCCAGGCGCATGAGGCGCCGACCGGGCCGCGGCGAAGGAGAATAATGATGATGATGTCCGCAGTGATGGGTCTGGTCAGCCTGGCCGCCAGCGTCACGCTGGTGGTCTGGGGCGCCGCGATCCGCCGCGACATGGAGCGTGGCGGGTTTCTGCATGGGGCCGGCCTGATGCCGGCCGGCGCGGCGCAGGAAGTGGACTGACCTCCTTCCGCCGCGGCCGGAATGCCGCGGCCCATAAACGACAGGCAGAAGGGCGGGCATCCCCGCCCTTTTTCGCGACGGCGCAGATTCGCCGCAGCCACCGCGTCCCTTCCCGCTGGTGGCCATTGGGAAGCTGAAAGTGTGGCGGCTGACGTCCGGTTCGTAGCCGGTATGGCTGACCGCGGCGCAGAGCGAGGTTTCGCGTTTGTGCCCGATGCGCTGGCGACTTTCATACGGCGCTGTCCGGGCCGTAGTTGTGGTCTGGCCTTGGCCTGAGGCTGATGCTCCCGAAGGCTACCGCCTGGTTCATCTCCAGCATGGCGTCGCGGGCCAATTCTAGGCTGGCGACCAAGGTGCTTGCCAATGCCGCTTGCTGCTGCAGCTGGCATCGCACCGTGCCCGGCAGGACCGGCGGCAGACAGTCCGCGAGCGGCAGCCCCTCCGGCCGCTGCCTAAGCAGCTGGGTGACATGCTCTATGGCCTCCGGCACGCGCCAGAGGTCGAGCAGGGCCGGCTGGTAGGCCGGGGCTTGGGCCGGCTGTCCCTCCCTCCCCTCGAGCATGGCGAGCGTTGCCTCGAGGAGGGCGACGTAGAGCTCCGCCTGGGGCCTTGCCTGCCGCTCCATCTGCCCCCGGGCAAAGACCCGCAGGCCGAGCTGCGGCCGGGCGGCGAGCCATTCGGCGGCGGCGCGCATGCGCGCCAGCTCGGTCAGCTGGCCCAGCCGCCGGGTTGCCTCGGCCGCGGCAGCCTCGGCCATGGCGGGGGTTTCCGGGCAGAGCAGACGGGCCTTGAGCAGGACGAGGTCACTGGCCGCAACCAGCTAGGTGCTGCGGCGCTCGAGCGGGACGCGATGGGCACTGTCCTCGAGGGCGGCGACGAGCTGGTCGGTGAGGGCGACGATCGACAGCGGCCCGAGGTCGACGCGGTGGCGGCGGATCATCTCGAGCAGGAAGTCGAGCGGCCCCTCGAAGCCCGCCACGTTGAGCCGCGGCATCGCCTCGCCGGCCGGTGCCATCGCCGCCCTCCCCTGCCCGGCCTCGGGCCAGTCCGGCTCCGGCTCAGCCATCGGCGGCTTCGCTGTAGTGCGGTCGCAGAGTGAGGGTCAGGTCCGGCCAGGCGCGGCGGAGGGTTCGGAGCGCCGGCCAGGGCGACCAGTCGGCCGACCAGAACTCCACCAGCCAGTGATCGGTCCGGCGGTTGCGGCGATCGGCCGGGCTGGGCAGCAGGCGGACGTGACGGAGGGCGCGGGTGGTGCCCCAGTGGTGCCAGAGCCAGTCCCGACTCTGCGGCTCCTCGGGCCCGAGCCGAAGAATGGCGAGGGGAACCGGCAGCAGGCGGTTCAGATCGAAGAGGCAACGCTGATCGGTGGCGGCGCGCAGCAAGGCGCGCTGCTGCTGCAGGGCGACCGAGTCGCGCAGTCGCCGCGCCAGGATCCGCGCCCCGGCCAGGCTGATGGCCCGCACCCCGTCGGCGGGGGCGGCCATGGGCAGAAACCAGTCCTCCTCCATCCGGTCGAGGTCGCGCTGCCAGGGGATGATCCCACTTCCCCTGGCAGCGGCCTGGAAGCGTGCCACGGCCTCGGTGGCGCCACTGACGCCGAGGGTGTTGCACAGCCAGTCGGTGTCGGCGGGAGCAAGGGGCATGGGACCGCTGCCTGACTCGGGCGGCATGGTCGTCACTGCCGCCTCGGCGGGCTGGCGGGCAATGCGGCTGGGGCGCGAGGACTGGCCCGCAGTCCATCCGGTGAGAGGCGGCTGCCGACGGGGACGCGAAGCCTGGCCAGACCGGCGCGGCGACGAAGGATACGCCAGACCCCCTGCGGGCTGAGCCGGTTCTCCAGCGTTCCCGCCGCGGTCACCCGGCGGAAGACCGCGCCGTAGTCGATCCGTGCCTGCCGCAGCCAGACCTCCAGGGCGCAAACCGGGCAGCGGTCCGAGTCAGGGGAACGGGCGAGCTCCAGCACGTCCTGCCCGATCTCCAGCACCACCCCCGCCGCGGTGAAGCGCAGCTGCTCGCGGTCGAGCGCGACCAGTTCGGCGCGGCGCAACCCGCTGGCCTGGGCCAGCAGGAACAGTGCCCGGTCGCGCCGCCCGGCCAGGTCCTCGCCGCAGCTGGCCAGCAGCGGCCGGAGCGCGGCCTCGCCCAGCGCCATGGCGGAGCGCACCGGGGTGACACGCGCCGCGACCAAGTCGCGCAGGGCGGCGCGGATCAGCGGCTGGGCTGGGTCCCATGCCTGGCCGGCCCGGCGGTGCCGGTCGGCGATCGCCGCCAGCCGACGGCGCAGGCCGCTCGGCCCAAGCCTGCCGGCCAGGCTGGCGAGGTGCCCGGCAACGGCGTCCGGGGTGGCTGGCAGCGTCGGCTGCCCGGCGGCCGCGCACCACGCGGCGAAGGCCTGCCAATCGGCGGCATAGGCGCGGCGGGTATGCGCCGACTGTGGGCGCCCGGTGGTGGCGTTGTGGATGGTGATGGCGCTGGGTCCCCTGCCCCGGTTCGGTCCTGCCGGCGGCCGCGCGAGCCTGCCACGGCGGGCTCGACTGCGGCAATCGGGCTGCTACTAGTATGAACGCACGATAAAATATATCTCAGCGCCCGCATGTCTGTAACCTATTGATATCGGTCACTCTTTTCAGCTCGGACGGTATTTCGCTATTTCCCGCCCCCATTCCGTCCGCTAAACGCTATTTTCGGACACTACCAACAGACGCTAGCCTCACAGCCATGTCCGATCTCACCGCCGAGCCCCCTGCCCTGCCCCAAGACCCCGCCACCGGCCTAGGCACCGTCATCCTCTCGACCAGCCTGCTCGGCGACCTCCAGGTGCCCGGCACACCCGAGCAGGCCGCGACCCTGCAGGCGCTCGCCGCTCGCGCCGCGGTCTATGCGACACGCGCCCGCGGCGACGGCACCCGCCGCACCTACCGCTCCGCCTGGCGGGCCTACGAGGCCTGGTGCAACGGCCTCGGCCGGCCGCCGCTCGCCGGCGACCCCGAGACCATCGCCATGTACGCGGTCCACGCCGCCGACCGCGGCCTCAGCCTCTCCAGCCTCCGCGTGGCACTGGCCGCCATCCAGGCCGCCCACCGCCTCGCCGGCATCGCCCTCGACCTCCGCCACCCCCGCCTGGTCATGCTGCTCGAGGGCATCGCCCGCACCAAGGGCTCCCGCCCGGCCAAGCAGGCGACCGCCGCCGGGCCCGAGGTGCTGCGACGGATGCTCGCCACCCGACCGGGGCCGGAGACACCACTCGGCGCCCGCGACCGGGCGCTGCTGTTGCTGGGCTTCGCCGGGGCGCTGCGCCGCTCGGAGCTGGTCGGGCTGGCCCTCGGCGATGTGGAGGCGGTGCCGCAACGCGGCCTCCGCCTGCTGATCCGCCGCTCGAAGACAGATCAGCGCGGCGCCGGCCAGGCCATCGCCCTCTCGGCCAATCCCAGGGAGCCCACCCTCTGCCCGGCCCGGGCGCTGCAGGATTGGCTAGTCTTTCGTCAGGGTGCCAGCGACCGCACCGGCGGCGCCTCCGACGCCGCCCTGCCGCTGTTCGTCGGGCTGAGCAAAGCCGGCCGGCTCTCCGCCGCGGCCCTCTCCGACAAGGCGGTCTGGCGCCTGGTCAAGCAGGCCGCCCGCGACGCCGGCCTAGCCAACCCCGAGGGCTACTCCGGCCACTCGCTCCGCGCCGGCCTCGCCACCGCCGCCGGCGAGGCTGGTGCCGACCTCGCCGCGGTCATGCGGCAGACCCGGCATCGCTCCGCTGAGGTGGCGCTTGGCTACCTCCGGCCCGCCGAACTTTGGCGCAACAATGCCTCGCAAAAGGTTTGGGAGGATGCCAGCGGTAATGTCACCAAAAGCCCGCCATCCAAGGATGCTGATGCGGAGGTTCGAGACAGGCAAGGCCAGCCCCGTAACCACGGGAAACGCATGTCAGGATTGGGGGCTAAAGCCTGCCGCAGATGATGAATAGGATCTTCAGCCTAAGCTCAGGCGGCTTTCCCTACCCTTCCAAGGCATCTTATGGGGCCGACAGCCGACCCTGCTAGCCAGAACACGGCATCTAAATCTCTTGTATAACCCATCCTGTTAGGTTATGAGGTCGAAATGGTGACGGTGCTACGGGCCCAGGGTTTTCGAGTGGTCATCTATGTCAACGACCATGACCCGGCTCATGTGCACGTATTCGGAGACGGCGAGGCGAAGATCAACCTCCTTGGCATTAACGGCTCGCCTATGCTGATTTGGGCGGACGGTATGAGCCGCGGTGAGATCCGCCGAGCCATGCGCATCGTGACCGAGGAGCAGGCTGCCTTGCTTGCCCAGTGGGAGAAGATTCATGGCTGAGATCACTGATGACCAGATCAATACCGCCCTTGCGCGTGGCGAGGCTGTCCGTCTTGCCGAGCCCAGGGCGGCGAGCGTGCGCTACGACCGGCAGCTCGACCGAGTGATTGTCGATCTTACCAATGGCTGTACCTTTGCCTTCCCGCCACGCTTGGCACAGGGGCTGGAGATGGCGACAGCAGATGAACTGGCACAGGTTCAGATGCTCGGAACGGGATCTGGCCTCCATTGGAAGGCGCTTGATGTAGACTTGTCGGTCCCAGGCCTACTCGCTGGTCTGCTCGGGACAGCCTCCCAAATGGCCCGGCGTGCCGGACGAATAACCTCAAGCGCGAAGGCCGCAGCGGCACGGGCGAACGGCACCAAAGGCGGCCGTCCACGTCGCTCGGCATAGATTGGTTGCTGGAACGGGGGCATTACCGTCGCATGCTTCATTCTCGTCGTGCCACTGCTACGCTCGCCATCCTCAAGTTGGCGTAGGCAAAATTCCGTCTTCCATCCCGTGACGTCAAATTTGGCGCAAGTGCTGACAGAACCCACAGGACTGCCACCGGCTTTCTTATCCGACATTGGCCGCCCGCCATGTTGGACCGGTCCAACATTAAGCACTACATTTAGCGTGTTGACCAATAGATGAAGCACCCCTGCCATTTATGGTCTTCACAGACCATTTCCGGTTGTCCTACGAGTGGCAGAGGGGACTGGATCGGGGGATCTGGATATGGTGGCACTACAGGCGGCACCATTCGACAGTGCAGCGGAGGGCAAGGGTGCTCCCGGCGAATTGGCAGCAGTTGCGAAGCACGCGAAACTAATTACGGTTAGTGCAGCCAAGGGAGGCGCGACCAAGACGGCCACCGTTCGAAACATCGCCGTCATTGCGGCACATGCTGGTCTTCGAGTTGCCGTGATCGATTTGGACCTTCAGCGGACGCTGACCAAATGGCATCAGCGTCGACCCAAGGCTGCGCCTGCCATTGAGTGCCGACCGATGCCGCTTAGGGGCGGCGCCAAGGCCATTCGAGCGGTCGTACAAAGCGGACGGTTCGACTTGGTTGTCGTAGACACGCCTCCGGGTCTGGAGGACCACGCCGCTGATATCAGGGCGTTGGCCAAATTTTCTGACCTCGTGCTTGTACCCAGTCAACCGCAGACTGCTGATATAGAGAGTAACGTTGAGTGGGCCAGGGTGCTTAGGCGAGACGGCGTGCATTACGCCTTCTTACTGGCCCGCACTTTTCGCAACAGGACCGCATTCGCCTCATCGAAGCAGAGCTTGCTCCAGGCCGGCCCACTCTGCCCCGTGGATGTCCGCGAGGCGGCTTCGGTTGACCGTTCACATCAGCAGGGGCTCGGCAACTTCGAGATTAGAGGTGACGTGGTGGGGCAAGATTTCCTTGGAGTCTGGAGTTACGCTGCCCGCGAACTGGCCCTGGTTGGCGAAGAGGACTGAATATGTCGTCGATGGTTCCAACCGCTCCTGTATTTGGGGTGTCCGGTAAGCGCTCTAGGTCAGCTGCCAAGGCTCCCGCAAAGCAGGCTATCGCCGTGTCGGAGCGGCAGGCGCTTCTCGAGAACGAGCCCTACGACACCGAAGATCCTGATGAGATCGTTCGCGAGATCGACAAGCTTTGGCGCGAGGCTCAAAGCAAATTCATCGCCATCGGTCGCTGGCTTTGCAAGGCATTCCGGGAGCACGAGGGAACCTATGAGGAGGCTATTGTCAGCCGCCTGCCTTTCGGGCGCATAGTCGCCTACCAACTCCGCATGGTTGCCGAGGCTATTGAGAGCCACCGCCTCCCAGTCGACGCGATGCCGCGTTCCTACTCAACGGCATATAAGCTCGTCACCCTGACAGCCGAAGATTATCAAGCTGCTCTGGACCAGAACCTAGTGCGCCCAGATGTGACGCGCGCCGAGGTCGAAGAATGGAAGCGGGCTCGCGTCAAGGCACGGGCACCCAAATTGGCGAAGCGTCAGCGGCTCGCTCAGGAACGGGCCACCATCAGGACCGAGATAGCGGAACTCGAGGTTCGACTAGCGAAGGCCCGTCAGAGACTCCATGAGATCGCCTCCGAGATCGGACATGAAGAGGGAGAAGGCCTCGGTGCCGTCATTGACGGCGTGGTCGAGGCAGGCGGCGTCATATTAGTCCGATCCAATATGGATGAGAGCTGCCAGCCAGACGTCTGAATGTCCTTGTCAGGATATGCGCGCCGGCGCCGCGGATAGCCCGTCTAGCACGTTGGCCCTTGTTACTGCCGATGTTGCCGAGGATGACGTCATCACCTGGCGCCCGTGTGGGCAGGAGCAGCTGCTCGACATAAGCCGCGAATAGGTCGCCGTTGATCGGGCCGTCGATGATGCAGGGTGCATCGAAGCGGTTATGTCGGAGGGCGGCGATGAAGGTCAGCGTCTTCCAGTGGTCATGCGGCAACTGGTGAACCAATAGCGCGGATAACGGGTGATTTAGTGTGGGTCGTGACGGCACCCAAGATCAATTTGGTGCCTCGGTGTCAGCGACACGCTAGCGTTGCGCCCGCGTTACAGCAGTCTGGGAGGCCCTCACTCGCCGCTGGGAGACTTGCTCTCGGCCTCCTCCTCACCAGGGCGGGCCGCAAGCTGGGACCACGCGATGGCGACTACCCACAGCAGGCCGAAGGCGCCGGGGATTGTCAGCGTCGGGACGGCGCTCTGGTTCAGCGAAGCTCCCTGCATTGCTGCGAAATCCTGGCTCCTTCAGAGGACAGTGGGCCACGAGAATGCACGGTGGAGCTTCCGGCCATCCGCTCCGCCACGGCGAATGCCCTGATAAAAGAGCCACTTTCCCCCTCGCCCGGCACCCATCCAGGCGTCCCGCCAGAGATGGGAAGCCAGCCTCTTGCGCAGGGCGACCTAGATGTCGTTGCTATGAAGGTTGTCCCTCCGGGGCTGGGCTGGGAAGCTGCGGTTGCGAAGCCTGCAACCCTCAGCCCGGAGCCCCGGATGGACGCGCATGAGAATGCCCGGACGACGCCGCATAGTCGAATGCTCATCGTGACCCGGCTCGGCGAAGGCCAGAGCGTGGCCGGGGTTGCGACCAGCCTCGGCATCACCCCGCGCACCGTGCGTAAGTGGCGGGATCGCCACGCCGCTGAGGGCGCCGCCGGCCTGCGGGACCGCTCGTCCCGGCCAGCGTCGAGCCCGACGCGCCTGGCTGCGGGCATCACGGCGCAGATCGAGGCCTTGCGTCGGCAGCGTCGGTCAGGCCCAGTCATTGCCCGCCAGCTCGGGCTGGCGCTATCCAGCGTTGGCCTCGAGCTGCGCCGCCTCGGCCTCAACCGCCTGGCCCTGCTCAATCCCAAGCCCGAGGTCATCCGTTACGAGCGCGAACACCCAGGCGAGCTTATCCACATCGATATCAAGAAGCTGGGCCGCATCGATGGGATCGGCCACCGCATCACCGGCGACCGCACCGGCCAGAGCAACGGCCGCGGCAAGGGCTGGGAGTACCTGCACGTCGCCATCGACGACGCCTCCCGCCTGGCCTTCACCGCCATGATGCCCGATGAGCGCAAGGACAGCGCTGTCCGCTTCCTCCACGACGCCCTGGCCTGGTTCAGCAGCCATGGCGTCACCGCCCAACGGGTCATGACCGACAATGGGTCAGCCTATAAAAGCAAGCTCTTCGCCCAGGCCATCGCCGAGCATGCTTTGAAGCACAAACGTACCCGGCCCTACACCCCAAAAACCAACGGCAAGGCCGAGCGCTTCATCCAAACCAGCATCCGCGAATGGGCCTACGCCTCACCGTTCCAAACTTCAGCCGACCGCACCAAGGCCCTCCAGCCCTGGCTGAACGACTACAACACAACCAGGCCCCACTCCGCCCTCAATGGCAAACCGCCCATCAGCCGCATCACCAGGGACAACGTCCTTGGCAACGACACCTAGAGCGGCGCAAACTCGCTGCGGTCACGGCCGTGCCACTGCATGAAGCCCGCCGCCTCACGGCATGAACCCCAGCGAGCCGTCCCCAAACCGCTGGCGGGCCTTGGCAACCGTCTTCCAGCCTTGCGCCGGCACGCCCCGCTCGTAGGCAACCCGGATGCGGCGGGACAGGCACAGGCGGGCCACCCCATCGTGGGGATGCAGGCCGAACACGGCCACCAGCGGCACCTCGCCGCAGTCGACATAATGGTCTAGTGCGAGGCGGACCGTCCGCTCGCGGCATCCTTAGGAGCCGTCGATCTCGGCGACGGTGGCGCCGGCACCCCGGCCGACGAGGGTGTCGACGCACGAGGGCGCGGCACGGTGCTGGCGGCGGCAGGGTATGGACTTCGACATGCCCTCAGGCTGCGTCGTCAGCATGCAAGCCACGAGGCGCCCGAGTCGCGGAGGGATGCCGGGTGATTTGGTGAGCCAACCTGATCCAGCTTCCACAGAGCAGGGCAGTTATCCCGGGTGAACGGGTGAGGCCAAGTGAGTGATTTGGAGAGGGCCAAAACGCAAAATCAGTAACTTACGCCGGTTACCCCGAGTGATTTGGCGTGCATACTAGTAGTACTTTCTAATATCTCTTCCCTAGTAGCTGCCTCACCAAAACACCCGGCGACAGGAACCCATCCGAACAGGCATGTTATAATCCATGAAGACGATTTGAGCAGGCCACGACGATGGGGACGGTCCACAAGCTCCTGCGGGAAGTCGGCAAGGCAAAGGCAATCACCGCCGGGACCGTTGAGCGCGACGTTATCGAGACAGCCGCGAAGTACATGGCCGACGAAGAATCGGGTTTGGGCTTCGTCTACTCCGGTTGGACTCAGTGTGCCTTACCCCATCGCAGACTTAAGGATGACGAACCGTGGACTGTAGCTTCTGAGAGGGTCCGGCTCGTCGTGCAGCCCGGCCTGCGCCCGGTCGGTGAGGACGGGCTGCTAGAAAGCGTTGGCGTGCCGTTTGGCGCCCATGCCCGACTCATCCTGCTGTTCCTGCAAACAGAGGCGTTGAGGACGGGTTCCCGTGAGGTCGAGCTTGGCGGCTCCCTGCGGCAGTGGATGGCCCGCCTTGGCATCCAACCCGGCGGGTCGGCCTTCCGTAGCGTCAGGGAGCAGGCGGAACGGATCTCGCGCTGCCGCCTCAGCTTCCACATCACAGGCAGCGGCCGGACGAGCGCGCTGGTGAACCAATCCGTGGTCGACAAAGCGCTGTTTATTGAGGAGTCGGACGAACGGCAGGGACGCCTGTCCTTGGAGGTCGCCAAGCTCTCCGAGGGCTACTTTGAGCAGCTCCGGAAACACCCGGTGCCGCTGGAGGAGGCCGCCATAAAGTCCTTGGCGAACAACAGCGCAGCCATGGATGCCTATATCTGGCTAGCCTACAGGCTGCACTCGCTGAAGGGCGACACGATGGTGACCTGGAAGGCGCTGAAGGCGCAATTCGGCACCAACTACAAGGAGCTCTACCACTTTAAGTCGAAGTGGCCAAAGGCGCTGGAGCTCGCCCTAGCCGTATATCCCGACGCCAAGGTCGAGGTGCTAGAGGCAGGCGTAGTCCTGAAGCCATCTCGCCCACCTGTAGCGCCGAGGCTATCGGCTATCCAACAAGGATAAGCGAGCTCACCAAATCACCTACGTTCGCAGCATCGAAACGAGACGCCTTGGGCTGTCCCTCACCAAATCACCCGGACTCCAAGGATTCGCCGGGGCCCTTTGGGCTCACCAGAACATTCGCCCTGAAGGATTCAGCAAAGGCGGGAGAAAACCACCAGGGCGACGGGGGAGGGGTATTGCAGCCTGCCGGTGACCGAACTGGTCAGCTTGGTCAGCACGTTGCTGGCGGTGGAGGCAGAGCTGGTTCGGGAGGCGGTCGGGCTGGAGCTGGAGGCCGGCGAGGTGGTGGCAGATACCCTGGGCGGCGAACCCTGTGTCTTCCTGGCCGGGCTGTACCGGATCGAGCAGAGCATCGCCGAGCGGCTGCGCGCCCTGGCTCAGGGACGGCCGCCCTGGCCGACGATTAGCGACGGCAAGGCCATCCCCTGGGTCGAGGGCCGCACCGGGCTGGCGCTGGCGCCGAGCCAGCGCGCGGCGCTGCAGCTTGCGCTGCAAGCCAAGGTGCTGGTGATCACCGGCGGCCCGGGCGTGGGCAAGACGACCCTGGTGAACTCCATCCTGCAGGTGCTCCGCGCCAAGGCGGTGGAGGTGGCCATTTGCGCCCCGACGGGTCGGGCGGCCAAGCGCCTGAGCGAGAGCACCGGGCTGGAGGCACGGACCATCCACCGCCTGCTCGAGGCTGACCCCAAGGCCGGGGGCTTCAAACGGAGCGAGGAAACCCCGCTGGCCTGCCAGCTGCTGGTGGTGGACGAGACCTCGATGGTGGACGTGCCGCTGGTGCGGGCCCTGCTGCGGGCTTTGCCGGACGAGGCGGCGCTGCTGCTGGTCGGCGACGTCGACCAGCTGCCCTCGGTCGGGCCGGGGCAGGTACTGGCCGACATCATCGGCTCCGGCGCCTTGCCGGTGGTGCGGCTGAAGGAGGTGTTCCGCCAGGCTGCCAGCAGCCAGGTGATCGTCAACGCCTACCGCATCAACGCGGGCAAGATGCCGGAGCTCAAGGCGGTCGAGGGCTCGGACTTCTTCTTCGTCGCGGCCGCCGACCCGGAAGAGGGCGTCCGCAAGCTGCTGGCGGTGGTGAGAACCCGGATCCCGGCGCGCTTCGGCCTCGACCCGATCCGCGACATCCAGGTGCTGTGCCCGATGAACCGCGGCGGCATGGGCGCGCGCTCGCTGAACATCGCCCTGCAGCAGGCACTGAAGCCGCCCGGCGAGCTCCGGGTCGAGCGCTTCGGCTGGAGCTACGGCGTCGGCGACAAGGTGATGCAGGTGACCAACGACTACGAGCGGGATGTCTACAACGGCGACCTCGGCCTGGTCACGGCGATCGACCCGGAGGCGGCCGAGCTGGTGGTCAGCTTCGAGGGCAGGGCGGTGGTCTACGGCTTCGGGGAGCTGGACGAGCTGGTGCTGGCCTATGCCACCACGATCCACAAGAGCCAGGGCTCGGAGTACCCGGCGGTGGTGATCCCGCTGAGTACACAGCACTACACCATGCTCGCGCAACCTGCTCTACACCGGCGTCACCCGCGGCAAGCGGCTGGTGGTGCTGGTCGGGCAGCGCCGGGCGCTGGCGATCGCGGTGAAGAACGGCAGCGCACGCTGACACTGGTCCAAGCTCAGCGAGTGGCTGGGAGGTGCCGATCCCGATGCAGAATCGGGTTATTCTTAATTGGCGTTTTTAAGGCGAAGTGCAGCACGTGATAAACCGAATTAACACGTGCTAATCCCAGTGCGGGCTGGCGAGTGCCACACATCGGAGTTTCGCATCATGGAAAGCGCTTTGGCGCTGCCGCTAGACCGTTTGGGAGGCTAGCCCGCTTCGTCCGCTTCCTCCCCCTTCGGTACCCATCCCGGCGGCCAAGGTGCTGCGGCGTGGGCCTCCGCGACTCGCCGCAGCGCTGCCGCCTCATCGTCCGATAACGGCCGGATGCCACGTGGGTAGCGCACCCATTCCCCCCGGTCGCATCCCATCTTGTCCGCGAAATCACGCAGCTCGGGCGACAGCGGCGCATGAGCCGCCGCCAGCCCTTCCAGCCAGGCACCGAAGTCGTCGCGGATTTCGTGTCGGCCATTGGCCATGTGCTTCACAGCGCCTTGCCCGACCCGCAGCCGGCGCGCGAGGCCCCGCTTTGTCCAGCCGATCATTTCCAGACATTCCGCGAAGCGAGACGGGGGCATAGGCATACGGGCGGTAATGGCCCGGCTGCGGCGCCGGCCGCAACGTAGAAGGCCGCCCATGGGCGGTCAGTGGCAAAGCGCGGAGTGGAACGGCAGGGGCGGGCCGACGCCCGCCCGCACCACCTACATCGCTGTCATGGCGACGCCCCGGCGGTGCCCGGCGCACCACGATAAGGCGGGATCGCAGCGGCAGCGCGCACGGCCGCGCGCTCGTTCAGTATGGCCAACAACAGCGCCTCGCATTCGTTGTCGATCAGGTTGGCGATGATGGCGCGGCCGGTCGCATCCTCGATCACGACTAAGAGGAAGGCAGGATCTTCCGAGCTGGTGCCGAGCGCAAAGCCGTTGCCGGTGTCGTCGTTGAGCACGAGCGGACAGCCCAGGATGGGCAGGGCGTGACAATTCATGGTGCGGAGCTTTCGGCGGAGTGACGCAGGAGAGGAAAAGGAGGGGCGGGGAGTGATCCCCGCCCCGGCCGGTCAGGCGGCGCCCTTGAGGGCCGCCATGCGCTCACCCAGCATCCACAGCGCCCGGTTAAGCTTCACATCCTGGTCAATGCCCGTGACCTCGCGCGAGGTCACGCGGCGGCGCTGGTTATTGCCGTCGCGCCCCCACGCCTGGAGCCCGCCCCGGATGGTGTTTTCCTGCACCCGGTTGAAGGTGCTCCACAGGTCCGCGCCCGTGTCCGCCGCTCGGCGGACGGTCAAGAATTGTTCCGCCTGAATAGGGGAGGCGACGTTACCTTCCTCATCCCCTAAGCGGATCACGCGGGCCGCATCCGCGAGGGCGTGCTGTTCGTCGCGGTTGAGGGTGATGCCGACCCAGGCATCGGCCGCCTCGATGGCTTGGCGCGAGGCGCCGAGGACTTCAAAACTGCCCTCGATCACTTGACGCACCACGTCGCCCTTGTGCGGCACCTTCACCGAGCGTTCCGGTCCGTCCGCCACGATCATCCCGTTGAGGCAGGCGAGGCGGAACACGCCTGCAGTGACGTGATAGGCGCTGGTTCCATCGTGCGAGTTGATCAGCACGACCTCCGGGAAGGTCATGCCGACGCGGCGTAGCTGGTTGGCTTGGTCCTCGTGGCGGAAGCGGATCAGGTGCTTTGTGTGGCCGCTGCGGTCGGCGTCTCGCGGGCGGGTCTGCCGCGCCAGCACGGGGGCGAAGCCCTCGCGCCGCAGGCCTGCGATCACGTCCGCGGTCGGGATGTAGGCATAGCGCGAGGAGCGGGAGGAATGGGCCTCGGTTGCGAAGGCGGACGGGGCGAGCTGCATCAGCTCACCGTCTGAAAGCGGGCCGGCGCCCATCGCAGCGCGAGTGGATCCAAAGGCACGAAAGGAACGGGAGAACGACATGGGAGCACCTTGCTCTAACCACCGAAACAGAACGCCTCGGCTGAGAAGGACAATACGCCCCCTCCCTCCCTTCGTCAACAGTTTAAAAGTTTAAAAGCAAAAAACAATGGGTTCATGAGTGTGATGGTCAACCGGCGTTGGCCACTGACGCGGCCGGTGCGAGCCTCCACGGTTGAGGCCGTGGCGCCAGATTATCCAGCTACCTTGTGGGGAAACTTGGCCTCGACCAGCTCCATAAGGATCGCTTGCGCCGTAACGGTGCGACCGGTGCTGGCCGTGCGCTTGGCGCCTTCCTCCACGAGCTGCGTGAGCTGACCGCGAGGAATACGGAGCGTGACCTGTACGGTATCGCCGGGCGAGGGGCGGCCGGGGCGTCGCTTGGTGGGCGGCGCGTTGTCCACATCGTGCGGAGCGGACGCGGCGGTGGGGCGGGGCATGAAAGCAGACCTTCTGCAAGCCCTTCACGGATAGGTTAGAAACTTTAGAACTTCAATAGTGATCCCGGCCGAACATTGGCGGGGTGCATGTGCGAAGCCATCACGAGACAGCGGCGACGGCACCTAGCCCATAGGCCGACAAGATGGGTTCCGAAGGTTGCCCCGGTATCCAGGGCAGGCCGGATGCTAACCAGGCAACCGAAGGCGTCGACCTTGGCGAAGCATGCAGCATAGACCAACTGCACCGCAGCGGCCCGCGGCTGAGGAACGCGACGGGCGTCAAAAGTAAACAAGCAACCAAAGCGCCACGACACTAAAACGCCACGGCGCTTTGGTGTCGTGGCGCTACAACATCAGAGGAACTCTAATGGTGCGAGCGCGTCACGAGCGCGGCCCGGCCGGCGCCGCCGGGGGCGGCGCATCTTCCAACCACAGCGGCACGGCGCAGGCCCGCCGGCCGTTGGAATCGGTCCACACCGCCCGCCCCTCGCAGCGCGCCAGCAGGCCGACTAGGTTGTTGCGGCGGATGGCGTCGGACCAGGCAAGAGCGGATGCGGAGCCATCCGACAGGGCAGCGCGGATCACGCCCGAGGCTTCCCGCACTTCCGCCGTTTCCGTGGATCGTCCCCACAGGTAGCCGCCGCCTAGCGCGCCAAGCAGCAGCACAGCAGCCCCGAGGCCCGACAACAGCGCCAAGCGCCGGGACTGCGCGCCGGCCTGGCGCACGAAATCCATCCGGCACGCCTGCACAAGCTGGCGCGTCATGTCCGCCCGCGCCTTGTCGTCCAATGGCTCCCGGCTGGCCTCCATGCGCGCCTGTAGTGCGACCATCGCGCCCAGGCTGGAGGACAGCCCGGCCAGCACCGGGGCGAGGGGGTCCCGCTCGGCCCTGGCGGTCTCGGCCGCGGCTTCCAGATCAGCGCGAGCCTGGCGCATGGCCCCCGTCACGTCGGGAAGTCGGGCGCCCACCCCAACAGGGCCGGCCGGGGCCGTGGCGCTCACGGGAACCAAGAGCGGATCGGCGCGAGCGCCTGATCCATGCTCCCCATCCACTTACGGACGCGCGAACGGTTTAGTGGGCCGAGCGGACCCACGGGGGCGCGGCCCTGCGGTTCCTGGCCGTCGCGTGCCAAGCTGAATTGCAGCCTTTTGGCCTCGATCTCGCTGGCCACGCTGGAATCCAGGCGCGGCATCCAGACCGGCACCGCGCCCCGATCCACGGCCGCCCGAAAGGCGGAATGGTTCAGCACCCAGCCAAAGGCTTCTTCCCGCGACTGCGTGGGCGACACCAAGCCTTCGTTGAGGATGAGCGCCGTTGCCCTGGGTGTGAAGCCTTGCTTCTCGAAGGAGGCAAGCGAGGTCAGATCGTCCACGCGCGGGCCGAGGGTGTAGATGGCAACCGGCGCCACGCCGGTTTCCTCCATGACGTCGCCCAGGTCCGGGGCATCGGCCAGAAGCCGGCTCAGGCTGGTGTCACCGCCGCCCAGGTCCAGCACCGCCGACCGCTGCTCTTCCATCGAGAAGCGCAAGAACTCCTCTAACCAGGCCGCCACGCTGCCGGTCTCGTTGGTGGGCGGCTGGTCCACGCCTTCGATGAAGGCGGCCAGGGAGCGGTTCTGCGGGTCCAGAGCCGCCGCCATGACCTCGCCGCCGGATGCGGCCACGGCTTCGAGGACGTAGCGCAGGAGAGTGGTTTTCCCCGACCTCCCCGGCCCGCTGACGAACCATACCTTGGGCTTGCCGGCCAGGTCGGGGATGGGCTGCGTGGGTGCCAGGGACGAGCCCGTGGCCGGATCGACCGTGGACGGAGGCAGACCGATGGAGGCTTCCGGAGCGTCAAAGCTGCGCTTACGCGAGAACAGGCGAACGACGCGCCCGCCATCCTCGCCCTCGGTGGGGGCGTCGGTACTGGGAACGGGGGTCGGCTTGGTGGCCATATTCGGTTCCTTCGAGGTCACTGACGAGGCCGAGCAAAGCCGAACCGTGGCTTAGGCGGCGGATTGACCCCTTCCGCCAGGTCCACGGGCGGACGAGCGGGAGAGATTGGGCTAGGGGGCAGGGTCGGCTCCGGAGCTGGTGCCGGGGTGACCTGAACCGTGGAGAGTGCACTAGGCGCAGGCAGCGGTTCTGGCGCCTGCGCGGGCTTGGTGACCATCGAGTGGGTTCCCGCGGCCTGCTTCTGGCCCTGTCGCTTACTGCGGGTGGCCCGGCCCTCCGTCGCCCTTGTCCAGGCTCGTCGTGCGGCATCGGCCGTCGGGGGGTTGCCCTTGGCATCACGGACACCCTGTTCCCCGAGCACTTTGGCAATTTCAGTCCAGAGCAACCGCCGCTCCTTGAGGCGACGGGCGAGCATGGCGTGGTTTTTTCGCATCCAGTCCTGCAAAGCCGAACGGCTGCGGGCTTTGTCGAAGGCAGCTTCGTCCACATCGACGGGCGGGGGTTGATCGGATGCGGCCATCCTTCCTCCAGCTGGATTAGAACGCCCTTACCTTGGCCTAAATAGGCCTCACAGCGCAATTCCTGGGAAGGCAAACTTAGACAAAAAAGAACTTAAACGAGACATCAAGCAAACTTAATCGAGACACAGAACGAACCCCTCCGAGATAAGACGGAACAAAATCAAACTAAGACGAACAGAAACAAACATAAATGGACAAAATCGAACAAAAAAGAGGTAGGGAAACGAGGGAGAGGGAAGGAGTGGGAGTGCTACAGACCAATGCACCCTAGAAGGTGCTGGCCCCATCCCCTGCGGAGATGGTTAGTAGGCGCCCGATCCCCGACGCCGAGGAAGCCGCCATGTCAGACGCCATCACCGCCGAGCTTGCCCGCCTGCGGGACACCGTTGAAACGCTGACCCAGGGGTTGCGGATGATGGTGGAGACGCAGGCCACCCACACTGAGATGCTGCAAGCCATCCTCGAGGCGGCGACCGAGGAAGCCGGCGAGAGCCCGTTGCCGGGGTTGCTGACGCAGATCGTGGAACGCCTGGACGAGCAGACCGGCATCCTGCACCGCATCGAAGCCGCAGCCGTCGGTGGGCCGGTGGACGAGACCCAGGACGAGGACGAAGGCGGGGACCCTGCCGGCCGGCGACCGGTGCCGACGTCGCGGCAATAGCAGGCCTGGCCGGTGCTGACCTTCCGCAAAGGCGCGGCTTCCGTCACCCCGGGCGGTGCGCGGGCGATGGCCGACCACCTGATGGAGGAGACGCTATCGCCCGAGGCGGTGGCGATGGGGGACTACTACACCCGGAACCGGGCGGCTGAGCTGGGGGCCGGGCCGGGACCAGACGGCGAGGCGGGACCGGAAGCGCCGCGCCAGGGCACCCGGCCACAGCCGCGTCGGGACATGCATCCCGGCCTGGCGGCGGCGCTGGGGATCGAACCGCACGGCGTCCCGACCGTGGAACAGGTCAGTCAGATCCTGGCCGGCCGACGCGCGGACGGCGGCGAGCTGGCGACGAACGAGGCCGCGACCACGCGGAGCGTCAGCTATATCGACCTGTGCTTTTCCGCGCCCAAGAGCGTCAGCCTGGCATGGGCGTTCGCGCCGACCGAGGCTGAGCGCGCGACCATCCTGCAAGCGCACCGCGATGCAGTGGACGCTTCCCTGCGCTACGTCGCGCGGGAAATCGGCCAGGTCCGCCGGGGCAAGGCTGGGACAGGCGGCACCGAGGCGGGGCACGTTGCGTGGATCGGCTTCGAGCACTTCACGGCGCGGGCGACCGCCGAGGTGAAGCGGCCGGACCCCAAGACTGGGGAGGTGACGACCGAGCTGCACACCCTGTGGCCTGACCGCGACCCGTCCGGGGCAGGCGACCCCCAGCTCCACACCCATTGTGCGGTGCCCAACCTGGTCCTGACAGACGGCGGGCACCTGGGCGCCCTGGACCTTAGCCCGACCCGCACGCGCATCCACGAGTTCGGCGCCTTCTACCAGGCGCAGATCGCGGCCAACCTGCGCCGCGTCGGGGTGGCGGTAGAGCTCGAGGAGCGCACGGGCATGGCCCGGCTACCGGCCATCTCGGAGGCGGTGTGCGAGGCATTCAGCAAACGCACCCGTGACGGTACCGAAGCGGCGCGGACAGAGGCAGCCAAGCGCAACCTCGATTGGGACGCCATGACGCCGGACATGCAGGTGGCGTTCCTCAAGGGGGGCACGAAAGCGGCTCGCAAGAACAAGGAAGATGACCTCAGCGACTTCGCCGCTTGGCGTGGCCAGGCTGCGGCGATCGGCTGGGAGCACCGTGGCGCCATGGCGCCGCAGCGTGAGGGCGCCGAGGCGCCACGGCAGCAAAGCCAGGCCGCCCGGCTCGAAGCTGCTTACCAGGCGGCTTTGCCGCTCCTCGAAGCAAAGTTCTCTAGCGTCTCCGTGCTCAACGGTGCCGACCTGCGCGCCGCAGCAGCCCGCGCCCTTATTAGCGCCGGCATGACGCCGGGGGCGGAAGGCGGCCGGGCCGACGTCGACGCGGTGACCAAGGCCATGCGCGAGCGCGGCGTGCGCCAGGATGGCCAGCCCACGGGGCTGGTGTGGGGCCGCGACGGCGAGCGCGACGAGGTGAAGGTGACGACGGCGCTGCACGTTGCCCAGGAGAGCGAGGCCGTGGCGCTGGCCAAGGTCGCCGCGGCGGAACGCAGCTGCGCCCTGTCCCCAGCAGCCCTGGCCGCCGCGGTGGAGCGCAGCGGCCTGGACTTCGGTGACGAGCACGGCAAGGCGCAGCACGCGGCCATGGTGCGCCTCGGAACGGGCGGGGCGGTAGGCGTGGCGGTGGGCGTCGCGGGGTCGGGCAAGACCGCCCTGCTGCGCCCTTTGGTGGACGCCTGGCAGCGGCAGGGGGATCACGTCATCGGCGTGGCCATCGCCTGGCGCCAGGCCGAGCCCTTGAAGGAGGCCGGGATCGGCAGCGTCGCCGCGCTCACCGGCTTCCTGCACGGCGTCGCCGCCGGCCGCATCTCGGTCGGACCGCGGACAGTGGTGGTGGTCGACGAGCTGGGGCAGGTAGGCGCCCGGCAGATGCTCGACCTGCTACGGCTGCGCCAGCAGCACGGGTTCCGCATCGTCGCCGTGGGCGACGACAAGCAGTGCCAGGGCATCGAGGCTGGCCCCGTGGTCAACCTGATGCGCCGGGCGCTGGGGCCGGAGGCGGTGCCGGAAATTCTCACCACGCGCCGACAACGCACCGAGCGCGAGCGCGAGATCGCCGGGCTGTTCCGCGACGGCAAGGCCGCCGAGGCGTTGGCGATGAAGCGGTCGGACGGCACGGCCGAGGCGGTGCCAGGGGGCTACAACGACGCCGTGCGGCGAGTGGCCGAGCTATGGCGGCAGCGGCGCGAGGCGAACGCCGGCGATGCTGGTTTCAGCATCAGTGTCACAGCGCCGACGAATGCCGATGCTCGTGCCGTGGCCCTGGCGTTGCGTGAGGAGCGCCGGGCAATGGGTGAGGTGGGGGCAGACGTGTTGAGCGTCCGCGCGACCGACCAGGCTGGCGCCGCCTATAACCTCACCCTGGCACCAGGCGACCGGGTGCGGCTGTTCGACCGCCTCAATGCTCGGTTTCTCGACGGCGGCCGGGGCAACATCGGCAACAATGGCAGCGTCCTTGAGGTCCGCGCGGTGAATGCGGAGGGGATCGTGCTGCGGACGGCGGCCGGGCGCGACGGGGCGGTGTCGTGGGAAAGCCTGGCCGACAAGAAAAACGGCCGTACGCGGCTGGCGCCGGGTGACGTGCTGACCATCGACGCGGCGCAGGGCATTACCAGCAGCGAGCACATCAACGCCATGCCGGCGGGATCGACGGGGGTGCAGGGCTTCAAGGGCTACACGGCCGAGAGCCGGCACAGGGATTCCGCCTGGCTCATTACCTCGGACGGGGCGGAGCGGCGCGAGGTGATGGTGCGCCGGGCTTTGGGCGATTCCCGGCCGGTGGGCGCGGCGGACGTGTGGGAAAACGTAGCGCGGAATCTGGCGCGGCAGCCGGCGAAGGCGTCGGCGCTGGACTTCATGGACCGCGCCCGCAACGTCGGCCGCACCGCGGCGCACGCCATGCAGGTCGGGTTCCGCCAAGCCGAGGCGCGCGAGGCGGCGGGCGAGCCGCGGGCGACGCTGGGGGCGCAGCTCCACGAGCGGCGCGCCGGCCGGGCGGTAGGCCAGGCAGTGGATCGGCTGCGGCAGGCGCTCGATGCCCGCTGGCAG
>NZ_JAUFPN010000110.1 GCF_030409335.1 Paeniroseomonas aquatica
GACCAGCAGCAGCAGCCGGCGCCGCCGGCCGAGCGCCGCCAGCCCCCGCAGCACCGCCGGCGCCAGGCCGCGGGCCACCACCGCGGCACCGGGCGGCAGGCGGCCCGCCGCCGCCCGCGGATCCGCCAGCCGGACCGGATCGCTGAACAGATACAGCCGCGGCAGCCCATCGCGCGGCTTGAGCCGGCGCGCCGCGGCCTCTAGCGTCCGCATGGCATGATGGAACGCCACTCCCCCTCCTCCGGCATCGCGGCCAACCTCGCCCGGATCAAGGCCAGGATCGCCGAAGCCGTCGCCCGCGCCAACCGGCCCCCCGATGCCGTCACCCTGGTGGCGGTGTCCAAGACCAACCCGGCCGAGGCGGTCGCCGCCGCCCTGGCCGTCGGCCAGATGGTCTTCGGCGAGAACCGGGTGCAGGAGGCGGCGGGGAAATTCCCGGGCCTGCGCGCCGACTGGCCGGCGCTCCGCCTGCACCTCATCGGCGGGCTGCAGACCAACAAGGCGCGGGACGCGGTCCGGGTGGCGGACGTGATCGAGAGCCTGGACCGGCCGAAGCTGGCGGTGGCGATCGCCGAGGCCATCGCCCGGGAAGGCCGCACGCCCGCCCTGCTGGTGCAGGTGAATACCGGGGACGAGCCGCAGAAGGCCGGGGTGCCGCAGGCCGAGGCCGAGGACTTCCTCCGCGCCTGCCGCGACGACTGGGGCCTGGCGGTGCAGGGCCTGATGTGCATCCCGCCGGCCGAGGCCGACCCCCGGCCGCATTTCCTCTATCTGGCCGAGCTCGCCGCCCGCCACGCGCTGCCGGTGCTGAGCATGGGCATGAGCGCCGACTTCGAGGCGGCGATCGGCTGCGGCGCCACCCATGTCCGGGTGGGCTCGGCCATCTTCGGCGCCCGCGGCTAGCCCGGGTCGGTCCCGGGCTGCTGCCCGGCCGGGCCCTGCCGGCTGGAGAGGACCATGATCAGCATGCCGGCCAGCATGAAGGCCGCCGCGCCGGGCGTGCCGAGCCCGGCGAGGGCCAGCGCGACGCCGATCAGGGCGAGCACCGCCACCGTCGCCCAGGGCCGGGCCAGGATGGTGTGGAAGAATTGGGTCATCGTCCGAGTCTCCCGCGGTCCCCGGTCGGGGCCGGGGCTTCTTGCTTGCGACGCCGCGGATCTTGGTCGGGATGGACGATTTATGTCCAGCAGGAAATCATTCGGCCACCTCGATGGCGGCGAGGCCGCCGGCCAGCAGCGCCCGCAGCGCGGATTCCGGCAGGGCGATGCACCCCTCGGTCGGCGCCAGCCCCGGCCGCGCCAGGTGCAGGAAGATCGCGCTGCCGCGGCCGCGGGCGATGGGCTCGCCCTCCAGCCCGTCGTTCCAGCCGAGCACGCCGATGATGTCGTAGACATGATCCTCGCGCCACAAGGCCTCGTGCCGCGCCTCATGCGGCAGGGTGACGTGGCGGTTGTAGTCGCGGTGGCCGGGGTCGTCGCACCAGCCGTCGCTGGCGGCGATCGGCTCCACCGGGACCCGGCATGCCGGCTGGGCGAGGCGGTCGGCGCGGTAGAAGACGCGGCGCAGCGGCAGCAGGCCGACCGGCGTGGCGCCGTCGCCCTCCCGCTTGTCGCGGCGGATGCCGCCCTTGCCGAGGGCGCAGCGCCAGACCTGGCCGGCGAAGCGCAGCAGCCCGTCCGGCCGCACCAGGGCAAGGCCGGCCGCAGGGTCGCCGCTCATGCGAGGAGGTGGCCGAAGCGGCGCGCCTTGGTCTCGAGGTAGTGGTCGTTCACGCCGTTCGGGGCGAAGGCATGCGCCTCCCGCCCCTCGACGCCGATGCCGCAGGCGGCCAACGCCGCCAGCTTGTCCGGGTTGTTGGTCAGCAGCCGGACGCGGGGGATGCCGAGCTGCTCCAGCATGGTGGCGGCGACCAGGAAGTTGCGCTCGTCGGCGCCCCATCCCAGGGCGCGGTTGGCATCCAGCGTGTCGAGCCCGGCATCCTGCAGCGCATAGGCCCGCAGCTTGTTCACCAGGCCGATGCCGCGGCCCTCCTGGGCCAGGTAGATCAGCACGCCGGCGCCGGCCTCGCCCATGCGCAGGAGCGCCCCGCGCAGCTGCGGGCCGCAGTCGCAGCGCAGCGAGCCGAGCAGGTCGCCGGTGAAGCATTCCGAATGGATCCTGGCCAGCGGGGCGCCGCCCCCGGCCGCCAGCGCCTCCGGCTGGCCGACCAGGATGGCCAGGTGCTCGATCCCGCCATCGGCGGCGCGGAAGGCGACGATGCGGCTGTCGGGCGCCCCGTCCAGCGGCACCTGGGCCTCGGCGACCTTGCGCAGGGCGGTGGCGGCGGCGGCGGGGTAGGCTAGCACGTCGGCGGCCTCGACCGACAGCAGGCCGTCCCGCGCCAGCAGGGCATGCGGCGCGGCGATGACGGCGGGCAGCAGCCGGGCCAGCTTGGCCAGCGCCAGGGCGGCGGCGGCCAGCGGCGGGACGGGCAGCCGCTCGGCGCGGGTGCCCTCGGGCAGCCGGTCCGCCGTGGGGTCGGCCAGGCTGCGGAGCAGGGCCGGATCCAGCAGGCTGGGCGGCAGCCGCAGGGCGACCGGCGCCTCCTCCGCCCCCGGGACGGGTCCCCCCAGGACCGGGCGCAGGGCCGGCAGCGGCGCCACCGCGGCGGCCCGGCTCGGCGCCAGCAGCAGCACCGCCGGGCCCTTGGCCAGGGCGGCGAGCTCGGCGAGGCCGGAGGCGCCCACCGACTCCGCCGCGGCGAGGACGAGCGCATGGTCTCCCCCCCGCAGCAGCACGGGGGTCCCGCGCCGCAGCTCCGAGGCGGCGCGGTGGACGGCGCGCAGGGCGAGGGTCGCCGCATCCGGAAGGCCGGCGGCGGTGCTGTCATGCGGGACGGGGGCAATCGAGAGGGGCATGGTCATCAATCTAGGTCCATCGTCGCCGCATGGCGCCCCATGAATGTGGCGCGGAAACGGCGGCGGACAGCGGGGCAACCGAATGTTGATCCGGGGCGGCACCGGTATCGCGCCGGTCGGCGGTATCGCTTGACAAGGCCGCCACAGCTTCGCCATCGACGGCGATTAATGTTAGCACGGTAAGAACGTCGACCCCTGGGAGATGGCATGGCCGGTCCGCGCCCACTGCTGATCGTGGATGACGATGTCGCCCTGCGGGCGACATTGGCGGAGCAGCTTTCGCTTGATGGCGAATTCGAACCCTCGGAAGCCGCGACGGCCGCCGAGGCCGAGGCGATGCTGGCGGCGGGAACCGCGCGGTTCGACGCGGTCCTGCTCGATATCGGCCTGCCCGACGGCGACGGGCGGGAGCTCTGCACCCGGCTGCGCCGGCAGGGCGTGAAGATTCCCATCATCATGCTGACAGGGGCGGATGCGGAGCAGGATGTCGTGCGCGGCCTCGATGCCGGGGCGAACGACTACATCGCCAAGCCCTTCCGGCTGAACGAGCTGCTGGCCCGGCTGCGGGCGCAGCTCCGGGTCTACGACAACTCCGAGGATGCCGTCTTCCCGATCGGGCCCTACAGCTTCCGGCCGTCGTCGAAGCTGCTGCTCGAGCCGCAGCGCAACCGCAAGATCCGGCTGACCGAGAAGGAATGCGCGATCCTGAAGTACCTCTACCGCGCCGGCAGTCGGCCGGTGGGCCGGCAGATCCTGCTGAACGAGGTCTGGGGCTACAACAGCGCCGTCACCACCCACACGCTCGAGACCCACATCTACCGGCTGCGGCAGAAGATCGAGCCCGATCCGACGAATTCGCGGCTGCTGCTGACCGAGGGCGGCGGCTACCGGCTGGACCCGGCGGCCGGCGTCGCCCAGGGCTGAGCGGCTATTCCAGGCGGGCGGCCTCGTCGAAGCTCAGCCGCGGGCTGCGCGGGAACAGGCCGCTCTCGTCGCCGTAGCCGAGGTTGACCAGGAAGTTGGACTTCCAGCCGCTGCCGGCGAAGAAGGCCTCGTCGACCTTGGCATTGTCGAAGCCGCTCATCGGCCCGGTGTCGAGGCCGACCGCGCGCGCCGCCATGATGAGATAGGCGCCCTGCAGGGTGCCGTTGCGGAAGGCCGTGACCTCGGCCAGCGCCGCGTTGCCGGCGAACCAGGAACGCGCATCCGCATGCGGGAAGAGCTTCGGCAGTTCGTCGTAGAAACGCGGGTCGTGGGCGACGATGACGATGACCGGGGCGGTCATGGTCTTGGCGATGTTGCCCTCGGAGAGCGCGTCCTTCAGCTTCGCCTTGCCTTCCGCGGTGCGGACGAAGACGAAGCGGGCAGGGGAGCTGTTGGCGCTGGTCGGGCCAAGCTTCAGCAGGTCATAGAGTTCCTGCAGCTTGGTGTCGGGGACCGTGCGGTCCTGCCAGGCATTGGCGGTGCGGGCGCTGCGGAACAGCTGGTCGAGGGCGGGGGCATCGAGGGTCATCGGGGGCTCCGGGTCGCGTTGGGCCACCGATATCGCGCCCCGGGCCGGGGCGCCAATGCCCTCCCCGGGATCGCCGCCATCACCGGTGGTGATGGCGGCGGGTCGGGTTCAGGCGTCGACCTGCTCGACGGCGACGACCTCGGGGACGTAGTGCTTCAGCATGTTCTCGACGCCGTGCTTGAGCGTGGCGCGCGAGGAGGGGCAGCCGGAGCAGGCGCCCTGGAGGTGCAGCTTCACCACGCCGTCGCGGAAGCCGCGGAAGACGATGTCGCCGCCATCGCCGGCGACCGCCGGGCGCACCCGCGTATCCAGCAGCTCCTTGATCTGGTCGACGATCTCGGTATCGGCGGGGTCGAATTCCTCGTCCTCCGCGTCGCCGTCGCTCTCGAGCACCGGCTGGCCGGCCATGAAGTGGTCCATGATGGCGCCGAGCACCTGCGGGCGCAGGGTGAACCATTCGGCGTCATCGGTCTGCGTCACGGTGATGAAGTCGCCGCCGAGGAAGACCCGGGCGACGCCGCCCAGGGCGAAGATGCGGGCCGCCAGCGGGCTGCGGGCGGCCGAGGTGGCGGAGGCGAAGTCGGCCGTGCCCTTCGGGCCCATGACTTCCCGCCCGGGCAGGAACTTCAGGGTCGCGGGGTTCGGGGTGCCTTCGGTTTCGATGAACATGGGTCAGGATCCTGCCAAAGCCGGCTGGGTGAATATATCCGTACTAACGTGGTCGGCTTTAGCTCGGGATGCAACCCGCCCACCTCATTCCGTTGGGTTCACTCGGCTGCGACGGCCGGGGTGCCGCCATGCTTGGCGCCGCGGGCCTTCTTGCCCTGCGGCGGCTCGTGCGCGATCTCGGCCATGGTCTGCTCGACGTGCCGGCTGAAGACGAAATCCGCCTTCCGCTGGTTCGAGAGGTCGATCTCGGGCGCCATCTCGCCGGTGGTCTTCGGCCCGCTGATCTGCCGGGCGATCGCCTTCCAGGGGTGCTTCACGCTGTCGATGACGGCGGTCGCCTCGAAGCCCGAATGGACCATGCAGTCGGCGCATTTCTCGTAGTTGCCGACGCCGTACTTGTCCCAGTCGGTCTCGTCCATCAGCTCGGCGAAGGTCTTGGCATAGCCCTCGCCCAGCAGGTAGCAGGGGCGCTGCCAGCCGAAGATGTTGCGCGTCGGGTTGCCCCAGGGCGTGCAGTGGTAGGTCTGGTTGCCGGCCAGGAAATCGACGAACAGCGGCGAGTTGCCGATCTTCCAGCCGCGGTCCTTGCCGCGGGAGAAGATGCCGCGGAACAGCTCCTTCGTCTTCTTGCGGTTGAGGAAGTGCTGCTGGTCCGGCGCCCGCTCGTAGGCGTAGCCCGGCGAGACCATGATGGCGTCGACGCCCATGGCGGTGACGTCGTCGAAGAACTTCGCCATGCGCTCGGGCTCGGCGTTGTCGAACAGCGTCGCGTTGATGGCGACGCGGAAGCCGCGGGCCTTGGCGTCCTTCAGCGCGGCGACGGCGCGCTCATAGACGCCCTTCTGGCTGACCGCCCAGTCGTGGTGGTCCTTGTCGCCGTCCAGGTGGATGTCCCAGGTGAAGTTCGGATGCGGCTTGTACTGCTCGATCCGCTTCTCCAGCAGCAGGGCATTGGTGCAGAGGATGACCACCTTGCCCTTGGCCAGGATGCCCTCGACGATCTGCGGCATCTCCTTGTGCAGCAGCGGCTCGCCGCCGGCGATGGCCACCACCGGCACGCCGGTCTGGTCGACCGCGTCCAGGCATTCCTCGACCGAGAGGCGCTTGTTCAGGATCGGGTCCGGATAGTCGATCTTGCCGCAGCCGGAACAGGCCAGGTTGCACTTGAACAACGGCTCCAGCATCAGCACCAGCGGGTAGCGCTTGCGCCCGGCCAGATGCTGCTTGACCACGTAGGCGCCGACCTTGATCTGCTGCCGCAGCGGGATACCCATAGTCGCTCTGCTCCTCAGCTCGCCGCGCTGGCTTCGGGCTCGACCAGAGCCGCGGGCAGCTTGAACGATATATCCTCGACGATGCCGGGCAGGGCCGAGACCTCGACGGGGCCGAGCCGGCCCAGCGCCGCGATCACGTCCTGCACCAGGCTTTCCGGGGCGGAGGCCCCGGCCGTGATTCCCACCGTCTCCGCCCCCCGCAGCCACTCCGGGCGGAGCGCCGCGGCATCCGGGATCAGGTAGCAGGGCACCCCCTGCTCCGCCCCGATCTCCTGGAGGCGGTTAGAGTTGGAACTGTTGGCGGCCCCTACAACCAGCAACAGGTCGACCCGCCCGGCCAATTCGCGAACCGCGGTCTGGCGGTTCTGCGTGGCATAGCAGATGTCCCGCGTATCAGGGCCGATGAGGTCCGTGAAGCGCCGGCGCAGCGCCTCGATCACCAGGCGGGTGTCATCGACGGAAAGTGTGGTCTGGGTGACATAGGCCAGCGGCCGGTCCGCCGGCAGCGGCAGGGCGGCGACGGCGGCGGCATCGCCGACCAGATACACCTCCCCGGCGATCTGCCCTAGGGTCCCTTCCACTTCCGGGTGTCCGGCATGGCCGATCAGGATGACGGTGCGGCCCTGGGCGACGTAGCGCCGGCCCTCGGCATGCACCTTGGACACCAGGGGGCAGGTCGCGTCCAGCACCGGCAGCCCGCGGCCGGCCGCCTCGGCCTCGACCCGGCGGGAGACGCCATGGGCGCTGAAGACGGTGACGGCGCCGGCCGGAATCTCCCCGAGCTCCTCGACGAAGCGGGCGCCCTTGGCCTGCAGCGTTTCCACCACCCGCTGGTTGTGGACGATCTCGTGCCGCACGTAGATCGGCGCCCCGTACTTCTCCAGCGCCCGCTCGACGATGTCGACCGCCCGCACGACGCCGGCACAGAAGCCCCTCGGCTGCGCCAGAATGATCCGCATCAGCACGCCCCCTGCTCGACCAGCCGCCCCGGCGCTGGTCTCCCCCGCATCGCAGCATCTTGCGCCCTCCAGGTTTTGCTGCACTTTGCCGCCACGTTGCAACCCGGGAGTGGGACCGCGCCCTTGCCGCGCCGGCCCCGCCCCGACCGGAGGCCCGCTTGCGCCACGCCCTGCGCCCGACCTTGCCGCCAGCCCTGCCCCTGCGGCGATTCCTGGCGGGGCTCCTGGGCCTTGCCCTGATGGCGCTCGCCGCCGGCCCCGCCGCCGCCCATGCCGTGGTCGTCACCTCGGACCCCGCCGCCGGGGCGGCCCTGGCCGCGGCACCGGCCGGCGTGACAATTCGTTTCAACAGCCGGCTGGATCATGGCCGCAGCCGGCTGCTGCTGATCGGCCCCGACGGGGCGCAGCAGCCGCTGCCGATCGCCGCCGACAGCGAGCCGACCGTGCTCGCGGCCCCCGTCGCCTCCGCCGGTCCGGGCCAGTGGCGGCTGCGCTGGCAGGTGCTGGCGGTCGATGGCCACATCACCCGCGGCGACATCCCCTTCAGCATCCGGGCCCGCTAGGTGGAGCAACTCCTCGACCTCTATGGCTTCGCCAGCGTGGTCCTGCATGCGGCGGAGCTGGTGGCGCGCACCGTGCTGCTCGGCAGCGTGGTCTTCTGGGTGCTCCTGGCGGTGCCGGCGGGGCGGCTGATGCCGCCCGGCGATGCCGACCGGCTGCACGGCATCGCCCGCCGCGCCGTGCGGCTGGCGGCCGTCGCCGCCCTCGTCACCACCCTGCTCGGCGGGCTGCTCGGGCTGGCGGCGCTGGCGGCGACGCTGGAGCTGCGGGCGGGCGCGCTGATCGGCGCCGATTTCATCGCCCTGATCGGGCTGGCGCTGCTGGCGATGCTGGCAGTGCTGGTCCTGGCCGCCCCGCCCGGGGTGCCGGGGCCGCGGCGCCGCTGGGCCTTGCTCGGCGCCGCGGCGGCGGTGCTGCTGGCGGTCACCTTCGGCAGCCATGCCATCGCCCGGACCGAGGAGCGGCCGATGCTGCTGCTGGCGACCGGGCTGCATCAGGCCGGCGCCGCCTTCTGGCTGGGCGGGCTGCCCTGCCTGCTGGCGGCGCTGCGGCTGACGCCGGCCTCGGCCCGGCTGGTCGGGCAGCGCTATTCATGGGCGGCGGCGGGCGGCGTCGGGCTGATCCTGCTCGGCAGCGCCGGCTTCTGGCTGGGCTACATCGGTGCGGTCGAGGCTGTGTATGGCACCGCCTATGGCTCGATGGCGGCGACCAAGCTCATCATGCTCGGGCTGCTGCTGCTGCTGGGCGCCGCCAATTTCCGGGCGCTGCATGGGGTGGCCCCGATGGGCCAGGGCCTGCCCCGGCTGCGCCGCTTCATCGAGGCGGAGATGGCGATCGGCATCGCGGTGCTGGCCGTCGCCGCCTCCCTCACCTCGGTCCCGCCAGCGGCCGACCTGCCGGACGACCGCGTCACCTGGGCCGAGATCACCGAGCGCTTCACGCCGCAGCTGCCGCGGCTGAGCAGCCCGGACCATGCCGACCTCGCCATCCCGGCCTTGCAGGCGCAGCTCGATGCCGAGTGGCAGCAGCGCCAGGCGGCGCAGCGGCCGCAGGCCTTCACCCCGGGCGAGGGGCTGCTGCCGCCGCGCAACGCCACCGACATCGCCTGGAGCGAGTACAACCACCACTGGGCCGGCATCATGGTGCTGCTGGTCGGGCTCGCGGCGCTGCTGGACGCGACCGGGCGGGTGCCGCTGGCGCGGCACTGGCCGCTGGTCTTCCTCGGCCTCGCCGGCTTCCTGCTGGTGCGCTCGGACCCGGAGGCCTGGCCGCTCGGCGACATCGGGCTGCTCGACAGCCTGCGGGACCCGGAGGTGGTGCAGCACAAGCTCGCCTCGCTGTTGGTGGTCGGCTTCGCGCTGTCCGAGTGGAGCGTGCGGCTGGGGCTGCTGCGGGGGCGCGTGCGCTTCGTCTTCCCGGTGGCGATGCTGGCGGGCGGCGTGCTGCTGCTGGCGCATACCCATGCCATCTCGAACATCAAGGAAGCCCAGCTCATCGAGCTGTCGCACCTGCCGCTGGCGGTCTTCGCCGTCATCGGCGGTTGCGCCCGCTGGACCGAGCTGCGCGGGCCGGAGGCGCTGGCGCGGGTGGCGCGCTGGCTCTGGCCGCTGTGCCTGGTGATGATCGGCCTCCTGCTGCTGCTCTACCGGGAATCCTGACCTTGGCCGAAGCGGCTGTCGGGGCGCTGGCGCGCGGTTGCGGCGCGCTGGCCGGGATCTGCGCCCGCTGGCCGCGGGTGGTGCTGGCGCTGGCCCTCGGCGTGGCGCTGCTGGCCGGGGCGGTGGTGTCCCAGCGCTTCGAGATGAACACCGACACCGATGCGCTGTTCCCGGCCGACCTGCCCTGGCGGCTGACCGAGGAGCGCATGGCGGCGGCCTTCCCGCAGCGCGAGCAGGTGATCGCCGTGGTGGTCGATGCCCCGACCGGCGATGCGGCGGACCGCGCGGCGGCCGGGCTGGCCGCGGCGCTGGGGCGTCGCCGCGACCTGTTCCGCAGCGTGCAGCGGCCGGATGCGCTGGAATTCTTCCGCCGCAACGGGCTGCTGTTCCTCGATGAGGCGGCGGTGCGGGAGACGACGGAGCGGGTGATCGCCGCCCAGCCGCTGCTCGGCACCCTGGCGGCGGACCCCAGCCTGCGCGGCATCGCCGCCGCCTTTGGCCTGGTGCTGACCGGGGTGGAGCGGGGCGAGGCGACGCTCGGCAGCATCGCCGCGCCGCTCGCCGCGCTGGCTGGCGCGGCGGAGGCCGCGGTGGCGGGGCAGGTGGCGCCGCCGGACTGGGGCCGGCTGTTCACCGGCCGCGCGCCGGAGCCGATGGAGCTGCGCCGCTTCGTGCTGGTGCAGCCGCATCTCGACTTCTCCGCCCTCAGCCCGGGGGCGACGGCCGCGGAGGCGATCCGCGAGGCCGCCCGCGACCTCGAGATCCCCGGCGTCCGCATCCGCATGACCGGCGAGGTGCCGATGGCGGACGAGGAATTCGCCAGCGTGGCGGATGGGGCGGTGCGGAACACGCTGCTCTCGCTCGGGCTGGTGGCGCTGCTGCTGTGGCTGGCGCTGCGGTCCTGGCGGCTGATCCTGCCGGTGCTGGCGACCCTGCTGCTCGGGCTGCTGGCGACGGCGGCCTTCGGCGCGGCGGCGATCGGCGCCTTCAACCCGCTGTCCATCGCCTTCGCGGTGCTGTTCATCGGGCTCGGGGTCGATTTCGGCATCCAGCTCGCGGTCTGCTACCGGGAGCAGCGGCAGCGCTTCGACGACCTCGCCGCCGCCATCGCCGCGGCCGGGGAGGTGGCGGGGCCGGGCATCGCCCTGGCGGCGCTGGCCATCGCCGGGGCCTTCCTCGCCTTCCTGCCGACCGAATACCGCGGCGTCTCCGAACTCGGCGCCATCGCCGGCTTCGGCATGCTGGTGGCGGCGCTGCTCTCGCTCACGGTGCTGCCGGCGCTGCTGCGGCTGACCTCCCCGCCGGCCGAGGCGGCGGAGGTGGGCTGGGCCCGGCTGGCGCCGCTCGAGGCCTGGCTGGCGCGGCGGGCCTGGCGGGTGACCGCCGGCCTCGCCCTCCTGGCGCTGGCCGCGGCGGCGGTGCTGCCGCTGCTGGTCTTCGACTTCAACCCGCTGAACCTGCGCGACCCCAGGTCCGAGGCGGTGGCGACCTTCCGCGACCTGATGGGCTCGGCCGAGACCACGCCGAACACGCTGAGCGTCCTGGCCCCCTCCCTCGAGGCGGCGCAGCCCCTGGCGGCGCGGCTGGAGGCGCTGCCCGAGGTCGCCCGGGTGATGACCCTGGCGAGCTTCGTCCCCGAGGGGCAGCCGGCGAAGCTGGCGCTGATCCAGGATGCGGCCGACCTGCTGGGCCTGACCCTGGCCCCGCCTGCGGTGGCGCCGGCACCCGACGATGCCGCGGTGGCGGCGGCGCTGGCCGGGCTCGCCGCCGCGCTGCGGCGGGAGGCGGGCGAGGCGGGGGATGCGCCCGCCGAGGATGCACGGCGGCTGGCCGCGGCACTGGCCGGCCTGGCGGCCGAGGGCCGCGGCCGCCTCGCCGAGGCGCTGCTGCCCGGGCTGGCCGGGACCCTGGCACAGCTGGCCGAGGCGCTGCAGGCCGGCCCCGTCACCCTGGCCGGGCTGCCGCCGGAGCTGGCGCGGGACTGGGTGGCGGCCGACGGCAGGGCGCGGATCGAGGCCTGGCCGTGCAACCTCTCGGACGACAACGCGGCGCTGCGGCGCTTCGCCGATGCGGTGCAGTCGGTGGTGCCGGGGGCGAACGGGATGGCGATCTCCATCCAGGCCTCCTCCGCCACCATCCGGCAGGCCTTCATCCTGGCCGGGGCGCTCGGCCTCGGCTGGACCATGCTGCTGCTGCTGGCGGCGCTGCGCAGCCTGCGGCTGGCGCTGCTGGCGCTGGCGCCGCTAGTGCTGGCGGGGCTGGTGACGCTGGCCGCCTGCGCCCTGTTCGGGCCGGCGCTGAACCTGGCGAATGTCATCGCCCTGCCGCTGCTCTTCGGCATCGGCGTCGCCTTCGACATCTACTTCGTGGTGGCCTGGCGGGCCGGGCAGCGGGCGCTGCTGCCGACCGCGCTGACCCGGGCGGTGCTGTTCAGCGCCCTGACCACCGGCGCCGCCTTCGGCACCCTGGCGCTGTCGTCGCATCCGGGCACCGCCAGCATGGGCGTGCTGCTGGCCATGTCCCTGGTGGCGACCCTGGCGGCGGTGCTGCTGGCCCTGCCGGCGCTGCTGCATGCGCTGGCGCCGGACCATGGCCGTTGCAGGCGTGATCCCGCCATGCGCGAATAACCATGCAATCGGCTCGGAAATCCGTCATGCTGCAGCGCAGCAAAACGCGATGGATCAAATCCTTATGTCCAACCTCATGCCGAGCCTGACCGCCGCGACCGATGTCCTGGCCTCCGCCAACCGCAATTCCAGCCAGACCGGCGAGCTGGCCCTGGCCGCCGCCGAGGTGGTGCTGCGGCGGATGACGCTCGGCGGCATCGCCATGGTCAACCCGGCCGGGGCCGACCATGCCGAATTCGCCCGCATGGTGCCGGAGAAGACCAGGGCCTTCGCCGATGCCGGCACCGCGCTGGCCAGCCAGTCGGCCCGGATGGGCGAGGCGATGGCGCGGTTCCTGGTCGAGGAATCCGCCTTCATGGCGAAGGCGGCCGGTTCGGTGATGGCCAGCGGCCATGCCGGCGGCATGATGGCGGCCCAGGCCCAGGCCACCATGGCCTGGTTCGGGCGGATGGCGGTGCAGTCGGGCGCCATGTGCCTGCTCGCGCTGGAAGCCCAGGGCGCCGCCCTGGCCCCGATCCATCGCGCCGCCACCGGCAATGCCACCCGCTTGCGCGCCTGAGGCCCTGGGTGCCTGATGCGCCGATGGAAAAGCAGCCGCCGGCGCTGAGCGGGGTGCCGGAGACCATGCTCTGGCCGCTCTATCACCGCGCCGTCGAGACCCGGCGGCCGGACGGCGTGCTGCACGACCCGGAGAGCCTCCGGATCATGCAGGCGCTGGACTACGACTTCGCCGGGCATTTCGGCCCGCCCGGCGGTTCGCTCGCGGTGCGGGCGGCGGGCATCGACCAGGCGCTGGGCGCCTGGCTGCGCGACCACCCCGATGGCCAGGTGGTCTCGCTCGGCGAGGGTCTCGAGACCCAGTCCCGCCGGGTGGACAACGGGACGGTGCGCTGGCTCTCGGTGGACCTGCCGGAATCCATCGCGCTCCGCGAGCGTTTCCTGCCGCCGACCCGGCGCTTCCGGCACCTGGCGATGAGCGCGCTCGACCCGGGCTGGATGGCTGGGGTGGACCGCGCCGCGCCGGTCTTCGTCGTGGCCCAGGGGCTGCTGATGTACCTGCCGCCGGAGGCGGTGCAGGGCCTGCTGGCCGCGATCGCCGCCGGCCTGCCCGGGGCCTGGCTGGTCTTCGACACCGTGCCGCCCTGGCTGTCCCGCCTCACCCTGCGGGGCTTCCAGCAGACGCCCCGCTACCGGCTGCCGCCGATGCCCTGGGGCATCGCCCGCGACGCGATCGGCCCGACCCTGCGGCGCTGGTGCCCGGGCATCGGCTTGGTCGAGCTGCTGCCCTATGCCCTGCCGCGCGGCGTGCCGGGGGTGCTCGGGCAGTTCATGGCGGCGGCGCCGGTGCTGCGGAACCAGCTGCCGAGCCTGGTGCGGACCCGCTTCGGCGGGATGCCAGCCAGTCCCGGTAGCGGGCCCCGATCTCCTCGAACAGGCGGAAATACACCGCGCGGCTGAAGTGCAGGTAGCTGCCGCTCTCGACGTCGTCGACGCTCCCGACCAGCGCCGATAGCTCCACGAAGGCCACGTTCGGATAGGGCTTCGCCGCCGCGCGGAAGACCGCGTTCAGGGTGACCTGCGGGGCATGGTCGAGGGCGACGCCGTCCAGGTTGATGGTCTTGTTCGGCAGGATGACGACGAACAGGGCATTGGCCGGGATGCTGGCGAGGATGCGGCTGTAGAGGGCGAAGTACCGCTCGGGGTCGTCGCAGGCGACCGGCGTGTAGTCGCGCTCCAGCAGGGCCGTCACCCGCTCGTACTCGGCCGCCTGGGCGGCGGTCCGGCCGGGGTGGCTCGGCAGCATCGGCTCGCGGAACCAGTGGTGGCATTCGAAGCCGGTCGCCTTGTGGCGATAGGGCAGGCGGGAGGCATCGCCGCTCGGGCTGTAGATGATCAGGGTGTCGTCGTCGCAGGCATCGAACAGGCGGGTCTCGTAGAAGTCCCGGTCCATGCCCAGGTCGCGGATCAGGCTGGCCGTCGCCTCATCCAGCCCGGCGGCGATCTGGCCCAGGATCAGACTGGCATGCCGCGGGATATAGAGATGCTCCCGCATGGCGATGAACTCGCCCACCACCGCCCTGGCCCGGGCGCGGAAGAAATGCTCGATCACTTCCAGCTCGCAGCCGCCGCGGATGCGCACCTCGCCGAAGGACTTGTCCGCCGCCGCGGCGGCCTGCGGCCCGGGCCCCGCCGTGATCCAGTCCACCGCGCCGGGCAGCTTCGACAGCGGCTCGCCCACCACGGTGATGTCGGGACGGCCCAGCAGGTCGTACACCCATTGCTCCACGCCCATGCCCAGGGTGCGGCATGAGAAGGCGAAATGCACCAGCCGCGGCCTGCCCCAGGCGGTGATTCCATGCACCAGGAAGATGCCGCAGATCCCGTAATCCCCGTACCGGTCCCGGACCTGGACCAGCCCGGCCCGGGCATGAAAGGGCGCGATCTCCTCCAGCAGCGCCGCCTTCGCCAGCGCCATGTCCTCGGGCAGCCGCCGCTTGGTGAAATTGAGCTGGTTGGTGCGGTTGACCAGCTCGACCGCGCGATCGAGGTGGTTCTCGATGTCGTAGAGGATCGAGACCTCGATCCGGCTCTGCCGCAGGAATTCGACGCCCTGGCCGCCGACCGCCCGCATGTCCTGGTGCCGGGACTCCAGCAGCTTGTAATGCCGCAGCCGCGACAGCCCGGGGTCGGGCCTGCCGGCGAAGGCCGGGTCCTGCAGGAAGCCGGCGATGGCGGTCTCGTCCACCACGTTCAGGGCCGGCAGCAGGGCCTTGGCCTGGGCGCGGTTGCCCGGATTGTCGTCGACGAAGAGCACCGTCTCCGGCCGCAGCTGCACCGCCGCCACGATCTCGGCGAGGCGCTCCGGCTTGCTGGACCAGTTGACGCTGGGGAAGATGAAGTAGTCCCAGATGCCGTGCTGGCGCAGGATCGGCTCGACCGCGGCCAGGTCGTTCCGGGAGCACAGGGAATTCAGGATGCCGCGATGGCTCAGGGCGACGACGATGTCGTGCCGTTCGGCATTGTAGGTGATGCCACCTTCGCAGAGCGTGCCGTCCCAGAAGGTCTCGTCCAGGTCCCAGATGACCAGTCGGATGTCATGCAGCATGGCGAACCACTTCAATGCAGGGTTGTATTAAAAGGCAATTCGGCCCTGCCCGCACCTCCTTATCTGGCTGGCCGGCGCGCCGGCCTCAGGCCTTCCTGCGCCGCCGGCGGAGCATCCCCCGCACTTCCCGCAGGTCCACCGCCCGCAGCAGGTGCGCGGCGACGAAGTAGGCGGCGCTGCCGCCGGCGACCAGCAGCCCGAGCGCCACGAAGCGCAGCCCCGGCGCCGCCGGGAAGAGCAGCGCCTGCAGCAGCCAGAGCACCACGCCCATCGCCGCGGCGGCCAGCAGCAGCCGCGGCAGCCGCTGCCGCAGCCGGCGGTCCGGGACGAACTGGCCGCGCCGCAGCAGCAGCACGCCGAGCGCCAGGGCGTTGAACCAGGCCGAGAGCGCGGTCGCCAGCGCCACCCCGACGTGGCTGAGGTACCGGGTCAGGATGAGGTTGAGCAGCAGGTTCAGCGCCACCGCGGCGAAGCCGACCTTCACCGGCGTCGCGGTGTCGCCGCGGGCGAAGAAGCCGGGGGCGAAGATCTTGACCAGCACATAGGCCGGCAGGCCGATGGCATAGGCGCCGAGCGCGGCGGCGGTGGCGGAGGCCTCGGCCGGGCCGAAGGCGCCGCGCTGGAACAGCACGCCGACGATGGGATAGGCGACCACCGCCTGGCCGACCGCGGCCGGCAGGCAGAGCAGCAGGGAGAGCTCGGCCGCCCGGTTCATGGTCCGGTGCGCCGAGAGGCTCTCCCCGGCGCGGACCTGGCGCGAGAGCAGCGGCAGCATGGCGGTGCCGACCGCGGCGCCGATGACGCCGAGCGGCAGCTGGCCGACCCGGTCGGCGTAGTAGAGGTAGGAAACGGCGCCGGCCGGCAGGAAGCTGGCGATGATGACGTCGATTGCGAGGTTGAGCTGGGTCACCCCGGCGCCGAGGATGCCGGGGACCATCCGCCGCAGCACCTGCCGCACCTCCGGCGCCAGGGACGGCAGCCGCAGGATCCGCAGCGCCATCCCCGCCCGGGCGCAGGCCCAGAGCACGAGGCCGAGCTGCACCGCGCCCGAGGCGACCACGCCCCAGGCCAGCGCATGCGCCGGCGTCGCCACATAGGGCGTGAGGACCAGCAGCGAGGCCATGGACAGCAGGTTGAAGAAGATCGGCGCGGCCGCGGCGGCGGCGAAGCGCTCCAGCCCGTTCAGCACGCCCGAGACCAGCGCGGTCAGGCAGATCAGCAGCAGGTAGGGGAAGGTGATCCGGGTCAGCTCGATGGCGAGCGTGAACTTGGCCGGGTCGTCGGAGAAGCCCGGCGCCAGCACCCGCATGAGCTGCGGCATGGTGATGATGCCGATCACCACCAGCAGCGACAGCCACAAGGTCATCAGCGCCGCCATCCGCTCGGCCAGCTGCTGCGCCACCTTCGGCCCCTGCACCGCCAGCGTGCCGGCGAAGGCGGGGACGAAGGCGGCGTTGAAGGCGCCTTCCCCGAACAGCCGGCGGAACAGGTTCGGCAGCTTCAGCGCGACGAAGAAGCAATCCGCGATCGGCCCGGCGCCGAGCCGGGCGGCGATGAACATGTCCCGGGCAAAGCCGAGCACGCGGCTGGCCATGGTCCAGCCGCCAACGGTGAGGACGCCTTTGAGCATGGCGCGCCCTCTAGCCTGGAATCGCGGCGGCGGCGAGGCGCCAGGCGGATCACGGCATGTGGCCGGATGCTTCCAGCAACCGGCGGGGTTCGGGCCGGGACGATTCTTCGCACCCGTCGCCGCCGCCGCCGGCTATGCTCGGCTCCTGGCGGCTGCCGCCCGGTGGCCGGCCATGACGGAGGATCCCGGCATGTCCGATGCGGTCATCGCCCCCCTGGTCCGCGACCTGGTCGCCTGGGTGGCGGCCGGCCCCCGCCCCTACCGGGAGGTGATCGAGGCCTGGCGCACCTCCTGCCCGCGGCTCACGGTCTGGGAGGATGCGGTGGATGGCGGCTTCGTCGCCGTCACCGGCGGCGCGGGCGGCTTGCTGGTCGAGGCGACGGAGCGCGGAAAAACGCTGCTTTCGGCCCGCTGACCGCCAGAAGTGTCTCGCCACCGCCGCGCCGCTGCGGCAATGACCATCCGGCATGCATACCTCCGATCTCCGGCGCCGGGTCCTGTTGCTGCGGCGCTGGTCGCGGCTGGCCGCGCAGCTGCGCGGCTGGGTCCGCGGCAGCGAGGTGGCGGTGGTGGTGCTGGCCGTGCTGGTCGGCGGCACCGTCGGCCTGCTGGCCTGGGGCATGGGCGCCCTGGCGCATGGCCTGCAGCGCCTGCTCTACGATCTCGAGCCGCATCTGCGGCTTTCCGCCGCGACCCGGCTGCCGGCCTGGCAGCTGCTGCTGATCCCGGCGCTGGGCGGGCTGGCCCTGGCCATGCTGAACCGCGCCATCGCCCGCTGGCGGCCCAAGGCGCCGATCGACCCGATCGAGGCCAATGCCATGCACGGCGGCCGGCTGTCCCTGACCGACGGCGTCGTGGTCGGGGCGCAGACGGTGCTCTCGAACGGCGTCGGCGCCTCGGTGGGGCTGGAGGCGGGCTATACCCAGGTGGGCGGCGGCATCGCCTCCCGGCTCGGCCAGGCCTTCTCGCTGCGGCGGGGGGACCTGCGGATCCTGGTCGGGGCCGGCACCGCGGCGGCGATCGGCGCCGCCTTCGACGCGCCGCTGACCGGCGCCTTCTATGCCTTCGAGCTGGTGATCGGCACCTACAGCATCGCCGCGCTGTTTCCGGTGGTGGCGGCCGCGGTGACCGCGGTGCTGGTCGCCCGCAGCCTGCAGGCCGGCACCTACATCGTCGAGAGCGCGGCGCCGAGCGTGGTCGACCTCGGCACCTATCCGTTGGCCCTGCTGATCGGGGCGCTCTGCGGCTTGGCCGGGATCGCCATGATGCGGGGCGTCGGCCTCACCGAGGCGCTGCTGGTGCGGAGCATCCCTTCCGCGACCCTGCGGCTGATGCTGGGCGGGCTGGCGGTGGGCGGGCTGGCGCTGATCTCGCCGGTGGCGCTCTCGGCCGGGCATGGCGCGCTGCACCTGGCCTTCATGACGGAAGCCCCGGCCTGGCCGGTGCTGGCGCTGCTGCTGGTGAAGGCGGCCTCCTCGATCCTGTCGCTCGGCAGCGGCTTCCGCGGCGGGCTGTTCTTCGCCTCGCTGCTGATCGGCGCCCTCGGCGGCAAGCTCTTCGCCGGGGTGCTGGCGCTGTGGCTGCCGCCGGGGCCGGACCCGCTGCTGATGGCGATCATCGGCATGAGCGCCTTCGGCACCGCGGTCATCGGCGCGCCGCTGGCCATGACCTTCCTGGCGCTGGAGACCACCGGCAGCCTGGCGGTGGCCGGGCCGGTGCTGGCGGCCGTCGCCGTCTCCGGCCTGATCGTGCGGCGGCTGTTCGGCTATTCCTTCGCCACCTGGCGCTTCCACCTGCGCGGCGAGACCATCCGCAGCGCGCACGACATCGGCTGGATCAACGACCTGACCGTCGGCAGCGTGATGCGGCGGGAGGTGCCGACCGCCGCCGCCACGCTGGACCTGGCGGCCTTCCGGCAGCGCTTCCCGCTCGGCGCGGCGACGCGGGTGGTGCTGCTGGACGAGGCCGGCCGCTACGCCGGGCTGGTCTCGGTCCCGGAGGCGCATGCGGCGCCGCTGGAGGGGGGCTCGCTGTCCGGCCTGATGCACCTGGACGACCGGGTGCTGCTGCCGAGCATGAACGCCCGGGTCGCCATGGCGGCCTTCGAGGCGGCCGAGGCCGAGGCCATGGCGGTGGTCGACGGGCCCGGCCGCAAGCCCATCGGGCTGGTGACCGAGGCCCATCTGCTGCGCCGCTACGGCGAGGAGATGGAGAAGCGGCGGCGCGAGGAAAGCGGGATCGCCTCGGCCTGACCCGGCGGGCCGCCGAGGCCGCCTTTCCTATTCCTCGGCGAGGCCGGCGCTGGAGCCCTGGCTGCCCTTGCCGGTCGCCTTGTCCTCGGTCACGCCGGCCGCGGCGGCGCCGCTCTCGGCGGTCTGGCCCTTGACCTTGATGTTCACCGGCCCGCCGGGGGCCTTGGCGTCGGTCCGGTTGTTGTTGTCACCGGGGGCCGGCTGGTACTGGTGCTCCGGCGACTTGTCCCGCTCCGGGGCATGCGGGCCGCGGCTGCTGGTCAGGTTCTCGTAGGGCTCGACGTTGGTCTTGGGGTCGGCTGGCATGGCGATCACTCCCGGTTCGGGAAGCCAACGCCGCGGCGCCATCCCGGGTTTGCGCCCTATTTCAGGAAGGACGGGCCGCTCAGCCCGGGTCAGCCGCGGCGCGGGGGGCGGCGGGGGCGCCGCCCTCGCCGGCCGGCGGCGCCAGGGCCGCCTCCATCGCATCCCGCAGGGTATGCAGCTTGCGCTCGTTCTCGACCTTCAGCCCGAAGACGTCCTTCACGTAGAAGACGTCCACCGCCCGCACCCCGTAGGTGGTGATATGCGCGCTGGCGATCTGCAGGCCCTGGTCGCTGATGGCGGCGGTCACGTCGTGCAGCAGGCCCGGGCGGTCGCGGCCGTTCACCTCGATGACCGTGTGGGTATTGCTGGCGTGGTTGTCGAAGACCACGCGCGGCGGCACCGTCACGGCCCGCAGCCGGGCCGGCTCGCGCCGCACCTTGCGGATCTCGTCGCGCAGCCGCAGCCGGCCCGACAGCGCCTGCTCGATCAGCACCGAAAGCCGCGCCAGCCGGTGCGGCTGCTCGAAGGCGCCGCCGGCGGCGTCCTGCACCCAGAAGGTGTCGAGCGCCATGCCGTTGGTGAGGGTGTGGATCCGGGCATCGACGATCGAGGCCCCGGCGACCGCGAGCGCCCCGGCGATGCGGCTGAACAGCCCCGGATGGTCGGCGGCATAGACGGTGATCTCGGTCACCGCGCGGGATTCGAGCACCCGGGTCCGCACCGTCAGCGGCGCGCCGACCGCCTCCGCGTCGAGGATCAGCGAGGCATGGCGGGCATGGGTCTCGGCATCGAAGGAGAGCCAGTAGCCGGGATAGCCCAGGGAGAGGAATTTCGCCCGGTCCGCCGCCGGCCAGGCCTCCAGCATGGCGCCGGCGGCGTCGCGGGCGCGGGCCACCCGCACGTCGCGCTCCGGCACCGAGAGCCCGCCGGCCAGCACCTCCGCCACCCGCCAGTAGACCTCGCGCAGCAGGGTCGCCTTCCAGCCGTTCCAGACCCGCGGGCCGACCGCCCGCATGTCGCAGACCGTCAGCACCAGCAGCAGCCGCAGGCGTTCCGGCGACTGCACCAGGTCGGCGATGTCGAGGATGGTCTTGGGGTCCTCGATGTCCCGCTTGAAGGCGGTCTGGCTCACCAGCAGGTGGTGCAGGACGAGCCAGGAGACGGTCTCCGTCTCCTCCGGGTTCAGGCCGAGCCGGGGACAGAGCTCGGTGGCGATGCGGGCGCCGAGCTCGGAATGGTCGCCGCCGCGGCCCTTGGCGATGTCGTGCAGCAGCGCCGCCATGTAGAGCGCCCGGCGGGACTGCAGCTGGCCGATCAGCTCGCTGGCGACCGGGGCGACCTCGGCGAGCTCGTTCCGCTCGATCTGCTGCAGGACGCCGATCGCCTCGATCGTGTGCTCATCGACGGTGAACACGTGGTAGGTGTCGAATTGCATGAGCCCGACGATGCGGGCCCAGTCGGGGATGAAGCGGGAGAGGAAGCCCGTCTCGTTCATCAGCCGCAGCCAGAGCGCGGCGTCGCGGCCGGTCAGGATGTCGAGGAACAGCGCATTCGCTTCCGGCTGCCCGCGCAGGTCGGCCGCATGGTAGGCGTTGCGGATCAGCGCCCGGATGGCGAGGGGATGGATCTCCAGCTTGCGGTCGCGCGCCGCCTTGACGATGCGGAGCATCAGCACCGGCTCGCGGGAGAAGTCCCGGTTCGGCGGCGCCGCCACCAGCTTGCCGTCGGCCAGCGCCAGCCCGGCCTCGGCCAGCGCCGCGTCACCCTGGCGGCGGACCGCGGGGGGGCCGAGCGCCGCCCGCTCGATCGCCGGCTCCAGCACCCGGGTCAGGCGGAGCACGTCGCGCACCGTCAGGAACAGGTGCTTCATGAAGCGCTCGACGCCATCCTGCCGGCCGCGCGGCGTATAGCCCATGCGGGCGCCGACCACCGGCTGGAAGTCGAAGGTCAGGCGTTCCTCGGCCCGGCCGGCGACGTAGTGCAGGTGGAAGCGGACGGTCCAGAGGAAGTTCCAGGCGCGGCGGATGGCGCGGGCCTCGTGCTCGGTCAGCAGGCCGCCGCCGGGGCTCTCGGCGCCGACCAGCTCCGGCATGCGCTGGGTGCCGAAGGCGTAGCGGGCCAGCCAGTAGAGGGTCTGCAGGTCGCGCAGCCCGCCGCGGCCTTCCTTGACGTTCGGCTCCACCAGGAAGGGGCTGTCGCCGTAGCGGGCGTGGCGGCCGGCCCGCTCGGTCCGCTTGGCCGAAAGGAAGGGGGCGAGGCCGCGGTCCTTCCTGGACCTGTCGAACACGACCAGGAAGCGCTCGAAGACCGGCTTCTCGCCGACCAGGAAGCGGGCATCGACCAGGGCGGTCAGCACGGTCGCGTCGCGGCCGGCCTCCTCCATGCAGTCGCGGATGCTGCGGGTCGCGTGCCCGACCTTCAGCCCGAGGTCCCAGAGCAGGTACAGGATGAACTCGACCACCCGCTGGGTGCGCGGCCCGGCCTGCTGGTCGGTCAGGAACAGCAGGTCGATGTCGGAATAGGGCGCCAGCACGCCGCGGCCGTAGCCGCCGGTGGCGACCAGGGCGAAGGGCGCTTCCGCTTCCTCGGCCGGGCTGCGCGGCGGGACCATGGCGAGGGCATAGCTCTGGATCGCCAGCATCACCCCGTCGGTCAGCGCCGCCAGCCAGCGGGCCGCCGGCAGGCCCGGCAGTTCCTGGGTCTCGAAGGCCTCCTGGACCCGGCCCTGGATCCGGCCGAGATGGCTGCGCAGCAGGTCGAGCGCCGCCTCGCGGCGGATCGGGCCCGCCAGGAGGTCGGCGATCAGGTCGGGGATTACCCCGGGTGCATCGGCCAACGCCGTGGGGCGTGGGGCCGAGCCCCGGGCGGGATAGGTCGCCGCGGCTGTCATATCTTCAAGCCTAACGCCACTCATGCGCCGTTGACAGCGCCATCCATGAGGCTGCGGAGACGATAAATCATCTCCTGTGCCTCCCGCGGCGACAAACTGTCCGGATCGAGGGCAGCCAGCGCCTCCAGGGCCGGGTGTTGCTCAACCGGAACGGGTGCCGGAGGCGTGGCCACACCGGCGGCGGGGCGCGAGAACAGCGGCAGCTCGTCCGACAGCGGGTCGAGGCCGCGCGCCCGGGCCTCGAGCGAGGCCAGCACCTGCCCGGCGCGGTGCAGCACCGCGCGGGGCACGCCGGCCAGCCTGGCGACATGGATGCCCCAGCTCTTCTCGGCGGTGCCGGGGCCGACCGCATGCAGGAAGACCACCTCCCCCTTCCATTCCCGCACCCGCATGGTGGCCGGCACCAGCTCGGGCAGCTTGCCGGCGAGTGCCGTCAGCTCATGGAAATGGGTGGCGAAGATGGTCCGGCAGCGGGTGCGGTCGTGCAGCGCCTCCAGCACCGCCCAGGCGATCGCCAGCCCGTCCCAGGTGGCGGTGCCGCGGCCGACCTCGTCCAGCACCACCAGCGATCGCGGGCCGGCGAGGTTCAGGATGGCGGCGGTCTCGGCCATCTCGACCATGAAGGTGGAGCGGCCGCCGGCGATGTCGTCGGCGGCGCCGACGCGGGAAAACAGCCGGTCGGTCAGCCCCAGCCGGGCCGCCTCGGCCGGGACGAAGAGCCCGGCCTGGGCCAGCACCACGAACAGCGCGTTCTGCCGCAGGAAGGTGGACTTGCCGGCCATGTTGGGGCCGGTCAGCAGGCAGATGCGGCGGCCGGGCGAGAGGTCGCAGTCGTTGGGCACGAAGGCGCCCGAGCGGTTGCGAGCCAAAGCGGCGGCGACCACGGGGTGGCGTCCGCCGGTGATGGCGAAATCCGGCCGCTCGGTCAGCTCCGGCCGGCACCAGCCGCCGCCGCTGGCCAGCTCGGCGCTGGCGGCGTGGATGTCCACCTCGGCCAGGGCCTCCGCCGCGCGGGTGATGCCGGCCGCCGCCGCCAGGCAGAGGTCGCGCAGGTGCCGGGTGACGAGCTTCTCCCGCCGGGCGGCCTGGTCGGCGGCCTCGGCCAGCCGGCGGTCGAGCCCGGCCAGCGCGGCGCAGGTGAAGCGGTGGCCGTTCGCCATGGTCTGGCGATGGATCGGGGCGAATTCGCCGCCTGCCCCGGCCGGGGCCTCGCGCAGCAGCTTCTCCCCGGCGGCGGCGGGCAGCTCGGCGAGGTAGCCGAACTGCTGGTGGTGGCGGATCTTCAGCGCGGCGACGCCCCAGGCCTGGCAGAGATCCAGCTGAAGGGCGGCGATGGCGCCGCGGGCGTCGTCGCGCAGCCGCCGCAGCCCGTCGAGCTGGCCGTCGTAGCCGGCGGCGACGATGCCGGCATCGTCGAGCCGGGCGGGCAGGCTCTCGGCCAGGGCGCTGGCCAGCTCGGGTCCCGGGTCGGGCGCCGGGCGCAGGGCCCGCGCGGCGTCGCGCAGCAGCGGCGGGATGGCGTCGAGCCCCCCCGGATGGTCCAGCGCCTCGGCGATCAGCCCGGCGCGGGCGAGGCCGTCGCGGATCGCGGCGAGGTCGCGCGGGGCGAAGCGGTCGAGCGCCAGCCGGGCCAGGGCGCGGGCCATGTCCGGGGCGCCCTTCAGGGTGCCGCGCAGCGAGGCGCGCAGCGCCGGGGCGGCGAGCAGGGCGGCGACCGCGTCGTGCCGGGCGAGGATGGGCGCCGGATCGGCCAGCGGGCAGGCGAGGCGGGCGGCGAGCAGGCGCCCGCCGGCCGCGGTCATGCTGCGGTCCACCGCGCCGAGCAGGCAGTCCCGCGCGCCGCCGCGCTCGGCCCGCAGGATCTCGAGGCTGCGGCGGGTGGCGGCATCCATCTGCAGCACGCCCTGGGTGCCGCGCGGCACCGGCCGGGAGAGGTGGGCCAGCGCCCCGGCCTTCTGGGTGGCCTTCACGTAGTCCAGCGCCATGGCGGCGGCGGCGATCTCGGCCGGGTGGTATTCGCCGAAGCCATCGAGCGTCGCCAGCCCATAGGCCTCCGCCACGCGGCGGGTGCCGTCGCGCGGCGGAGACGTCTCCACCGCGCCGGCAAGGCCGAGGCTGGCGGGGGCCAGAACCTCGGCGGGTTCGAGCCGGGCGATCAGGGCGTGCAGGTCGGCCAGCGCCAGGGCCTCGGTCTCGAAGGCGCCGGTCGAGAGGTCGAGCCAGGCGGCGCCCAGCTTGTCCTCCTGCGGGGCCAGGGCCAGCAGCCAGGCCGGGCGGGCGGCCTCGAGCAGGGTCTCCTCGGTGACCGTGCCGGGGGTGACGAGGCGGACCACCTGGCGATGCACCGCCGGGGCGCGGCGGCGCTTGGCCTCCTCCGGCGTCTCCATCTGCTCGCAGATGGCGACCCGGAAGCCGCGGCGGATCAGCCGGGCGAGGTAGCTCTCATGGCTATGGGCGGGGACGCCGCACATGGCGATGCGCCGGCCCTGGTGCTCGCCGCGGTGGGAGAGGGCGATGTCGAGGGCCTCCGCGGCCGCCTCGGCATCGGCGAAGAACATCTCGAAGAAGTCGCCCATGCGGAAGAACAGCAGCGCATCGGGGTTCTCCGCCTTGGCGGCGAACCACTGGGCCATGGCCGGGGAGGCGCCCTCGGCGGTCATGGCCCGGGGTGTGGCACCTTGGGAGGCATCTCGGGCGGGGTCGGGCAAGCTGTCCATCGGCCGCAAGCTAGCCCGGATCGGCCCGGCTTCCATCCGTCCTTCGCACCCGCAAACCCGCGGCCTTTCGCTATGGCCGCATGGCTGCGAGACTGAAGCCTTCCGCGAGGCGGCCGCAGCGCCGCCAGGACCGACTGAAGGGCGAGACGAGTATGGACGACGCGCACAAGGGCACCATGCCCCCCATTTCGCTGGCGGATGTGCGCACCGCGCGGGTCACCCCGGAGGAGGCGCTGGCGCTGCACGCGGAAGGCCGCCCGGGCAAGCTGGAGATCCGGCTGACCAAGCCGCTGATCACCGCCCGCGACCTGTCGCTGGCCTATTCCCCCGGCGTGGCCGAGCCCTGCCTGCACATCGCCCGCGACCCGGCGCTGGCCTACGACTACACCTCGAAGGGCAATTTCGTGGCCGTCGTGTCGAACGGCACGGCGGTGCTCGGCCTCGGCAACCTCGGCGCGCTGGCGAGCAAGCCGGTGATGGAGGGCAAGGTCGCGCTGTTCAAGCGCTTCGCCGACGTCGACGGCATCGACCTCTGCATCGACACCGAGGACGTCGATGCCTTCGTCAACGCGGTCCGCTACCTCGGCCCGAGCTTCGGCGGCATCAACCTCGAGGACATCAAGGCGCCCGAGTGCTTCGTCATCGAGCAGCGGCTGCGCGAGCTGATGGACATCCCGGTCTTCCACGACGACCAGCACGGCACCGCCATCGTCGCCGCCGCCGGCCTGCTGAACGCGGTGCACCTGACCGGGCGGGCCCTGAAGGACACCACCATCGTCATCAACGGCGCCGGGGCCGCGGCGGTCGCCTGCGCCGAGCTGATGAAGGCGATGGGCGTGACGCCGCGCAACGTCATCATGTGCGACACCAAGGGCGTGGTCTACCGCGGCCGCACCGAGGGCATGAACCAGTGGAAGTCGGCCCATGCGGTCGATACCGAGGCCCGCACCCTGTCCCAGGCGATGGCCGGCGCCGACTGCTTCTTCGGCCTCTCGGTGAAGGGGGCGGTCACGCCCGAGATGCTGCGGGCGATGGCGGATAAGCCCATCATCTTCGCCATGGCCAACCCCGACCCCGAGATCACGCCCGAGGAAGCCAAGGCGGTGCGGCCGGACTGTATCATCGCGACGGGCCGGTCCGACTACCCGAACCAGGTCAACAATGTCCTCGGCTTCCCCTTCATCTTCCGCGGGGCGCTCGACGTCCGGGCCAGCACCATCAACGACGCGATGAAGGTGGCGGCGGCCGAGGCGCTGGCCATGCTGGCCCGCGAGGACGTGCCGGAGGAGGTGAACACCGCCGGCGCCGGCGCCGGCACCTCGCTGCGCTTCGGGCCGGACTACATCATCCCCAATGCCTTCGACCCGCGGCTGATCTCCCGCGTGCCGGTCGCCGTGGCGCGCGCGGCCATCGCCAGCGGCGTCGCCCGCAAGCCGATCGCCGACCTCGGCAAGTATGCCCGCGCCCTGGCCGGGCGGCTGGACGCGACCGCCAATGCGATGGAGCTGATCACCGAGCGGGTGCGGGCCAACCCGCGCACCGTGGTCTTCGCCGAGGGCGAGGAGGAGAAGGTCATCCGCGCCGCCATCGCCTTCCACAACTCCGGCTACGGCTCGCCGGTGCTGGTCGGGCGGGAGGACCGGATCCGGGCGACCCTGCTGACCCTCGGCGTGCCGCTGCCGGAGGGGATCACCATCCGCAACGCGCGCAACTCGGACAGCAACCGCCGCTACGCCGAGTACCTCTATGCCCGCCGCCAGCGCGAGGGCTTCCTGCTGCGCGACTGCCAGCGGCTGGTGAACCAGGACCGCAACGTCTTCGCCGGCTGCATGCTGGCGCTCGGCGATGCCGATGCCGTCGTCACCGGCGTGACCCGCAGCTACGCGGTGGCGCTCGAGGGCATCGCCACCGCGATCGACCCGGCGCCCGGCGGGGTGATGTTCGGGCTGACGCTGCTGCTGGCCCGCGTCTCCGGCACCGTCTTCGTCGCCGATACCGCCATCCACGAGCGGCCGGACGCGGCGACCTTGGCCGAGATCGCGGTGCAGTCCGCCGCCGCCGCGCGCCGGCTGGGGCACGAGCCGCGGGTCGCCTTCCTGTCCTTCTCCACCTTCGGCGATCCCAAGGGCCATATCCCCGGCAGCCTGCGGGAGGCGGTGCGGCTGCTCGACGAGCGCAAGGTCGACTTCGAGTACGACGGCGAGATGGCGGCCGACGTGGCGCTCGACCCCGCGCTGCGGGCCCGGCTCTATCCCTTCTGCCGGCTGACCGGGCCGGCCAACGTGCTGGTGATGCCCGGGCTGCACGCGGCGCATATCCTGACCAAGGCAGTGCCGCGGCTGACCAGCGGCACGGCGATCGGGCCGCTGCTGATGGGGCTGTCGCGGCCGGTGCAGATCGTGCCGATGGATGCCAGCGTGACCCAGCTGCTCGACATGGCCTGCCTCGCCGCGCATGCCGCGATCGCGCGCTAGGCCCGGGGGTGCGGCCGATCCTGACCATCGGCTACGAGGGGGCGACGCCGGCGCGGCTGATCGGCGCGCTGCGCGAGGCCGGGGTGCGGACGCTGGTCGACGTGCGGGCGCTGGCCAACAGCCGGCGGCCGGGCTTCGCCAAGACCGCGCTCGCCGCCGCCCTGGCCGAGGCCGGCATCGGCTACGAGCACCTGCGGGCGCTGGGCACGCCGGCGGCCGGGCGGGCGGCGGTGCGGGCCGGTCGCCCGGCCGAGATGCGGCGGATCTTCGGGGCGCACCTGGCCGGGGTGGAAGCCCAGGCGGCGCTGGCCGGGCTGACCCGGCGCGCGGGGCAGGAGACGATCTGCCTGCTATGCCTCGAGGCTGATCCGCTGCACTGTCACCGGACCCTGGTCGCCGAGGCGGTGGCGGCGGCCGGCGGCGCCACGGTGGGCCACCTGCACCCGGTCTGAGGAGCCTTTGTCGCGATGTCGCTTTGCCTCGTCCTGCATGACCTCGGCGCTGCGCCGGCGGCGGCGGAGAAAGTATTCTTCGAGGCGATCTTCGAGATTGCGCCCGAGCACTGGCCCGTCACGCCTCGGGCCACCCTGGTGGCCACCGGCGTCTCCCCGGCCTATCTACGCGACCACCTGCTGCGGGCGCTGAAGAAGGAAGGGGCGGAGGACGTGGTCCTGACCATCACCCGCGTGTCGCCGGATGCCGCCTGGCACAACCTGCCGGCGGCGGGCGAGGCTTGGCTGCGCGAGGTGCTGGAGGACTGAGCCCGGCCGGCCCCGGGTCAGCCGTGGCCGCGCATGTAGCGGCGTTCCGGCCGGTAGGAGAGCCAACGGCGGAGGCGGGTGACGAGGAACTGGAGCATGGAACAGGCTTCCGGCGCGGAGGCTGCGGGCGGGGTGCGAGGGGGGTTAACCACCTAGGTGGAAATCGCTCCCTCGCTGAAGACATCCTCGCGTAAAAGTGTTTCCTGTTCCTTGCGCCGCAGCAGTCTGAGACGTCTTGAGACGAATCAATTCACGCCAGGGTTGTGGCGATGCGCTCGGCGAGCCTGGCCGCCACCGCCGCCTTCGGCATCTCCGGCCAGTCCTCGACCCCGTCCGCGGTGACCAGGTGGATGCGGTTGGCGTCGCCGCCCATGACATCGCCCGAGACGTCGTTGGCCAGGATCCAGTCGCAGCCCTTGCGCTGCCGCTTGGCGACCGCGTGCTCCACCACCCGCTCGGTCTCCGCGGCGAAGCCGATGACCAGGCCGGGGCGCCGCGCATGGCGCGACAGGGTGGCGAGGATGTCGGGGTTCAGCGCCATGGTCAGGGTCGGCGCATCGGCGCCCGGCGCCTTCTTCAGCTTCTGCGTCGCCGCCTCCGCCACCCGCCAGTCCGCCACCGCGGCGGCCATGACGGCGATGTCGGCCGGCAGCGCGGCCTCGCAGGCAGCCAGCATCTCGCGGGCCGATTCGACGCGGCGGAGGGTGACCCCCGGCGGGTCCGGCACGGCGACCGGGCCGGAGACCAGGGTGACCCGGGCCCCGAGCGCGGCGAGCGCGGCGGCGATGGCATGGCCCTGCTTGCCGCTGCTCCGGTTGGCGATGTAGCGCACCGGGTCGATCGGCTCATGCGTCGGGCCGGAGGTCACCAGCGCGTGGCGGCCGGCGAGGGCACGGGACGCGGGGGCCAGCAGCCCGGCGACGGCGGCGAGGATCTCATCCGGTTCCGCCAGCCGGCCGGGGCCGCTTTCCGGTTCGGCCATGGCGCCCACGCCGGGGCCGACGACGCCGATGCCACGCGCGCGGAGCGTGGCGATGTTGGCCCGGGTCGCCGGATGGTCCCACATGGCGGGGTTCATCGCCGGCGCCACCAGCACCGGGGCGCGGGTCGCCAGCAGGATGGTGCTGGCCAGGTCGTCGGCCAGCCCGTTCGCCATCTTGGCCAGCAGGTCGGCCGAGGCGGGGGCGACCACCACCGCGTCCGGCGCCCGGGCCAGGCGGATATGGCCGATCTCGGCCTCGGCCGCCCAGAGGTCGTCGTGCACCCGCTGGCCGGTGATGCCGGCCAGGGCCTCCCGCGTCACGAAGCGGGCGCCGCCGGCGGTCAGCACGCCGGTGACGGCGGCGCCGGCCTTGCGCAGCAGCCGGGTCAGCTCCAGCGCCTTGTAGGCGCTGATGCTGCCGGAGACGATCAGCAGGATGCGGCGATCCGTGAGCCCAGGCGGGGTCAGCATAGCTGGGTCAGACCGGCCGGGCGCCCTTCACCGTGACGCGGTTGCCGTAGCGGCGATGCGGCCAGTAGTCCCACATCGCCCGGTGCTGGGCGCAGCGGTTGTCCCAGAAGGCCACCGAATTGGCCTGCCAGCGGAAGCGGCACTGGAACAGCGGGTTCTCCATGTGCTCGTACAGGTACCGCAGGATGCCCTCGCTCTCGTCGACCGGGATGCCGAGGATGCGGGTGGTGAAGCCCTTGTTCACGTAAAGCGCCTTCCGGCCGGTGACCGGATGGGTGCGGATCACCGGATGCTCGGCCCGCGGGTAGCGCGCCTTGTCCGCCACGCCGTCGTTGGCGAACATGCCGCGATAGACATGCTCCCCGTCGTGGATGGCGGTGAGGCCGGCGAGGTAGGCCTTCATCCGGTCCGACAGCGCCTCGTAGGCGGCGTACATGCTGGCGAACAGCGTGTCGCCGCCGGCCGGCGGGCATTCCTTGATGTAGAGGATGGAGCCCAGCGGCGGCTCCTCGTCGCAGGAGACGTCGGAATGCCAGCCCTCGCCATTGGCGCGGACCGACTGGGCATCCGCCTTGATGATCATCAGCTCGGGATGGCCGGGCTCGCTCGGCGCGGCCGGGTGCAGGTGGAGCGGGCCGAATTGGCGGCCGAAGTCGAGGTGTTGCTCCTGGCTCATGTGCTGGTCGCGGAAGAAGATGACCAAGTTCTCGGCCAGGGCGCGGTGGATCTCGTCCATCTGCCGGTTGGAGATGGGCCCGCCGAGGTCGACGCCGCTGATCTCGGCACCGATGACCGGGGTCAGCTTGTCGAGCCGGATGGTCTCGTAGGGCGCGCCGGCATCGCCGGCCTGCTTGATGCGGGGCCCGCTGAGGGCATTGAGGGACATTGGCGGTCTTTCCTTCCCTGGGCTTTGCCGGAAGCTAGACCCGCCGCGACCCGGGCGCCAAGCCCCGCGCGGGAGGGCGGCGCCTCAGGTGACCCGCTCCATCTCCTTGTCGTCGAGGTTCCCCGGGACGATGGTCATCGGCACCCGGACGCGGGAGGCGTAGCGCCCGGTCAGCGCCGAGATCAGCGGACCCGGCCCGCTGCTGTCCCCGGCCGAGGCCAGCACCAGGATCGAGATCCGCGGGTCCTCCTCGAGCAGGGCGAGCAGCTCGTCGCGCGGCTGGCCCTCGCGGATCATCAATATGGGCAGGCCGCCGGTGATCTCGTTCACCTGCGCGGCCAGGCCCGAGAGCAGCTTCTCCGCCTCGTCCCGCCGTTCCTCGGCCATCATGGCGCCGACGCCGGCCCATTCGGTCATGCCCTCGAGCTCGATGACCCGCAGCAGCATCAGCCGGCCGCCGCCGTTGCGGGCGCGCAGGCAGGCGTAGCGGAGCGCCACGGCGCGTTCCGGGCTGTCGTCCACCATCACCAGGAAGACGCGGTCCCGCTTGCTTGCCGCTTCCTGCTGTTCCCTGGTCTCGCCCATCAACCCCTCCGGAACAGGATGCTGCCGAGCCAGCCGGCGAGCGCCGCGAATATGATGCAGGCAAGCCCATAGATGAAAGGCTGGTCTTCGGCGACCGTCGCGATGCGGTCGGCGGTGCCGACGCGGTCCACCCGGAAGGCCAGCTCCTGCCGCGCCACGATCCGGCGGGAGCGGACCAGCAGCACCTCGACCCGGTAGTCGCCGGTCGGGACCGCGGCCGGTAGCGGCAGCCGGGCGTGGAACAGCCGGCTGCCGGCGATCTCGATGGCGGTCGTGTCCTCGACCCACATGCCGCTGCTGCTCTCGAGCCCGAGCAGCGCGGCGCGGAAGGCCGGGGAGCGGGCGCCGGTGCTGGTCAGCGGCAGGCTGTCGAGGCCGAGGCTGTTCCGCTGCCGCTCCTCCTCCGGCAGCAGCTGCCAGGCGGGCCGGGTGCCGGCGATGAAGTAGAAGCCGGGCACCCCGGCGAAGCGGGCCGAGGGGCCGTTGACCCAGAGGATGCCGAGCGCCGGCACCTTGCGGCGGACCACCACCGGCCGGGTCGGGCCGCGGGCGACCACCAGGATCTCGTCGCCGCCCGGGCCGATCGGCGTCTCGGTGCTGCCGAAGACCATGAGCGAGGCGCCGGTGAAGCCGGTGGTGACCTCGACCGCGGTCTGCGACAGCGCCACCACCAGCGGCGCGTCCTGCGCCGCCGCGCGGCCGGCCGGCAGCAGCAGCAGGAGCAGCAGCAGGACGGCGCGGCGGATCAAAGCGCCGGGCCGCTGCTGAACAGGTTGTCGGGCGTCCGCAGCAGCCCCCACAGCAGGCTCAGCGCGACCGAGAGCACCAGCAGGCCGAGCAGCGCCCGGGTCTCCTCGCCGCGCAGCCGGGTGCCCATGGCGGCGCCGAACTGCGCCCCGGCGACGCCGCCCAGCAGCAGCAGCATGGTCAGCAGGATGTCGACGGTGCCGAGCTGGACCGCCTGCAGCAGGGTGACGTTGGCGGCGACGAAGACGACCTGGAACAGCGAGGTGCCGATGACCACCGAGGTCGGCATGCCCAGCAGGTAGATCATCGCCGGCACCAGCATGAAGCCGCCGCCGACGCCCATCACCGCCGAGAGCACGCCGATGGCGAAGCCGACCACGAAGGGCGGGATGACCGAGATGTAGAGCCGGGACTTGCGGAACCGCATCTTGAGCGGCAGGCCGTGCATCCAGAAGTGGTCGTGCAGCTTGCGCTTCACGGCGCTGCGGCGGCGGCGGATGGCCCGCAGGCTCTCCATGACCATCAGGGCGCCGACGGTGCCGAGCACGACCACGTAGAACAGCGAGACCGCGAGGTCGACCTGGCCGATCCGCCGCAGCAGCGCGAAGAGCTGCACCCCCGCGAGCGAGCCGAGCACGCCGCCGACCAGCAGCACGCCGCCCATCTTGGCGTCGACGTTGCTCCGCCGCCACTGCGCGATGAGGCCGGAGACCGAGGCGCCGAGCGTCTGGTTGGCGCCGGAGGCGACCGCCACCGGGGCGGGAATGCCGATCAGGATCAGCAGCGGCGTGAGCAGGAAGCCGCCGCCGACGCCGAACAGCCCCGAGAGCCAGCCCACGCCGAAACCGATGCCCACCAGCAGCAGGGCATCCACCGACATTTCGGCGATGGGCAGGTAGACCTGCATCGCGGGATCCGCATCAGACGAAGGGCCGGTGAAGGCCGGGAAAGGGCAAGGCGAGGGATGCGCGGACCGCGGCCGGAACCACGGCGCGAGCCGGGTTTGGCCCGGGGGTGTGGCGGGAGCAAGGCACAAACACGCCCCGCCCCGCATTGCCCGGCGCAGTGTGCCCGGCGCGCAGCAAGCGATGCCCCGGCCATGCCGGCGCCGGGCCCGCGGGCAGCCCGGCGGACGGGCACCGGGCCCGTTGCCGGACCCGCGGTGGAGGCGGCCCCGCCTGGCGGGGGCCGGCCTCGATCAGTGCAGGCGGGCGCTGCGCGGCCGGGTTGGCGCCGCCGGATGCGGCGTGGCGGGGGTGGCGGCGGAGGGCATGAGCGAGGCGGCGAGCGCCGCGTGCCGCGCGGCCTCCGTGGCGCCGATGCGCAGGCACTCGGCCTCGACATAGGAGAGCATCAGGCGGAGCGCCGAATGGTCCGGAGTTTCAGGGTCAGCCTCAGCCTCGAAGGGCTCGATAGCGACGCGCATCCTGCAGGCTCCGGCTCACGTGATTGCTCGACACACATACTATTGACAGCACCAGACAGCAACACGGGATTCGTTCGGCGGTTGCGATGGATCTAGCGCTTGCCTGCGTTTAAGCTGGGTTTTATCAAGCACACGGTTACGTGAGCTTTCATGCTTGGGTTGATATTTGAACTACTGGTTGGGCGCTAACGCTGAAACATAAGATTCTGGTTGAGGCACCGCTGCCGCTCGCCGTTATTTGAAACTTGATTAAAATCTCTCAACCCAAGGGCGAAGTTCCAGCTCCGAACTCCAGGCGCTCCGCGGCTGGCGGATCAGCTGCAGGTAGCTCTCGGCGATCGCATCCGGGTCGAGCAGGCTCTGGTCGCCGCCGTCCGGCCGCCGGGCGCTGCGGATGCCGCCGTCGATGACGACATGCGCGACATGCACGCCCTGCGGGTGCAGCTCCCGCGCCGCGGATTGCGCCAGGCCGCGCAGCGCGAATTTCCCCATGGCGAAGGGGGCGCTGAGCGGGAAGCCCTTCACCCCGGCGCTGGCGCCGGTCAGCAGGATGGTGCCGCGGCCGGCCGCCAGCATGCGCCGCGCGGCCTGCTGCACCGCCAGGAAGGCGCCGAAGGCGCAGACCTGCAGGCTCTTCTGCACCTCGGCCGGATCGAGCCCGGCGATCGGCCCGCGGGTGCGGTAGCTGGGATTGTAGACCACCACCTCGGCATCGCCCTCGGCCGCGAACAGCGCGGCCATGGCGGCAGGATCCGCCGCATCGGTCGCGTGCCGGCTGGCGCCGGTCTCGGCCGCCAGGGCGGCCAGCTTGGCGATGTCGCGCGCCGCCAGCGCCACGGCATAGCCCTCCCGCGCCAGCCGCCGCGCCAGGGCTGCGGACAGGCCGTCGCCGGCACCGATGATCAGGGCTTTCGACATGGGTCACCTCCGGCCCGCAGCCTGGAGCCTGGCCGCCGCCCTGGCTATGCCCCGGCGGGCTGCCGCCTCAGCCCAGCGTCTCCAGCAGCTCGCACAGGGTCGCGCAGCGCGGCGCCAGGTCGGCCCAGCGGATGTGCTCCTCCGGCGCATGCGCCCCGGCGCCGGTGCAGCCGAGGCCGTCCAGGGTCGGGATGCCCATGACGGCGGTGAAATTGCCGTCCGAGCCGCCGCCGCGGTGCTGCTTCGGCAGCCGGTAGCCCTGGCGGGCGGCGATCTCCCGCGCCGTCTCGAACAGCGCCAGGCCGGCCGGGGTCTCGGGGAAGGGGGGTCGGTTCAGGCCGCCCTCGAGGGTGATGCGGATGCCGTCCTCCTCGATGCCGAGCGCCCTGATGGCGGTGACCACCTCCTCGGCCGCCTCCAGGCTCGGCGCCCGGAAGTCGATCCGGCAGCCGGCCTCGGGCGGGATGACATTGGGCCGGGTGCCGCCCCAGACCGGGGCGATGTTGGTGGTGATGCCGCGGTCGAGGTCGGTCAGCGCATGCACCGCCAGCACCAGCCGGGACATGGCCACCACGGCGCTGCGGCCCTCCGACCAATTGCCGCCGGCATGGGCGCTGCGGCCCTCGACGGAGACGCGGAAGCCGCCGGTGCCCTTGCGGCCGGTGACGCAGGCGCCCTGCGGCCCGCCCGCCGGCTCGGGGATCAGCACGGCGCAGGCGTCCCGGGCCGCGGCCTCGATCGGGGCGCGGCTGGTCGGGCTGCCGACCTCCTCGTCGGGCGTCAGCAGCAGGGTGATCGGGCGCTTCGTCCGCGTGCCCTGGCGCAGGATCTCCCGCACCGCGTGGAAGGCGAAGAAGCTGCCGGCCTTCATGTCGTAGATGCCGGGGCCATGGGCGCGGTCGCCCTCGACCCGCCAGGGCATGGATTTAGCGAGTGTCCCATGGTCCCAGACCGTATCCACGTGCCCGGCGACGACCAGCGGCGCGCCTTCCCCCGGGGTGCGGGCGATCAGCGTGTCGCCGTAGCCGTCGCGGCCGGCCAGCCGCTCGATCGCCGCGCCGACCCCGGCCAGCTCCGCCTGGCAGCGGTCCAGCAGGCCGTTGACCGCGCCGGCATCGGTGGTCGGCGTCTCATGCTCCACCCAGCCGCGAAGCTCGGCGAGGATGCGGTCGGAGGTGCCGATATCGGTCTGGGGCATGGTCGGGTCCTGCGGATGATCTTGCACTGTGGCCCCGCAGCGGCGCTTGTCCACCCGCGGCCCGGCCATTAGACCGGCCGGCGGCGGAACGGGAGCGGCAAGCTGATGTCGGACGGCATGTGTTTCGAGGACCTGACGGTCGGGCTGAAGGCCAGCTTCGGCAAGACCATCACCGAAGCCGACGTGGTGCTGTTCGCCGCGGTCACCGGGGATACCAACCCGATGCACCTCAACGCCGAATACGCCAAGACCACGGTCTTCGGCGAGCGCATCGCCCATGGGATGCTGGCGGCCGGGCTGATCACCAAGGTGCTCGGCACCCAGCTGCCCGGCCCCGGCACCATCTACATGTCGCAGACCCTGAAATTCCGCGCGCCCGTCCGCATCGGGGAGACGGTGACGGCGACCGTCGAGGTCATGGCGCTGCACCCAGAGAAGAACCGGGCCACCTTGCGCACGGTCTGCACGGTGCGGGGCGAGCCGGTGCTGGAAGGCGAGGCCTTCGTCTCCGTCCCCAGCCGCGCCAGCCGGCCCGCGACCGCCGGATGACCCAGCCCGTCGTCGTCACCCACCCCGGCCAGATCCCGGCCGGGCTGCGCGGCGCCACCGTGGCGCTGGGCAACATGGACGGGGTGCACCTGGGCCACCGGGCGGTGCTGGCCGCGGCGCATGCCGCCCGGCCCGAGGCGCCGCTGGCGGTGCTGACCTTCGAGCCGCATCCGCGCGAGCATTTCCGCCCCGATGACCCGCCGTTCCGGCTGACCCTGCTGCCCGCCAAGGCGGCGGCGTTGGGCGAGCTGGGTGCGGCCCTGGTCGTCGCGCTACCCTTCGATGCGGAGCTCGCCGCGATGCCGGCGGAGCGCTTCTTCCGAGACGTGCTGCGCGAAGGGCTGGGCGCGGTGCACCTCTCCTGCGGCCAGGACTTCGCCTTCGGCCACCGCCGTGGCGGCGATGCCGGCACCCTGACCCGGCTGGCCGAGGCGGCCGGGATCGGGCTGACCGTGGTGCCGCCGCTGGTCGATGGCCAAGGTCCGATCTCCTCCACCCGCATCCGCCGCGCCCTGCAGGATGGCTACCCCGAGCGGGCCACGGCCATGCTGGGCCGGCCCTGGGAGATCCGCGGCGAGGTGGTGCATGGCGACAAGCTCGGCCGGGTGCTGGGCTGGCCGACCGCCAACCTCTGGATGGGGCGCTACCTGGAGCCGGCGCGCGGGGTCTATGCCGTGACGGTGGTGCTGCCGGATGGGCAGGAGGTGAAGGGCGTCTCCAACATCGGCCGCCGCCCGACCCTCGGCGGCGACCCGCAGACCCGGCTGGAGACCTATATCTTCGACTGGTCCGGCGACCTCTATGGCCAGGAGATCGGCATCCGGCTGCGGCACTTCCTGCGGGCCGACGCGAAGTTCGATGGGCTGGAGGCGCTGAAGGCCGCCATCGCCCGGGATGCGGCGGATGCGCGGGCGGTGCTGGGCTAGCCGGCGTGCTTGACCCGCCGGCCCTCTCCTCCGCATAAGCCTGCCATGTTTCTCCCGCAGGCCATGCCGCGAATTACTGGCCCGGCCCTCCCCTGAGGGCCGGGACCCCGCGCGCCTGCCCCCCCGACTTGCCCCCGCTGACCCGCCCCGCACCGCCGGCGGCCGGAGATCACCCGATGACCGACACCCCCGCAGAAGCCCCGACCCGCGACTACCGGGGCACCGTATTCCTGCCGCAGACCCCCTTCCCGATGAAAGGCGACCTGCCGAAGCGGGAGCCGCAATGGCTGGAGCGCTGGCAGAGGCTGGACCTCTGGGCGACGCTGCGGGCGCGCTCCGCCGGCCGGCCGCCCTTCATCCTGCACGACGGCCCGCCCTATGCGAACGGGCCGCTGCACATCGGCCACGCGCTCAACAAGATCCTGAAGGACGTCATCAACCGCGCCGCCCAGATGTCGGGCTTCGACGCGGACTACGTCCCGGGCTGGGACTGCCACGGCCTGCCGATCGAATGGAAGGTCGAGGAGGAGTACCGCAACCCCAAGGGCAAGTACCAGGGCGGCCGCGGCAAGGATGCGGTGCCGGTGCTGGAATTCCGCGCCGAGTGCCGCGCCTATGCGGCGCAGTGGCTCGACGTGCAGCGCGAGGAGTTCATCCGCCTCGGCGTGGCCGGCGACTGGGCGCGGCGCTACGCGACCATGGACTTTCCCTCCGAAGCGCTGATCGCCGGCGAGATCGGCAAGTTCCTGATGAACGGCTCGCTCTATCGCGGGCTGCGGCCGGTGATGTGGAGCCCGGTCGAGAAGACCGCATTGGCCGAGGCCGAGATCGAGTATCACGACCATGTCTCGCCGACGTTGTGGGCGCGGTTCCGCCTGGTCGCGGCACCTTCGGATCTGCTCGGCGCCAGCGTGGTGATCTGGACCACCACGCCCTGGACCATCCCGGCCAACCGCGCCGTCGCCTATGGGCCGGAGATCGACTACGCGCTGGTGCATGTCGAGGCCGTCGGCGAGGGCAGCCACCTCGTGCCCGGCGAGACCCTGCTGGTCGCGCTGCCGCTGCTGCCGCAGTTCGAGAAGGACGCGAAGCTCGGCGCCCACAGCATCCGGCGCGTGGTCAAGGGCGCCGAGCTGGAAGGCGCGATCGCCGCCCATCCGCTGCGCGGCGCCGGCTACGACTTCGACGTGCCGCTGCTGCCCGGCGACTTCGTCACCACCGAGGCCGGCACCGGCTTCGTCCATATCGCCCCCAGCCATGGCGAGGACGACTTCAACCTCGGCCGCGCGCACAACTTGCCGGTGCCGGAGACGGTGGCCGACGACGGCACCTTCACCCATTGGGCGCCGGGCTTCGAGGGGCTGCACGTCTTCAAGGCCCACGACGCCATCTACGCCGCCTGCGAGGCGGCCGGGACGCTGGTGGCGAAGGCGAAGCTGAACCACAGCTACCCCCATAGCTGGCGCTCGAAGAAGCCGGTGATCTTTCGCGCCACGCCGCAGTGGTTCATCGCCATGGACGACGCGAACGCCATCCGCGCCAAGGCGCTGGCGGCCATCGACGCGACGCATTTCGTCCCCGACCAGGGCCGCAACCGCATCGGCAGCATGGTCGCGGCGCGGCCCGACTGGTGCATCAGCCGGCAGCGCGCCTGGGGCGTGCCGATCACGGTCTTCGTCGACCGCCAGACCGGCGAGCCGCTGCGCGACCCGGCGGTGATGGAGCGCGTGCTCGCCGCCTTCGCCGCGGAAGGCGCCGATGCCTGGTACCAGCCCGGCGCCGCCGCGCGGTTCCTCGGCGAGGACCGCGACCCCGCGGCCTACGAGCAGGTGATGGACATCGTCGACGTGTGGTTCGAGAGCGGCTCGACCCATGCCTTCGTGCTGCGCGCCCGCGGCATGCCCTTCCCGGCCGACCTTTATCTTGAAGGCTCGGACCAGCATCGCGGCTGGTTCCATTCCTCGCTGCTCGAGAGCATCGGCGCCAATGGCGTGCCGCCCTTCAAGGCGATCCTGACGCATGGCTTCGTGCTGGACGAGGCCGGGCGGAAGATGTCGAAGTCGCTCGGCAACGTCACCGCCCCGCAGGAGGTGACGAAGCAGTACGGCGCCGACATCCTGCGGCTCTGGGTGATGAACGCCGATACCGCCGACGACCTCCGCATCGGCAAGGAGATCCTGAAGCAGCAGGCCGAGCTGTACCGGCGGCTGCGCAACACCCTGCGCTGGCTGCTCGGCAACCTCGATGGCTTTGATGCGGCGGAGACGGTGCCCCATGCCGAGCTGCCGGAGCTGGAGCGCTGGGTGCTGCACCGGCTGACCGAGCTGGACGCGCGGCTGCGCAAGGCGGTGCGGGACTACGACTGGACCGGCGTCTACCCGGACATCCACGGCTTCTGCAGCACCGACCTCTCGGCCTTCTACTTCGACATCCGCAAGGACGCGCTGTACTGCGACGCGGCCGACAGCCACCGCCGCCGCAGCGCCCGGACGGTGCTCGACGTGCTGCACCGCTGCCTCTGCGCCTGGCTGGCGCCGGTGCTGGCCTTCACCGCCGAGGAAGCCTGGCTGTCCCGCTTCCCGAGCGAGACCGACAGCGTGCACCTGCACGACTTCCCGGTGCTGCCGGCGGAATGGCGGGACGAGGCGCTGGCCGGGCGCTGGGCCGCGCTGCGCGCGACCCGCGCCACCGCGACCGGCATGCTGGAGGAGCTGCGCCGCTCCGGCGAGATCGGCTCCTCGCTGCAGGCCAAGGTCACGGTCGCGGCGGATGCCGGCTACGACCGGGCCTTCTGGGAGGAGATCCTCATCGTCTCCCAGGTGGAGCGGGCCGCCGCCGATGGCTTCGCGGTGGAAAAGGCCCCCGGCGCCAAATGCGACCGCTGCTGGCGCGTCCTGCCGGAGGTCGGCGCCTCCGCCGCCCACCCGACGCTCTGCCGCCGCTGCGAAGCCGTGGTCGGCGCATGATGCGGCTCGGCCTGCTGCTGGCCGCGCTGCTGCTGGCGGCCGACCAGGCCAGCAAGTACTGGGTGCTGGAGGTCCTCGATCTGCCCAACCTGCGCTCGGTGCCGCTGTTCGAGGCCGGGCCGGTCGGGCTCAACCTCACCATGGTCTGGAACCGCGGGGTCACCTTCGGCCTGCTCTCGGGCGAGGGGCCGCTGAACCACATCATCCTGGCCCTGGTCGCCGCCGTCATCGCCGGCTTCCTGCTGCGCTGGCTGGCCAAGGCGGAGACCCGCGCGGTCGCCGCCGCCCTGGGCGCGGTCATCGGCGGGGCGATCGGCAACGTCATCGACCGCCTGCGCTTCGGCGCGGTGGTGGACTTCGTCGATGCCTATGGCTGGGGCTGGCACTGGTACGTGTTCAACATCGCCGATGCCGGGATCGTCTGCGGCGTCGGGGTGCTGCTGGCGGATGCCTTGTTCCGCCGCGCGCCCCCGGCTAAGGAAGCGGCATGAGGATGCGCCGCTTCCCAGGCTTCGCCCTGGTCCTGTCCAGCCTGCTCGTCGCCACCCTGGCGGGTTGCGGGGGCGATACCGCGCGGACCTTCGGCTTCACCCGGGACGCCCCGGATGAGTTTCAGGTGACCACCCGGGCCCCGCTGTCGATGCCGCCCGCGCTCGGCGGCAGCCTGCCGGTGCCGCGCCCCGGCGCCGACCGGCCGCAGGAGGTCTCGACCCGCGCCGCGGCCGAAGCCGCGCTGGTGCCGGGCTCGGTGCTCGGCGGCCCGGCCAGCGCGCCGCGCTCCTCGGGCGAGAGCGCGCTGCTCTCCCAGGCCGGCCGGCCGGTGGGGGACGACATCCGCCGCCGGGTGGACGAGGAAAGCCTGCGGCTGGACCAGCCGGAGCGGAGCCTGGTCGACCGCCTGATGTTCTGGCGCGGCCCGGACCAGCCCGGCGTCACCCTCGACCCCCGCCGCGAATCCCAGCGGCTGCGGGAGAATTCGGCGCTCGGCCGCGACGTGACCGAGGGCGAGACCCCGATCATCCAGCGCAGCCGCAGCAGCAACCCGATCACCAGCCTGTTCGAAAGCATCTTCTGAGGCGCCTGCGCCGCCGGGCCCGGTCGGGCCGGCGGCCGGCATGGCATTCCGGCGCCGAAACCGGCAGAGAGGGAATCGATCGCGGATCGCAAGCGGTGCTGGCGGGCAACCCCAGGCATCCCCACATCGGAGCAATGCCCAGCGTGACCCGCCGAACCGCCCTCCGCTCCGCCGCCGCCCTGCCGGTGGCCATCGCCGCCCCGCCGGCGCTGGCCCAGGTGGCCGCCCCCACCCCCGCCCCTGCCATCGTCCCGCCGCCGGACCGTCCGGTGGACCGGCCGCTGTTCGGCGCCACCAGCTGGACCATGCCCAACGGGCTGCGGGTGGTGCTGGCGGAAAGCCGGCGGGTGCCGGTGGTCTCGCACTACCTGTTCTATGCCGCCGGCGCCGGGGAGGATCCGGCCGGCCGGTCCGGCACCGCGCATTTCCTCGAGCACATGATGTTCAAGGGCAGCCGCAACGTGGCCCCCGGGGCGATGTCCCTGGTGGTGGCGCGGGAGGGCGGCCAGGACAACGCCTTCACCTCCCGCGATGTCACCGCCTACCACCAGACCGTCGAGGCCTCCCGCCTGCCGCTGGTGATGCGGATGGAGGCGGACCGCTTCGCCTTCCCGCTGCTGCCGGAGGCGACCGTGGACCCGGAACGCGCCGTGGTGCTCGAGGAGCGCGGCCAGCGCACTGGCAGCAACCCGCGCGCCCGCTTCTGGGAGGGCTTCGAGGCGGCGATGTGGGGGCCGCAGCACTGGCGCGGCCGCCCCATCATCGGCTGGGAGGAGGAGATCCGCGCCATCACCCTCGGCGACCTGCGCAGCTTCTTCGACACCCGCTACGCCCCCTCCAACGCCGTGCTGGTGGTCACCGGCGACGCCCGGGAGGCCCAGGTCAAGGCGCTGGCCGAGGAGCTCTACGGCGCCGTGCCGGCCCGCGCCGCCACCTTGCGCGACCGCGCCGCCCCCGGCCCGGTCGGCCAGCCCCGCTTCATCCAGCACGACCCGGCGGTGCGGGAGGCGAATTTCATGCGCGCCGCCCAGGCGCCCAGCCTGACCTGGGGCGAGACCCAGCACGCCTGGCCGCTCGAGGTGCTGGCGCATCTGCTCGGCAGCGGCCCGGGCAGCCGGCTGCACCATGCGCTGGTCGAGGGCGGCCTGGCCACCAGCGCCAGCGCCTCCTACGACAGCGAGACCATGGGGGTCGGCACCTTCAGCCTCTCGGCCACCTGCCGCGCCGGCGTCACCCCCGAGCAGCTCGAGGCGAAGGTGGATGCCACCATCGCCGCGCTGCTGCAGGACGGGCCGAGCGAGGCGGAATGCGCCCGCTCGATCCGCCAGCTCACCGCCGGGGCGCTGCTCTCGCTCGATGGCATCGGCGCCGCGCCGCGGATGCTGGGCGGCGTGCTGGCCATCGGCCTGCCGCTGGAGACGGTGGAATTCTGGCCACGCTACCTCCGGGCGGTGACCCGGCAGCAGATCACGGAGGCGGCCCGCGCGGTGCTCGGCAGCCCGGTGGGCACCACCGGCTGGCTGCTGCCGGGGGCGCCGGCATGACCGACCAGGCGACCGCGCCGCGGGAGGCCAAGGGCTTCTCCCTGCCGATCCAGGCCATCGAGGTCGAGGGCATCTCCGCCTGGCTGGTCGAGGACCAGTCGGTGCCGGTCGTCTCCATCGCCTGGTCCTGGGCGGGCGGGGCCGCGCTCGACCCGGAGGGCCAGGAAGGCGCCGCCGCCATGGCCGCGGCGCTGCTGACCGAGGGCGCCGGCCCGCTGCGCGCCACCGATTTCGCCGATGCCCTGCGCAACGAGGCGATCAGCCTGAATTTCTCCGCCGACCGGGACAGCCTCGAGGGCAGCTTCCGCAGCCTGGCCGATGCCCTGCCGGAGGCGCTGCGCCTCGCCCGGCTGGCCATGGTCGAGCCGCGGCTCGACGCCGATGCGATCGAGCGGGTGCGGGCCCGCGCCGTCGCCGGCGCCCGCCGCGCGCTGGAGACGCCGCGCGGCCAGGCCGGGCGCGCCTTCTGGGCCGCCGGCTTCCCCGGCCATTCCGCCGGCCGGCCCAGCGGCGGCACCGCCGACAGCCTGGCGGCGCTGCCGGCCGCGGCGATCCGCGCCGCGCTCGACCGGCAGGTCCGGCGGGACGGGCTGCTGGTCGCGGTCAGCGGCGCCATCACCGCCGATCAGTTGAAGGCGATACTGCCGCCGCTCTTCGCCGGGCTGCCGCCGGGCGCCCCGGCGGCGGTGCCGCCGCTGCCCGGCTTCCGCCATTTCGGCCAGCAGGTGCTGCCGGTGGCCTCGCCGCAATCCGCCGTGGTCTTCGGCCAGGACGGGCTGGCGGCGACCGACCCGGATTGGGAAGCCTCCCAGGTCATGCTGCGCATCCTGGCCGGCGGCGGCTTCACCTCCCGCCTCATGCAGGCGGTGCGGGAGCAGCGCGGCCTGGCCTATGGCATCGGCGCCGGGCTCGACCTGCTGTTCCACCACGGCGTCATCGTCGGCAGCGTCGCCACCGAGAATGCCCGGGTGGCGGAAACCCTCGCCGTCACCCGCGAGGAATGGGCCCGCATGGCCGCGGCCGGGCCGACCGCCGAGGAGCTGGCCGATGCGGTCGCCTTCCTCACCGGCTCCATGCCGCTCGCCTTCACCGACAGCCGCCGCGTCGCCAATACCCTGCTCACCCTGCGGCAGAACGACCGGCCGACCGACTGGCTGGCCAACCGCCCGGCCCGGCTGCAGGCGCTGACCCGGGACAAGCTGGCCCAGGTCGCGGCGCGGGTCCTGGCGCCGCGCGACCTCTCGGTGATCATCGCCGGGCAACCGGCGGGGCTCTGACCTCGTTTCGGCGGGGAACGGGAGGGCCGGTGATGGCACAGCATGGAACGAGCGCCTGGTCCGCGGTGATGGCGCTGGCCCGGGCCGAGCGGCCCGACGGCAGCGCCGCCGCCTCGATCCGGCCGCTCTTCGCGGCCGACCCAGAGCGCTTCGCGCGCTTCTCCTGGGCGGCGGACGGGCTGCTGCTCGACCTCTCCAAGACCTCGCTCAGCCCGGCCGTGCTGGCGGCGCTGCTCGACCTCGCGCGCGCCATGGACCTGCCGGGACGGCGCGACGCCATGGCGGCGGGCGCGGCGGTCAACGTCACCGAGGGGAGGGCGGCGCTGCACCTGGCGCTGCGGGCGCCGGCCAGGGCCGGCTTCCGGGTGGGGGCCGAGGACGCCTCGGCCGAGGTGCACGCGACCCTCGCCCGGATGCGCGAATTCGCCGTCGCGGTGCAGGACGGCCGCCTGCGCGGGGCGACCGGGGAGCGCTTCACCGACGTGCTGAACATCGGCATCGGCGGCTCCGACCTCGGCCCGGCCATGGTGGCGCGGGCGCTGTGGACGCCGGCGGCGCCGCTCCGGGCGCATTACCTCGGCAATGTCGACGCTCATGCCTGGGAGGAGATCCGGCCGCGGCTCGACCCCCGCCGGACCCTGGTGCTGGTGGCGAGCAAGACCTTCACCACCCAGGAGACCATGACCAATGCCGCGCTGGTGCGCGGCTGGCTGGCGGCGGCGGTGGGGGAGGCCGGGGTCGGCGGCCACCTCGCCGCGCTCTCGACCAACCTCGCTGCGACGGCCGCCTTCGGCATCGCCCCCGAGCGCGTCTTCCCCTTCCGCGACTGGGTCGGCGGGCGCTTCTCGCTCTGGTCCTCGATCGGCCTGTCACTGGCGATCGCCCTGGGCTGGGAGGCCTTCGACCGGCTGCTGGCCGGGGCGCGGGCGATGGACGCGCATTTCCTGGGGGCGCCGCTCGAGGCCAACCTGCCGGTGCTGCTGGCCCTGGCCGAGGTCTGGCACGTCGATGGCCTCGGGCTCGGCGCCCGGGCGGTGCTGCCCTACGACGAGCGGCTGGCGCGGCTGCCGGCGCATCTCCAGCAGGTGGAGATGGAGAGCCTCGGCAAGCAGGTGACGCTGGCGGGGGCGCCGGTGGCGCAGCGCACCGGCCCGGTCGTCTTCGGCGAGCCCGGGACCAATTCGCAGCACAGCTTCATGCAGCTGCTGCACCAGGGCACGACGCCGGTGCCGGCCGACATCATCCTGGTCGCCAACCCCGCCCACCCGCATGCCGACAGCCATCGCAAGCTGCTGGCCAATGGGCTGGCGCAGGCCGCCGCGCTGATGCGCGGCAAGACCCTGGCCGAGGTCCGCGCCGAGATGGCGGCGGCCGGCACCGCCGAGGCCGAGATCGCCCGGCTCGCGCCGCACCGGGTCTTCCCCGGCGACCGGCCGACCACGACGCTGCTGCTGCCGCGGCTCGACGCCTTCACTCTGGGCCAGCTGGTGGCCCTCTACGAGAACAAGGTGGCCTGCCTCGGCATCCTCTGGGACATCAACGCCTTCGACCAATGGGGGGTCGAACTGGGCAAGCAGCTCACCGGGCCGATCCTGCGGGCGCTGGAGGGCGCGCCGCAGAAGGCGCAGGATGGCTCGACCGCCGGGCTGCTGGCAGCCATAGGTCGGGCGCAATCCGGGGGCTGACATGCGCATCGCCGTGCTGGCCGATATCCACGGCAACCTGCGGGCGCTGGAGGCGGTGCTGGCCGACCTGCCGCGGCGCGGCGCCGATCTGGCGGTGAACCTCGGCGACTGCCTGTCCGGGCCGCTGCAGCCGGCCGCCGTCGCGGACCGGCTGATGGCGCTCGGCCTGCCGACGGTGCGGGGCAACCACGACCGTCAGCTGCTGGATGGGCCGGTGGCCGACATGGGCTTCTCCGATGCCTTCGCCGCCGCCCGGCTGACCGCGGCGCAGCGCGACTGGCTGGCCACGCTGCCGCCGGTGCTCACCCCGGCGGAGGGGGTCCTCGCCTGCCACGGCACCCCGGCCGACGACCTGACCTATGCCCTCGAGGTGGTCGCCGCGCCGCAGCTGCTGCGCCCCGCCACCGCCGCCGAGGCCGCCGCCCGCATCGGCCCGACGCCGGGGGCCGGGCTGGTGCTCTGCGCCCATTCGCACCTGGCGCGGATGGTGCGGCTGCCGGATGGCCGGGTGGCGGTGAACCCCGGCAGCATCGGCCAGCCCGGCTATACCGATATTCTGCCCTACCCCCATGTGGTCTGCGCCGGCACCCCGCATGCCCGCTACGCCGTGGTCGAGCGCGGCGCCGCCGGCTGGTCGGTGGAATTCCTCGCCATCCCCTACGACTGGGACGCCGCCGCCGCCGAGGCCCTGGCGGCCGGCCGCGCCGATTGGGCGGAGGCCCTGGCGACCGGGCAATTGGGACCGGCCTGAGCATGGCCATCCGCCTGCTGCCGGAGACCACCGCCAACCGCATCGCCGCCGGCGAGGTGGTGGAACGGCCCGCCGCCGTGGTGAAGGAGCTGGTCGAGAACGCGCTGGATGCCGGCGCCACCCGCATCGCGGTGACGCTGGAGGAAGGCGGCATCGGCCGGGTGGTGGTCGAGGACGACGGCTCGGGCATGGGCGCCGCCGACCTCGCGCTGGCGGTCGAGCGCCATGCCACCTCCAAGCTGCCGGAGGAGGCGATGCTCTTCCGCATCGCCACGCTGGGCTTCCGCGGCGAGGCGCTGCCCAGCATCGGCGCCGTCGCCCGGCTGAGCATCACCAGCCGCCCGGCCGGCGGCGACGCCCATGCGCTGCTGGTCGAGGGCGGCCGCAAGGGGCCGGTGGTCCCGGCCTCCGGCGCCCCCGGCACCCGGATCGAGGTGCGGGACCTCTTCTATGCCGTCCCCGCCCGGCGCAAATTCCTGAAGACCCCGCGCTCCGAGGCGGATCACGCCACCGAGGCGGTCCGCCGGCTGGCGCTGGCCTGGCCCGAGGTCGGCTTCCGGGTGACCCAGGACGGGCGGGAGGTGCTGAACCTGGCCCCCGCCGGGCGGGAGGCGCGGATCGCCGACCTGCTCGGGCCGGATTTCGCCGCCGCCGCCCTGCCGGTCGCGGCCGAGGGCGGCGGGCTGCTGCTCGCCGGCCTCGCCGCCCAGCCGGCCTTCACCCGCGCCACCGGCACCGAGCAGCATCTGGTGGTCAACCGCCGCCCGGTGCGGGACCAGCTGCTGCGGACCGCGCTGCGGGTCGCCTACCGCGACCTGATCGCCGCCGGCCGGCATCCGGTGGCGGCATTGTTCCTCGAGATCCCGCCCGAGGCGGTCGACGTCAACGTCCACCCGATGAAGACCGAGCTGCGCTTCCGCGACGAGGCCGGGGTGCGGGGGATGCTGATCGCGGCGTTGCGCCGGACGCTCTCGGCCGGGGCCGGCGTCGCCGCCCCGGCCCCGGCGCTGACCGCCTATGCGCCGCGCGGCGGCTGGTCGGCCGGCGGGTCGATGGGCGCCTGGCGGACGCCGGCGCCGGCGCCGCTGCCGGACCATGTCGGCCTGGCCGAGATGCAGCTCGCGCTTGCCGCGCCGCCCACCGCGCCGGCCAGCACGGGCTCATTGGCGCTCGGCTTCGCCCCGCCCCGCCATGCCGCGCCGGCCGCCGAACGGCCGCCGGAGGCGCATCCGCTCGGCCGCGCCCTGGCCCAGCTGCTCGATACCTACATCCTCGCCGAGGCCCCGGACGGGGCGCTGGTGCTGGTCGACCAGCACGCGGCGCACGAGCGGCTGACGCATGAGGCGCTGCGGACCCAGCTCATCGCCGGCGGCGTCCGCGCCCAGCCGCTGCTGCTGCCCGCGGTGGTCGACCTGCCGCCGGCCGATGCCGCCCGGCTGCTGGGCTTCGCCGCGGACCTCGCCCGGCTGGGCCTCGAGATCGAGGGCTTCGGCCCCGGCGCGGTGCTGGTCCGCGCCCTGCCGGCGCTGCTCGGCGCGGCCGACCCGGCGCCGCTGCTGCGCGACCTGGCCGAGGAGCTGGCCGCCTTCGCCGAGACCACCGCGCTGGATCGCCGGCTGGATGCGGCGGTGGCGCGGCTGGCCTGCCACGGCTCGGTCCGCGCCGGGCGGCGGCTGCTGCCGGCCGAGATGGATGCGCTGCTGCGGCAGATGGAGGCGACGCCGCGCGCCGCCACCTGCAGCCATGGCCGCCCGACCTTCCTGCGGCTCGGCCCGGCCGAGCTGGAGAAGCTGTTCGGCCGGCGCTAGAGCAACCGGCCAGAGCGGGCTCCGTGAACCGGTGCGAACGGAACCGTTCTAGGCCGCCGGCGGCCGCAGGGCCGCCGCCAGCCGCCGGGCCTCGCCCGTCCAGAGCGCCGCCCCCGCCGCCGCGTCCGGGGATTCCCGCAGCACCTGGCCGACCGCCTGGGGCAGCAGCGCGACCAGCGCCGCCAGCATCCGGCGGTCCCGCGCATCGGGCAGCTGCTGCGCCAGCCCGGCGGCGAGGTCGGCCTCGCGCAGCAGCAGGAAGGGGCCCCAGGCATCGGCCTCGGTGCCGGGCCAGGCGGCGAAGACGCCGGGCCAGTCGGGCCGGTTGCGGAACTCGATCGCCGGGCCCTCGCCGCGCAGGGCGAATTTGAAGCGCAGCCGGGGCCAGTGCTGCGCCCCGGCGCGGACGTCCTCCAGCCAGATGTCGAGGTGGCGGTAGCCGCCATCCGGCGTGGCGTAATGCTCCTGCAGCCGGGCCAGCGCCATCCGGGCCGCGGCGGCCTCCGGCGCGGGCGGCGCGGCGGGGGCCGGGGGAGATGGCGCCGGGGATGGCGGGGGCGATGGCGGGGGCGATGGTGGGGGCGATGGCGGCGGCGCCAGCGGCTGCACCGCGGCCGCCATCACCGGCGGCAGCGGCCGGCGGGCCGGCGGGCGCGGCGGCGGGCAATGGCCGCGGATCCCGACCAGCTCGGACCATTCCACCCGCAGCGGCGGGGCCGGCGCCGTCCCGGCATGGCGCAGCACCAGCACCACCGCGACGCGGCGCGGCCCGTGCAGGGGCAGCGCCAGCGGCAGCAACAGGCGGCCGCCCTCCTCCGGCCAGGGGCGGCGCCAGCCGCTCCAGCGCGCCTCGGGCGGGTCCAGCGCCGGCTCGGCCCCGGCCGCCACCGTCCCGTCGTCCGGCTGCAGCCAGAGCGCGGCCTCCAGCTGCGCCGGGTCGCCGCGGCCGACGGTCAGCGTCGCCTGCAGCAGGTCGAGCCCGTTCACCGGGATGCCCGGCAGCACCAGGGTGACCTGGCGGCCGGCGCCGAAGCTGGCCAGCAGCCGCGGCGCCTCGGTGCCCAGCGCCACCCATTCGACCTGGCCGAGCGGGAAGCGGGCGGCCTCCCAGAGCTGGGCGGGCAGCCGCACCGGCACCACGGGCGCGGTGCCGGAGGGGGCCAGCGGCAGGTCGACCGCCTCGGCATCCCAGTGCCGGGCGATGACAAAGCGGCGGCCGAAGGGGGCGGTCCAGACCCGCAGCGCCAGGGCATGGCCCGGGGCCTCATTACCCCGGGCCTCCTCCCCGCCGCCGGGATCCTCCGCCACCGCCACCGCCCGGTCCGGGCTGCACCGCCGCTGCTCCAGCGACAGCGCCAGGGCATCGCCGCGCTCGAGCTCGGCGGCCAGGTCGAGGCAGGCGGTCTCGCGCAGCGGCCCGATCGGGGTCGGCAGGTCGAGCGTCAGCCAGCCCGGCAGCAGCGCCTCCCCCGGCACCAGCCAAGCGCCCAGGATGCGGCCGCTCTCGGCGCCGTAGAGCCGGACCCGCAGCATGGCGGCGGGGGCGGCGGCGGCCTCGGCCAGGTGCAGCGCCAGGCCGGACAGCCCCTCCAGCGGCAGGCCGAGGCATTGCCCGGCGGCGAGCCGGCCGTCCCGGCTCCGCAGCACCGGCCCGGCGGCGGCGGGCTGCAGCGCCAGGACCTGCAGCGGCGCGGGCGGCGGGCCGGCCTGGGCGCCGTGCTGGATCAGCGAGACCATGGCCTCGCGGCTGGCCTCGGCATCCTCGCGCGCGGCGACCAGGGCGCGGTGCAGCCCGGCGGCGCTGCGGGCCTGCGCCGCCATCGCCCCGGCCAGGAGCCGGGCCAGCCCCGGCAGCGCCGCCGCCGCCGTCGCCGCTTCCCGCAGCGGCGGCAGGTCGGGGCCCGCGGCCGACCACCAGGCGAGCAGCGGCGCGGCGGCGGCGGCGTCCGGGGTGACGATGGCGAGCACCTGGGCGGGCGGCAGCGGCAGCGGCAGGGTGGCGTCCGCGGCCGGGGTGCCCGGCCGGTGCAGCCGCAGCGCCCCGTCCTGCGCGGTGACCAGCCACAGCAGCAGGCCGGGCAGCTCGAGCGCCGCCGCGTCCTCGCCGTGCAGCAGCAGCACCATGGGCCGGCCGGCATGGAGCTCGGCCAGCTCGGCCGCGGCGACCAGCAGGGTCATGGCGGCATCCCCGGCCGCGCGGGGGGCGGCACCAGCGCGTCGAGGTGGTCGAGGAAGGGGCGCATGGCCGCGGCCCAGCCGCCGCCGGCGAGCCGCGCCGCCGCCCGGGCGCCGAGCGCGGCCATGGCGGGACGGTCGGCGGCGAGCTGCTCCAGCCGGGCGACGAAGCCGCCGATGATGCCCTCCTCCGGCTGCCGGTGCGGGACCAGGAAGCCGTCCTCGCCGTCGCGGATGATCTCGGCGATGGCGCCGACATCGGTGGCGATCACCGCGCAGCCCATGCGCTGGGCCTCCAGCACCACCAGCGGCACGCCCTCGAAGCGGGAGGGCAGCACCAGCACGTCCGCCCAGGCATAGGCGGCGTCCAGCTCCTCCGGCCGGAAGACCGGCGGCTCGACCGGCACCTCCAGCGCGGTCTCCGCGGCATCCGCCAGCACCGCGCGGCCGATCACCCGCCAGGCGATGCCCTCGCCGCGGGTGCGGGCGATCATGCCGGCGAGCCGGTCGAGGCCCTTCTGCCGGTCCAGCCGGCCGAGGTAGAGCACCCGCAGCGGCCGGCGCCCGGGCCGCTGCCGGGCGGCCAGCGCGGCGGCGATCCGGGCCGGCGGGCTCGGGTAGCCGGGCGCGTTGCGGATCAGGTGGACCTTCTCCGCCGGCACCCCGGCGCCGATGCACCAGTCCTGCAGCTGCTCCGAGATCACCATGATGCCGTCATAGGCGTGCTCGTAGGCGACCTGGACATTCGGGGTGCCGCGCGGCTCGCCGTGCGGGCCGCGCTCCAGCAGGTGCAGCCCGCCGAAGCTCCGCACGCCGAGCCGGCGCAGCGGCGCCATCAGCGCCTGGGCCGCCAGGGAATGCACGTTGACCACCACGTCCAGCGCCGCCAGCACCCCGAGCACGTCGCGCGCCGCCGCGCCCTCGCCGAATTGGGAATGGCCGGCGCCGAAGTAGCCGCCCTCCCAGGCGATCGCCTCCTCCCCCAGCCCCTCGATCAGCATGACGGTATCGAAGGAGGCGGGGAATTCCTCGCCCCGGTCGATCGCAGCGCTGCCGAGCACGATGAGATGGGTGCGCCAGCCGTGGCCCCGCAGCACGGCGGCCTGGTTCAGCAGGACCTTCTCCAGCCCGGCGAAGGAGAACAGCGGGACCACGAAGCCGATGTCCCGGCGGCCCGGCACCGGCAGCCGCGGCAGGATCGGGCCGATGCCCAGCAGGGCCGCCGCATCGGCCGCGGCGCGGTGGCGCGGCGGCCGATACTCCTGCTTCCAGCCGGCCGGGATGGGGCTGCGCCCCGCCCGGATGCGGGCCAGGGCGCCGACCTCGAGCAGCAGCAGCCGCAGCGCGACGGGGCTGGCCCCGACTGGGCCGGCAACAGGACCGCCGAGGGGCAGGTGCAGCCGCAGCAGGGCGGTGGCCGGCTGCGGCGCGGCGGTCTGCAGGCTTTCGATCCAGCGCGGCGAGGGGTCGCCCGCGGCTTCCCAGAGCAGGCGGCCCCGGACCAGCAGCAGGGGCGCCTCGGCCACCCTGCCGCCGGCGCTGCCGGGGCGTTCCAGGGCCAGGACCGGCCGCGCCGCCGGGACGATCTGCAGCGCGACCACGGCCACCTCCCGCAGCAGCCGCTCGCCCCACCAGAGGATCATCGCCAGCACGCCGAACCGGCCCAGCAGCTCGAGGGTGGCGGCCTCGGTGAAGCAGAGGCAGTCCGGATGATGCGCCGCGCCCGGCCGCTCCATGGCCTCGGCCATCGCCGCCCGCGCGGCGCCGGGGGCGAGGCTGGCCGTGGCGGCGGCGGCGGGGTCCAGCACCAGCCGGATGGCGCCGTCGTCCGGCGTGTGCAGGGCGAAGCGCGGCGCCTCCCCGGCCTCCAGCGCCAGCAGGCGCCGGGGCGTCAGCAGCGCCGCATGCTTGCGGTGCAGCTGGCCGAGCAGCAGGGGGCGGAGCCGCTCGGAGGCCGAGAGCATGCTCTCCGGCCGGCGGCGGTAGCGGAAGCCCGCCATGGGCAGGTGCTGGCCGCGCCAGCCGCGGCCGGCGGCGGTCAGCCAGAAGTCCCAGTCCTCGAAGCCCTGGCGCAGGGATTCGTCGAAGCGCAGCCCGTGGTCCAGCATCCGCCGCCGCACGACGCTGCCGGCGTCGCAGTAGTTGGTGCCCAGCAGCTGCAGCAGGGAGAAGCCGCCGGCCGTGGTCCAGTCGCGGCGGCCGCCGAATTCGTCGATGTCCGGATAGACCCAGCCGACCGCCTCCGGCGCCGCGTCGAGCGCGGCGAGCGCCCGCGCCAGGACATGCGGGTGCAGCCGGTTGTCGGCATCGAGGAAATGCACCGCGCGGCAGGCGGGGAAGGCCCGCAGCACGAAGTCGATGCCGGTGTTCCGGGCGGCCGAGAGCCCGCCGTTCGGCCGCCGCAGCAGGAAGACCCGGCCGGGGTGGGCGGCGGCGAAGTCGAGGGCGGTGCGGGCGCCGGATGGGAAGGGGCAGCCGTCGTCGACCACGACGACCGCCACCGGCGGCACCCCCACTTGGCCGAGCGCCGAGGCGATCGCCTCGGCCAGCAGCCCCGGCTGCTGGAAGGAGGGGATGACGACGCAGGCCTCGATGTCGGCGGCGGCCCAGGCAGCCGGCGGGCTCCTCGCCATCTCCCGCTCGGTCGCCATCCACTGCATGATCGGCTTGGCTTTCCTCGGTCGAGGGGATCAGGCGGCGTGGCATGCCCGAAGCAGGCTGCGGTAGCGCCCCAGCATGGCGGCTTGGTCGAACAGCCGCTGATGGGCCTGCGCCGCGGCAACCGAAGCGCGAGCGCCACCCCTCTCCGTTAACATCACGCCGATGTGCGTTGTCAAGGCAACGACCGTCGGCGGGTCGGCGATGCGGGCGAAACCGGCGGCCTCGGCGCCGAAGCACTCGAGCGCGGCGGCGGTCGCCACGACCGGGCAGCCCAGCGCCGTGGCCTCGAGGAAGATGAGCGGGCAGCCCTCCAGCCGCGAGGGCAGCACCAGGACATCGGCCGCCAGCAGCCAGTCCGCCACATCCGCCACCTGCCCCGGCAGCCGCAGCGGCGCCTGGAGCGGGCCTGTCCCCTGGCTGGCCGGGTGCCCGGCCAGCCGCGATCGCAGCGGACCTTCCCCCAGCGCGACCAGGGTGGCGCCGCTGGCCTGCCGCAGGCGCTCGGCCAGGGCGGGCAGCAGGTCGGCGCCCTTCTTCTCCTCCAGCCGGCCGGCAAACAGCACCAGCGGCGCGTCCGGGCCGAGGCCGAGGGCGGCGCGGCGGTCCTGCCGCCGGGCGGCGCGGCGGGCCGGATCGGCGGGCGCCGCCGCCACCGCATTCGGCACCACCGCGACGCCGCCGGGCGGCAGGCCGAAGGTCGCGGCCAGCCGCCGCGCCACTGGCGCGGAGACGGCGGCCCAGGTGACGGCGGCATCGGCCAGGCCGTCGCGCTGCGCCGCCGGCACCGGCGCGGCCTCGGGCGGGGCGAGGTGGGCGATCGCCAGCTGCGGAACGCCGGCCCGCGCCAGGGCCCGCTGCAGGCCGAGGCCATGGTCCGGCCAGGGCAGCGGCACCAGCGCCGCATCCGGGCGCAGGTCCCGGATCAGCGCCTCGGCGGCCCGGGCCTGGCGGGCGGCATTGGCGCCGGGGTCCTCGGCCTCCCGCCAGTCGACCGGGGCCGGGTGCAGCGCGGCCGCCTCGCCCAGCATCCGGGCCAGCCCTGCCGCCAGCCCGGGCGCGGCGGCGACGGCGACGGCGACGCCGCTGGCGGCCAGGGCGCGGGCCAGGGTCGCGGTATGGGCTTCCGCCCCGCCCAGCCCGGCCGAGGGCAGCAGCACCAGCAGCCGCTGCAGCCGGCGGACCGGCCGGGTCACCCCGGCGCGTCCCCTGGCGGGCCCCCTGGCGGGCCCCCTGGCGGCTCCCAGCGGAGGATGAGGAGATGCGCGGCGCCATGGGCGCGCTCGGCCAGCGGGGTGAAGGCGGGCGGCGGGGCGGCGGGCGCGCCGGTGGCGTATTCGGCGCAGACCAGCGCCCCGGCGGCGATCCAGCCGGCCGCGGCCAGCGCCGCCAGCGCCGCGTCCATCACCCCTTCCCGGTAGGGCGGGTCGAGGAAGACGAGGTCGCAGGGCCCCTGGGCGCGCGGCGGCTTCAGCGCATCGGCGGCCAGCGCGTTGCAGCGCGCCTCCTCCTTGCAGCCGGCGATGTTGGCCCGCAGCGCGGCCAGGGCGGCGCGGTCGTTCTCGATGAAATTCGCCTGGGCGGCGCCGCGCGACAGCGCCTCGAGGCCCAGCGCGCCGGTGCCGGCGAAGGCGTCCAGCACCCGGGCGCCCTCGATCCGCTCGCGCCCCGCCCAGGGGGCGTGCCAGAGCATGTCGAACAGCGCCTGCCGGACGCGGTCGGCGGTGGGGCGGGTGCGGTCGCCCTCGGGGGCGATAAGCCGCCGCCCGCGGTGCAGGCCGGCGATGATCCTCAAGCCGGCGATCCCGCCGGGGGCGCCCGGTGGCGGCCCTGGCCCGGCACGTCGTTCTTCATGCCGAGCTGCTCGCGCATCACCTTCGGATTCACCTCCTCGACCGCCCCGCGGGGCAGGGCGCCGAGCTGGAAGGGGCCGTAGGAGACGCGGATCAGCCGGTTCACCACCAGCCCGAGGAACTCCATCACCCGGCGGATCTCCCGGTTGCGGCCTTCCTGCAGGCCGACCGTGAGCCAGGCATTGGCGCCCTTGCGGCTGTCCAGCCCGGCCTCGATCGGCGCGTAGCGGACGCCGTCGACCACCAGCCCCTGGCCCAGCTCGGCGAGGGCGAATTCATCGACGTTGCCGTTCACCCGCACCCGGTAGCGGCGGATCCAGCCGTTCGAGGGCAGCTCGAGCTTGCGGGCCAGCTCGCCGTCGTTGGTCAGCAGCAGCAGGCCTTCGGAATTCAGGTCGAGCCGGCCGATGGAGACGAGCCGGGGCAGGCCGGGGGGCAGGGCGTCGAAGACCGTCTGGCGGCCCTTCTCGTCCTTGTGGGTGGTCACCAGCCCATCCGGCTTGTGGTAGCGGAACAGCCGGGTGCGCTGGGCGCCGGCCACCACCTTGTTGTCCACCATCACGCTCATGCCCGGCAGGATGAAGGTCGCCGGCTTGCCGATGACCTTGCCGTCCACCTTCACCCGGCCCTCGGCGATCATCTTCTCCGCGTCGCGGCGGCTGGCGACGCCGGCGCGGGCGAGCCACTTGGCGATGCGCTCGCCGCGCGCGGCGTCCTCCTCGTCGTCGGGGAGGTTCGGTTCGGCGTTCATCGGCAGGCCGCCACGAAGGCGGCGAAGATCAGCGGGTCGGCCGGGTCCACCGCGTATTCCGGGTGCCACTGCACGCCGAGGGCGAAGCGGTGGCTGGCGGATTCGACGCCCTCCACCACGCCGTCGGGCGCCAGGGCATTGACCAGGGCGCCGGCGCCCGGCGTCGCCACCGCCTGGTGGTGGGCGCTGTTCACCGCCATGCGCGGCTTGCCGATGATGCGGGCGAGCAGCGTGTCCGGGGCGATCGCCACCTCATGCCCGGGCTGGTCGCGCGGGTTGGGCTGCTCGTGCTCGATGTCGGTCCGGATGCTGTCCGGGATGTGCTGGATCAGCGTGCCGCCGAGCGCCACCGCCAGCAGCTGCTGGCCGCCGCAGATGCCGAGCACCGGCATGTTCCGCGCCAGCGCGCCGCGCGTGACGGCCAGCTCGAAGTCGGTGCGGTTGGCCTTCAGGGTGACGGTCGGGTGGGTCACGCCGCCGCCGTAGAGCGAGGGGTCCACGTCGAAGGCGCCGCCGGTGATCATCAGCCCGTCGATCTCGTCGAGGTAGGCCTCGGCCAGCTCGGTCTGGTGCGGCAGGGCGACCGGCAGGGCACCGGCCTCGGCGAGGGCCGAGAAGTAGTTCTTCCGGAGCGCATACCAGGGCAGCTTGGAGTAGCCGCCGGGCTCCTCCGCATCCAGGGTGACGCCGATGATGGGACGGGTGCGCATGGCGCGTTGCTAGAACCTAACGGCCCATTGGGGCAAGCTCGGCCCATGCCCTCGCCGATCGAAATCGCCCTCGCCGAAGCCCGCGCCGCCGCCCTGCGGGGCGAGGTGCCGGTCGGCGCGGTGGTGACGGATGCGGCCGGGGCGGTGCTGGCCCGGGCGGGGAATGCGGTGGAGGCCGGCCACGACCCCTCCGCCCATGCCGAGATGCGGGCGCTGCGCGCGGCGGCGCAGCGGCGCGGCGGCAAGCTGCTGGCCGACTGCACCCTGACCGTGACGCTCGAGCCCTGCCCGATGTGCGCCCAGGCCATCAGCTTCTTCCGGGTGAAGCGGCTGGTCTTCGGCGCCTACGACCCGAAGGGGGGCGGCGTCGACCATGGCGCCCGGATCTTCGCGGCCTCCTCGTGCCATCATGCGCCGGAGGTGGTGGGCGGCCTGCGCGAGGCCGAATGCGGCGCCGTGCTGCGCGAGTTCTTCGCCGCCCGCCGATAGGGTCAGGCCGGCACCACCTCGGTGTCCTTCTTCGGGATCAGCGCGTAGGGCAGGGCGAAGCCCGGCATCGCCGCCAGCCGGCGGGACCAGGCGTGGACGTTGGGCCAGCGCTCGATCTCGAGCCCGCCCTCGGCCATGAAGACCATGCGGCCCCAGCAGCCGATGTCGGCGATGGTCGGCCCGTCCCCCACCAGCCAGTCGCGCCCGGCCAGCGCCTCGTCCACCCGGGCGACCGCGGCTTCGGCCAGCGGCCGGAAGTAGTCCATCACCGCCGGGTCCACCGCGCGGAACCGGCTGTAGTGCCGCACCTTGGCGACGTTGGTGATATTGTCCGCCTCCCAGGAGAGCCATTCGCGCGCGGTCCATTGCTCCTGCTCGGTGGCGCCGGCGAAGTGGCCGGTGGTGCGGGCGAGGTAGTCGAGGATGACGTTGGACTGCACGATGGTGAGCCCGCGGTGCCGGAGCGCCGGGACCTGGCCGTAGCGGTTGATGGCGAGGTAGTCGGGCTGCTTCTGCACGCCGTTCTTCAGGTTCACGGTGCGGAAGGAGAAGGGCAGCCGGGCCAGGGCCAGGTAGAGCATCGGCTTGTAGCTCGAGCTCGAGGTGAAGCTGCCGTAGAGCGTCAGTTGGTCTGGTTGCATGGGCCGCGGCCTTCCTGGACCACGGCATCCTGGGCGCCGGCCCCGGCGCCGGCAAGCATCAGGCCTTGGTGGCGGAGGCCTCCGGCTGCGGCTCGGCCTCGGCGATCTCGGCCGGCGGGGCCTCGGTGCTGGTGGTGGTCGTCACCGCCGCCGCGCTGGCGAGGCTGGCGGTGAGCAGGATGCGGCGGAGGAAGTCGGCCCAGGGGTCGGTGCGGCGTTCCATGCGCCTCACGCCCCGCCGGATGGGGGCTTGGCCGACCCGGTGCGGCGCGCAGCGATCCTGCGTGGCATCCTTCGTCCTCCTGCCTGCAAGCTGCATGATGCACGGTTGTTGTGGCGCGATGTGGGCAAACTAGAAACCAATTGTATCCTGAAACTTGACCGATCGGCGCTATTAGCGTCACGACGCAGTGATGTTTCGGGACAGGGCTGGTTTTCGGCCGCGAATACCCACGCCGGCAGGCATTGCTGAAATACCGGGTAATGGATCCGGAGCCGCGCCGGCCTGAAGACTTCACCGCGACCTCCCTCCGGTGGCAGCAGCCGCCCTGGCCTGCCGTCATGCCCTGCCGGTGGTTAGGATGCGGTTAAGCGCCCGGACGGCGCGGCGGTGGACCAACCGGCGGAGATGGTTCAACTGGGGCAGCCTGACCCTGCACCGAGGACGCCCATGACCACCCGCCGCGCCCTGTTCGCCCTGCCTCTCCTGGCCAGCCCCGCGGCGCGGGCGCACGAGCCCGCCTGGCCCGCTAGGCCGGTGCGCATCGTGCTGGCCTATCCGCCCGGCGGCAGCACCGATGTCTTGGCCCGCGCCCTGGCCGACCGCCTGTCGGCGGCGATCCCCGGCGGCAGCTTCATCGTCGAGAACCGCCCCGGCGGCGCCGCGGTGGTCGGCACCCAGGCGGTCGCGACCGCGGCGCCGGACGGCTACACCCTCAGCCTCGGCAACAACCAGACCCATGCGGCCAATGCGGCGATGGTGCGCGACCTGCCCTATCGCCCGGTCGAGGATTTCGCCGCCATCGGCAAGCTGGCGGAGGTCCACCACGCCCTGGTCGTGCCGGCCAATTCCCCGGCGCGGACCCTGGCCGAACTGGCGGCGCGCGGCCGCAACGGCGGCCGGCTGACCTATGCCTCCTCCGGCGTCGGCTCGGCCAGCCACGTGATCGCCGAGAGCTTCGTCCGGCGCGAGGGGCTGGAGGCGACGCACGTGCCCTACCGCGGCGGCGCCCAGGCGGTGACGGACACGGTCGGCGGCGTGGTCGAGGCCTTCGTCTCCACCTGGCCGCAAGTGGTGGCGCTGGTGAGGGACGGCCGGCTGCGGGCGCTCGGCATCGGCGCCCCGGCCCGGCTGGCCGAGCTGCCGGAGGTGCCGACCTTCGCCGAGGCCGGCGCCCCCTACATGGCGGTCGATGCCTGGTTCGGCCTCTGGGCGCCGGCCCGCACCCCGGCGCCCATCATCGCCCGGCTGTCGGAGGCGCTGCCCGGCATCCTGGCCGAGCCCGCGATGGCGGCGCGGCTCACCGGGCTCGGCTTCACCCCGGCACCGCTGCCGGCCGCCGCCTTCGCCGCCTTCCAGCAGGCCGAGGTGGAGCGCTGGAAGGCGCTGGTCGAGCTCACCGGCATCCGCCTGGACGGCTGACCCGCCGCAGGGTCCCTGGGCGCAGGTCTCCGGGCGCAGGTGTCTGGCCAATGATTGGACCTGTGCGATCTGCGATCCCGGCCGCTTCGCCCCGGTGGGAAGGCGGTGGCGCCGGTCCCATGCGGCTGCCGCCGTGCTGAGCGCCGGGCCCGGACAGGGCGCCTTGCGGGCATATGTTATGTTATACTATAACATTCCCCATGGCCCTGTTCTGCGAAGCCTATGCCCCCGCCCATAGCCTGGGCCAGGACGCCTGGAGCGTCTTCGGAACCGGCCCCGAAGCCCTGCTCCAGATCCTGCGGCCGGAGGTCCACCTCGCCGTCTGGCACCGGTCGCTGCCGCGCTCCATCGCCCCGGGCTGTGCCCGGCTGGCCGCCGCCGCGCCCTTCCGGGCGACCGCCATCGGCCCGCCCGATGCGGTGGTGGAGGCCATCCTTGCCGACCTGCCCTGCGCCGCGCCGCTCGACCTGCTGCTGGACCTGCAGGATCTCGCCGCCTGCTTCGCCGCCATCATCGGGCGGGACACGGTGCAGCTGCGGCTCTCGGGCGTCGACAACGACAGCTGCCGGCGCTTCCACGCCGATGCGGTCGGGCTGCGGCTGCTCTGCACCTATCGCGGCGCCGGGACCGAATGGCTGCCGCTGGCCGGGGCCGAGGCGGCGCGCGACGCGGCCGCCGCGCCGCCACGCGCGAACCGGCTGCCGGCCGGCTCGGTCGCCCTGCTGAAGGGCGAGGCGAAAGGGGCCGGCCGCGGCTGCGTCCACCGCTCCCCGCCGCGCGGCGCGCGCGACCCGGCGCGGCTGCTGCTCACCCTCGACGAACCCGGAAGGATCCCGCTGTGAGCCATCCGCCCGCACTGCCGGTCACCGTGCTCTCCGGCTTCCTCGGCGCCGGCAAGACCACGCTGCTGAACCACATCCTGGCCAACCGCGAGGGCCGCCGCGTCGCCGTCATCGTCAACGACATGTCCGAGGTGAACATCGATGCCGCGCTGGTCGCCCAGGGCGCCGCGCTGTCGCGCACCGAGGAGAAGCTGGTCGAGCTCTCGAACGGCTGCATCTGCTGCACCCTGCGCGACGACCTGGTGCAGGAGGTGACGCGGCTGGCCGGCGAGGGCCGGTTCGATGCGCTGCTGATCGAGAGCACCGGCATCAGCGAGCCGATGCCGATCGCCGCCACCTTCGACTTCCGCAGCGAGGAGGGCTTCCGCCTCGGCGACGTCGCCCGGATCGACACCATGGTGACGGTGGTCGATGCCGCCGGCTTCCTGCGCGACTATGCCAGCGCCGCCAGCCTGCACGCGCTCGGCCGGTCGACCGGCGAGGGCGACACGCGGCTGCTGGTCGAGCTGCTGATCGAGCAGGTCGAGTTCGCCGATGTCATCGTCATCAACAAGGCGGACCTGGTCGACGCCGAGGCGCTGGGCCGGCTCGGCGCGATCCTCGCCAGCTTCAACCCCGGCGCCGCGATCATCGCCGGCATCGAAGGACGGGTGCCGCTCTCGGCGCTGCTGGACACCGGCCGCTTCGACTTCGCCCGGGCGCAGCAGGCGGCCGGCTGGGCCCGCGCGCTGGCCGGCGAGCACCTGCCGGAAAGCGAGGAATTCGGCATCGCCAGCTTCGTCTGGCGGGCGCGGCGGCCGCTGCACCCGGCGCGCTGGAAGCGGCTGATCGAGGGCGACCTCCCCGGCGTCATCCGCGCCAAGGGATTCTTCTGGCTGGCGACGCGGATGCCCTGGGCCGGGTCCTGGCACCTCGCCGGCGCGGTCAGCCGGCACGAGGCGGCGGGGCAATGGTTCGCCGCGGTCGACCCCGCGCGCTGGCCCGAGGATGCCGAATGGCAGGCGCAGGTGCGCGGGTTGTGGCAGGAACCGCATGGCGACCGGCGGCAGGAGGTCGTCGTCATCGGCCTCGGCATGGATGAGGCCGCGCTGCGCCGCGACCTCGAGGCCTGCCTGCTCACCGAGGCGGAGATGCGCGGCGGCCCGCGCGCCTGGGCCACGCTGCCGGATCCCTTCCCACCCTGGCGGCTCCAGGCGTAACGGACTCGCCAGCTCCCTCCCGGTCACTTACGCTGACCGAAAAGACCAGGGAGGACACACATGGCGACCCTCAATCGGCGGCAATTCGTCCAGGCCTCGGCAGCGGCGGGCGGTGCGCTGGCCACCGGGCTGGCGAGCCCGGCCCTGGCCCAGTCCGGGCCGATCAAGATCGGCTGGCTGCCGGCGCTGACCGGCGCCTCCTCCTCGACCGGCATCGGCATCGGCCGCGGCGTCGCCTTCGGCGTGGCCGAGCTCAACGCAGCCGGCGGCATCGGCGGCCGCAAGCTCGAGCTGATCATCCGCGACACCCAGAGCGACCCGACCAAGGCGGTGAACGCCGCCTCCGAGCTGACCCGCAGCGAGAAGGTCGCGGTGCTGTATGGCCCCGGCAATTCCGGCGAGGCGCTGGCCTGCTCCGCAGTCATCGCCCGGTCGCGCACGCCGCAGCTCAACCCCTGCTTCGTCGACGAGCTCATGGATGTCGAGAAATACCCGCTCGCCTTTCGTGCCGCCCCGTCGAACCAGCAGGTCGGCGCCGCGGCGAACCGCTACGTGCTGGATATCCTGAAGATCAAGGAAGCGGCGGTCATCAGCGATACCACCGGCTATGGCACCGCCTCGGCGAAGGCCTTCGTGCCGATGCTGGCGGCGGCCGGCGGCACCGTGGTCTACCAGGGCGCCATCGACGCCAACCAGCCCGACCTGCTGCCGGACATGATGCGGATGCGCAGTGCCGGCGCCAGGGCGATCATGCCCTGGAGCGTCAACCCCGGCCTGCTCGCCCGCATCCTCAACGTCCGCGCGGCGATGAACTGGGACGTGCCGGTGGTCGGCCAGACCACGCTGGGCTCGGGCCAGACCCGGGCGCTGCTCGACCGGCCGGAGAATTGGGAGAAGGTCTACCAGACCAATTTCCGCAGCTGCTGCTTCGGCGAGAACGGCGCCCTGCCGCAGCGGACCGCCGATTTCGTCGGCCGGCTGAAGGCGGCGAAGGTCGAGACCGGCGATACGCTGCTGTGGTGGGTGGCTGCGGGCTACGACGTGGCCGGGCTGGTCGCGGCGGCCATCAGGAGCGGCGCCGAAACCGCGGAGCAGATCGCGGCCCACTGGAATGCGGGCAAGCCGCATGCCGGCGTCTACGGCAACTACGTCTGGACGCCGCAGGACCACAATGGCTATCCCGACAATGACGTCGTGATGTCCCAGGCGAATTCCTTCCAGGACGGCGTGTTCAAGCTGGCGCCGGGTTACGCCGCCTGACCACAAAACTTTGGCTAAGCCTTCTTCTCCCAGCCGCGGTCGCCCTGCTGCCAGTAGGACAACCCATGCCCCGCCGCCTTCGCCGCGCTCCAGCGGCGGCGGGCGGCGGCGACGGCCTCCGGGTCCTGGCCGTCGAACAGGTCCAGCACCCGGTCGTACTCCGCCAGCCGGCGGCTCTCGGCGCCATCCACCAGCACCAGGAAGCGGGCGCCGTTCGGGGCGGGTTCATCCTCGGTGGTCAGCCAGATCGGCTGCATCGCCGCGTGGCCGCTGGCCTTGGTGCCATGCGGCAGCCAGTCCGGGTCCTGGCTGACCCAGAGCGCGGCATCCAGCGCCGCGACCCGCTCCTCGCTGCCGGCCAGCAGCAGCGCCCGCCCGCCGGTCGACAGCACCCGGTCGAGCAGCTTCGGCAGCGCCTGGTCCAGCGGCATCCGCATGAGGTGGTAGAAGGCGATATCGGCCATCGGCTAATGCTCGAAATACAGCGAGACGAGGCGGTCGAGCAGCCGGGCGCCGAAGCCGCTGGGCCCGGGCGGCCCCAGCGCATCGGCCGCGGCGCGTGCCGCCACCCCGGCGATGTCGAGATGCGCCCAGGGCGCCGGGCCGGCGAATTCGCGCAGGAAGGCCGTGGCATGGCAGGCATCCGGCAGCAGGCGGCCGGTCGCGCATTGCTTCAGGTCGGCGATGGCGCTGTCGAGGTCGGCCCGGTGCCGCGCCCCGATCGGCATCGGCCAGACCGGCTCGCCCACCCTCTCCCCGGCCGCCTGCGCCTGGGCCAGCAGCGCGTCGTCGCTGCCGAACAGCCCCGCCCGGTGGCTGCCGAGGGCGGTGACGATCGCCCCGGTGAGGGTGGCGAGGTCGAGCACCGCCTGCGGCCGGAAGCGCTGGGCGTAGTGCAGCGCATCGGCCAGCACCAGCCGCCCCTCGGCATCGGTATCCACCACCTCGACCGTGTGGCCCGAGCCCATCCGCAGCACGTCGCCGGGGCGGTAGGCGGTCTCGCTGAAGGCGTTCTCGGCCAGCGCCAGCACCGCCACCGCCGGCGCCGGGGACCGCCGCAGCGCCAGCGCCAGCATCGCCCCGGCGCAGGCGGCGGCGCCGGCCATGTCGGATTTCATCGCCGCCATGCCCGCGGCGGGCTTGATGCTGATCCCGCCGGTGTCGAAGCAGATGCCCTTGCCGACGAAGACCACCGGCGCCGCCGCGATGCTGCCGCGCCAGCGCAGCACCGCCAGCCGCGGCGGGTTGTCGCTGCCCTGGCCGACCGCCAGCAGCCCGCCCAGTCCCTCCCGCGCCAGCCGGCGGCGTCCCAGCACGTCGACGGCGATGCCGTGCTCGGCCAGCGCCTCCAGCCGGGCGGCGAAGGCGCGCGTGGTCAGCGCATTGGCCGGCTCCATCGCCAGGTCGCGGGCCAGCAGGCAGCCCCGCACCCCGGCCGAGGCCCGTGCCCAATGCGGCGCCACCGCGGCGGGGTCGTCCACCACCAGGTCCAGCGCCTGCAGCCCCGGCTTTTCCCGGCGTTGGGCGCGGGTGAAGCGCCAGGCGCGCAGGCAGGCACCGGCGGCCAGCCCGGCGGCGGCGTCCGGCGGCAGGCCCCGCGCATCGAGCGTCAGCCGCACCGCATCGC
>NZ_JAUFPN010000111.1 GCF_030409335.1 Paeniroseomonas aquatica
GATGCCCAACCACATCTCGACGGTGAGCCCGTGCAGCGGCCCGGCAAGTTCACGGACCCGGCGGCGGATCGGCTTGATCTTCCAGTCCATCGTGCACTGCTGGCGCATGACCACCGGCTTGTCGCCGTGGTAGCCGTAGACGGGCATCGGCACGAAGTCGTCCTCGACCGCGGTGTCGCGGAGCGCCCCGGCGGTGACCCGCTCGAACCGGATCCCGGCATCGGTCGCGATGCGCTCCAGGCGGTCGACGTTGTCGTAGACGACCTTGCGTTCCCACTGGGTGTCGGCGAAGACCACGAGGTCGAGCTTCGGGAGTTCGCCGCGGGCGGAGAGCACGAGCAGCGCTGAGGACTGCTGGCCGGCGCCCAGCGACAGGACCCGGAACCGCCGCTCCATGGCGGGCTTGCGCTGGCGGGTCCGGCGGCGGTCGTCTTTGCAGGAGGGGCACAGCATTGGCAGAGGACCGCGGGTGGACTGGACTACGAGGGGAGCCTCGCAGTCGCTGCACGTTGAGCTCCGGGCCACGGTGCCCCCGATCGTGGGAACTGTAGAGATTGCGAGAGAGATGGGGCCGGGGTCACGGCTTCATCCTCATTTGTCCGTATTTGGGGTGCCCCC
>NZ_JAUFPN010000112.1 GCF_030409335.1 Paeniroseomonas aquatica
TGCGGCCCGCCGAGCTTTGGCGCAACAATGTTTCCCAGACCGTTTGGGACGCTGCCCGAACCAAGACCGACGACGAGGCATGACATTCAAAGACGGCCAGCAGGTATTAGTCTCGGCCTGATGAACAAGACCGGTCTTGCCAGCCCTTGGCAATGACAGGACTGGGACCTAATTTCGTATAGAGGATGTTGCTTGGCACATCCGTTAGATAGCTGGTGCCGCTTTTGCTGCCGCCCGACCTCTACTGTTTTACCTGGAGCCTCATGTCCGAAGCCGATCGCGTCTTTCCCCGCCTGACCACCCCGGGGTCCGATCCCGCACCCGAGGACAACACGCAGCGCCTCCAGATCACCTCGCGCCGACGTGGCGCCGTTGCTGGCCAGAGCCGGACTGTCGAAGTCGTCCACCGCCGTTCAGAGCGAATGGCACCCTTACCGGAGCAGGAACAGCCGCCCAGGTCGTCGGCGCATGCGGCGACCTGGCCGGATGGCTTCCCCGCCCGCTCTGCACCGATCGCAGCACCGGCCGCCAGCCTCAGCCCGGCCCCTGCTCCCAACCCGCCGCAGGTTGGCCATGTCATGCCCGGCTGGGAGCCGCTGCTGGCCCCGGTCCAGCCGGACGCTCCTGTAACGGAGCCTGCCGCCAGCCCCCGGCGTCAGCCTCGCACTGCCAAGCCGGCGGCCGTGCGCCGCTTTGCCGATCCCTTCGCCGCGGAGGATACCGGCGCCAACTGCCTTCGCTGCGGCTACCTGGTCGAGCCGGCACGCGAAGAGCGTGGCCTCCTGACATGCGCCCAGTGCCGCTGACGGGCGGGTTGATTCTCAACAGCGCTCAAAGGTTGAGTTGCGATTTGCGGTCACGGGCACTGGCAAACCGCGATCGGCGTCGCTTT
>NZ_JAUFPN010000113.1 GCF_030409335.1 Paeniroseomonas aquatica
CGCCGCCGCGCTGGTCGAGGTCTACAACCGCGGCAACCTGACCAACCTCATCCTGCTGACCGCGCTCCGCCTGGCGCTGGAGGGCGCCGCGCCGCCCGCGCCGCAGCCCGGGCCGGAGGTCGAGCCGCCCGAGATGCTGCCGCCGCCGCCGCCGCTGCCGCGGCTCGACTCCCTGGCGCCGGAAAGCGCGGCGCTGGTGCAGGGCCTGGCGGCGCGGCATCCCGGCGGGGTGGTGCCGAGCCTCTATCTCCACCTGGCGCATTGGCCGGGGCTGCTGGCGGCGCTGCCGGGCTGGGCCGGCAGCCTGGTGGAGCCGACGGCGGTGGCCGCGGGGCGGGATGCCATGCTGGCGCCGGCGACGGCCGAGGCGGCGGCGCTGCGGCTGCGGATGCCCGCCGCGCCGCTCGGCCATGCGGCCTCGGATGCCAGGGCGGCGATCGAGAATTTCTCCCGGCGGGTGATCCCGGCGATGGTGCCGGTCGGGCTCGGCCTGCGCCGCCTGCTCGCCCAGCCGTGATGCCAGGGCCCGAAGCCGCGGCCATCGACTTCCTATACCGTCCGTTTCCCTTTGCCTTGGTAGGACTGGATCCGTGCCGCTCCAACATGCCATGCCGCGCCAGCCGGGGGCGCTGATCGAGCCGCTGCCTCCCGTCGGCGAGGCCATGCCGGATCTGGCCGGGCTGGGCCAGGACTGGGTGCTGGTCAGCGGCGCCCGGCTGGGGGCCGATGCCATCGACATGGTGCTGCTGCATCCGCGCTGCGGCGTCGCCCTGCTGCAGGTGGCGCCGCGCTGGACGCTGGATGCGCCGGCACGGCTCCGCCAGCGGCTGGACCAGGCGCGCTTCGGCGCGATCTTCAACGGCCACCTGCCGGTGGTGCACCGGATGGTCTCGCCGCAGGTCCTGCCGGAGCTGCCGCGGCTGCTGGCCGAGGCCTTCGCCGGACAGCCGCCGCTCGACCTGCCTGGCGGCGATGCCTGGATGCGGGTCGTCCACCGCGCCCTGCTCGCCGCCCTGGCGGCGCCGGCCGCCGCCCCGGCCCGGGCCGGGCGCCGGCGCGGCCTGCCGGTGGCGGCGGGTCTCGGCCTGGCCGGGCTGCTGGCAGGCCTCGCCCTGCTGACCCGGACCGGCGGCCCGGAGCCGCGCGGCGTGCTGCCGGTGGGCATCACCGCGGCCGATGCGGCGGGGGTCTCCGAGGCGGTGGCGTTGCCGGGCCCGGCCATGCCCGCGGGGATGGTGACGGCGGCGGCAGCCAGCGAAGCCGCCGTCGCGCCCGAGCCCGCCCCGCCGCCTTCGGCCGCGGAGGCGCCGCCGGAGGCAACGCCGCTCGCGGACGAGGCCGCGCCGGTTCCGCCGCCGCCCTTCGTCGCCCCGCCGGTGACGGTCGCCGCACCCGGCCTAGCGGAACCGCCGCCGGTCGCGCTGGCGGCCCTGCCCTCGCCGCTGCCCCTGGCCCTGGCCCTGCCTACGGCACCGCACGTCGCCGGCGTGCCGGATGTGGCGGATGCCGCGGCACCGCCGCCGCCCTTCGTGCCGCCGCCGGTCCCGCCGGTCGCCGCCCTGCCCCGACCCCAGGCCGTGGCCCTGGCGCCGGAGGCGCCAGTCCAGAGAACACCTGAGGCGCCGGTTCAGCCAATGCCGGTGGCGCCGGTCCAGGCGATGTCGGAGGTGCCGCGCCTGCAGGCGCCGGCACCGGTGGCGCAGGTGCCGGCGGCGGCGCTGCCGGGACTGCCGGCGGCGCCCGCCCTCGTTGCCCCGCCGCCCGCCCCGGCCCGGCGCGCCGCCGCCGACCCGGCCGCCCTCTCGGCGCTGCTCCGGCGCGGCGAGGCGCTGCTGGCGATCGGCGACGTCTCCGGCGCCCGCCGCTTCTTCGAGCGGGTGGCCGAGGCCGGCCATGCCGCCGGGGCCCGGGCCATGGGCCGCACCTACGACCCGGAAGTCCTGGCGAGCCTGCAGGCCTGGAGCATGCTGCCCGACCCGGCCACCGCCGCGACCTGGTACCGCCGCGCGCGGGAGATGGAGGCCATGGCCATGATGGAGACGCCGCGATGAATGCCCGCCGCCGGGGGCTGCTGACCGCCGCCCTCCTCGCCGCCCCCGCCCTCGCCAATCGGGGGGCGGCCCAGGGCACCGGCCAGGGCACCGCCCCAGGGCTGCAGCCGTCGCTGAACAGCCTCAGCGCCCGCGCCAATGCCGGGACCGTCGGCGTCATCGCCGGCGGCATCGACGGCACCTATGCCCGCATCGCCGCCGACCTGGCGGGGGTGCTGGACGAGCCGGACGGGCTGCGGGTGCTGCCGATCCTCGGCAAGGGCTCGGTGCAGAACATCAGCGACATCCTGGTGCTGCGCGGCGTCGACGTCGGCATCGTGCAGTCAGACGTGCTGGCCTATGCCCGGCGGGAGCGCATGCTGCCCGGCGTCGACCAGCTCATCCAGTACATCGCCAAGCTCTACGACGAGGAGGTGCATGTGCTCGCCGCGCCGGGGATCGAGCGGCTGGCCGACCTCGCCGGCAAGCCGGTGAACGTCGACGGCCGCGGCAGCGGCACCGCGATGACCTCGACGCTGGTCTTCGACGGCATCGGGATCGAGCCGCGCTACGCCCCGCAGGACACCGCGCTCGAGCAATTGCGCCGGGGCGAGATCGCGGCGCTGGTCTATGTCGCGGGCAAGCCGGCGCGGCTGTTCAGCAGCATCCCGGCCGACAGCCGGCTGCGGCTGCTGCCGGTGCCGGCGACGCCGGCGCTGCTCGAGACCTACCTGCCCTCGACGCTGAGCCCGACCGACTACCCGACCCTGGTGACCGGCGCGCCGGTCGAGACCATCGCGGTGGGCGCCGTGATGGCCGCCTATGCCTGGCCGGCGGGGACCGAGCGGCACCGCAAAGTGGCGCGCTTCGTCGAGGCCTTCTTCGAGAAATTCCCCGCCTTCCTGCGGCCGCCGCGGCACCCGAAGTGGCGCGAGGTCAACCTCGCGGCGCAGGTTCCCGGCTGGACCCGCTTCGGCCCCGCCGCCGCCCGGGTGGCCGCCGCCCGCTAAGGCCCGGCGCTAGTTCCGGACCAGGATGTAGTTCATCGTGAAGTCGATGGTGACGCCCTTGGCATCCGCCCCGGGCGGGAAGGCAGGCAGCTGGGCGCCGCGGAACATCGAGACGGTGCCGGCATCCAGCCAGACCGAGCCCGAGGGGCCGATCAGCTGCACCGAGCGCACCCGCCCGTCCGGCTCGGCGATGACCCGGACCCGGCTCGGCCCCTGGTGGCCGGCGACGACGGCGTTCTGCGGATAGCGCTTGTGGTCGTCCACCCAGCGGCGGAAGGCGTTGCGCCAGTCTGGGCCGACCTCGGCGCCGCGCACCTCCGCCTCCGAATCCGGCGCGCTGCGGCCGGGTGAGGCCATCGGCCCCAGGTTGAGGTCGAGCCGCGAGCGCGGCGCATTGGGCCGCACCGGCTGGCTCGGCGGCGCCAGCGCCAGGGCATCGGGCAGCCAGACTCCCGGCAGCCGCTCGCTCGGCGTGGATGCGCGGGGCCGCGGCGGCGCGGGGGGCGCCGGCGGCGGTGGCGGCGGCACCCGCAGCGCCTCGGCCAGGGCCGGCGGCGGTGGCGGC
>NZ_JAUFPN010000114.1 GCF_030409335.1 Paeniroseomonas aquatica
GACCTTGGCGGCCTGGCCCCAGGTGCCGGGGGTGCCGAACAGGGCGGGGATGGCGCCGGTGCCGGTCGGCGGGGGCGGGGGCGGCGCCGGGGGGAGGGCCGCGGCCTCGGTGAAGGCGAGGTCGACCGGGCCGTTGCTCATCAGATCCGCCGTTCCGCCGGCCACGGCCTTGCCGTTGTAGGTCATGCCGGTGACGTGGAGGTTGCTGTCGGTGGCGCTGGTGCCGCCCCAGGTGTCGTTGAGGAAGGTGACGGTGACCTTGTGGGCGCCGGCGGCCCAGTCGCCCTTGACGGTGATGACGTCGGTCTGGCCCGAGCCCTGGGCGGCGCCGGCGGTGAGCGTGCCGCCGATCTGCTTGCCGTCGACGCTGACGGTGTACTGGGCGCCGACCTTGTAGACGTCCTGCGTGATCTTGAGCACCAGCGCGTCGCTGCCGCTGCCGATCGTCTTGACCACCGGGGTGGTGTCGACCAGGGGGGCCGGCGCGGGTGTCGGCTCGGGCTTCGGGACGGGGCCGGTGCCGGTCCACTGGGACATGACCACGTTGTCGATGTGGGTGGTGACGACGCTCGGGGTGGTGCCGTCGGGGGCGTCGCCCAGCCACTCCTCGCCCTTGGCGGCGACGTAGCCCATGGCGCCGAAGCCCATGGCGGTGTCCGGGATGGCGGCCGCATCGGTCCAGCGTGCGACGACCTGGCCGTCGACCTTGATGGTGACCTCGTTCGGCAGCCAGGTCATGGCATAGTGGTGGGTCTTGCTCGGGTCGATGGTGCTGAAGATCGAGCTGTACTGGTGGGAGCCGTCGGTGCCCTCCCAGTGGGAGCTGTGCATCGCCTGGTTCTTCGGCACCTCGAGGATGTCGATCTCGCCGTCGCGCGGCCAGCTGTCGGAGACGGGCCACATCAGGATGGCGGCCTGGGTGCCCTGGGCCTGCTCGACGCGGGCATCGAACTCGACCGTGCCGTAGGTGATCGACTGCCCGGCCTTCATGCTGTTGAAGCCGCCCGCGGTCCAGGAGCCGTCGGCGTGGCGGGTGTCGGTGACCTGCATCTCGTTGTTGCGGACGTTGACGTCGCTGGAGCTCCAGTCGAAGGCGCCGTTCCAGTAGGTGCCGCCGTTGTAGGCGTAGCCCCAGTTGGAGGTCTGGTAGCCGTTGCTGAAGTCGTCGGCCAGGACGACCTTGTAGGTGTTGCCGCTGGCGTCCGTCGTGACCGAACCGAGAGATGCAACCATGATCCGACACTCCACTTTTTCGTGTGACACGCGATTGTGATCGCGTTCTGCGAAAAGGGGTATGTCGTATGCAACCTACGATAGCAATCACGGAAACGTGTGCAGCTCTTTCACATTTGGTGTGCGATTCCTTAACGGCCGTAGCTGCTTTGATAAACCCTTGAAAAGGTTTGATGAAATGGCAGGCGGCCACGGCCGGTGCCCGGGTGTCCGGCCTGAGGGGGGGCGGCCGCCGGCAGCCCCGAACGCGCTGAAGCAGGCGTTCGGGCTGGAATCGTGTTTTGGTTGATAAGCCGGAAAGCCCGGCCGCGGTCAGCCCCGGCGGTGCGCGGTGATGCTGTCCTGCAGCTGGCGCAGCGCCTGGGGCACGCCCTCGCCGGTGGCGCCCGAGAGCAGCAGGATCGGCCGCCCCACCGCCCGCTCCAGCGCCTTCACCCGGCTGGCGCGGGCCTGCGGCGTCATGGCGTCCAGCTTGTTCAGCGCCACCAGCTCGGGCTTCTCGTCCAGCCCGTGGCCATAGCCGGCGAGCTCGGCCCGCACCGTCCGCCAGGCGCCGGCCGGATCCGGCTGGCTGCCGTCCACCAGGTGCAGCAGCACGGCGCAGCGCTCGACATGGCCGAGGAAGCGGTCGCCGAGCCCGGCCCCCTCATGCGCGCCCTCGATCAGCCCGGGGATGTCGGCGAGGACGAATTCCTCGGTCGCGTTCAGCCGCACCACGCCGAGCTGCGGGTGCAGGGTGGTGAAGGGGTAGTCGGCGATCTTCGGCCGGGCGGCGCTGACCGCGGCGAGGAAGGTGGACTTGCCGGCATTGGGCAGCCCGACCAGCCCGGCATCGGCGATCAGCTTCAGCCGCAGCCAGAGCCAGAGCTCCTTGCCCGGCCAGCCCTTGTCGGCCCGGCGCGGGGCGCGGTTGGTGCTGGTCTTGAAATGCGCGTTGCCATGGCCGCCGTCGCCGCCCTCGGCGATCACCACCCGGGCGCCGGGGGTGTCGAGGTCGGCGAGCAGGGTCTCCTTGTCCTCAGCGAGGATCTGGGTGCCGACCGGCACCTTCAGCACGACGTCGTCGCTGCCGGCGCCGCTGCGGTCCTGGCCGGCGCCGTTGCCGCCCTTGCGGGCCTTGAAGTGCTGGGCGTAGCGGTAGTCGATCAGGGTGTTCAGGCCATCGACCGCCTCGACCACCACGCTGCCGCCGCGGCCGCCGTTGCCGCCGTCGGGGCCGCCGAACTCCATGAATTTCTCGCGCCGGAAGGCGATGACGCCATCGCCCCCGTCGCCGGCCTTCACCCAGACCTTGGCTTCATCGAGAAACTTCATCGGGTATTGGACCCTAAAAACAAGAACGGGGGCCGCGAGGCCCCCCTTCGGACACAAAAACGGGGGCCACGAGGCCCCCGCCTAGCCACCCAAGGGGGCGGGATTATTCGGCCGCGAGGGCGACCGGCAGCACCGAGACATGGACCCGGCCTTCGGCCTTGCGGTCGAACTTCACGGTGCCGTCGACCATCGCGTGCAGCGAATGGGTGCGGCCGACGCTGACGTTCGTGCCGGCCTTCATCTTGGTGCCGCGCTGGGTCACGATGATGTTGCCGGCGCGCACGACCTGCCCGCCATAGAGCTTGACGCCAAGCCGCTTGCCGGCGCTGTCGCGCCCGTTGCGGGAGGAACCGCCCGCTTTCTTGTGTGCCATGGTGAGTGCTTCCTCTCGCTCAGGCTGCGGCGATGTCGCCGATCCGCAGGACCGTCAGGTCCTGGCGGTGGCCGCCCTTGCGGCGGCTGTTCTGCCGGCGGCGCTTCTTGAAGATGATCACCTTCTCGCCGCGCGCCTGCTTCACCACCGTCGCGGTGACGCTGGCGCCGGGGATGGTCGGCGCACCGAGGGTGAGGCCGCTCTCGCCGCCCATGGCCAGCACGTCGTGGAAGGTGATGGTGGCGCCGGGCTCGGCTTCCAGCTTCTCAACCGTCAGGACGGCGTTCGGCGTCACCCGGTACTGCTTTCCGCCGGTGCGGATCACTGCGAAGGTCATCGTGCGGTCCCAACTGGTCGCGCCAGGTTTGTCTGCCGGGGTCGGCGCGGCCCCGGGCGAGGTGTTCGATATGAATGTCGGCCAAGCATGGCCGCCGGCGGTGCGAGCTGCACCTCCGGGAGGCGAGGCGTATAGCCGCGAGTGACCGTCGCCGTCAACGCCGTCCCCTAGGACGTCCGCGTCCGGAACAGCAGGGCGAGCCCCGCCAGGGTCACCGCGCCGCCCGCCAGGTCGGTCCAGCCCAGGGTTTCGTGCAGCAGCGCCCAGCCGAAGATGGCGGCCAGCGGCGGCGCCAGCAGCTGCAGCGCCGCGGCCGTCGCCGGCGGCAGCCGCTTCAGCATGGTGAAGTAGAGCGCATAGCCGCCGATCCCGACCACCACCACGCCATAGGCGAGCGACAGCGCCGCGGTCAGGCTGGGCGGCCCGGGCAGGCGGTGCTCGACCAGGGCGGCCAGCAGCACCAGCGTCAGGGCGGCGACCGCGGCCTGGATGGCATTGGCGGTCCAGGCATCGACCCGGTTGCGGGCCGGGGCGAAGATCAGGATGCCGGCCGCCTGGGACAGCGCCCCACCCAAGGCCAGCAGCACGCCCCAGATCTCGAAGCCCGCGGCGCCCCGGCCGGCGCCCAGCACCGCCACGCCCAGCCAGCCGAGCCCGAGCCCGGCCCAGGCGAGCGGCGCCACCCGGCGGCCGAGGAAGGCCACTTCCCCCATGGCGACGAACAGCGGCGCGGTGGCGGAGAGCAGCGCCACCAGCCCCGAGGGCAGGGTGAGGGAGGCGAGCCAGGCCCCGGCGAGGTACAGCGCCGAGCCGAAGACCCCCATCGCCGCCAGCCGCCAGCCATCGCCGCGGCCGGGCCACTTCACCCCGCGCCAGGCCAGCACCGCGGCGAGGATCAGCCCGACCAGGATGAAGCGCACCGCCAGCGCCCAGACCGGCGGCCATTCCGGCACCAGCCCCTTGATGGCGGTGAAGGCCGAGGCCCAGATCGCCACGAAGAGCAACCCGAGGCCGAAGCCCGCCATGCGGCTTACGCCTCGGCGACCCCGCGCCGGGCCAGCGCCGCCTCCAGCGTGTTCTCGAGCAGGCAGGCGATGGTCATCGGCCCGACCCCGCCGGGCACCGGGGTGATGGCGCCGGCATGCGGCAGCGCCTCGGCGAAGGCGACGTCGCCCACCAGCTTGCCGGCCGCGTCGCGGTTGATGCCGACATCGATGATGGTCGCGCCCGCGGCGATCCAGTCGCCGCGGACCAGCTCGGCGCGGCCGACCGCGGCCACCAGGATCTCCGCCCGGCGGCATTCGGCGGGGAGGTCGCGGGTGCGGGAATGCACCACGGTGACGGTGCAGTCGGCCGCCAGCAGCAGCTGCAGCATCGGCCGGCCGACGATCTGGCTGCGGCCGAGCACCACCGCCCGCGCCCCGGCCAGGGCGGTGCCTGCGGCGCGCAGCAGGTGCATCACCCCCTTCGGCGTGCAGGGCACCAGGCCGGGCTGCTGGGTCGCCAGCCGCCCGGCATTGACGGGATGGAAGCCGTCCACGTCCTTCTCCGGGTCGATCGCCGCGATCACCATGTCCGGGCGGATCTGCGGCGGCAGCGGCAGCTGCACCAGGATGCCGTCCACCGCGGGGTCGATGTTCAGGTCGGCGATCAGCATCAGCAGGTCGGACTCGCGGGTCTCGGCCGGCAGCTGGATGGTGGCGCTGTCGAAGCCCGCCGCCGCGGCGGCGCGGTCCTTGTTGCGGACATAAACGCCGCTGGCGGGGTCGTCGCCGACCCGCACCACCCGCAGGCCGGGGCGGAAGTTCAGGCGGGCGATGCGGGCGGCGAGGCCGGCGCGCAGCGCCTCGGCCACGGCCTTGCCGTCGATGATGCGGGCGGTCATGCCATATCCTTCAGCTTCGGGGCCAGGGAAGCGGGATCACCGGCCACCCGCAGCAGCTTCTCCCGGGAGGTGGCGCCCTGCAGCAGCGTCACGGCCGAGGCGGCAAGGCCCAGCGCCTCCGCCAGGGTGGCGCAGACCGCCCGGTTGGCCCGGCCGTCCGCCGCCGCCGCGGTCACCGCCAGGCGGAGCCGGGGGCCGTCGAGGCCGGGGGCGGTGCCGTCGATGCCCGGCCGCCGCGCCTTCGGCTGGGCCTTGACCCGCACCGTGACGCCGCCCGGGACGGCCCGCCACCAGCCTTCCGTCAAAAATACAGGCCGTTCAGCAGCAGCGCGTTGCGCGTCGCGTTCAGCAGCATCTGGCAGGCGGTGATCAGCAGCAGCACCACCAGCGGCCCCAGATCCACCGGGCCGAAGCTCGGCAGCACCCGGCGCACCCGGCCGAACAGCGGCTCGGTGACGCGATAGAGGAAATCCGCGATCGTCCAGACGATCCGGTTGCGGGTGTCCAGCACGTTGAAGCTGATCAGCAGCTGTACGATCACCGCCAGCAGCACCGCCCACCACAGAAGGTCCAGCACCGCGCCGGCCAGGAAGAAGACCACATCCAGAAACATGCCGTTGACCTTGCCTGGCGGAGGCGCTCCCGCTCGGAGCGCGGCCGCAACCTAGTGGCGGCCCGGCCGCGCGACAAGCAGGCCCGACAACCCGGCTTGACTTCCCCCGGCGGCGAAGGCATCTAGCCCGCCCTGCGGGACCCCGGTCCCGCGCGGTCGGCCCTGGGCCTGCCGGGGGGCTGTAGCTCAGTTGGTAGAGCGCGTCGTTCGCAATGACGAGGTCAGCGGTTCGATCCCGCTCAGCTCCACCACCCTCCCTCCCTCTCCGCCATCGCTGCATCGCCTGACCTGGTCGGACGCCCGGCTGGCGCTGCGGCCCGCGCGCCGGCATGATCGCGGCCGCGCCTGCCGGCCGGAGCGTGCCGACCGGCCATGGAGGAGCCCCCGCATGGACGTCACGCCCCTGTTCCGTCCCTTCCGATGCCAGCGGCTCGAGCTGCCGAACCGCATCGTCATGGCGCCGATGACGCGGCGCTGCAGCCCCGGCGGCGTCCCGGATGCCGCGGTCGCCCGCTACTACCGCCGGCGCGCCGAGGGCGGGGTCGGCCTCATCATCACCGAGGGGACCACGGTCCGGCGCCAGGCGGCCTCCGGCCATGACGCCATCCCCAGCTTCCACGCGCCGGCGAGCCTGGCGGGCTGGGCGCGGGTGGTCGCCGAGGTGCATGCCGCGGGCGGCCGGATCGCGCCGCAGCTCTGGCACCAGGGGCTGACCCGCGCCGCCGGCACCGGACCCCATCCCGAGGCGCCCCCGGAGGGCCCGGTCGCCGTCGACGACGCCTCCCGCAGCATGAGCGACGCGGATATCGCCGACACCGTCGCGGCCTTCGCCGAGGCCGCCGCGGCGGCGCGGCGGATCGGCTTCGACGCGGTCGAGCTGCACGGCGCGCACGGCTACCTGATCGACCAGTTCCTCTGGGCCGCGACCAATACCCGGCGCGATGCCTACGGCGGCGACGCCACGCAGCGCACCCGCTTCGCCGCCGAGGTCGTCCGCGCGGTGCGCCGGGCGCTCGGCCCCGACATGCCGCTGATCTTCCGCTACTCCCAATGGAAGCTGCAGGATTACGGCGCCCGCTTGGCCGAGACGCCGGCGGCGCTGGAGCGCCTGCTGGCGCCGCTGACCGAGGCGGGGGTCGACATCTTCCATGCCTCGACGCGACGCTTCTGGGAGCCGGAATTCCCCGGCTCGGACCTCAACCTCGCGGGCTGGACCCGCAAGCTCACGGGGCGGCCGACCATCAGCGTGGGATCGGTCGGCCTCGCCGGGCCGGATTTCATGGAGCAGCTGCGCGGCGCCTCGACCGGCGCGCCGGTCGGCCGGCTCGAGGAGTTGCTGCGCCGGATGGGGGCGGAGGAATTCGACCTGATCGCGGTCGGCCGCGCCCTGATCAGCGATCCCGGCTGGGCCAACACGGTGCGGGCGGGACGGATGGAGGCGCTGCGTCCCTTCGAGAAGGCCGACCTCGCCGCACTCGACTGAGGGCGGGCGCCACCCGGCCCCGGCTTGCGGGGGGGTGGCATTCCTGACACCCTCATGGACTACATGTAACATCAGCCGTTGCGGCCTTTGGCGCGGAGGGCTCTGGCCCGGAGGCGCGGCTGCAACCGACGGAGCCCGCATGATCCCAGCGACGCAAGGCCCCACCGCACGGGCCTCGATGCCGGTGATGGGAATCTTCGTGGCGCTCATCGGCTGGGGGCATCTCGCCTCCCCCTGGGGCCCGGACTTCCGGCAGGCCACGGCGGACCGCCAGGCCCGTTCCAGCCTGGCAAGCCACGGCAGCCACCGGGGCGGGGACGAGCGGCGGCGGCTGGAGGCGCGGCTGCGGCGGGCGCTGCTCGGCAACGGCTACCGGCTGATGCGGACGCGGCTGCGGCATGCGCCGCCCGACCTCGGCGGCTACCTCGTGCTGGAATTCGACTCCGGCCGGGTGGTCGTCGGCGGCGAGCCGCGGCCCTTCGCGGCGCGGCTGGACGAGGTGGAGGCCTGGTGCCGCCGGGAGGGGCTGGCCCGGGACAACGGCTGATCCGGGATGCGGCGGCGGCCGCCCGCGGCCATGGTCCTCCCGCGTTGACAGCCTCCCGCCGCTGGCCGCACCTGCTGGCCGAACCCTTCGCCGAGGTCCCCCCGACCGTGACCACGCCCCCCGGGTATCCCGCCGACTTCGTCCCGCTGCGGACCGACCGCCTGACCCTGCGCCCGCTGCGGGCGGAGGACGCCACCGCGCTGCACCGCCTGGTGAACGACTGGGAGGTGGCCAAGACCCTGGCCCGGGTGCCCTTCCCCTACAAGCGGTCGCTCGCGGATGAGTGGATCCTCTCGACCTGGGCGCAGATCGCCGCCGGCGAGGCCTGGCATCTGGCGATCGTCGGCGAGGAGCCGGGCCCCGACGGCCCGGCCGAGACGCTGATCGGCTGCGTCGCCCTCACCCTCGATGCCGACCGCCGGCAGGCCGAGCTGGGCTACTGGGTCGGGCGCCGGTACTGGGGCCATGGCGTGGCGACGGAAGCCGCCGGCCGGCTCTGCCGCTGGGCGCTGGCGCAGCTCGAGATCACCGGCATCCACGCCAGCGCCCTGCGGGACAATGCCCGCTCCGCCGCCGTGCTGCGCCGGCTCGGCTTCCGCCCGGCCGGGGAGGCGATGCAGACCTTCCTCTCGCGCGGCGCCCCGATGCCGGTGAACCTGTTCCACGGCGGGCGGGAGGAGCTGACCGGCGATGCCGGCCCCGCCGCCGGAGCTGCCGCCGCGCCCCTGGCCGGCCCGCCCCTCATGCTCGTCGCCGCGGTGGCGCTGGTCGATGCCGATGGCCGCGTGCTGCTGGCCCGCCGGCCCGAGGGCAAGCCCCTGGCCGGGCTCTGGGAATTCCCCGGCGGCAAGGTCAAGCCGGGGGAGACCCCCGAGGCCGCCCTGATCCGCGAACTGAAGGAGGAGCTGGACATCGACGTCAGCGCCAGCTGCCTCGCGCCCTTCACCTTCGCCTCCCATGCCTATGAGAAATTCCACCTGATGATGCCGCTCTACCTCTGCCGCAAATGGGGCGGGACGGTGCGGGCGGTGGAGGGGCAGGCGCTGGCCTGGGTGCGGCCGAAGCAGTTCGGCGGCTATGCCATGCCGCCGGCGGACCGGCCGCTGGTCGCCATGCTGCAGGACTTCCTCTAGGGCCGGCCGGCGCCGCCTCAGGCCAGCAGCCGCATCAGCTCCCGCACGTCGGGCGCCTCCTCCAGCGCCCAGACCGCGGCGATCTGCGCCGTGGCCTGCTCCTCGAAGCCGCCGAGCGCGGCGTTGTCGCGGAACTTCGCCTCCAGCTCGGCATCGGTCAGCGGCTGGCCGGCGCTGCCGCGGGGGTCGATGACCAGCGCCTCCGCCTCCTGCCCGTCCAGCAGCAGCACCCGCACCCGGGCGGCGCCGCGCGGCAGGCCGGGATCCTCCACCGCGACCACCTTGGCGCGGAAGGCGGCCAGCGCCGGGTCCTGCACCGCCGCCGCCTCGAAATCCGCCACCCCGGCGCGGCCGCGGACGAAGCCGAGCGCGGCGCTGTGGTGGATGCTGACCCGGGCATCCCGGGCGTTCCGCACCACCCGGTCGCCGCGCGTCAGCAGCAGCGCATCGCCGGCGACGGTGACCTGGGCGATCGCCTCCGGCGCCACCCCGAGCTCCACGGCGAGCTGCAGGCAGGCATCGATCACCGCATGGAAGACGATGCCGGCCGGATAGGGCTTGAAGGTATTGCGCCCGATCTCCCAGCGCAGCCCCAGCTCGCCCAGGATGGCGCCGAGGTCGGCATCGTCGCCGGTGGCGCGCGCCCAGCCGAGCGGCCCCTCGATCGCCAGCGGCGCCGCCTGGTAGCCCTGCTCGGCAAACAGCGCGGCCAGCATCCCGAGCCGGGCGGCATTGCCGACGCCGACGTTCTTCGCGGCTGTCGGCAGGTTCTCCACGATCCCCGCCGCCTGGCTGGCGGCGATGCCGATCGCATGCCCGGCCTGCGCCGCATCGAGGCCCAGCAGCCGGGCGGCCGCCGCCGCCGCGCCGAAGGCGCCACAGGTGGAGGTGATGTGCCAGCCCCGGGCGTAGTGCCCGGGCGAGACGGCATTGCCGATCCGGCACTCGACCTCGCCGCCGAGCAGGAAGGCGTGCAGCACCGCGGCGCCGGACAGCCCGCGCTGCTCCGCGAGCGCCAGCACCGCCGGCACCACCGGGGCGGCCGGATGGATCACGGTATCCAGGTGGGTATCGTCGTAGTCCAGCAGGTTGGAGGCGACGGCATTGACGAAGGCCGCGCTCATCGGATCGAGCTTCACCCCCTGGCCGACCACGGTCGCAACAGGCGCCCCGGCGCAGCCCTGCATGACCCGGAGCGCCGCCGTCACCGCCGGGTCCCGCGCCACGCCCAGGGCGCAGCCGAGGTGGTTGAGGATGGAGCGCTTCGCCGCGTGCCGCAGCTCCGGCGGGATGTCCTCCCAGGCCGATCCGGCGACGAATTCCCCCAAGCTGGCGGCGGCACCCAAGGCCTCGTCGCGCATCGACTGTCCCTCCCGATCGGCGGCTTCCTCGATATCCCCGGCCTCCTGCCCGGACAAGCGGCGCTGGGCTATCCTGGCGGCAAGAGGATGGGGGACGCGGCATGACGGATGGATTGCGGGGGCGCACCGCGCTCGTCACCGGCTCGACCGGCGGCATCGGCCTGGCGGTGGCCGAGGCGCTGGCCGCGGCCGGCGCCGGCCTGCTGCTGCATGGGCTGGCGAGCACGGCGGAGGCCGCGCCGGTGGTGGCCGGCCTCGCCGCCCGCCACGGCGTGCCGGTGCGCTACCACCCGGCCGAGCTGGCCCGGCCCGCCGAGATCGCCGCCATGCTGGCCGCGGCCGGCGAGGTCGACATCCTGGTGAACAATGCCGCCGCCCGGCACTTCGCCCCGGTCGAGGCCATGCCGCCCGAGGCCTGGGACGAGGATGTCGCGGTCAACCTCTCGGCCGCCTTCCACCTCATCCGCCTGACCCTGCCGGGGATGCGCCGGCGCGGCTGGGGCCGCATCGTCAACATGGCCTCGATCTACGGGCTGATCGGCGCCCGCGACCGCATCGGCTACGTCACCACGAAAACCGCGCTGATCGGCCTGACCCGGGCGGTGGCGCTGGAGACCGCCGAGAGCGGCATCACCTGCAACGCGCTCTGCCCCGGCTCCACCCTCACGCCCAACATCGACGGCCGCATCCGCGCCGCCATGGCCGCCGAGGGCACCGACCGCGCCACGGCCGAGGCCCGCTTCCTCGCCGGCAAGCAGCCGACCGGCCGCTTCGTCGAGGCGGCGGCGATCGCCGCCATGGTGGCGATGCTCTGCGGCCCGGCGGGCCGGGACATCACCGGCGCGGTGCTGCCGCTGGATGGCGGCTGGTCGGCCGCCTGACGCCTCAGCCCCCCGGCACGCCCTGCGCCTCGACGTACAGAGCATAGACCGACTGGCTCGCGGTCATGAACAGCCGGTTCCGCTTGCGCCCGCCGAAGGCGAGGTTGGCGCAGCGCTCGGGCAGCAGGATGCGGCCGATCAGCGTGCCGTCCGGGGCGAAGACGGCAACCCCATCCTGCCCCGGGCCGCCGGTGAAGCCGCACCAGACATTGCCCTCGGTGTCGCAGCGGATGCCGTCGGCCCAGCCGGGCTGGGCATCGAAGAACAGCCGGCCGTTCGCCGGCATGCCGCTGGCCATGTCGAAGACCCAGGTGGTCTTCGGCGCCGCCGGGGTATCGACCACATAGAGCCGGGTCTCATCCGGGGAGAAGCACAGCCCGTTCGGCCGCGCCATGTCGCCCACCGCGATGGTCAGCGCCCGCGTCTCCGGGTCCAGCCGGTAGACCCGGTAGGGCATCTCCTGCGGCGCCTTGTCGCCGAGGTAGTTGCCGCGGATGCCGGCGCCGTTGTCGCTGAACCAGATGGAGCCGTCCGACTTCACCACCACGTCGTTCGGCCCGGTCAGGCGGGTGCCCTCGAAGTGGCTGGCCAGCACGGTGATGGTGCCGTCGAGCTCGGTGCGGGTGAGGGTGCGGCTGCCCAGCTCGCAGCTGATGAGCCGTCCCTGGCGGTCGCGGGTATTGCCGTCGATGTTGCCGCAGGGGCTGCGCAGCGTCACCGTCCGGCCGGTGATCTCGTCCCAGCGCAGCAGCGCGTCGTTCGGGATGTCCGCGAACAGCAATTGGCGGGTGTCGCCGTAGTAGGCGGGGCCCTCGGTGAAGCGGAAGCCGGTGGCGACCCGCTCGATCGCGGCATGGCCGAGGATGATCCGCTCGAAGCGCGGGTCGAGCGCGATGACATCGGGGTCGGGGTAGCGGATCGGCCCTGCCTGCTGCCAGCGCGCGGCGCGCGCCGTGGAATCGTCCTGGCCCATCCTCGTCCCTTCCCATCGCCTTGCCGGCGATTGGACACCGATGCGCCGCCGGCTGCAAACCGGCCGGCCGCGGCCTCAGCCCTTGCATCGCCCCGGCAAGCGCCATCCCGCCGACCCGCCGCCAGCCGCCGCATTCCCCGCCGCCGGGGCCCGCCATCTTCCGCCATCGCGGCGGCTGCCCTATCACCACGCCGCTGCCGCCCATGCCGGGACCGCGCAGTGCGGAAACGGCCATGCTGCTCCCTCAGACGACCGGCGAGGCCGGCACCCGCCGCGGCCTGCTCGCCGCCCTGCTGGCCATGCCGGCGGCGCCCGCGGCCGCCGCCCCGACCCGGCTGCAGCCGGTGCCCGGGCTGCCGCCGATGCCGGTGACCGCGGCGGTCCGCACCGCCGCGGACCAAGCCAGGCACCTCGAATTCCGGGCCAGCGGCCCCGGCGCCCCGGCCGGCCGCATCACCGTCCCGAGCTGGTACGGCGGCGCCGGCCTGCGCGGCACGATCCGCCTCGCCGGGCGCGACCTCGTCCTGCTGGGCTTCGAGGGCAATACCGGCACCGGGGTCTTCCAGGAGCTCGTGCTCATCGCCGGGGTCGACAATGCCGGCCGGCTGCGGATCCTCGGCATCGAGACCCTATCGGCCCGCGAGAGCAGCGACTGCGCCCTGGCCGAGAACCTCACCGGCCGCATCGACCGCGCACCCGGGGGCGGGCCCTCCGGGTCCGCTACGCCGGGGCCGGGACCCGGACCGGCCTCTGCCCGGCCCGGCCCGGCCCGGCGGCCGGCGCCCCTGGCGGGATCGCTGGACGGTGACGCTGCCCTGGAGCGGCGAGGGGGTGCTGCCCCCGGCCGGCGCCGCGGGCGGCGGCAGCCTCGCCCGGCGGCTGGACGCGACCCGGACCCGCACCGCCGCCTGGCTGGCCGAGGCGCCGCGCCGGGCGTTGGGCCCGGCGGAGATGGACCGGCTGCGGCTCTACGGCACCTTCGCCGCCGGCCCGGCCTGAGCCTCCCCATCGTCAACGAACCCGTGGAGTACCCCATGCCCATCGCCACCCGCCGCGGCCTGACCGCCGGCTTCGCCGCCTCGCTCCTCGCCGCGCCCGCCCGGGCACAATCCTTCCCCAGCCGGCCCATCACCGTGGTGGTGCCCTTCGCCGCGGGCGGCAGCACCGACGTGCTGACCCGGCTCATGGCCGAGCGGATGAGCGAGACGCTGGGCCGGCCGGTGCAGGTGGACAACCGCCCCGGCGGCAACACCATCATCGGCGCCGAATACGCCGCCCGCGCCGTGCCCGACGGCCACACCATCCTGATGGCGGCGGGCACCACGCTGACCATCAACCCGGTGATCTACCGGACCCTGCCGTACAAGCTGGAGGATTTCGCCCCGATCACCCTGGCCTCGACCTTCCCCTTCGCGGTCATCGCGAGGAACAACGGCCCGGCCGACATCGCCGCCATGGTGGCCATGGCCAAGGCCAAGCCCGGGCAGGTGACCTACGGCACCAACGGCCCGACCACCCTGACCAACGTCGCCATGCTGATGGTGCTGGAGCGGCTCGGCATCACCATGCAGGACGTGACCTACCGCGGCGACGCGGCGCAGCTGAACGACTTCCTGGCCGGCAACCTCGACTTGCTGGTGGTCGCCGGCAGCACCGCCCTGCCGGTGGTCCGCAACGGCCAGGGCCGCATCCTCGGCTGGACCAGCGCCCAGCGGGTGGTCTCGACACCGGAGGTGCCGACCTTCGCCGAAGGCTCCCCCGGGCTGGTGGCGGAAAGCTGGTTCGGCCTGCTGGCCCCGGCCCGGACCCCCGCCGAGGCGCTGCAGAAGCTCAATGCCGCGGCGGTGCAGGCCCTGCAGGACGGGCGAATCCGCGAGCGGCTGACCAACGACGGCCAATTCCCGGCCGGCGGCAGCGCGGCGGAGTTCGGCCGCTTCCTGGCCAGCGAGGCGAGCCGGTGGAAGCCGATCCTCAGCCGCCTGGAGGTGCCGCAGAACTAGGACGGGAAGGGGGTGGAGCGGACGACGAGGTTCGAACTCGCGACATCCAGATTGGAAATCTGACGCTCTACCAACTGAGCTACGTCCGCGTACCGACCGGCACTGATTGACCGGAACCGGGCTTCCTGATACGGCCAGCCGCGCCGGCCGGCAAGGGTGACGGCCGGCGCGCGGCGAAATTCTGCCGTCCGCCGGCCATCGCGCCAGCGCCGGCCCGGTGGGACCCGCTGCGGGTTCATCAACCTGGGGCTACCCAAGCCTACCCTGGTGCCGGCGCCGAGCCGGGCCAGGTCCAGGCGGTGCCGCAAGCGCCGCCGTATCCCGCCAGGCGGGTCCGCCTCCAGGCCCGGCCACCTGGCAGGGGCGGGTCCGAGTGCCGGGACGACGAAACAAATCAGACGGGATGGCGGAGCCGGGCGATGGCGAAGGCGAAGTTTGAGCGGAACAAGCCGCACTGCAACATTGGCACGATCGGTCACGTGGATCATGGCAAGACGTCGCTGACGGCGGCGATCACCAAGATCCTGGCGAAGACCGGCGGCGCCACGTTCACGGCCTATGACCAGATCGACAAGGCG
>NZ_JAUFPN010000115.1 GCF_030409335.1 Paeniroseomonas aquatica
CGGTCGCCGCCGCGGCCGCCGCCGCCGCCGGCCTCGCCCGGGCCGGCCTGCCGCCCGCCGCCACCCTGGCGCGGATCGACGCGGCGGTGGCCGCCACCTGCGGCACCGCCGGCCCGGGCATCCGCCCGGCCGCCCTCGCCCTCTCGGGCCTGCGCATGGCCCTGTTCCCCGAAGCCCCGCCGCCGCCGCTGCCGGCGCCGCGCCCGCTTGGCCTCGCCGCATGATCGCCGAACTCGACATCTTCGGCATCTACCTCCCGGCCCTGCTGGTCTGGGCGCTGCTGGCGCTGCTGCTGAGCAGCCTGCTGCGCCGCGCCCTCATCCGGGCCGGGATCTATGCCCGGGTCTGGCATCCGCCGCTGTTCGATGCCGCCCTTTTCCTTCTCCTCCTCGGCGGCATCGTCGCCCTTACCGCCTGGATCGACCGATGAAGCGCCAAGCCGGCCGCGTCGCCCTCACCCTGCTCGCCGTCCTGCTCGCCGGCCTCGCCGGCTGGCAGCTCTGGGACTACTACATGCTGGCGCCCTGGACCCGGGACGGCCGGGTGCGGGCCGATGTCGTCGGCATCACGCCGGATGTCTCCGGCCTCGTCGCCGCCGTGGCGGTGCGGGACAACCAAGCGGTGCGCCGCGGCGAGCTGCTGTTCGAGATCGACCGCACCCGCTTCGAGCTGGCGGTGCAGCAGGCCGAGGCCGCCGCCCTCTCCCGCTGGAGCGTCTACCAGCAGGCGCAGCGCGACGCCCAGCGGCTGGGCCGGCTCGACCAGAGCGCGGTCTCGGTCCAGGCGCAGGAGCGCGCCACCGCGGATGCGCAGCAGGCCGCCGCCGCCTACCAGCAATCCATCGCCGACCGCGACCTGGCCCGGCTCAACCTCGAGCGGTCCCGGGTCCTCGCCCCGGTGAACGGCGCCGTCACCAACCTCGACCTGCGCCCGGGCGACTACGTCACCGCCGGCCGTGCCGTCTTCGCCCTGCTGGATACCGACACCATCCGGGTCGAGGGCTACTTCGAGGAGACCAAGCTGCCCCGCATCGCCCCCGGCGCCGTGGCCAGGGTCCGGCTGATGGGCGAGAGCCGCATCCTGACCGGCCGGGTCGAGAGCATCGCCGGCGCCATCGAGGACCGCGACCGCGCCGCCGGCCCCAACCTGCTGGCCAACGTGAACCCGACCTTCAGCTGGGTGCGGCTGGCCCAGCGGGTGCCGGTGCGCATCGCGATCGACACCCCGCCGCCCGGGATCCGGCTGCTGTCGGGCCGCACCGCGACGGTGGCGATCGACCCGGCGCCCTGACGAGGATGCCGGGGGGCGCTGGTGGGCCCGGCAGGACTCGAACCTGCAACCAAACCGTTATGAGCGGTCCGCTCTGACCATTGAGCTACAGGCCCGCCAGCGCCTGAGGAATGCCGGGCGGCGTCGCGTCTGGCAAGCCGGCATCGGGCGCTTCGGGCGGCGGCTGGGGCGATGGCAGGGGCGGTGCGGCGCCGGGATCACGGGCCGGCCGGCCGAGGGGTTCCGAGCCGGCGCGCGATGGCGGGAGACAGCGCGGGCGCCGCCAGCAGCAGGGCGCAGGCCGACCAGCCCAGGGCCTCGAGATTGGCCGGCCCCTCCAGCGCCGCGCCGGCCAGCGCCGCCAGCGCCAGGCTGCCGCCGATCCAGCCCTCCGCCTTCCCCGGCCAGTGGCCGGGCCAGTCGCCCCGCCAAGCCCTGGCCGCGACGACGACCAGCGGCACGGCGAAGGCGGCGAAGGGGAAGTCGCGGTAGCGCGGGTCGAAGACCAGCAGCAGCTGCAGCACCAGGGCGGCGAAGAGGAACCAGGCGCAGAGATCCTCGAAGGCCCAGCCCCGCCATCCCCGCCAGTCCAGCCTTCCCCGCAGCGCCACCCGCAGCCGCGCCAGGGCGCCCGCTGAACCCGCGGGGCCCGCCCCGCGGGAGAGGCCTTCGCCCCGCGCGGCCCGGCGCAGCAGCAGCACCGCCAGCACCCCCTGCCCGGCCAGGTTCACCGCCGCCGCCAGACCCAGATGGATGTCGAAGGCATAGGGCACCGTCCCGCACCAGGCGAAGGCCAGCGCATTGCCCAAGGCGAAGGCCAGCCCCGGCATCGCCCGCCCCGCGGCGGCCCAGAGGCCGAGGCCGAGCGCCGCCGCGGCGGCGGCATACCAGCCCCAGCAGGGATTTTCCCGCACCGGGCCGTGGAGTGGGAATTTCGCCTCCCGCGCCGCGGTCCAGAGGCCCCAGGCGGCGCCGACCGTGCCTTCGGACTTGTATTTCCAGTCCTGGTCGAAGGCCTCGATCAAATTGTAGTCGAGCTTCTCCGCCTCGGCCAAGGCGATGAAGCGGCGGAGGAAGACCGCCTGCTCGACGCGCGACGGCGCCGCATCCGCCCGCCAGCGCCCGCGGCTCGGCCAGCCGACCTCGCCGATGGCGATCGGCTTGCCCGGGAACAGCGCCCGCATCCGCGCCAGCACCGCCCGGGCATGCGCCATGCTGCCCTCGACGTTGGTCGGCCTGTCCTCCCAGTAGGGCAGGATATGGATGGTGATGACATCCACATGCCGGGCGACCTCGGGGAACTGCTCCCAGAATTCCCAGACATCGGCGTAGGTCACCGGCTGCGCCACCGCCGCCTTCACCCGGTCCAGCGCCGCGATCAGCGCGGCGGGCGGCAGGTCGCGCCGCAGCAGCACCTCGTTGCCGACCACCACCCGCTCCACCGTGCCGGGGTGGCGGCGGGCGGTCTCGATCAGCTGGGCGAGCTCGGCGGCGTTCCGCCGCGCATCCTGCCCCAGCCAGGCTCCGGCCCAGAGCTTGAGCCCGTGCCGCGCGGCGATGGCGGCGATGTCGTAGTCGCCCTCGAGCGCGGCATAGGTGCGGATGGCCCGCACCCGCGGCGCCACCAGCGCCATGTCGGCCTCCACCTCGGCGGCGCTCGGGAAGACGCCGCGCAGCGGCGACTGCCCCGGGCGGAACGGCGCGAAGGAGACCGAGTTGAACCGGTCCGTGGGCAGCGGCACCTCGCCGGCCTGCTCGCGGTTGGGCAGCCACCACGCCAGCGCGGTGAGGATCAGCAGCAGGGCCAGGGCCGGCAGGTGTCGCATGGCCTTCCTCTGCCCCCGCTTTGCGGCAGCTTCGCGCCCGGATAGCGTCACCACCAAGGGAGGCCCGCCATGACCGACAGCGAGATCCGCGACATCCTGCTCACCACCCGCCGCATCGCCGTGGTCGGCGCCTCGGACCGGCCGGACCGGCCGAGCCATGGCGTCAGCGGCTTCCTGGTGGACCGCGGCTACGACGTCACCCCGGTGAACCCCGGCATCGCCGGCCGCGCCCTGCATGGCGCGACCACCGTCGCCGCGCTGGCGGAGGCGGCCCCGCTCGACATGGTCGACGTCTTCCGCCGCAGCGAGGATGCCGGCGCGGTGGTGGACGAGGCGATCCGGCTCGGCGCCCGCAGCGTCTGGCTGCAGCTCGGCGTCCGCGATGCCGCCGCCGGGGAGCGCGCCCGCGCCGCCGGGCTGCGCTACGTCGAGGACCGCTGCCCGGTGATCGAATGGCGCCGGCTCGGCCTGCCCCGCCGCATCGGCTGAGCGCTGCCGCTTGCGCGGCGAGGCCGCTTGAAACGCTCCCGGTGGCGGGCCATTTCGCCGGCATGGCCTGCAGTGCCGGACCGACCCGAGAACAGGGCGGCCGACCGCCGGGGCAGACCAGGGAGACACGAGGACCATGAACGACGACGAACGCCGGATCATCACCCAGTTCGTGGAGCGGATAGCCGGCGTCGCCGCCGGACCCGCGCCGGGCGGCGGCAACCCCTGGGGCGGCAGCGTGCCGAACACCCAGGCGCGGCCGAACCTGCCGCCGGTCGACCGCGACGCGGATGCGCTGATCAGCGACCTCTTCACCCGCTACCCCGAGGCGCGCTACCGCATCACCCAGACCGCCTTCGTGCAGGACGCGGCGCTGGTCGAGGCGCAGAACCGCATCCGCCAGCTCGAGTGGGAGGTGCAGAACGCCCAGTCCCAGGCGCAGGCCGCGGCGCAGCCGCAGCGCGGCGGGCTGTTCGGCGGCATGTTCGGGGGCGGCGGACGGCCGCAGCAGGCGCCGATGCCGCCGCCGCCGCAGCCGGTCTACCCGCCGAACTACAACCCCGGGATGCTGCAGCCGCAGCGCGGCGGCTCCGGCTTCCTCGGCACCGCGCTGACCACGGCGGCGGGCGTCGCCGGCGGCATGGTGCTCGGCAACATGCTGATGAACAGCTTCTCCGGCGGCCATGGCGCGGCCGCGGCCTCCACCGCGTCGGATGCCGGTGGCGCCGCCGGCGGCTTCGGCCAGGAAGCGGTGCCGGCCTCCTCGCCCTGGACCGACCCCTCCAGCGCCGCGGCCGACAACGGCTGGGGCGGCGGCGGCGGCGATCAGGGCTATGCCGGCGGCACGGCTGACGCCTCGGGCGGCGGCTACGACACCGGCGCCAGCTACGACAGCGGCGGCGTGGACGACGCCGGCGGCGGCGGCTACGACGAGGACGTCTGATTACCGCCGCTCATTGAACGCCTGCATGGGATGAGCGATCCTCATCCCATGCGCATCCCCGACCTCGACCTCGACCTGCTCCGCTGCTTCGTCACCGTGGCGGAGCGCGGCGGCTTCACCGCCGCCGGGCAGGCGCTCGGCCTCACCCAATCCGCCATCAGCCTGAAGGTGAAGCGGCTGGAGGAGGTGGTGCAGCGCCGGGTGCTCGACCGCACCAGCCGCACCGTGGTGCTGACCCGCGACGGCGAGACCCTGCTCGCCTATGCCCGCCGCATCCTGGCGCTGAACGACGAGGCGGTGCGGCGCATGATCGCCCCGCCGGTCGCCGGCCGCCTGCGGCTCGGCGTCGCCGACCACTTCGTCCCGCGCAACCTGGCCCCGCTGCTCGCCCGCTTCGCCCGCACCTACCCGGAGGTGGCGCTGGAGGTCGAGGTCGGCCGCAGCCACGAGCTCCGCGCCGCGCAGGAGAAGGGCGCGCTCGACCTGGTGCTGGGCAAGCGGCGGGAGGGCGAGACCGAGGGCAGGCCGATCTGGACCGAGGCGGTGGTCTGGGTCGCCGCGCCCGACTGGGCGGCGCCGGAAGGCCGCCCCCTGCCCCTGGCGATGCTGCCCCCCGGCTGCATGTTCCGCGACCGCGCGCTGGCGGCGCTGGCCCGCGCCGGGCTGGCCTTCGAGGTGGTCTATGTCTCGGCCAGCCTGCTCGGCGTCGCCGCCGCGGCCCAGGCGGGCTTCGCCCTCAGCGTGCTCGGCCGCAGCGGCCTGCCGCCGGGGCTGGTCGAGGTGCACGGGCTGCCGGCGCTCGGCACCGCGGAGATGTGCGTCTTCGGCGATGCCGCCGGGCAGAACCCGCTGGCCGAGCCGCTGGTCCGCTTCATCCGGGAGAGCCTGGCCGGGCCGGAGCTGGCCGCGGCCGCCTGATCAGGGGGCCAGGGCGCGGGTGACCGCCGGGGACATCCCCTGGGCGACGGGCGGCAACTGTGCGGTCAAGGCCGATTGCGCCGCCTGCGAGGCGGCGGCGGAGGGGCTGGCGGCCGCGGCCGACCCGGGCGCGGGCGGCGGCGGCGGCGGCGGCACCACCACCGGCGGTGCCGGCACCGCGGGGGTGCCCGCCACCGGGCCTGCCGCGGC
>NZ_JAUFPN010000116.1 GCF_030409335.1 Paeniroseomonas aquatica
GCGCAGTCCGGGTCATGGTTGCCACGAAACCCGTCGACTTCCGCAAGGGGGGCGAAGGCCTGGCCGCCCCGGTGCGCGAGACGATGGGTGCCGATCCATTCTCGGGCACGGTCTATGTATTCCGCGCCAAGCGTCCTGATCGGGTGAAGCTGGTGTTCTGGGACGGCACCGGCGTGGTGCTGGTCGCCAAGCGTCTGGAGGATGGCGAGTTCCGCTGGCCGAAGATCGAGGACGGCGCGCTGCGGCTGACGCCCGCCCAGCTGCAAGCCTTGTTCGAGGGTCTGGACTGGCGCCGGGTGCATGAGCCACAACGGACGACGACGCCGGTCGCGGCGAGCTGAAAACCCTCGCAAGCCACTGGCGAATATGATTGAATCGGGGTCATGGCTTCGCTCCGCTCCGAGCTTCCCCGTGATCCCGAGACGCTCCAGGCGATGCTGATCGCCCGGGAGGCTGAGATCGAGCGGCTGCGTCAGATCATCAAGGAATTGCAGCGCCATCGCTTCGGCCGGCGCGCCGAGACGCTACCCGAGGACCAGCTTCTCCTCGCCCTGGAAGAGGCCGAGCAGGTGGAGGCCGCAGGTTTTGCGGCATCTGAGGAAAACGCCCCGGCGACAAAGACCGAGCGGGTCGCAAAGCGTCGGGCCAACCGCGGCGCGTTGCCCGCCCATCTGCCGCGCATCGAGACGGTGGTCGATATCGAGAGCGATGTCTGCCCCTGCTGTTCCGGACGGCTCCACCGCATCGGCGAGGACGTGGCCGAGCGGCTCGACATCGTGCCGGCGCAGTTCCGCGTGCTGGTGGTGCGCCGGCCGAAATACGCCTGCCGCTCCTGCGAAGACGTGGTGGTGCAGGCACCCGCGCCGGCTCGGCTGATCGAGGGTGGTATCCCGACCGAGGCAACGGTCGCCCAGGTTCTGGTCTCGAAGTACGCCGATCATCTGCCGCTGTACCGTCAGGCCCAGATCTATGCCCGTCAGGGTGTCACGCTTGATCGTTCGACGCTGGCCGACTGGGTCGGGCGCGCGGCCTTCCTGCTGCGCCCCGTGCACGAGCGGATGCTGGCGATGCTGAAGGCTTCGCCGAAGCTGTTCGCCGACGAGACCACGGCGCCGGTGCTCGATCCCGGGCGGGGCCGGACCAAGACGGGGCAACTCTTCGCCTATGCCCGCGATGACCGGCCCTGGGGCGGGGCGGATCCGCCCGCCGTCGCCTATGTCTATGCACCCGACCGCAAGGGGGAGCGACCGATCGCCCATCTCGATGGTTTCGCCGGCATCCTGCAGGTCGATGGCTATGGCGGCTACAAGACGTTGGCCGGGCGCAACGCGGTCAGCCTAGCGTTCTGCTGGGCGCATGTTCGGCGGCGCTTCTACGAGTTGGCCCAGACCGGCCCCGCACCGATCGCCAGTGAAGCCCTGCTACGCATCGCCGACCTCTATCGCGTCGAGGCTGATATCCGTGGCCGCACCCCGGAGGAGCGCCGGGGCGCACGGCAGCAAAGGAGCAAACCGATCATTGATGCCCTCGAGCCGTGGCTACGGCAAAAGCTCGCCTTGATCAGCCAGAAGACCAAGCTCGCCGAAGCGATCCGCTACGCGCTCTCGCGCTGGGCGGGGCTTGGCCTCTTCCTCGATGATGGGCGCATCGAGCTCGACAACAACATCGTCGAGCGATCCATCCGCCCCCTGGCCCTGACCCGGAAGAACGCCCTGTTCGCCGGCTCCGACGGCGGCGCCGAGCACTGGGCCGTCATCGCCTCGCTCGTCGAGACCTGCAAGCTGAACGGCGTCAATCCGCAGG
>NZ_JAUFPN010000117.1 GCF_030409335.1 Paeniroseomonas aquatica
GGCGGCGACGCCGGCCGAGAAGGCCGCCGCCCATTCCGCCGCGCCGGGCGCCGCCGGCAGGCCGCGCGCCGCCCGCAGCAGCGCGGTCGCGTAGAAGGGGCCGGAGCTGCCGGCGATGGCCCGGCGCAGCGCCTCCCCCATCGCCGCCAGGGCGGTGGGCGGATCGGTCCAGGCCGCGTCGGGCAGCGCCCGCAGCGCCGCCGCGCCGCGCAACATGCTGAGGCCGAGGTCGCCGTCGCCAGCCGCCGAATCCAGCTCGGTCAGGCGGATCTCGGCCGCTTCCAAAGCCGCCGCCACCGCCATCACCGCCGCCCGCAGCGTCGGATCCGCCGCCCCGACCGGCGCCGCCGCGGCCCGCGGCGGCGCCGGCACCACCGCCCGGGGGGCGATCCGCCCGGGGCCCGGCCAGGCCGGCGCCGCACCCGGCGCATCCAGCAGCGCCAGCCGGGCAGCGTCCAGCCGCAGCACCGAGAGCGAACAGCCCGGCATCTCGAGGGCGGTCAGGAATTCCCCGGCCCAGGCCCGCTCCACCACCATGCCCCGCTCCCGCAGCAGGGCGATGGCGCGGCGGGCGATGATCGCCAGCTCCATCGGCGGCGTGCCGCCGAGCCCGTTCACCAGCAGCGCCACCGGGTCGCCGCGGCGCAGCCCGCGGTCCTCGATGATGACCGCCATGATCCGCTCGACCAGCGCATCGGCCGGCGCCAGCATGGCGCGCTCCACCCCCTGCTCGCCGTGGATGCCGAGGCCCAGCTCGATCTCGGCATCGCCGAGCACGAAGCCCGGCCGCCCCGCCGCCGGCACGGTGCAGGCGCCGAGCGCCACGCCCATGCTGCCGAGCTCCGCCGCGGCGGCCCGCGCCACCGCCGCCACCGCGGCGAGGTCCTGCCCCGCCGCCGCCGCGGCCCCGGCCAGCTTGTGGATCAGCACCGTCCCGGCGATGCCGCGCCGGCGCTCGGGCGGGACGGTGTCGCGCAGCGCCACGTCGTCGGCGACGACGATCACCTCGCAGGGGATGCCCTCGGCCCGCGCCAGCTCCGCCGCCAGGCCGAAGTTCAGCCGGTCCCCGGTGTAGTTCTTCACCACCAGCACGGCGCCCGCCGGTCCGGCAGCGGCGCGGATGCCGGCCAGCACCGCGTCGACGCTGGGCGAGGTGAAGACGTCCCCGGCGATGGCGCCCGCCAGCAGCCCAGGCCCGACATAGCCCGCGTGCGCCGGCTCGTGCCCCGCCCCGCCGCCCGAGAGCACCGCGACCGGCCGCGCCGCCGGCGCCGGCAGCCCGGCGCGGACGACGACATCCTCGTCCGCCAGCAGCGCCAGGCCGGGGTGGAGGTCGCAGAGCCCCTCCAGCATTTCCCGCACCACCTCGCGCGGGTCGTTCACCAGCTTCTTCATGGCCGTCCCTCCGCCGCGGCGGCCATGAGGGCGCCGCTACTTCACGCTAGCAACCCGCAGCGCGTTTGTGGTGCCCGCCGTGCCGAAGGGCACGCCCGCGGTCACCACCACCTCCTGCCCCGCCACCGCGAAGCCCTCCGCCTGGGAGGCCCGCAGCGCCTTGGCCACCATGTCGGTCATCGAATGCGGCTCCTGCGAGAGCAGCGGGTGCACCCCCCAGACCACCGCCATCCGCCGCGCCGTCGCGATGCTCGCGGTCAGGCCGAGGATCGGACAGTCCGGCCGCTCGCGCGCGACCCGAAGGGTGGTGGAGCCGGTGCTGGTGAAGGTCGCGATCACCTGCGCCTGGATGGTATGGGCCACCTGCCGCGCCGCGGCGGCGATGGCGCCGGCGCTGTTCGGCTCCGGCTCGGGGCGGGAGTTGTCGGTGAGCTGGCGCCAGCCGGGGTCCTGCTCCACCCGCGCCACGATGCGGTCCATGATGTTCACCGCCTCGAAGGGATACTGCCCGGCCGCCGTTTCGGCCGAGAGCATGACCGCGTCGGCGCCGTCGAAGACTGCGGTGGCCACGTCCGAGGCCTCGGCCCGGGTCGGCGCCGGGGCGGAGATCATGCTCTCCAGCATCTGCGTCGCGACAACCACCGGCTTGCCGGCGGCCCGCGCGGCGCGGACGATCTTCTTCTGCACCAGCGGCACCTCCTCGGCCGGCAGCTCCACGCCGAGGTCGCCGCGCGCCACCATGACGCAGTCGGCCAGGGCGATGATGCTGTCGAGGTTCTCGACCGCCTGCGGCTTCTCCATCTTCACCATGACCAGGGCGCGACCGGCGCAGATCGCCTGGCACTCGGCCACGTCCTCGGGCCGCTGGACGAAGCTGAGGCCGATGTACTCGATCCCGAGCGGCAGCACGAAGTCGAGGTCCTCGCGGTCCTTCGCGGTCAGCGCCGGGATCGGCAGCGCCACGTCGGGGACGTTGACGCCCTTGCGGTCGGACAGCGGCCCGCCGACCATGATCTCGGTCTCGAGGTGGTCGCTGCGGACATGCGTCACCCGCAGCCGCAGCTTGCCGTCATCGAGCAGCAATGACGTGCCGATCTGCGCCGCGGCGATGATCTCGGGATGCGGCAGCTGCACCCGGCGGACGTCGCCGGGATTGGGGCTGAGGTCGAGGCGGAAGGGCTGCCCGGTCTGGAGCTGCACCCGGCCGCCCTGGAACCGCCCGACCCGCAGCTTCGGCCCCTGCACGTCGGCCAAGATGCCGATCGGGCGGCCCACCTTCGCCTCCAGCGCCCGGATGATGGCGATGCGCTCGGCATGGTCGGCATGGCTGCCATGGCTGAAATTCAGCCGGAAGACATCGGCGCCGGCGCGGTACAGCCGCTCGATCACCTCGGGCGTCGAGCTGGCCGGGCCGAGGGTCGCGATGATCTTGGTCCGGCGGCGGCGGCGCAGCGGGATGCGGGTGGCCATGCGGTGTGGGGTCCCTTCCAGGGGCGAAATGGCGGGCGGTGGGTGGAGGTCCGGCCGCAGCCGGTGCGGCGGCAGGTCGAGCAGGCGGGCGAGTTCGCCCACCCGCTCGGCCGGGATGCGCTGCCACTGGGAGACGGCGGCGGGCGAGATGCCGAGGCCGGTGGCGATCCGGGTGACGGCACCGCGGCGGGCGAGGATGTCTTCGAGGCTTTGGTCGCGCATGGGGAGGAGCTTACGGAAATTAAGCTCACAGACAAGATCCATTTTCAGCTTAATATATTCGGCGAATTGTAAGCAGGACCAGACAGCGAAAATCGTTTCGATTTCATTTCGTCATGATCCAGGCTTTGGCGTCCAACCTGCGGAGGCATGACGATGGCGATCTATAACGGCACGACAAATGGCGATAGTTACACAGGTACCAGCAGTGCCGACACCATCTCGGGCAATGGCGGCAATGACACGCTTAACGGTGCCGGCGGCAACGACACCATCGATGGCGGAATCGGCAGCGATATGTTGTCCGGCGATACTGGCAACGACACCGTCTATGGCAGTTCGGGCTATGACACCTTGTATGGCGGTGATGGCGACGACCGCCTATACGGCGAGACCGACGATGACAGCCTCAGCGGCGGCGACGGTGCCGATACGCTGGACGGTGCCTCCGGCTATAACACGCTGGATGGTGGCGCCGGCATCGACTACCTGACCGGCGGCAGCCAGACGGACTACCTCTACGGCGGGGCAGGGATGGATACGCTCTCTGGCGGGACGGAAGCCGATTACCTCTATGGCGGGGCCGATGACGACTTCATGGTGGGCGATGCAGGCAATGACCGGCTGCAGGGCGATGACGGCAACGACTACCTGACCGGCAGCGATGGCAATGACCTGATCTATGGCGACCAGAGCGCGACCCTTGGCACGGGCAATGATTACCTGCGCGGCGATGCGGGGATGGATACACTGCACGGCGGGGCGGGGACGGATACGATAATCGGAGGTATCGATGTTGATACGTTGTACGGGGAGGCAGGAAAAGACTACTTCACCTTCATTCTGAACTACAGCACGGCCGCGGCGACAGATGTCATCATGGACTTTAGCCAGGGGGAATTCGATCAAATCAATGTATCTGCCATCGATACCAACACCGTTCTGGCTGGCGACCAAGTGTTTGATTTTTTATCCGTGAACGGCACGGCCTTTACTGGCGGGGGAATAGCCGAGCTGCGCTGGTTCACCAGTGGGACGGATACCTTTGTCGAAGCGGATATCGGCGATGGGGGCACCGCCGAGGTTTATGTGAGGTTGGTTGGAAGCTACAGTTTGCTTGCGGCAGATTTCATACTTTAAATTACCGTATAGCTGGGTGTTGGAAGTCACCCAGCTACATATTCGGCACATAGGTGCCCGCTATGATGCTTTCGTAGTTGGCTCGCATATTTTTGACACCCTCGATTACGCTGGGCATGGCTTTTTCACCATAGCCTATGCTTTTTCTTGTTCCATTAATTATCTCTTCGATCTGGCCAGGCTTCCAACCTTCCTTGGGGATATATTCAGCAAGCCCGCCATTTGCCGGCTGATAGAGCTTGCCCGTCTCTTCATAGATTTTGACTATGGTTTTTGATGTTTCAATGGTCTGCTGACTATTTACGGCATCCCTCTCTGCGTTTTGCACCATCTCCTGCATCCACCAAAACTGCTCGCGCCGTACCGCGACCGTATCCCCCTCCCCTCCACCCTCACCGCTCGCCGCTTCCGCCTGTTTCCCCACCAACGCCTCGATCCGCGGATCGATGATCACCGCCGGGCTCTCCGCCTTCGCCACCGGCGCCACCACCTTGGCATTCCCGCCACCCCCGCCCCACGTCAGGATCGACAGCGCCACCTGCGCCCCGGCCATCGTCGATGAATTCACAGTCATGGCGGGCCTCCCCGAAACCTCCACCCACCACCCTGCCCGCCAACCCGCTACGAAACCGTAAACCTCACCCCACCAGCACCACCCGAACATCATTCACATTGGTCAGCGTCGGCCCCGTCACCACCAGATCCCCCAGCACGGCAAACACCCCGTAGCTGTCGTGCCCCGCCAGCATCGCCCGCGGGTCGAGGCCCAGGGCCCGCGCCCGCGCCAGGGTCTCCGGCCCGGCGATCGCCCCGGCGGCATCCGACTTGCCGTCGATCCCGTCGGTATCCGCCATCAGCGCCCAGACCCCAGGGCGGCCCTCCAAGGCCAGGGCCAGGCCGAGCAGCCCCTCCATGCTCCGCCCGCCGCGGCCGCCCTCGCCCGCCAGCGTCACCGTGGTCTCCCCGCCCGAGAGCAGCACGCAGGGCGGCGCCACCGGCAGCCCATGCGCCGCGCTGCTGCGGGCGATCCCGGCCAGCACCTTGCCCAGCACCGCCGCCTCGCCCTCCAGCGCATCGCCGAGGATCAGCGGCGCGAGGCCCAGCGCCGCCGCCTCCGCCGCCATGGCCCGGAGCGCCAGCATCGGCGTGGCGATCATCCGGAGGTCGAGGGCGCCCAGCCGCGCATCGCCCGGCTTGGGGCTCTCCTCGGCTGCTTCGGCCAGGTGCCACACCACCGCCGGCGGCAGGTCCATCCGGTAATGCGCGACCAGCGCCCGCGCCTCGGCGAAGGTCGTCGGGTCCGGCACGGTGGGGCCGGAGGCGATCACCGCCGGGTCGTCCCCCGGCACGTCCGAGATCGCCAGGGTCACCACCCGGGCCGGATGCGCGGCGACCGCGACGCGCCCGCCGGAGAAGCCGCTCAGGTGCTTCCTGATGCAGTTCATCTCCTGGATCGGCGCGCCAGAGTTCAGCAGCGCCCGGTTCACCGCCATGAGGTCGTCGAGGCCGAGCCCCGCCGCCGGCAGCGTCGACAGCGAGGACCCCCCGCCCGAGACCAGGAACAGCACCAGATCCTGCGGCCCCAGCCCGCGCAGCAGCCCCAGCATCTCCGCCGCCGCCGCCGCCCCGGCCGCATCCGGCACCGGATGGCTGCCGAATCGCACCGCGATCCGCCGCCCCGGCGGCGGGTCCGGGACATCCGCCCCATGCGTGGTGATGACCATCCCGCTGAGCGGCACCGCCGGCCAGGCCCGCTCCACCGCCAGCGCCATCTTGGCCGCCGCCTTGCCGACGCCGATGACGATAGCCCGGCCCTTCGGTGGCTCCGGCAGGTGCCCGGCCAGCACCGTCAGCGGATCCGCCGCCGCCAGCCCCGCCTCGAACAGCCGGCGCAGGCCCGCCCGCGCCGTCGCGTCATCCCATGCCATGGCCCAGCCCCCCGCCTTTCTCCCGCGGAGTATGGCGAAGCCGCCCCCGATGGACCATCTAGGGGGCAACCCCGCGAGGAGACCCGCCATGCCCGTCCCCGAGATCGACCCCGCCACCCGCACTGAGTTGGAGGCCGCCGCCTTCCGCCGCCTGGTCGCGCACCTCCGCGAACGGACCGACGTGCAGAACATCGACCTGATGAACCTGGCCGGCTTCTGCCGGAACTGCCTGTCGAAGTGGTACCGCGCCGAGGCCGAGCAGAAGGGCCTCCCGCTCTCCGACCCCGAGGCGCGGGAGATCATCTACGGCATGCCCTACAAGGAGTGGCAGGCGCAGCACCAGACCGAGGCTTCGGGGGAACAGAAGGCGAAATTCGCCGCCGCCAATCCCGTTCACGGCTAGGTGACCGTTGCTGCCGGGGCCCCGGCAGGCTAGGCACGCCGCCCGCGCGACCCACCGGAGCAGTGCAGCATGAGTGACATCGAAGACGCCCCGTTCGACGAAGCCCGGGCCAGCCGCGCACGCCAGGAAGCCGACCCCGACCCCGAGGTCGGCGGCATCGCGGTGGACCGGCTGCGCTCCATCATCGAGCGAATCGAGCGGCTGGAGGAGGAGCGCAAGGCCCTCGCCAACGACATCAAGGACATCTACGGCGAGGCCAAGTCGGCCGGCTTTAAATACCCCCCTAGACCTGTAGTGTGTATGTAGATTCAATGGTTTGACGTATTTCTGTGTATCCGGCCTTGTATCTTCGACCAGTAGAATGGTCCGATAATACATTTCGTGGTTCTTCTCCCATCCCGCGACCCGCACCTCCCTAACTCCTAGGACGCTCATGTCTGACGTGCCATTTGATACTGAAGACCAGGCCGCCGCGAGCCGAGCCAGGCAGACGAATGATCCAGATCCCGAGGTCGGCGGAATTGCCGTCGATCGGCTTCGCAGCATTATTGAGCGCGTCGAACGACTTGAGGAGGAACGCAAAGCGCTGGGTAGTGATATTAAAGATATTTTCGCCGAGGCAAAAAATGCTGGCTTTGATATCGCCGTGGTGAAACAGGTCCTTAGATTGCGCAAAAAAGAACCCGCAGAAATCGAGGAACAGGAAACGCTACTTGATCTTTATAGGCGTGCGCTTGGTATGTGAATTCGGCGTTGTCGCATAAATCTTGCTGGTAATCCTGCATGAGCGAAGCACCGACCCAGGGCGGCCGCCCAAAGGCACGCTACCGGACGCGGAACTGGCGTGAGTACGACCGGGTGCTGATCATGCGCGGAGACCTGACGGTCTGGATTTCGCCGGATATCGCCTGGCACGCTGCCGAGGGTACGGGAAAGCGTGGCCGGCCGCCGGTCTTCTCGGATGCGGCTATCCAGTGCGTGCTGACGCTGAAGGTGCTGTACCAGCTGCCCCTGCCGGCAGCTCAAGGCATGGCGGAGAGCCTGATCCGGTTGGCCGGGCTGGACTGGCCGGTGCCGCACACCAGCACGCTCTCGCGGCGTCAGCAGAGCCTCAAGGTCGCCATTCCCTACTTCGCCTGCGGCGGGCCGCTGCACCTCGTGATCGATGCCGACAGCCACGAGGTGCGAGCCGTCGAGATGACCGACCACCGGCACGGCGATGGCGAAATCGTGCCGGGTCTGCTGGCGCAGCTACACCCAGAGGAGCAGATCGGCGTCATCAGCGGTGATGGGGCCGACGACACCCGCGGGGTCTATAAGGCCTCCGCCACCCGCGGGGCCGCCCTGGTCGTGCCACCGAGGCGCAACGGCAAGCCGTGGAAGGTGCATGCCACCGGAGCGGTGGAGCGCAACGAGAGCCTGCGTGCCATCAAGCACCTCGGACGCCGCCTCTGGAAGCGCTGGAGCGGCTATCACCGGCGCAGCCTGGCCAAGACAGCGATGATGTCCCGTCTCAAGCGCCTGGGCGAGCGGCTGTCAGCCCGTGATCCGGCCCGTCAGGTCGCGGAGGTGCAAATCCGCTGCGCCATCCTCAACACCTTCAACGCCCTCGGTATGCCCGACACCGTCGCTTGTGCCTGACCAAAGCGGCAAAGGAAAAAGCGCGCCCTCAGCCTGATTTACGCAACAGCGCCCCTGCAGGGTGCTAGCCGCACGGGCCAAGTGACGATTACGCTGATTTTGTCGCATCAAGCCGGCCAAGGCTGGCGACCACAACTGGCGACTGTGCTGATTTTCTTGATTCAAAGCGGGCCACAACCGACGACTGCGCTGATTTTGTCGCATTTGCGAGTATCAGGACTCTCGTCAGCAAGTAGGTTTGCACTAATGTTCGGACCAAGGCAGCCTCGATCTCGCTGAAATCTGGACCAGCAGCGCACTGACTCGTGGTCCGCTACGAACGCCGCGCCGACATCCATCTCGCCTTCACCACACTCGCCGCCGCTATCACCTGCCTCAAGCAAATCAGGCGGTTCTGTTAGGTGCTCTTATACCAAATCCCGCTGATCAGAACCGATGGGCCCAATCGCGCAGTCCGATGGACATGATGGTCCAGGGCTGCTCGACGAGCCGGTTCCCGGCGTGGCAGCAGTGATCGTCGTAGCAGCGGAAGACGCGGTTCGAGAGGCAATTATCCCGCATGAACTGCCAGGTGTTCTCGACCGGGTTCAAC
>NZ_JAUFPN010000118.1:0-637 GCF_030409335.1 Paeniroseomonas aquatica
TGCCAATCCAGCATGAGACCGGGAGCTACAACCAACCTGCCATACCTGACGACTTGCTGGTCCTCGAGGATAATTGCTTGTTTCTCAGGCTCGAACGCCGTGACTGATGTCCTGATCCAGTGGACCCCGCACGGAATTTGCGAAGCCATAGTCCGCGCCGTCGAGGCGAGCGTGAACACTCCGGCGCCCACCATGGTCCAGCCGGGTTGGTAGTAGTGGGCATCCGACGGGTCGATGATGACGATGTCGAGGTCCGGCTCGCGTGCCTTCAGGCTGGCGGCCACGGCGATGCCAGCCGCACCGCCGCCAACCACCACCACCTCGTAACGGACCTCGCCGGACTGCAATGCTCGGTCCCTCACTGTCGTCTTGAAGGTAAAGGATGCCTTGTCAGCAAGGGCATCCACTTCAAGAGCCACAGCTGATGTTCGATCCGGCATGGCGAGGCCTCCCTTGTGACTCGAATGCGTGCTCATGCGTGTCCCACCGAGCGCCAGATCATGTAGAAGGCAACGACGAAGATGAGGCCCGCGAATACGCGACTCAGCGTGTCGCGCTGAGCGGAGAGGTGGCAGGCCGCTTTCATGCCCAGCCAGCCTCCAAGGAGGCCGCCGCCGATGAACTCGGCGGCCACGGT
>NZ_JAUFPN010000118.1:713-1552 GCF_030409335.1 Paeniroseomonas aquatica
CCGCCAGCAAAGAGGTGCCGACGGCATTGATCATCGGCATGCCCGTGGCGAAAATGAGCCCAGGCACGATGAGAAAGCCGCCGCCAATCCCGAAGAAGCCAGAGAGAAGGCCAACGCCGAAGCCAATGGCGGCGATGCGGGCGCCAACGCCGAGGGTCAGTGGCGCGGCCTGCGTGCCCCCATCTTTCCTCGGCCGCAGCATGACGACGCCGACGACCATCATCAGGATGGCGAACAGCAGAATCAGACGCTCGCCGTCGAAGGCCTTGCCAACTGTGGAGCCGATGAGGGCGCCCATTACTCCGGTCGCGGCAAAGACCGCGGCGGCTGGCCAGCGCACGTTCCCCGCACGGGCGTGGCCGGCGAAGTTGGCGAAGGCATTGGCCGACACTGCCAGGGCACCAGTCCCGAGGGCGGCATGTGGCGACATCCCGACCACGTAGAGAAGCAAGGGCGTCGCCAGGATTGACCCCCCGCCTCCAATGAGGCCGAGCGTGAAGCCAACCAGCGAGCCGGACAGAATGGCGAGGAGATCGCTCATGACACGGGCCATCCTGCCGTGGAAAACACGCCGCACTCGGCACCGGCGGGAGTTGCCATCCGCACGGCAGAGGCTGTCTGGGCCAGGGGTGGTGCATGCGGTCGCGCGCTAGGCGGGCTGGCGGTCGGGGGCTTCACCATCTCGCCTGTGACAGCCGTGCCGGCTCCAAACGCCGATTTCAACGCTGCCATGACCGTCTGCACCCGCTCGTCAGCAAGCCGGTAGACCATCGACTTGGACTCGCGGCGTGTAGCCACGAGGCCTGCCTCGCGCAGCATCGCCAACTGTTGGGACAGGT
>NZ_JAUFPN010000119.1 GCF_030409335.1 Paeniroseomonas aquatica
GCGGGTGGGCTCTCGTCAGCCGGCACGGCGCCGACAGCGTTGATCGCTGCATCCGCCGCGGTAGCCAGGTCAAAGCCTGCAGCGATGGCTGTAGCAAAGCCTTCACGGGCGGCACTCAGGACGGCAGAGGGCAGTCGCTCAACATGTGGGTGCGCATCGCCAGATAGGGCGGCCTTTACCTTGGCGATCCGGTCCAGCATCTCCCGCGCTGGGTTCTCTTTGGACAGGACCATAGGGACCGGCCGGTTGAGGCGATAAAGGTCGCCGTTGCCCGCTTTGGGCAGGTCCGCGGTAAAGAGCTTGGCGTGAACCCGGTTATTGGCCAGGGTGATGATCGCCTCACCTGGGATTAGTCCTCGGGCATCGCGCCAGTCGAGGCGGGCCATCCGGCGAACCTCAGCACTTTGTGCCGGCATGAAGCCCATGCCGTCTGCCCGGTATGAGGAGGTCTGTGTCACTTCCGCCTCGCCCAGGGTCTGCTCGATGTGCTGGCGGTTCAGTCCACCCTCATTCTGCCGCATGATGATTTGCAGGTTGGTATTATTGAGGAGGGAGTACGCCACGTCGCCAATCTTGGCGCGGAGGCCCGCCACGTCGTGCCAACCGAGGACGAACATGTAGCCAAGGCTACGGCCCTGTTGCAGCTGCTCCTTGGCGCCGACAGACACGTAGGCTGCCAGCTCGTCGTAGATAATAGGGTAGGGGGTCGGGGCAGTTGTCGGCTTGTTGGCGATGATGTCGCCATGCTGGCCTTCCAGGCGACCACCCAAGGTCTGCGCCATCATGTTGCGGATGGACGCGACGATGAGCTTGCCGAGGGCCATCGTGGTCTCCCCCGAGTTTTCCAGTGCTGGCAGGCTAACAACTAGGATGCGGCGATTGATCGAGACATCGCGCATGTCGACGCCGCTGATCTGACACCTAAAAATGTGGCCCAAGGACCCTGCAAGCTGAGTGAAGGTGGCGCTGAAGTGCATCGTTACATAGCCATGCTGCTCGCTGGCTTTGTCCCGCGGGCGCTTATTGAGATGCATCTCCATGTCATAGCCAGCGGTTTCACCGAGATAGAATCGAAGCGGCGCAACCAGAAGCTCCGGCATATCCGGCACGTCGATATGGTCAATCGCGCCAGTAATTGGGTCACGCCGGCGAAAGCGGCGATCAAAGGCGAGGTCTGCGACGCTCTGAAGTTCAGTGGCAAACCGGATGCTGTCGATGTCAATGCTCAGGTTGCGATGCTCCCGCATCCAGGTCAAAACCGGTGCATTGGCTCCAAGCAACGCAGCGGCTCGCTGCATGAAAACGTGGTTGTCGCCGCCGCCGCCCTCTGGCTTGTTCTCGATCTGGGCAATCAGCATTTCGCGGATAGCATCCGAACTGGCCCAGGCGAACGGATTGAATGTCTGGCTGTCCTTGGCTCCGCTGGCGACCAGGAGGTTGATGACCCGGACGTCCTTCTCCCGGCCGAACCGCCGTGCCAGACGATAAACCTCAGCATAAAGCCCGGTATCACCCTTACCGTCGACGAATACAAAGCCGCTGCCCACAGCCAGGGAATTGGCGCAGAGGCCGAGTATTGCTGTGGTTTTGCCTGCTCCGGTAACGCCCGGGACAGAGATATGCTGGCGCCCGTCGTCGTCGCTGATCCAGAGCTCTTTGCCTGTAGTGTGGTCAATACCTAGATAGATGATGCCGGCCGCCTTGCGAGGCTTCCTGGAGCCCGGCAGGGGGTCGTTGTAATCCGGCATTCCGGAGGACAGGGGCATGCGCAGCGGGAGGCGCACCGGCCTGCGCAGGACCGCCCAGGCATAAGCACAAGCGGCAGGGACCGCCGCCGTGACGATCGCGGGCTCGACCGCTACGGCAATCGCCGCGGCGGCCAGCAGGACAACCGAGCCGCCGCCCATCAGAGCCTGGCGAAGGCTTTGCCCGGTCGATTGTACCTGTTGATAAACATCCGCCGCCGAGCGCTCGGCGGCGGCATCGGGCCCGTAGATGTCGCGGCGGACGTTGGTCATCTAATCGCTCAATCCGAAGGGGTCGGCCTGGCGTCCGGCCGCCGGGCTGGGTGGCGCGGCAACCACGGTAGGCAATGTCGGCGTTGCCAGCCTTGGTTGGGCCACGGCGCTCCGCATGTTTGGTGCAAGTGCCATCGGCTCCTGCAGAGATGCCGGAGCGGCGGCATCCTCGGTATTGGCATCAGCGACCNGACGCCGAACAGGGCGGCAAGGATCGCCCTGGTGCGGTGCCGCGACCTGACGTGCACACCATCCCCGCGGAGGCTGACATTCAGGCCTGAGGCGATGTGCAGGCTGGTGTTCGGGGGAAGATCAACCCGCATGGTACGACCCTGCGGGAGTGGTAACGGCTCGCTTTTCCATGTCAGGCTCCTCATAGGTTGGCCGCAGCGGGATGGTTCGGATGGGTCGGCCCCGCCGCTTGCTCAGCATCCGCCGCAGCGGCGCGAATGGCGTTGGCCGCCATCCCAACGACGGGGACGAGCACGGGCTGACCGATGTCACGCTCGGTGGACCAGTGCTCACGGGCGCCAAGCGCCTCGGCATAGGCCGCCTGGGCAGCACTGCGATGCCATGGCTGGCCCGCCGTGGGGGCGCCGAGGCTATCAAGTGCCATGTAGAGCGGCCGGTCGATCAACTGGACAAATGCGAACAGGCCCGGGTTGAACACGCCGCTCCGGTCCCGCGCATAGCACAGCAGGCTCATGAGCGCGGTGTGGGTGTATGCGTGGCCAACGGTGAGCCGCTTGGCTGCATCGGCAATCTTTGGATCCCGCATCCAGGCGTCAGCACTGGCGGCCACGGAAGCAGGCAGCCGCAGGGCTTGCAGCGGGCCTTCCGGCCCTTCGCCCTGTCCAGAGGGTACGGCTTCCGCCATGTCACCCAGGAGGTCGATCGCTTCGTCTCGTCGCCGCGCGGCAAACAGCGCCATGACAGCGGTCAGTGTCCTGATATGTGGCTCGGCGGCCTGGTAGCCGGCCCAGAGTGGTCCGAGCTGGCGGGCAAGTGCGCTGTGGGCCATGGCCTCGGAGAATTGCCCCTCCGGGT
>NZ_JAUFPN010000012.1 GCF_030409335.1 Paeniroseomonas aquatica
GCCTTGCGCGCGGCCGGCTTCTTCGCGGCCACGGCCTTCCGCGGCGCGGCCTTGCGGGCGGCGGGCTTCTTCGCCGCGGCGGCGCGCTTCGGCGCGGCCTTGGCGACGGCCTTGCGCGCGGCCGGCTTCTTCGCGGCCACGGCCTTCTTCGGCGCGGCCTTCTTGGCGGCCGGCTTCTTCGCCGGCGCGGCCTTGCGGGCCGCCGGCTTCTTCGCCGCGGCGGTGGCGCGGCTGCGGGCGGTCACCGGCTTCTTCGCGCTGCGGCGGGTGGTGGCGACGGCCATCGGCTGGGCGCGGCCGGCGGCGGGGGCATCGGGGGTATCGGTCACAGGCGGAATCTCCTGAGGCAATCGGTGAGGAAGGACGCGGTGTCAGGTGGCGTGGCGACAGGGCGGAGGGTACGGCGGCTGCGGCGCGCGGCTGCGCGCAAGGCCGCGGCTGCCGTTCCAGGTCACGCGGGCAGCAAGCGGTGGCGGATGATCGGCGGCTCGATGACGCATCCCGAGCCGCATCGTGGTTCCGTCCTCCGCGTATCCGGCGCGGGGCACCTGAGGCTTGCCCTGCGACGGCGCGGAATGGTCGGCGAATTCTGCTGCCGCCACCCCGTCCTGCCTGCGGTCCATGGACCATCCTTCCCTGCTGCGGCAGGATGTCTTGGACGTGCCCGGGATCCGTCGCGGTGCATGTGCCGCTGGACGAATCGCGGGCAACATCATGCGCGCATGTGCACGCTATCTGCACAGCCAAGCGGCATGTCAACAGAAACCGCAATTGACGTTGCGCTTTTATGCGCATCGCGTGACGCCGCCGTCGCCGCTGCGTGCGCGGCCCCGAATTGCAAACGGCCGCCGGATGCTCCGGCNCCCTGCAGCGGTGGCGTCAGCGCCGGTCGAGCGGCGGCACCGGGCGCTGCTCGGGGCCGGTGTAGTGCGACAGCGGCCGGATCAGCCGGTTGTCGGCGGCCTGCTCGATGACATGCGCGGCCCAGCCGGTGACGCGCGAGGCGACGAAGATCGGCGTGAACAGCGGGATGTCGAAGCCCATCAGGTAGTAGGCGGGCCCGGCCGGGAAATCGAGGTTCGGGTGGATGTTCTTCTCCTTGAGCATCTTCGCCGCCAGCACCCGGGAGGTGTTCATCCAGGTCTTGTCGCCGACCACCTCGGCCATCTTCTCGGCGTATTTGGTCATGGTGGGCACGCGGCTGTCGCCGGTCTTGTAGACCCGGTGGCCGAAGCCCATGACCAGCGCCTTGTGGTCGAAGCGGGTCGAGAGCCATTCCTCGGCATGGTCGGGGCCGCCGACCTCCTTCAGCATGTGCATCACCGCCTCGTTGGCGCCGCCGTGCAGCGGGCCCTTGAGTGCGGCGATGCCGGCGGTGATGGCGCCGTGGATGTCGGCCATGGTCGAGGTGACCAGCCGGGCGGTGTAGGTCGAAGCGTTGAAGGTATGCTCGGCATAGAGGATGAGGGAGACGTCGAAGGCCTTCAGCACCTCGGGCGCCGGCACCTTGCCGAAGACCAGGTTGAAGAAATTCTCACCGAACGTGTGCTTCGGGTCCGGCTGGATCGGCTCGAGCCCCTTGCCGGCGCGGTGGGCGGCGGCGATGGCGCTCGGGATCTTGGCCAGCAGCCGGGCGGCCTTGCGGCGGGTGGCGGGCTCGGAATTGTCGGCGCTCTCGGGGTCCTCCATGCCCATGAAGGAGACCGCGGTGCGGATCGCGTCCATCGGATGGGCGTCGTGCGGGAAGTCCTTGATGACCCGCAGCAGCGCCGGGCTGATGGCCCGCTCGGCGGCGACCTCGGCGTTGAAGGCCGCGAGCTGCGCCCTGGTCGGCAGCTCGGCGTTCCAGAGCAGGTAGGCGACTTCCTCGAAGGTGCATTCCTCGCAGAGGTCCTGCACCGCATAGCCGCGGTAGGTGAGGCTGTTGGTCTCCGGCATCACCTTGGAGATGGTGGAGACGTCGGCATAGACGCCGACGAGGCCCTTCTTGATGTCGGGGGTGGCTTCGCTCATGGCTGGTTCTCCCGTTTGAAGCGTGCCGGGGACGGCGGCTGCCGCCCCCGGATAGGGATGGCTCAGAAGATGCCCGGCTTGCCTTCGGCCAGGCTGCCGGCCGGCATGGCGACGTTCAGCACATGCAGTTCGCCGGCCGGGATGCGGGCCAGGTCCTGGACGTCGGCGAGGAAGCGGGCGCTCTCCCGGGCCGAGATCAGGCCCTCGGTCATGATCTGGAACTTGTTGATGTAGTCGGCCCGGCCGAAGGGCTTCGCGCCGTTCGGATGGGCATTGGCCACCGCCATCTCGTCGACCAGCTTGCTGCCGTCCTTGAAGGTGATCTCGACGCGGCCGCCGAAGGAGAGTTCGTTCGGATCACGCGAATGGTAGCGGCGGGTCCACTCCGCATCCTCGGTGGTCTCGATCTTCTGCCAGAGGCGGACGGTGTCGGCCCGGCCGGCGCGGCGGGGGGCATAGCTGTCGACGTGGTGCCAGCGGCCGTCCTGCAGGGCGACGGCGAAGATGTACATGATGGAGTGGTCGAGGGTCTCGCGGCTGGCCTTCGGGTCCATCTTCTGCGGGTCGTTGGCGCCGGTGCCGATCACGTAGTGGGTATGATGGCTGGTGTGGATGACGATCTTCTCGATCGCGCCCTGGTCCGGGATGCTCTCGCGCATGCGGAAGGCGAGGTCGATCAGGGCCTGGGACTGGTACTCGGCCGAGTGCTCCTTGGTGTAGCTGTCCATGATGGCGCGCTTGGGCTCGCCGGCGGTCGGCAGCGGCACCTCGTAGTAGACGGGGCCGTAGGCGGCCGCGCGGCCTTCCTTGTCGGCCATGGTGCGGCCCGAGAGGACCCAGCCGATGACGCTGTCCTCGCCCTCGTAGATCGGGGACGGGGCGCCCTCGCCGCGCATGGCGCGGTCGGCGGCCTCGATCGCCAGCTTGCCGGCATGCGCCGGGGCGAAGGCCTTCCAGCTGCTGATCTCGCCCTTGCGCGACTGGCGGAAGGAGATGGAGACGTGGAGCGCCTGCTGCACCGCCTGGAAGATCGCCTCCTGCGGCAGCTTCAGCAGGGTGCCGATGCCGGCCGCGGCCGAGGGGCAGAGGTGGGCGATGTGGTCGACCTTGTGCTCGTGCAGGCAGATCGCCTTCACCAGGTCGATCTGGATCTCGTAGCCGGTGGCCAAGCCGCGGATCAGGTCGCGGCCGGATTTCTCCATGGTCTGGGCGACCGCCAGGATGGGGGGGATGTTGTCGCCGGGGTGGGAGTAGTCGGCGGCGAGGAAGGTGTCGTGCATGTCGAGCTCGCGCACCGCGGTGCCGTTCGCCCAGGCGGCCCATTCCGGCGAGAAGCGCTTGTTGGCGGGCATGCCGAAGATGGTGGCGCCGCGAGCGTTTCTCCCTTGGCGGGCATGGCCGAGGGCCATGGCGCGGGCCGAGGTCGGGGCCTTCCGGTTGACCGAGGCGATGCCGACGGCGGCGTTGTCGATGATCCGGTTGATGATCATCGCGGCCACGTCCTTCTCGACCGCGACCTTGTCGGCGGCGACGCCGGCGATCTTCCAGGCGAGCTGGTCCTCGCGCTTGAGGAGGGACTTGGACGGGTGGAGCTTGACGGGATGGAGCTGCATGGCGGTCTTCCCCTGGGGTGAGGCGTGCTTTGTCGCCCCGGGCGGGGCCTTCGTCCATTCCGATTGAGCGGCGGGCACGATATGATTTGCGTATCGCCAACCGGGAAGGCCTCATGGATTTCCGCATCCTGCGCCGCATGGGGCATTTCCTGGCGGTCGCCGAGGAGGGCCATTTCGGTCGTGCCGCCGCCCGGCTCGGCGTCTCGCAGCCGCCGCTGACGGCGCAGATCCAGGCGCTGGAGGCCGAGCTCGGCGTGCGGCTGCTGGAGCGCACCCGCAAGGGCGCCCGGCCGACGCGGGAGGGCGAGGCCCTGCTGCCCATCCTCCGCCGGCTGGCCGAGGATGCCAAGCAGGTGGAGAGCCTGGCGAAGGAATTGCGGGCGGGACGCCATGCGCCCATGGCCATGGCCTGCGTCACCAGCGCGCTCTTCGACTACCTGCCGCCGCTGGTGCGCGGGCTGCGGGCGGCGGCCCCCGACAGCGCCCTGGCGGTGCGGGAGATGGATACCGCGGATGCGGTGGAGGCGCTGCGCCGGGGCGAGGTGGATTTCGCCCTCGCCCGGCTGGACCGCGACCGGCCGCCGCTCAGGGTGATGCCGCTGGGCGCGGATGCCCTGGTGGTTGCCTTGCCCAAGGGGCATCCCTTGCTGGCGGAGCCGGGCCCCCTGCCCCTGGCGGCGCTGGCAGGCGAAGCGCTGGTGCTGCTGCCGCGCAGCATCAGCCCGGCCTATTTCGACCGCCAGGTGACCGCCTGCCGCGCCGCGGGCTTCGAGCCGGTGGCGATGCGCGAGGTCGGCTCGGCCATGGCCCAGCTCGCCTTCGTCGCGGCGGGGCTCGGCGTCGCGCTGGTGTCCTCCGGCATGGCGGTGCTGCGGCCGCCGGGCGTCGCCTTCCGCGCGCTGGCCGGGCCGGTCGCCTCGGTCGGGGTGGCGCTGGTCTGGAACGGCGAGCGGGAGACCGAGGCGGCGCGGGCCGCGGTCGCCGTGGCGGGGCGGGTGTTTCCGGCGGCGGAGAAGGGCTAGGCTCGGCCAAGGCCAGCACAGGACCCGCATGCATGCAGACTGCCCCGTACGACCGGGTGATCCTCGGCGACCTCGTCCTGCCGGACGGCATCCTCGCCGGCGGCTATGTCGCCGTGCGCGGCGAGACCATCGCCGCCATCGGCCAGGGGGCGCCGCCACCGGCCGCCGCGGTGGCGGACCACAGCGGCATGCTCGTGCTGCCCGGGCTGGTCGACGGGCACATGCACACCTCCTCCAGCACCGGCTGGGCGGGGATCGAGGGCGCCTCGATGTCGGCCGCGGCGGGCGGCGTCACCACCTGCGTCGACATGCCCTACGACGTGCCGCGGCCGGTGACCGATGCGGCGATCCTGGCCGAGAAGGTGGCGGTGCTGGAAGCGACCAGCCATGTCGACATGGCGCTCTACGGGACCATCCGGAAGGACGTCCGGGGGGGCGCGCTGGCCGAGGACATCGCCGGGCTCGCCGCCGCCGGGGCCTGCGCCTTCAAGCTCAGCACCTACGAGTACGACGCGGTGCGCTTCCCCCGCATCGACCACCCGACCATGCTGGCCGCCTTCCGCGAGATCGCCCGCACCGGGCTGATGTGCGCCATCCACAACGAGGACCAGGAGATGGTGGTCCGCCTCACCGCCGAGGCCAAGGCGGCCGGCCGCACCGACCCGATCATGCACTGCCGCACCCGGCCGCCGCTGGTCGAGAGCATGGCCGACCTCGAGATCTTCGAGATGGCGCGGGAGACCGGCTGCCACGTCCATATCGCCCATTCCTCCCTCGCGCGGGGCTTCGAGCTGGCGGCGCTGTTCCGCGCCCAGGGGGCGAAGACGAGCGGCGAGGCCTGCATCCAGTACCTCTGCATGACCGAGGCCGACCTCATCCGCCTTGAGGGCTTCGGCAAGTGCAACCCGCCCTTTCGCACGGCGGAGGAGGTGGAGCGGATGTGGGCCGCCTTCGCCGCGGGGGGCATCGCCTATGTCTCGACCGACCACGCGCCCTGGCCGCGGGAGCGGAAGGTGTACACGGGCGACATCTTCGCCCCCGGCGCCGGCCTCACCGGGCTGCAGAGCTTCGCGCCGCTGATGTTCACCCTGCTGGCGGAACGCGGCTTGCCGCCGACCCTGATGGCGAAATACTGCGCCGAGCGGCCGGCGCGCTTCCACGGCCTGTTCCCGAAGAAGGGGGCGATCCGGGTGGGCGCCGATGCCGACCTGGTCGTGTTACAACAAGGCGATTTTATTTTTGATGAAGCAATGATACAGGACCGGCCGGATGCCCGCTGGTCCCCCTATCACGGCCGGGCGATGCGGGCGCGCGTCGCCGCCACCTGGCTGCGCGGCGCCTGCATCTGGGACGGCAGCGCCGTGCTGGCGCGGCCGGGCAGCGGGCGCTTCGTGCCGCGGCAGCACCGCGAAACCTATCTGGGAGAAGCCTGAACCATGTCGCGCAACCTTCGCATCGCCGGCGCGCAGCTCGGCCCCATCCAGCGCGGTGCGGACCGGGCCGAGACCCTGGCGCGGCTGATCGCGCTGCTCGAGGCCGCCGCCGCCGAGGGCGCCGAGCTGGTGGTCTTCCCCGAGCTGGCGCTGACCACCTTCTTCCCCCGCTGGTGGATGGATGCCGCCGACCCGGAGCTGGCCGGCTACTTCGAGACCGCCATGCCCAACCCCTCGGTGCAGCCGCTGTTCGACCGGGCGCGCGCGCTGCAGATCGGCTTCTACCTCGGCTATGCCGAGCGGACGCCGCAGGGCCAGCACTTCAACACCGCCATCACCGTGGGGCCGGACGGCAGCATCCTCGGCAAGTACCGCAAGGTGCACCTGCCGGGCTCGCGCGAGTACCGCCCGGCGCAGCAGTACCAGCAGCTCGAGAAGCGCTACTTCGAATACGGCGACATGGGCTTCAAGGCCTTCCGCGGGCCCAAGGTCTGGAACGCGCCGGTGCTCGGCATGCTGGTCTGCAACGACCGGCGCTGGCCGGAGGCCTGGCGGGTGCTGGGGCTGCAGGGGGTGGAGCTGATGCTGATCGGCTACAATTCCGCCGCCTACGACCCGAACGGCGGGCCGGCCGAGGACCTGGCGCTGCGGACCTTCCACTCGACCATGGTGGTCCAGGCCAATGCCTACATGAACGCGACCTGGGCGGTCTCGGTCGCCAAGGCCGGCGTCGAGGACGGCGCCGGGCTGATCGGCGGCTCCTGCATCGTCGACCCGAACGGCAAGGTGGTGGCGCAGGCGACCACCCTGGGCGACGAGCTGATCCTGGCCGATGCGGATCTGGCGCTCTGCCAGCAGGGCAAGCAGAAGATGTTCAACTTCGCCGCCCACCGCCGGCCGCAGTGGTACAAGCCGATCGTCGAGCAGGTCGGGGCGGTGGCGCCGGACTGAGGCGCCGGAGTGGGGCGCCCCCCCCTCAGCTGCCGATCTCGCCGCCGCCCTTGCGGGTGATGGCGATGACCGAGGGCCGCGGCGGCATGCCCGGCTGGAAATCCGGCCAGCGGGTGGTCGGCCGCTCGAAGCTGCTGCCGGCCTCCTCGCCGGGGTGCTGGATGGCGAGGAAGATGGTCTCGCCATCCGGGGTGAAGCAGGGGCCGCAGACCTCGGCCCCGGTCGGGGCCTGGTAGAACAGCCGGGTGAGGCCGCGGCCGTAGCCGGCGGTATCCGCGGCATAGAGCCCGTCGGCCACGCCGGCCGCCGAGGGCGCGCCGTCGGTGGCGATCCAGATCCGCCCCTTCCGGTCGAAGGTGCAGTTGTCGGGACAGGAGAGCCAGCCCTGGTCGCTGGTGGCGCGGTGGTAGCGGGCGCCGGCATCGACGCCGGGCTTGCCGGCCAGCAGGAAGATCTCCCAGCGGCCGACCGGCGCGACGTGGTCCACCTGGGAGGTGCCGGCCCCGGGCGGGATGAGCTCCACCACATGGCCATGCGCGTTGGCGGCGCGGGGATTGGCCCTGTCCAGCCGCTGCCCGCCGCGGGCGGTGTTGTTGGTCAGCATGGCGTAGATGCGGCCGGTCAGCGGGTTGGGCTCCACGTCCTCGGGCCGGTCCATCGGCGTGGCGCCCAGCAGGTCGGCGGCGCGGCGGGTCTCGATCAGCACCTCGGCCTGGGAGGCGAAGCCATTGGCCGCGGTCAGCGGCCCCTCGCCATGGACCAGCGGCAGCCATTCCAGGCGGCCGTCGTCGAGGCAGCGGGCGACGAAGAGCGTGCCCTCGTCCAGCAGGTCGCGGTTGGCGGCGCGGTCGGTCGGGTGCCAGCGGCGGGCGGTGACGAATTTGTAGATGTACTCGAAGCGCTCGTCGTCGCCCATGTAGATGGCGACGCGGCCATCGGCGCTGATCGCGTGGTTGCAGCACTCGTGCTTGAAATGGCCGAGGGCGGTGCGCTTCACCGGCACCGAGGTCGGGTCGTAGGGGTCGAATTCGACCACCCAGCCGAAGCGGTTCGGCTCGTTCGGCTCCTTGTCGAGGTTGAAGCGGTCGGTGTGCCGGGACCAGGAATAGAGCGATTCCGACAGGATGCCGTAGCGCCTGTAGTGGTCCTTCTGCTCGCCGGTGGTGGCCGCGGCGCCGCCGAAGTAGACGTTGAAATTCTCCTCCGCCGTCAGCACCGTGCCCCAGGGGGTATTGCCGCCCGAGCAATTGTTCAGCGTGCCCAGCACCTGCGTGCCGGTCGGGTCGGCGTTGGTCCTCAGCCGCTCATGCCCGGCGGCGGGGCCGCCGATGCGGATCGGGGTTTCGGCGGTGATGCGGCGATTCAGCCTGCCGGCCGCCACCGGCGACCAGCGGCCGCCCTCGCGGCGCAGCTCCACCACCGACATGCCATGCGCCGCCATCTCGGCCGCCGCCTGGGCGGCGCTGGCCTTCAGCGCGGCGCTGCGGCCGGCCCCGAGGCCGGGGAACATCATGTTGGTATTGGTGTATTCGTGGTTCACCACCAGCAGCCCGTGCTCGCTGTTCTGCGAGCCATGCGGCAGGGGCAGGTAGTCCACGTAGTCGTTGTTGTAGCCGAATTGCTGCGCCTGGGCGGCGGCGGTGACGGCCTGCGGGTCGAAGGCCGGGGCATCGGCCAGCACCGGGTCGCCCCAGCGGATCACGGTCTGGATCTCATGGCCCGGGGCCACGGCGTCGCGCTGGCTGAGGCGGTGCGACAGCTCGGTGAAGCCGAGGCTGGAGGGGCCGTCGCTTTCGGCGGCGGGCGCCGCCGGCAGCTGGGTCAGCGCCGCCAGGCCCAGCAGGGCCGTCCGGCGGGAGAGGCGGCGTTCGGCGATCTCGGCCAGGGTCTCGCGCCCGGCGACCAGCCGGGCGGGGTTGCTGCCGATATCCTCGATCTCGACCGGGGCGGGCTCGAACGGGGCGGATTCGTCCAGCGGTGGCATGCGGGTGGCTCCCTCGGAACACCCGCATGGCGTAGCCCCGGCCGCGCAAGGGCGGAAGGGGCTGGTCGTGAAGCTTCGGTTACTCGGCCGCCAGTGCCGGCACCGCCCCCGGTGGATCGAAGGCGCGGATCGGCGGCAGGTTGCCGGCGAAGCGCTCCACCTCGACCGTGGTGAGCTGGCCGGTGCAGCCCTGGGCGAGGCTTGAGGTACCCACGTCCCGCGTCAGCACGTTCGGGTTGCCGTGGACGCAGAGGGAGGCGTCCTCCATCGGGTCCTCGGGGTCGTACCAGGCGCCGGTCGGGAGCTGCACCACGCCGGGGATGACGTCGGCGCTGACCGCGGCGGTGGCGAGGCAGGCGCCGCGGGCGTTGCGCAGCTTCACCACGTCGCCCTCGGCGATGCCGCGCGGGGCGGCATCCGCCGGGTTGATCCGCATCACCTCGCGGCCGCGGCGCTTCATGCCGTTGCTGTAGCCGCCGAAGTCGAACTGGCTGTGCAGCCGCGTCGCCGGCTGGTTGGCGATGAGGCGGAGCGGCGCCGCGGCATCGGGCGCCTCGGCGGGCGACAGCCAGGTCGGGTGGCCGGGGCAATCGGCGTAGCCGAAGCCGGCGATGGTGGCGGAGGCGATCTCGATCCGCCCGCTCGGCGTCGGTAGCGGATGCGCCTCCGGGTCGGTGCGGAAATCCCTGAGGATGCCGCCGTCGTCCTCCTCCTGCGGCAGCACCAGCTCGCCCTGGGCCCAGAATTCCTCGAAGGACGGCGCCGGCAGGCCGCGGGCGGCGAGGCCCTTGCGGGTCGGCTCGTAGAGGTGGCGCAGCCAGTCGCCGGCGCTGCGGCCCTCGGTGAAGGCGGGGCCGGCGCCGAGGCGTCCGGCCAGCGCCGAGAAGATGGCGTAGTCGTCGCGGGCCTCGCCGAAGGGCGCGGCGATCCGGTGCATGGCGACCATCAGCGGGTCGGTCGGGGCGGCGCCGATGTCCTCGCGCTCGAGGGTCATGGTGCAGGGCAGCACGATATCGGCGTGGCGGGCCGTCGCGGTCCAGGCGATCTCGTGCACCACCAGCGTCTCCACCGCGGCGAAGGCGCGCTTCAGCCGGTTGAGGTCCTGGTGGTGGTGGAAGGGATTGCCGCCGGCCCAGTAGACCAGGCGGATATCCGGATACTCCATCTGTTTGCCGTTGTAGTCGAAGGGCTGGCCCGGGTGCAGCAGCATGTCCGAGATGCGGGCCACCGGGATGAAGGCGCCGACGCCGTTCCTGCCCTGCGGCAGGGCGGCGGAGGAGACCGCGTTCTGCCGGCGTCCGTAATGCGCCAGCGCGCCGAGGGCGTAGTTGTAGCCCCCGCCGGGCAGGCCGATCTGGCCGAGCATGGCGGCCAGCACGCAGGCCATTCAGACCGGCTGCTCGCCGTGCTCCTGGCGCTGCAGCGAATGCGCGACGGTCACCAGGGTGCGGCGGCCCACCGCCTGCAGCGCCATCGCGGTGATGCGCCCGGCCGGGACGCCGCAGATGGCGGCGGCCCAGGCCGGGTCCTTCGGCTGGCCGTCGCTGCGGCCGAGCAGGTAGGCCTCGAAGGTGTCCCAGCCGGCGCAGTAGCGGTCGATGAAGCCGCGGTCGTGCTTGCCCGCCGTGACCAGGGCATGCGCCATGCCGAGCATCAGCGCGGTATCCGTCCCCGGGGTGATGGGCTGCCAGGTGGCGCCGGCATCCTCGGGCAAATCATCCTTCAGCGGGCCGATCAGCAGGAATTCGCAGCCCCGCGCCCGGGCCGCGGCCATCGATCCGCGCTCGACGTGCCGGCTGATGCCGCCCGAGGCGACCATGCTGTTCTTCAGCGCCATGCCGCCGAAGGCCAGCACCATCTCGGTGTGCTCGGCGACCGCCTCCCAGGTGACGTTGCGGCGGGCGACGGCGTCGATCGGCCCGAGGATATGCGGCAGGATGACGCTGGAGGCGCCGGAGCTGTAGCTGTTGACGGAGCGGACATAGCCGCCGAGCGTCATGTTGAGGAAGCGGTGCACCTGGCTCTGGGCATGGTGGAAGCGCCCGGCCGAGGACCAGCCGTAGGAGCCGCCGAAGACCGCCTGCGGGCCATGCGCGTCGCGGACGCGCGCCAGTTCCCTGGCCAGCAGGTCGAGCACCTGGTCCCACTCCATCGGGATGAACTCGTCCCGGCCGCGCCGGGCATCGGGGCCGGGGCCCTGCTCGAGCCAGCCGCGGCGGACCATGGGGCGGGCGATGCGGGCCTTGTGGCGCAGGGCTTCCGGGAAATTCTGCAGCAGCAGGTTGGGATCGGGGTCGCCCGGATGCGGCTCGACCACCAGGGTGCCGTCCCGCATGCCGGCGGAAAAGGCGCCCCAATGCGCGCTGTGCGGCCGAAGTCCGGTGTCCTGTGCCATGCCTGCATCCCCTGCTGCGGCGCGATCCTGCGGGTCCCTGCCATGGCATGCAAGCCTCGGCCCGGGCGGCGCCGCGGCGGTCAGGTCGGCTGCAGGTCGAGCAGGCGGATGATGCGGCCCCAGTTCTCCACCTCGGAGGCCATGAACCCCCGCAGCGTCTCCGGCGGCATGGAGCGGATGTCGAGGCCCTGCACCGCGAGCTGCTGGCGCAGGCCGGGCTCGGCCATCACCTCGGTCAGGGCGGCGTTGATCCGGGCGATCACCGGCTCCGGCACCCCCGCGGCGGCGCCGAGCAGGAACCAGACCGAGAGGTTGTAGCCCGGCAGGGTCTCGGACAGGGCGGGGATCTCGGGCGCCAGCGGCGACCGCGCCGCGGTGGTGACCGCCAGGGCGCGCACCCGGCCCTCCCGCGCCTGCGCCAGCGCCTCGCCGAGGTCGCCGATGGTGAAGGAGATGCGGCCGGCGGCGCAGTCGTTGGTCGCTTCCGGCTGGCCGCGATAGGCGACCTCCAGCGCCTCGATCCCCGCCAGCTTCGCCAGCAGGGCCCCGGCGACATGCCGGCTCGGCGCGCCATGGCCGAAGCTGAGCGCCCCGGGCCGCGCCTTGGCATGGGCGATCAGCTCCGCCGCGCTGCGCACCGGCAGGCGCGGGTCGCAGATCAGCAGGTAGGGCGCGTCGGCGACCATGCCGATCGGCACCAGGTCGCGCAGCGGGTCGTAGGGCAGGTCCTTGATCATGTGCGGCGCGCTGGCGCCGGTGGAGACGCCGATCATCAGCAGGGTATGGCCATCGGCCGGGGCGGCCAGCGCGGCGCGGATGCCGATGACGCCCTGCGCCCCGCCGCGGTTGTCGACGATGATCGGCTGGCCGAGCTTCTGCGCCAGCGGGACCGAGTAGAGCCGGGTCAGGATGTCGGTCTGGGTGCCCGCCGGGAAGGTGACGATGATGCGGATCGGCCGGTCCGGCCAGGCGCCCGGCCCGGCGGCGCGGGCGGCGGGCGCGGCGAGGCCCAGGGGCGCGGCCAGCAGGCTGCGGCGGTCGAGGCGCATCGGCGTGTCTCCCCTTGCTTTGCCGGCATTGAGGCGCAGGCGGCGGCCAGGGGCAAGCGCGCTGCGCCGCCGCACCCGGGCGTTCCCGCCGGCGGCCGTTTCGGTCTAGGCTGCCTCGGCAAGCGGCCGCCAAGCGCCGGGCAACAGGGAAGGAGGGAGGCGATGACCGCTCCACCGTCGCGGCGTGGGCTGCTGGCCCAGGGCGCAGGCCTGGGCGCGGGGCTGCTCGGCGGCGCCGCCGTGCCGCGGGCCATGGCGCAGCCGGCCGCCGGTCCCGCCGCCCCTTGGCCCACCCCCTGGCCCAGCCGCCCGGTGCGGCTGGTGGTCGGCTTCACCGCCGGCAGCTCCACCGACGTCACCGGCCGGATATTTGCCCAGCGCTTCAGCGAGGCCTGGGGCCAGCCGGTGGTGGTCGAGAACATCCCCGGCAACGGCGGCGCCATCGGGCTCGACCGCGTCGCCCGTGCGGCGCCGGACGGCCATACCCTGATGTGGGCCGGCAACGGCGCGGTGACCATCGTGCCGAGCCTGCAGCCGCTGCCCTTCGACCCGCTGAAGGATCTGGTCTCCATCGGCATCACCCTGTCGATGCCCTCGCTGATCCTGGCGAATGCCGCAACGCCGTGGCGAAGCCTCCCCGAGCTGGTGGCGCATGCCAGGGCCAACCCCGGCCGGGTCTCCTTCGGCACGCCGGGGGTCGGCACGCCGCAGCACATCGTGGGGGAGATGCTCTGCCACCAGGCCGGCATCCGGATGGAGCACATCCCCTATCGCGGCGCCAACCTGGCGGACCTGCTCAGCGGCGCCGTGCCGGTCGGCATCCAGAACGCCGGGGCGTCGCTGCCGCTGGTGCGCGAGGGGCGGGTGCGCTGCCTCGGCGTCACCTCGCTCACCCGCTCGGCCAATGCGCCGGAGCTGCCGACGGTCGCCGAGCAGGGCTACCCCGGCTTCGAGGCGCTGTCCTGGTTCGGCCTGATGGCGCCGGCCGGCACCCCGCCCGGGATCATCCGGACCGTCCATGCCGCGGCGATCCGGGTGCTGGCCGACGGCGACATGCGGGCGAGGTTCGCCGCCCTGGGGCTGGATGCGGTGGGCGGCTCGCCGGAGGCGATGCGGGAGACCATCGCCGCCGACATCCCGAAATGGGCCAGGGTGATCGCCGAGGCGGGCATCCCGGTCGCCCGGTGAGCGGCTTGCCGGGCGCCGGCACTGCCCTACCATGCGCCCCGGGAGCAATGCCGGCCGCCGGGTGACGCAACGCCCAGGGATCACCGCCATGCACCGACGCAGCCTGCTTGCCGCCGCGGCCACCGCCCCCCTTGCCGCGCCCCTCGCCGCGGCGCGGGCCGAGGAGCGCTTTCCGGGCCGGCCGCTCCGGCTGGTCATCCCGGTCGGCGTCGCCGGCGCCACCGACATCGTCGGCCGCATCCTGGCGGAGCAGATGGGCACGCTGCTCGGCCGGCCGGTGGTGGCCGAGAACATCGCCGGCGCCGGCAGCACCATCGGCGCCGCGGCCTTCCTGCGGGCGCCGGCGGATGGCTATACGCTCTACCTCGGCACCAACAACCACCCGATCATGCAGGCGGTGCGGCCGGAATTCCCGCACGACCCGGTGCGGGACTTCCAGCCGATCGCCCTGGTCGCGCGGCAGCCGAGCGTGCTGGCGGTGCATCCCGCGGTGCCGGCGCCGGATGTCGCCGCGCTGCTCGCCTGGCTGCGCGGGCAGCGGGATGCGGCGAATTACGGCTCCACCTTCCCCGGCGCGACCAACCACCTGGCGGGGGAGCTGCTGAAGAGCCTCGCCGGGCTGGAGTATACCATCGTCCCCTACCGGACCGCGGCCAATGCGGTGCAGGACCTGGTCGCCGGGCGGGTGCAGCTCACCATCGACAGCCCGATGATGCTGGCGCCGCTGATCCGCGAGGGCCGGCTGCGCGGCCTGGCGGTGACCGGGGCGGAGCGGACGGATTTGCTGCCGGGCCTGCCGACCCTCGCCGAGGCCGGCGTCCCCGGCTACGAGCTGACCGCCTGGCAGGTGCTGTTCGTGAAGCCGGGCACCGCGCCGGAGGTGGTGGCGGTGCTGGCCGAGGCGGCGCGGCGCGCGGTGGCCGATCCTGGCGTGCAGCAGAAGCTGCGCCAGAACAGCGCCGAGGTCTGGCCGGATGCCTCGCCCGCCGCCGCGGCGGCGCTGGTGCGGAGCGAGACCGAGCGTTGGGGCGGCATCGTCCGCCGCATCGGCCTGACGGCGCAGTAGCCGGACCGAACGGGGGGGGATGGGAGCATGGGACGCAGGCTCGCGGGCAAGGTCGCCCTCGTCACCGGCGCGGGCGGCGGCATCGGCGCCGCCATCTGCCGCCGCTACGCGGAGGAAGGCGCGCAGGTTGTCGTCACCGATATCGATGCCGCCCGGGCAGCGGCGGTGGCGGCCGGGATCGGCGGCGCATCGCTGTCGCTGGGCTGCGACGCCGCCGACCCGGCGCAGGCGGAGGCGGCCGTCGCCGCCGCCGTCGCCCGGTTCGGCGCGCTGCATGTGCTGGTGAACAACGCCGCCGCCTTCACCGCCGATGCGACCGCCGAGACCATCCCGCTCGCGGCCTGGGAGCGGACGCTCGCGGTGAACCTGACCGGCCCGATGCTGATGAGCCGCTTCGCCATCCCGGCGATGCGCGCGGCCGGCGGCGGCAGCATCATCCACATGGCCTCCCAGCTCGGCCATGTCGGGCGCGAGGGGCGGTTCTGGTACTGCACCGCCAAGGCGGCCCTCATCCACATGGCGCGCTGCATGGCGATCGACCATGCGGCGGACGGCATCCGGGTGAACAGTCTCTCGCCCGGGCCGATCGCCACCGAGCGCACCGTGGCACGGATCGGCGGGCCGGAGGCGGGGCTGGCCTTCTACGGGCCGCTGACCCTGCTCGGCCGCCAGGGCCGGCCGGAGGAGATCGCCGATGCGGCGCTGTTCCTCGCCGCCGACGAGAGCCGCTACATGACCGGCGCCGACCTGCTGGTGGATGGCGGCTACACCGCGCGGTAAGGCATAGGCGCGGGGCCTATTCCTGCGCGATGCCGGCCTCCGCCACGATCCGCGCCCAGCGCGCCAGCTCCGCCACATTGTAGGCGCCGAGCGCGGCCGCGGTGCTGGTGGTGGAGGCGATGCCGAGCGAGGCCATGAAACGCTTCGCCTCGGCGCTGTCGCCGATCGCCACGATCTCCCGGTTCAGCCGGTCGATGATGGCGGGCGGCGTGCGGGCCGGCATCCAGACGGCGTTCCAGGAGGCGAAGTCGAAGCCGGGCAGGCCGGCCTCCTGCAGGGTCGGCACCTCGGGCAGCAGCTCGATCCGCTGCGCGGTGGTGACGGCGAGCGCCCGGATGCTGCCGGCGCGGAGGTGCGCCACCGCCGGACCGAGATCGACCACCATGTACTGGAGGCGGCCGCCGAGCAGGTCGGTCATGGCCGCGGGGGTGCCGCGATAGGTGACCTGCTCGGTGCGGATGCCGGTGGCGGCGGCGAGCAGATGCGCCCCGGCGATGCCGCCGGCATTGCCGACGCCGTGGTTGAGCTGGCCCGGCCGGGCCCGGGCCTCGGCGAGGAAGCCGGCGAGGTCGGTCGCCGGGAAATCCGCCCGCACCAGCAGCGCCAGCGCATTGATCGAGATGAGCGAGACCGGGGCGAAATCGGCGATGGGGTCGTAGCCGGGGTCGCGCAGCAGGTTGGGGTTGGCGGCATGGGTGGAGACAGTGCCGAAGAACAGGGTGGTGCCATCGGGCGCGGCGCGGGCGGCGGCGCGGGTGGCGATGGCGCCATTGGCGCCGCCCATGTTCTCGACCGTGACCGGCTGGCCGAGGCTGCGGCCCAGCCGTTCCGCGTAGAAGCGGGCCAGGCTGTCGGTGCCGCTGCCGGCGGGGAAGGCGACGATGGCGCGCAGCGGGCGGTTCGGCCAGGCTTCCTGGGCCTGGGCGCGGCCGAGCGTGAGGCCGGCGATCAGCGGCGCGAGGCCGCGGCGGGTGAGCCTCATGGCGCCCGTTCCTCCCCTTGGTTTCTCAGGGGCTGATCCTGCCAGCAGTGGCGGCGGCTGCCCAGCTTTGCTCGGTCGCCCGACTTGCGCAGTCGGCCCGGGTTCCGCAGGCTGCACCCGCCCGATGCACGGCGATGGAAACGCGATGCCCGAGATTGCCGAAGAGATCACCATCCCCGCGCCGCTCGACGTGGTCTGGCCGCTGCTGAGCGATCCGGCGACCGTCGCCGCCTGCGTGCCGGGGGCGGAACTGGCCCCGGACAAGGGGGATGGGCTGTGGCGCGGCTCGGTGAAGGTGCGCTTCGGGCCGACGGTCGCGACCTTCAAGGGCGAAGCGACGCTGGCCTACGACCATGCGGCGCATCGCTGCAGCATCGACGGGCGGGGGATCGACGGCCGCGGTGCCTCCCGCGCGCTCGCCGCCGCCACGGTGCAGGCGGCGGCGGAGGGCGGGGCGACGCGGCTGGCCGTCGCCGGCAGCTTCACCGTGACCGGGCCGCTCGAGACCTTCGCCAATGCCGGCGGGGTGCATGTGGCCCGCGCGCTGCTGGCTGAATTCTCGGCCAACATGGCGAAGCTGGTGGCCGAGCGGGCGCCGGCCGAGCCGGAGCCGGCGGCGGCGCCCGAGGCCGCACCCGCCGCGGCACCTTCGCCGACGCCACCCCCACCGCCGCGCCAGGCGGCCGAGCTCAGCGCCTTCAGCCTCTTCTGGCGCGCCCTGCAATCCTTCCTCCGTAGCCTGCTGTCCAAAGGGAGATCCTGATCATGGCCGCCAAGCTGTCCGACGTGCTCGCCGAGGCCTTCGCCGCCGAGGGCTGCGAGGTGCTGTTCACCCTGATGGGCGACGCCAACATGTACTGGACCGAGGCGATGTCCCGGCGCCCTGGCATGCAGGTGGTCAACGTGCGGCACGAGCATTGCGCCGTCGCCATGGCGGACGGCTATGCCCGCGCCACCGGCAAGGTCGGCGTCGCCTCGACGACCTGTGGGCCGGGCTTCACCCAGATCATGACGGCGCTGGCCATCGCCGCCCGGGCCTCGGTGCCGCTGGTGGTCTTCGCCGGGGATTCGCCGATGCTGGCGGCCTATTACGTGCAGCAGATCGACATGGCGCCGCTGGCCCTGGCGACCGGCGCCCACTACATCGCGGTGAGGTCGCATGACCGCGCGCTGGACAACGTGCGGGAGGCCTTCCACATCGCCGCGCTGGAGCGGCGGCCGGTGGTGCTCGGCGTGCCGATGGACCTGCAGAAGCAGGCCTATCCCTTCATGGCCGACTACATCCCCTCGGCCGACTATCTGCCGATCCCGCAAGGCCCGCTCCCCGACCCCGCCATCACCGAGCGGCTGGTGCAGATGATCGCCGAAAGCGAGAAGCCGGTCATCATCGCCGGGCGCGGCGCCAAGCTGGCCAGGGCCAAGGCGCAGGTGGAGGCGCTGGCCGGGCAATGCGGCGCGCTGGTCGCCACCTCGCTGCAGGCCAAGGGGATGTTCCACGACAGCCCCTGGAGCCTCGACATCGCCGGGGCCTTTTCCTCCGACTTCGCGCGGGAGCAATTCGCCGAGGCCGACCTGGTGATCGGCATCGGCGTCGGGCTCGGCGCCTATACCACCGAGAGCGGCTACCTCTTTCCCAATGCGCGGATCGTCCAGCTCGACATCGCCCCGCGCGGGTTGTGGCAGGGGCTGCGGACGGCGGATCTGCATGTGCGGGCGGATGCGGCGACCGGCACCGCCGCCATCACCGCGGCGCTGCGGGAGCGGGGCATCACCAAGCCCGGCTACCGTTCCCCGGGACTGGCCGAGGCGATCGCCGCCGACCGGCCGGACCGCAAGGAATTCGCCATCGCCCCCGGCGTGGTCGATCCGCGCAAGGCGATCATGGAACTGGACGCCATCGTGCCCAAGGACTGGGAGGTGGTGATCGGCGCCGGGCATTACTTCGGCATCGCGCTGACCCACCTCCGCGGGCGGGCGGCCGAGCGCTACCACGTCATCGCCGACTTCGGCGCCATCGGCAACGGGCTGCCGGCGGCGATCGGCGTGGCGGCGGCGCGGCGCGACGGCAAGGTGCTGCTGATCGAGGGCGACGGCAGCCTGCTGATGCATGTCCAGGAGCTGGAGACGGTGCGGCGCGAGGGGCACCGCCTGCTGATCGCCATCATCAACGACGGCGGCTACGGCGCCGAGATCCACAAATTCCGCGCCAACGGGCTGGACCCGGCGCTGGTGATCCATGGCCGCGGCGACCTCGCGGGAATCGCCACCGGCTTCGGGGTGCGCGGCTCGGCGGTGACGAGCCTCGGCGGCATGGGGCGGATGTTCGAGGCGCATCAGGCGGCGAACGGCGCGAGCCTGTGGGACATCCACACCGACGACACGGTGGTGTCGCGGCCGTACCGGCGCATCCACTACGGGGAGGCGTGAGGGCCGCCCGGCTCGCGGCGGGTGCCGCGGCTGGCTGAGGCCCGCCGAAGGCTTGGCGGCGGTGCGAGCCGGCCTCGCCGACGGGCTGCGACACAGGACCGGCGGTATCGCATTTTGAAACTACAGTGCGATTTGACATCAAATCATCAATGAAAGGTTGCGCCACTGCCTCCATCTTCTTAGTATCGTTTTCGATATGAAATGACTGGAGAGCTAGGGCATGGCGCCTTCAGTGTGGCGAGGAGCAGGCGACCCTGCCGGGCTGGAACTCCACCAGGTCCCATCAGGGCATCCGCCCGCGCGGGCTTGCCGTGCCGCCCCTTCCGCGGGCAAGGCCCGGCCTGATGCAGGCCCTCTGCCGCTCGCCCCTTCCGGGTGCCGGCATCCCCCGGCGCCGATGCCGTGCTGAAGCCCGGGACGCCGGCCCTGCGCGCCGGCCGGCCAGCGCGGTGGCAGCAGGCATCCGGCAGTCCTGCATCCCCGGGCAGGGATAGCGCCGACATCCACGAGGCTCCTCCGATGTAATCCCGACGGCAAAGCCCAAACCGGCATCAGACCCGTATTGTCACCGCCGCATTATCGAAGACCGATCTTTCGATGGGGCAGTATCTTGTCCGATATCGTATCCGAACCGGTGAGAGATGCGGGCCTCCGGCAGCTGCATATCGGCGCCGGCGACATGCTGGCCTTCACCTTCTCGAATATCGCGATCAAGCGCGGCGACAGCGTCAATTTCGTCAGGAACGACGACGTCGTGCTGCACATCAAGATCCGATCCGAGGAGAGCGAGCTGGTCATCAACAGCTTCATCGGCGGGGTCTGGGGGAAGGAAGAGAAGATTCCCGTCGCCACGGACGACGGCAACAGCAACGTCAGCATCGAAGTGTTCATCCACGGGAATGGCATCCGCATCAGCGCCGCGGCGGAGCCGGTGCTCCGGATCGAGGATCGCTTCGCCATCCTGGGCGACATCAGCCTGTTCATTCAGCCCTCGATCTCGATGCGCCACGCCGGCCGGCTGGACCTCGAGGCGGAGGATCCGGCATCGCCCCGGCAGGCGCCTGGCGTCGATGGGCCGGAGACCGCTTCCGAGATCGGCTACATCGATTCGTTCTCCTACATCCCGAGCTTCGGCGGCATCATCCTCTTCGGCTGGGTCCGCGCTCCCTGGGATGACGTCCACCGCTCCGTGGTGACCGCCGTGTTCGAGGACGGCGAGGTCGCCGGCATTCCGCTGACCGCCTGGCACAAGCGCAGCGACCTCGGCGACATAGGCACCGGCTACGTCATGTTCGTGCCGGGTGCGATGCCGGGCGCTGACGGCGCCCCCGTCCTGCACCGGCTGCGCCTGGCACCGGCCCAGGGCGGCCCGCTGCATATCGTGCCGTCGCCCGGCGTCGGCCCGAGCACCGAGCTCCAGGCCGTCCAGATGCTGCGCGACACCCTGCAGCGCGCATTCAGCGGCGACACCGCCGAGTTGCAGGCGCTGCTGAAGCGGCCGATCTACCTCGGCGTGGATACCCTCACCCCGCTCGGCCTGCCGATCCACGTCGAGGTGGACGAGGTGATCGAGGTCAGGCCGGGCGCCGCGTTCCTGTTCGGCTGGATGCTGGACACTCAGGACCTGGTCACCTCGGTCCACCTGTGCTGCTGCGCCTCCTCCTCCCGCCCCCTGGCCGATGCGAGGCTTGCGCTGGAGCGCAACGACATCGTCGAGGCCTATGCGAAGCAGTACGGCATCACCGACAGCCGGGCGGGCTTCATCGCCTTCGCCGATACCGGCTCGGCGAAGCGCGGGCCGTTCTTCCTGGAGGTCAGGCTGGCCACCGGGAAGATCGTCTTCAAGCCGTTGCCGCCGCCGAGCCGGGCGGGCGTCGCGGCCATCCGCCGGGTGCTGGGCGCGACGCTGATCCCCGCCGACGAGGTCCAGCGCGTCTTCGACACCTTCGGCCCCCCCATCCTCGACCTGAACCGCCGGCGCCTGGCAAGGCCGATGGAGGTGAGCGTCGCCACCTTCGGCACGCCCCCGGCCTCGCCCCGTTGCAGCCTGGTGATCCCCCTCTACGGGCGGCTGGATTTCCTGCGCTACCAGCTCGCCCTGTTCAGCGCCGGCGGCCTCGAGCAGGACGAGATCCTCTATGTGCTGGACGAGCCGGCGCGGAAGGGCCTGCTGCTGGACATGGCGCATTCGGCCCATGCCAGCTTCCAGGTGCCGTTCCGGATCATCCTCCCGGCCGAGAACCGCGGCTTCGGGCCCGCCAGCAACCTCGGCATGCAGCACGCCCAGGGCCGGTACGTCTGCTTCCTGAACTCGGATGTCTTCCCGGAGAGGACCGACTTCTTCGACACGCTGGTCCGGGCCCTGGAAGCCGATCCCGGCCTTGGCGTCGTCGGCGGGCTGCTGCTGTTCGCCGACAGCTCCGTGCAGCATGCCAGCATGGATTACGAAGCGCTGCCCCAGTTCGGCGACTGGCTGTTCCCGACCCATCCGGGCAAGGGCCGGCTGCTGCCGGCCGGGACGGCAGGGCTGATCCCGTCGCCGGCCATCACCGGAGCCTGCATGCTGCTGGCACGGGACCTCGCCATGGAGCTGGGCGGCTTCGACCCGGATTACGTCATCGGCGACTTCGAGGACGCCGATCTCTGCGACCGGATCGTCCGCCGCGGGTTGCGCTGCGCGGTCGACAGCCGGGCGCGCGCCTACCACCTGGAGCGGCAGTCGCAGGGCGATTCGGCCAATGCCTGGCGGCACAACGTAACGCTGCTGAATGCCTGGACCTTCAACAGGCGGCTTGGGGCGGCGCGTGACGCCGGCAGGGTCCTCGCCAGGGAGCCAGGCCGATGAGGAAGAGCTTCGCAAGCCGGGCGGGCCGGAAGCCCGGCCCCGCCGCCATGCTCTCCCCGGTTCCCTCCCCGCCGGCTCCGGCCGGCGCCGAGGCCGGGCTGGCGGGCGCGGCCTTCGACCCGGGCGTGCAGACCGAAGCCGGGGCCGGCGACATCGCCGCTCCCGCGCCGATCGGCCCGCCCGGTCCGCTCCGGGTGGTGGTCGTCTCCCACATGCATCCGCGGGTGTCGCGTGGCGGGGCGGAGATCGCCGCCTACCAGATGTACCAGACGCTGCGTGCCATGCCCGATGTGCGCGCCTGGTTCGTGGCCGCCTCGGGCGGCAAGGTCTCGGCCCCGCTCGGAGCTGCCGTGTTCCAGCCCTTCGGGCCGGACGAGTTCGTGCTGGGGGACGCGGCCTACGACCACTGGTCGCACAGCGCGAACAACGGGAACCTGGCCAAGGAATTCCGGCTGCTGCTGACCGAGCTCCGGCCCGACATCATCCATTTCCACCACTTCGCCAACATCGGCGTCGAGGCTCTGCTGCACATCCGGCAGGTGCTGCCGAACGCCCGGATCATCGTCACGCTTCACGAATTCCTGGCGATCTGCAACCACTTCGGCCAGATGGTGAAGCGGCCGAGCCTGGAGCTCTGCGAGGAATCCTCCGCCCGGAGCTGCGCCAAATGCTTCCCCGAGCGCAGCGAGAACGACTTCTTCCTTAGGAAGCTGTACCTGAGGCGCTTCCTCGACCTCGCCGACCACCTGATCGCGCCGAGCCAGTTCCTGGCCGACCGCTATGTCGACTGGGGGTTCGACGCGGCCAGGCTGAGCGTGATCGAGAACGGGCAGCCGCCCCTGCTGGGCGCGCCGGCGCCGATGCCGGACCCGGCCACCCTCACCATCGGCTTCTTCGGCCAGCTCTCCACCCTGAAGGGCGTCGGCGTGCTGCTGGATGCGGCGGCGGAGCTGCGGCGCCGCCCCCCCAAGCGGCGCCCGGTCCGGCTCGAGATCCACGGCGACGCCAGCAACCAGCCGCCGGTCCTGCGGGAGGAGATCGAGCGCCGGCTGGAAGCGAGCCGGTCCGTCGTCGCCTTCCGCGGCACCTACGACAACCGCAAGGTCCATGCGCTCATGCAGGGCTGCCACGCGGTGCTGGTGCCGAGCATCTGGTGGGAGAACTCGCCCCTGGTCATCCAGGAAGCCTTCGCCGCCCGCCGGCCGGTGATCACCTCCGATATCGGCGGCATGGCGGAGAAGGTGCGGCACGGCGTGGACGGGTTCCACTTCCAGGCCCGCAGCGGCCTCGCGCTGGCGGACCTGCTCCGCGACCTGGCCGAGAGGCCGGAGCGGCTGGACGCCCTGCAGCAGACCCTGTCCGTGCCGCCGACGCTGGAGCAGACGGTCCGGGCGACGCGCGAGGTCTACGAGATCGGCCGGCCCGCCGCCTGGGCGCCGCAGCACGGCCAGCCCTTGGGCGGGCTTTCGGCCGACCGACAACAGGAGGTCAAGGGGGTTGCCGCTACGCCTGTCCCAGCACGTCAAAGGCCCGCCGGAGTCTGAGTCGACAATGCCGCATTGCAGCATATCCAGGGGGTTGGACCAGTGGTCGTTGCTGCCTGCCCGGATGGCCCTGGACGGATGACAGGCGACAGGCCCCTGCCCGCGTGGCCGGCCTCCCGCCGCCCGGGCGGCGCCCGGATGCCCCGCCGCCCCCGTGGCGCACCATCAGCGATACCGGAGACTTCCCCCATGAGCTTGCGTGGTTCCGTCGACCATCTGAGTGCCGACGGTGCATCGGGCTGGATCTTCGACACGGTCGAGGGCCGACCGCTCGTGGTGCAGGCCCTGCTCGACGGCCGCATCGTCGGCGAGGCCCTGGCCGAGCTGTACCGGGCCGACCTGGCCGCGGTTGGCCTGGGCGACGGCCGCTGCGGCTTCGAGATCGTGTTCTCCACACCGGTCGAGCCGACGTCCCTGCCCTTCCTGGCGATCAAGCCGCAGGGGGGCGACGTCGAGCTGCCGCGCACCAACCTGACCGGCTTCGGCGACTATTTCCGCTCCCTCTTCGCCCATGCGCCCGGGGCCGGCCGGCCCCGCAGCGTCTTCGGCGGCCTCTGGACCGACCGGACCGACGCGGCGCGGCTGCTGCAGGGGCGGGTGGCCTCCGGCGCCACCCCGGCGGAGCTGGCCGCCCCGCTCCGCACGCTGATCTTCGAGGGCTACGCGCTGCTCCGGGGCGCCCTGGCGCCGGCGGGCTTCGGCCCCACCGAGCTGGACCTGCTCGACAGCCTGGAGGCCGGGCCGCCGCTCGACCCGGAGGCCGATGGGGCGGCGCGCCGCCTGCTCGAGGGGCTGCCCGCCATGCTGTTCCGGGACGCGGTGGTGCGGGTGGCGCGGGCCGCGCTGGACGACAACCCGGTGGCCTACCGCACGGTGCTGTCGCGCGGCCGGGCCGGGAGCTTCGGCCAGCCGAGCGCGGCGGAGGCGCTGACCTCCCCCGCCGAATGCCTGGCGCTGGTGACCTGCGCCGGGTCCGGGCCGGTGCTGCTGGACGTGATCCGAGGCAGCCATGAACTGCCGGAGTTCACCCGGGCCGGCCAGTCCCGCTGGCTGACCGCCGGCGCGGGCGCGGGCATCGAGCTGGCGCTGGGCGAGGCCCTGTCGGTGGCGCAGGTGGAGATCGGGCCGCAGGACGTCGCGCTGATCGGGCCCGGGACGCTGTACCGGCTGCGCACGCCGGACGGGGCGACCGGCCTGACGACCTGGTGCGCGCCGGCGCGGGTCAGCCCGGTGGCGATCCTTGCCGCCGGGGCGGGGACCTTCTCCGTGCGGCATGGCTCGGGCGCGATGGCGAGAGTGTGAGGGGGGGGGTGATGACGGCGTTGAGGCATGGTGGTCTTTAATGTCGAAACCGGAACGGCAATGGTTGAGTGGTAACGGGCTTGGACAGAAATGTTCTTTGGTTCAGCCATGCCACTGCTGCGAATGGCGAAATGTGCAGAGCCGCTCTTCGGACTTGATGTAGGACGTCCGGACATTTGAAGAAGTGGCCTCGCGGCCGATGCATTTGCTGGCTCGCCATCAAATACCAGAAGCCAACAAAGACATCTCCGCAATGCAAGGGGTGCTTTCCGCTTCAGCTAAACAGTACTTATTCCGGGAGATAAAAATGCGCCGACCAATTATTCTTGGCGGAAATCCATATATCATGGATTATCATAGGAAAACGGCCAAAGAATTATTCGATGAAACTGGAGGGAATTCAGGGAACCTAGCCTTCAGGTTCGGTGTAGCCAATCAATTAGTAAACCCCAAGTTTCTATCGTTCTCTACGCCGACAACTGAAATCAAAAAGCAAGGCGATATAATTATCCTTCCTCTCGCAAACCAACTTGGAAAGCACACTGACCTCGCTCATGCAGCCGACCGCCTTGCCGAAATCAACCTGCCAGTCATTGGCGTGGGTCTCGGTGCTCAGACTGACAGCAAAGATAGTGATGTAGTGTTGACCGCCGGCACGACCAAATGGCTTGAGACAATCGCAAAACTTGCTCCATCGGCCTCCGCCAACATTGGAACTAGAGGCGAATACACAAAATATCAGATCTCTCGTTTTGGGTTTGAGAGTAGCGCAATAGTAACCGGCTGCCCCTCGAACTTCATAAATTTCAACACCGATATTATCGCGCAACTTGCCAAAGGTTTCAGATCCAGGCCTCGAAATGTTGCAGTTACTGCGGGAATACCTTTTATTCCATCTCTTTCCAAACTAGAACAAGACTTGGCTGATATGGTTTCCGTAACAGGAGGCGCTTATATTGTCCAGCATGGCCTGCAAATGCTTCAGATTGCGCGCAATGAATTCGATTTGATTCCTGCCGATATCTTGGAATTATGCAGAAACTACATCGCGCCGTCAAAGAAAATGGATGAATTTATAACCTGGTGCCGTCAGTACGCATACGCATTTTATGACGTCAGAGCTTGGATGGATTTCGTCAAAAGATTCGATTTTGTCGTAGGCACCCGCTTTCATGGTGCGATGCTGGCTATTCAGGCTGGAGTACCTGCCGCCTGCATTGCGCATGACAGTCGGACACAAGAAATGTGCGAGACGATGGGCATTCCGGTTTGTCACTACAAAGATATTCAAGGTGGATTAACGCTGGGTAATGTTTTTGACTATTTTTCTTTTGATGAAGAAAAATTTCGAGCTTGTCGGCAGCAATTGTGCCGCTCCTACATTTCCATTTTTGATGCTGCAGATGTTGAAATCACAAAAGGGCTCAGAGGGCTGGCTATCTGAGGACCACAAACTTCCAAAACAACTATTCCCGGTAACCCACCGCAGAAAGGCAGCACAATGAGCTCAGAAGTTTTTGAAAAACAGCTATTGGATTGCATTCAGGCCCAGGCACCACTGTTGTGGAGTCGCTTTAAGGAACCTAACGCAGATGCGCCCACGGCAGCATATCTTATATGCCAATTACTAGGTCTTTACACTGAGGGACAAGATAACGGCATATCTATTGAGCCATTTCAAGAATATCTAGAGATAACAAATGCAGCCGCTGCCGGTTTGACCATAAAAAACAGCAAAGCAAGGGTTTTCGTAAGCAAAGGGTGCAAATTTGATCGCGTTACCATCAGCGGCGCTAATGACGCTCTTATTTTTATTGGTAAAGATGCCATTTTATCTTCCTGCGATATCGCGTGCCATGCGAAACAAAACGTTGTTGCTGTCGGGTTTAATTGTCGCCTTGATGGCGTTTTTATGCATCTGTACGGTCAGCACGGGTTTGTTGTTCTGTCGCCAGGCACAACTGCACAAGCAGGTTGCAATTTCTGCGTACAAGAAAATAGCTGCTTGGTTCTTGGGAGTGATTCCATGCTCTCAACTCAGGTCTTCATTCGAACCAGCGACTCGCACGGAATATATGATCTAAAAACAAAATCGAGGATCAATCATCCACGCGCAGTGATCTTGCATCCGCATGTATGGATATCTCGTGCATGCACCTTAAACAAGGGCACCGAGATTGGCACACATAGTGTTATTGGCCAAGGCTCCGTAGTGCATGGGAAGCTCATGGAACATTCAGTCTATTCTGGTTCGCCTGTTCATAAAGTGCGTTCCGGTGTGACCTGGGACCGGCAATCTGCCGATTGTCTAGACGATAACCATAACTATCTTCAAAAACATTTTACGCAAACCTTCAATGACAACGCCGAGCGCCGGTTTTTTGAAGACCCATTCCAAGATTACGGATTGCTGGAAGCATTCTCCCTTGCTGTTGCTGGCCGTCCCAGCCGTATCTTACAGGGCATAACAGTCGGAACCGAAACTGAACTTGCTTGGCTGACACAGTTTTCAACAGTTCGATCAAGCATCTTAGAAAGCGGTGCCATTGCACGTCGACGCTTAATGGAAATTCCACAAAAAAAATGTAATGAGTTTCCCCGCATTGCATTTCTGATGATGCAGCGGGACGAAACCTCACTCCTTCGTCCATGGTTAGAATACCACAGCGGTCAATTCGGGCTTGAAAATATTTTTGTTTGGGACAATGGATCCACCGATCGAAAGGTTTTAAGCACCCTTTACGAATACGAAAATAAAGGTTTAAACGTAGATTACTCGGCGCAATCAGGTGTTGACTTCAGAAGGAAGGGAGTACTTCTCGGGAAAAAAATAAAGACGCTTGAAAAATTAGGTGATTATGACTTCATCATTCCGATAGACTGTGATGAATTTCTTGCTCTTGAGCAGGATCCTGGAAAAGTCAGCATTAACCGGGAAGAAATTCTTTCTGTTTTCAGCGAACTTAAAAATACATCAGCTCCGCTCGGAATCAGCGTAGCCTACAACAACATTCTGGGTCGCCCAGAAGAGTTCGAACGAGTAGCGCATAAAAAGACTTTTTTCCGCTCCGGAACCTTTAAAGGTATGGATCGCGGGTACCATATGGGAGAAAGCCTGCACACCAATGTAAAACTGGAAACAAAGCTAGTCTTCTTGCATTTTCACTATAAGCCCTACGGTGTGATTTTAGAGCATTCAAAAAACAAACTGAGGCCGTTCTTCAACATTGACAATCCGAATGAACTGAAAGCCTTAGCTGGAAAAAATAGACTGGCAGATTTTATCCTGCAGGGTGAAACAGCTTACATGGAACGATTTTTGCAGAAGAATTCTTTCCGCTTTTCTGGACTGATTGATAAACTCTCTGAAGTTGGCGTGACAGATAGCCAAAGTTTGTGGGCATCATGATCTACCACGCGAAGCATATTAGAGCATTTCAGGTTTAGTCGAACGCATATCCTGAG
>NZ_JAUFPN010000120.1 GCF_030409335.1 Paeniroseomonas aquatica
CGGGCAATCCACCTTCCTGCGCTTCCCCGGCAATCGCCGCGTGCCTGCGATCTTCTTCGTCCTCGCGGATGGGCGCGAGGCGGCGGTGAACTATTCGGCCAACACCTCGGGCCTCATCACCATCCATCAGACCGGCACTGCCCTGCGGCTGCGGGACGGCGGCTTGGTGCTCTGCATCCTCAACCGCGCGCACGATGCCACCGGTCGGAATCCTGGAACTGGCACCACCAGCCCCGACGTGGTGCGGGAGCTGCGCCGGTGAGCGGCGCCGTGGAAGGAGGCGCCGCCTCCAACGATCCCGTCTCCCCCGTCGCCGGCGGCCGCCGCCTGCTGACGGGCCGGGAGAAGGTGATGATCGGCGTGGGCATCTTCGCGGCCTGCGGCCTGGTTGCGATGTGGCCTTCGTCGCGCCCGACCCCGGAGCGCGAGCGCGAGCAGCCGGTCGCGGAGGCCGGCCGCTCCCAGCCCTACCGGCCGATGCCCGAGCCGGCCGCCACCCCGGCACTGCCCCTCACGGTCGCGGCCATGCCGATCCCGGCCACCCCCACCGGCTTGGGGATGCCGATGCCAAATGCCCGCAGCGCCGTGACTTTCGGCGGCGGCGGACGTCAGGCACCCAACCCCACCCCGATCATGAGCTACGAGGACCGCACCGCAGCCCAGGCCGCACAGCCCGTGGCGGATGGGCCGGATGGTCCCCGTGCAGCCCGGGCCGGAGCGCCTGCTACGGTCCCCGGCGGCGCTGCCGAGCCCGACGACGCGCTATCCTCACGCCTGCGGCCCTCCCGCATGGCTGCGGCCCGCGCGACCGTGCTGCGGAACCCTGAGCTGACGGTGCCCGTCGGGACACGCATCGCCTGCATCCCCGAAATGCCGGTAGATTCCACCGTCGCCGGCTTCTTCTCCTGCATCACGCCGGTGGACGTGCGGGGATCCACCGGGACGGTCGTGCTGATGGAGCGGGGAACCCGCATCGTGGGCGAGGTTCGCTCCGGCATGGCACGCGGCTCGCGCCGCCTGTTCGTGGTGATGACACAGGCCCTGACGCCGGGTGGCGTGCAGATGGAGTTGAACAGCCCCGGCGCCGACGTGATGGGCCAGGCCGGGCTGGACGGCGAGGTCGATAGCCATTTCTTCGAGCGGTTCCGCGGCGCCATGCTGCTAGCCTTCCTCGACACCGGATTGCAGGCCGCGGCCACCGTTGCCAGCAACTCGCTCAACAACGGCACGGGCGTCACCTTCAACCAGTTCCAATCGGGCGGGCAACGCGCCACCAGCCAGGCGCTGGAGTCCGACATCAACATCCCCGCGACCCTGAGGCGGAACCAGGGCGAGCCCATGACGGTGTTCGTGGCGCGTAATCTCGACTTCTCCGACGTGTATCGGCTGGTGAGCCGGTGAAGGGCACAGCGGCGCAGCTCTCCCTTACCCTGGCCGCGGTTGCGCCGGCCAGGAGCGGCGATACGGCAGGGCAGGCAAGACGCCTGACCGGCTCCTCCCCGGAGGACACGCCCACCATCCACGATCCGGCGCAGCTTTGGTTCGCCTTCGTACGGAGGATGGACTGATGATGCACGCCGCGGCGCAGCTGGATTTTGCCCTCGCCCCCATGGCCGGCGCCCTGGCCGATCCGCGCACCGAGGAGCTATGTGTCAATCGCCCGGGCGAATTCTGGCTACGCCAGGGCGGGCGCTTCGAGTGGCACACCGCCCCGGAGCTCGACTTCGACATGCTGGAAGGGGTGGCCATCCTGGCCGGGGCGCTGCGCAACCAGAACGTCGGCGCCGAACATCCTCTGTGCTCCACTGATCTGCCCAGCGGCCACCGTCTGCAGGTCGTACTACCCCCAGCCGTGCCGCCCGGCACCATCTCGCTGACCTTCCGCCGGCCGAGCGATTCCGTGTCCGCCCTGTCCGACCTGGCTGGGCGCTACGACACCTCCCGCTGGAACCGTTGGGACAAGCGGCGCGAGCAGCGCCAGGCCGACAGTGCCGGCCTCCTCGAGCTGTTCGATGCGGGCGACGCTGTGGCCTTTTTCGGCAACCTGGTTCGGGCGCGGCGTAACATCCTGTTCTGCGGCGCGACCGGCGGCGGCAAGACGACGCTGAGCAAAACCCTCACGTCGGAAATTCCACGGAATGAGCGCATCCTGACCATCGAGGACACGCTTGAGCTTGTGGTGCCGCACGGCAACTGCGTCCGCCTGCTATACTCCAAGGGCGGGCTGACCCTGGGTGGCGTGACCGCCGACGCCCTGCTGCAAGCCACCCTGCGGATGCGCCCCGACCGCGTGCTGCTGCAGGAGCTGCGCGACGACGCCGCCTGGGTCTATCTGAACGAGGTGATGACCGGGCATCCCGGCAGCCTCACCACGATTCACGGCGCCGACGCGCCGCAGGCCATGCGCCGGCTGTTCAACTTGGTGAAGGGCACCCCACAGGGCGCCACCTACGGCGACGATACCTTGGCCGCGATGATCGGCAGCGCCGTGGACGCCATCGTGCCTTTGCACAACGACGCCGGCACCTACTCCATCCGCGAGGTCTGGTTCGCTGACGATGCCGCCCGCCGCGGCGAGGTTGCCGCCGACCTGCTGCGTGCCGCCTAGCGCTGGCCCGTCCTGGGAATGCCCTGCGCCGGGCTGAAAGAGAGATAAACGATGGACGCTGTACGTCTTTCGTCTGGCCATCCACCATCAGGTCGCGCGAGGCCGGGGCGATGAACGACCGTCGCCGCCTCCCCTCTCCCGGCCGCCTGGTGGCCTGGGGCCTGCTCCTGGCCATCCTTGCCCTGCTCTGGACTGCCGCGGCCTCGGCAGTGTTCCTGTGGGGCACCGGCCTGGTCCGCTACTTTCCTTTTCAAGGCATCGCGTGGGTCGGCCAGTGGTGGAGCTACGCCCTGTATGCGCCCGCAAATTCCATCGTTGGCCGCTGGCTGATGTTCGGAGCTGGGGCGCCCACCGTGTTTCTGGGCCTGGTGATCTACCGCCNCGGCAGCACCGACAACCACGGGCACGCCGAGTGGATGAGCATGAAGGAGGCCCGCAACCGCTTCCCCGGTCCGCATCCCGACTTCGGCGGCGTGGTCGTGGGCGAGGCTTACCGGGTGGATCAAGACAAAACGGCTAAGCTTGCATTCGACCCCGAGAAGCGCGAGACGTGGGGCCAGGGTGGCAAGGCGGCGCTGCTGGTCGACCCCTGCAAGATCGGCCCGACCCATAGCTTGGTGTTCGCGGGCTCGGGCGGTTTCAAGACCGTATCGGCCGCCTCCACTCTGGTACACTGGACCGGCGCCGCCGTGGTGCTCGATCCCTCGCGCGAACTGGGACCGATGCTCGCAATGGCTCGCGCTAACATGGCGCACAAGGTCGTCTCCCTGGAACCGGGCACGCCGGGCGGAGTCAACATCCTCGACTGGATCGACGTGACCCAGCCGCTTGCGGAAACCAACGTCCACGCCGTCGTGGGATGGATCTTCGGCGAGGCCGATGGCGGCAGCACCGACGCCGATAAGTTCTTCCGCAACTGGGGCAAGCAGCTTGTCGCCTGCCTGCTCGCGCACATGCTGTGGGACGAGATCCTTCCCGCGGAAGCCAAGACGCTGCACACGCTCCGCGCCGGCATCGTCATCCCCGAGGACCAGATGCGCGACGTGCTGGAAGGCATCCACGCCGGCTCCCGTAGCCCTATGGCTCGCGACATAGCGGGGACCATCAAGAAGATCGTCCCTGAGACCTTCTCGGGCATCTACGGCAACGCCACAGGCGACACCGCCTGGCTTTCCGTCGCGGCCTACGCCAATCTCGTGTCGGGCGGCGCCGAGGGCACGGAACCCTCTTGCCACACCGCCGAGCTGACCAAGGGCAATCTGACGGTGTTCCTGCAGATTCCGCTCAAGGTGCTGCGCGACACTCCTGCGGTCGGCCGCGTGCTCGTCGGCGCGCTGCTGAACGCGCTCTACGAGGCGGACGGCGCCGTGCAGGGCCGGGTGCTTTTTATGCTCGATGAGGTCCGCCGATTGGGGCCGATGAAGATCCTGGAGATCGCCCGCGACGCCGGCCGGAAATACGGGATCACCCTGCAACTGCTTTACCAAGCCGAGGATCAGCTTGTGGAGCAATGGGGCCGGCAGGGTCGGAACGCCTGGTTCGATAGCGTGAGCTGGCGGATGTATGCCGCCGTCCAAAACAGCGACACCGCGAAGTCCGTGTCCGACGCGGCCGGTGGCCATTCGGTCCTGGCCGAGAGCGAGGGCACCAGCGATGGTAGTCAGGGCAAGCCCCTGGAAGCTGGATCGCGCTCCAAGGGCACCAGCACGAACCGGCACGAGATGGCCCGCGCGTTGATCCGGCCCGATGAGCTGATGCAGGACGTGCGCGGTGATGAGGCGTTCGTCTTTGCCCGCGGCTCCAAGCCGCTACGTTGCGGGCGGGCCATATACTTCCGTCGACCCGAGCTGCGGGTAGCGATCGAGGCCAGCCGCTTTCATAAGCAGGCAGCGGAATAAGAGGACGGCATGTCAGACAACAAGGATTCCAACCAATCTTACGATCCAGTGCCGCGTCGGGCGGAGGTGTCCGGCGCGGCCGAAGCCAGCACGCAACAACCGGTACAGGGGCGTAGCTCGGCGGCGACGCAATACTGGCAGGGTGTGGCCGCAGCCGGACGGGCCGCGAGGCCGACCTCCGTGGCGTCGGCCCAGACCGTCACGCCAAACCGGCAGCACAGCATGCGGCCCTGAATCGGTGCCGCGCGTCGGCTCTACCCCCACCATTGAGGATTTCGACGTACTAAAACTCCGGCTCGCTGCCCTGCCGCTGACGCCGGCCCTGGAGTTGGCACAACCCCTGCTCCCACTGAACCCGAAGCAATCCTTCAGAACGTAGACAAGCATCCCTCATACTCTCTGGCAGACCTAACCCATTCAGAATGCGCAACGGTGAGAGGCACCGGTTTCAATTGATCCCGCGTTGGGAGATCTGCAGCGGTCGAACGATAGAGCTGCGGTGGGTCTTCCGCCACCGCACAGTAGTACCCTTTAACCTGCGCTTTAAGGTCTGCCCTCGATCCTTTGCGGGCTCTCCTGACAACAGTTCGAATGGCTATGTTTGGCCGAAAGCTGCCGGTCCGCTTTGGAGAGACTTAAGCAAACTGGGGACATTCGGGGACGAGTTAATTCTGAAAGGAAAGTCAGCGCGACGCAAAACGAGGGTTTTCGCGGTCCACCGCCAAGCCGGCCTTCAGAGACAGCCTCTCAGCCCTGACGAGGTCGCCGGTGGGGCCGCACGGCTTACGCCAAATCGGACGGGTCGCGCTCGTCACAGGAAGGTAGGGGCATGCTCGCTGGATACGCCGCGAGCAGCGCGTCTAGCGCGGCGGGCCAGTCCGACCCGCAGGGATTGCGAGGCGCCGGCACCTGCTTTGCCTACCCGTCGGCTTGGGCTTCGTCTATAAAGGCGAAGCGAGTTCTGTCACCGGCGATTCAGCCGTGCGCCAGAGAATCGCGCGACAGCGAAGTTGTTCTTTCCGGGTACCCCTACTGCAGCGCGATCAAGCTGAGGACGGGCGGGCTGTAGGACGCCCGATCGACCGCTGTTGCGCGAAGCGAGGGGGTAGAATGGCTCGACCGTTGACCAAGCACAAGGACGGCGTCGGCTACACCCGTCCCACCGTCGTCGAAGCGAACATCGACGACGCAGTAGCGGCTGACCCCGTCACGCTGCGCCGCCGCCTCTTGATCACCGACAGGAGCTTCTGCGGATTTCTCCGCTCCGAATGCCTGGTTCATCTCATCCGCCACGCGCATCGGAACGGCGACGACAAGACGCGGGACGTGGTTCTGCCGGTGTTGCTCGGTCGCTGCGAGGCCATTCTTGACACAAAGATCTCGGACCTACTGCCGAATGCCGCGCAGCTCCGCGACGAAGTCCTGTCGGACCTCTGCGAGCTTCTGCTGACCGACGGCGCCGGCGACCAGCCTGATGAGCTCGATTTCTACGAGTGCAAGTTCAATCTCGCTTTCCGGACGCTGCGCCTCGACGTGATTGAGCGTCAGCTCCGGGTCGTGAACCGGAATGCCAACCTGCCGGACCACGGCGAGGTCGATGAGCCGGACGCCTACGAAGACGCTTTCGCCCGCGTGTCGGAAGCCTTCCAGACACCTGCGATACAACAGAGCACGCTTTTCCTGGACGACCTCTGGGAAGCGATCAACGCTCTACCCCCCGATCAGCGCAAGGCCGTCATTCTCGTCCACGTCCTCGGCTATGACGAAGAATCCGACATCCCGAGGAAGGTAACGGCGGCGACGCTCTGCAACTGCACCGGGCGGACCATCCGCAATCGCTTATCGCGGGCGGCTGAGAAGCTGGCCCGCTTCAAGGAGGACACATGACCCCGATCCTGACCACCGGCACTCCGCCGCTGCGCGAGGCGTTCTACGCGCTGTCTATGGCGCAGCGCATGCCCGACGCCGAATTGCTCGACGATGTGGTTCGGCGCTATCCCGCTTATGCGAACGAGCTGACGGAGTTTGCAACCGAGCTCGCACTGGACGCTCTGCGCGGCGACGCTGCGGCCGAGGCGGCTGAAGCCGCGCTCGATCCGGTGCAGGTGAGCCCGGCCGTCTCGCGCGCCATGAGCCGGTTTCACAATCGCCTGCACGCAATCCGGACCGGAGCCGCAACGCGTGAACCGGTGCGGCCGGCCGAAGCCCCATCGAACCCGTTCGTGACCTTTAGCCGGGATGAGTTCCGTGGCTTCGCACGACGCTTGGGCGCCAATTCCGTCTTCGTCGCTAAGCTGCGCGATCGCCAGATCGCCTCCGGCACGATGTCCGATGGCTTTCGTAGACGCGTCGCCGACGAGCTCAAGGCGCCATTGGAGGTCGTTGTCGCTCATTTCGCGATGAGCGGCGGCGCGTCCATGGCGACCCGACAATTCTTTAAGGCTGATGCTAAGCCAGATCCCGCAGGCCAGCAGACTTTCGAGGAGGCGGTCAGAAGCTCCGGCCTGACCGACGACCAGCAGCAACATCTATTGAGCCTTTAGGCGATGGACGGGTTCGAGCCGATCCGCCTGGCGGCGAAGCGCCTCCACGAGGCGCTTGTTGCGGACGGCGCCAACGCGCTCGATCCGTCCTCGTTGGTCGACGCCGCCATCCGGCATTACGACCTTGAGTTGGTCTGGCTGCCACCTGGCGATCCGGCGCTCAAGAATGCACGCGCCCTGTTCGACGAACAGAGCGGCACAGTCTGCTGCGAGGCCGCCGGTGACGTCGGGGCGCGCGCGCTCCTGGCGGCGCATGAGATCGGCCATGTCGCCGTGCATGCGGGCTCATCGACCTGCACCGCGAGGGATATCGACCCATCGCGTTCCACAGAAGCGGCGCCGGTCGGGCTGCAGCGCGTCGAGGACTATGGCGCGCGCGAGCGGCGCGAGCTCCAAGCGAACGTGTTCGCGCGAGAGTTCCTGCTTCCCCGCGCGCTAGCGGCCCAGCTTCATCGCGCGGATCGCCTGACCGCGGCAGCGACCGCGGTCCGAACCGGGTTGCCGCTCGCGCTCGTGCGCCAGCAGCTGTTCGACGCCTTGCTCCTACCTTCGGCAGCGCCTGAGACTAGATCGATCATCGCCTACAACCCACGACCCGATCCCTCGCAGGATCGGGCCGCCGCGCATCGGGGATCGCCGTTCCAGCTTCAGGCAGGGCCGGGCACCGGCAAGACACGCACGCTGATTAAGCGGGTCGTCTCGCTCCTCAAGGAGGGGATCGACCCTGCGGCTATCCTTATCCTGACCTTCTCGAACCGCGCGGCCGGCGAACTTGCTGAACGGCTCGCTCTGGCGGCGCCCGAGGCGGCGCCCCGCATCTGGATCGGTACGTTTCACGCCTTCGGCCTCGATCTGGTCCGGCGCCACCACGACCGTCTGGGGCTGTCGCCGAACCCGACGCTGTTCGACCGGAGCGATGCGATCGAGGTGTTGGAGGAGATCCTGCCAACCCTGCCGCTAATCCACTATCGCAACCTCTGGGACCCGGCGATGGTGTTGCGTGATGTCGTCGCCGCGATCTCGCGCGCCAAGGACGAAGTGACGGATCCGGTCCGCTACCGGGCACTGGCGGATGCGATGCTGGCCGCGGCAGGCGACGAGGACGAGCGCAGGCCGGCTGAGAAGTGCCTCGAGATCGCGCACATCTACGATCTCTATGAGCACGCCATTCGAGAGCGCGGGGCGGTCGATTTCGGCGACCTGATCATGCGGCCGGCCCTGCTTCTGAAGAATGACGCGGAGCTGCGCCTGGCGGTCCAGCTGCGGCATCGCCACGTTCTGGTCGATGAATATCAGGACGTGAACCGTGCGAGCGCCCTGCTGCTCAAGGCGGTCGCCGGCGACGGCAAGCGGCTCTGGGTGGTGGGGGACGCGCGGCAGTCGATCTACCGCTTTCGCGGCGCCTCGTCCGCCAACATGGTTCGCTTCAACAGCGACTACCCCGGCGCGGCTGCCGACCAGCTTGGCCTCAACTATCGCTCGACCAAGCAGATCGTCGACACATTCGTGGCGATCGCGCCTCGCATGGGCGCCTCGACGGGCATGCTGCCGCTGGCCCTGGAAGCGGATCGCGGGCTCGGGCCCGTAATGCCGGAAATCCGGCGATACGACACGCTCGATGACGAGATCGAAGGCATTGCCGCGAGCGTGCGCGAACTCGAAGCGGCAGGCGTCGTTCTGCGTGACCAGGCCGTGCTCTGTCGCTCGAACAGCCGGTTGAACGAGATTGCGGCGGGTCTCGAAGCCCGCGGCATCCCGGTTCTGCATCTTGGCAGCTTGTTCGAGCGCGACGAGGTTCGCGATCTGCTCGCGCTTCTGAGCCTGGCCGTCGATCCGTTCGGCGATGCGCTCGTACGTGTAGCGGCGGCGCCGCGTTATGGCGCGAACCTCCAGGACATCCATCTTGCAACGCGCCACCTGCGGGCCGCAGGCCGACCAGCGCTCGTCGGTCTGACGAGCTTGGCGTCCATCGCGGGATTGTCGCCGGCCGGAACCGCGGCCTTCTCGCGTCTGGCCGAGGATCTCGACGGATTGAAGTCCAGCGCTTCGGCTTGGGATTTCCTCTCGATCTACCTGCTCGACCGGACCGACCTCGCACGCGAGATGGGCGATGCGCTCTCCGTTACGCAGCGCATGCGCGCGGTCGCCGTCTGGCAATTCCTGAACTTTGTGCGCGAGCAGAGCCCGACCGGCTCCGGCCTCCCCATCCAGCGTACGCTGGACCGGGTTCGTCAGCTCGTCCTGCTGGCCGAGGAACGCGACCTCCGTCAGGTTCCCGCGGCCGCGCTGCATATCGACGCCGTCCGCCTGATGACCATTCACGGCAGCAAGGGTCTTGAGTTCGAGGCGGTCCACGTCCCCGGGCTGACCGCGCCCAGCTTTCCCGCGAACAACCGCGGTCAACGCTGCCCGCCGCCGACCGGCATGATCGACGGCGCGGACGCGATCTCGGTGACCGAGGAGGCGAAACGCGCGCACGCGAACGAGGAGGAGTGCCTGTTCTTCGTCGCCCTGTCGCGCGCCCGCACGCATCTGCGCCTCCACCTCGCGCGCAAGCAGCCGAACGGCAAGAATCGCTCGGAATCTTCGTTTTTCGGATGGCTTCCGGCCGGGCTGGCACAGGAGATCGCGAAACCCGGCACGTTGCCCTTGCCCGCAGGGAGTCCCCGTCCGGCACCGATCACGGTCAGCCGGGCGGCCGACTGGTCGCTGACCGACAGCCGTCTCATGTCATACGAGAAATGCCCGCGACGCTACTTACTCAGCAGTCGGTAATTTAGGCGACAATCCTTGAC
>NZ_JAUFPN010000121.1 GCF_030409335.1 Paeniroseomonas aquatica
GCACGGTGACGGTACGCTCCCCGGCTGGAACTGCGGCCACGACGCTGATGGGCGTCTCAGTCGACATGACCTCGACGCAGCGCCAGATCCTCGAGAATGTGGTGCAACAGCAGATCCGGCCGGCGGCTCGCCAGGTCGCGGACAACCTCTGGCGCACCCGCCAGGCAGCCGCCCTGGCACCGCTGATGGACACCTATGTCAGTGCGACGGACAGCTACACCCGGCAACTGACCGAGGCGGCCACAAATGTCACCCAGCAGCTCCGGGCTGCCGTGAAGGCCGATGATCTCCGCCGCGGCACCTACCGCAACCAGAACCAGGAGGACCGCCTCTGGGCCAACAGCTGGTCGGGCGCCGGCGCTTACTCCATGGAGTTCGCCAGACTGAATGGCGCCACGCTGTCCCTGCTGACTAATACGCCGGTCGTGACCCCGCCGAGCTTTGAGGGCTTGGGCACCAACATTCATCGTGATTTGGTGCCTCTGGTGGCCGCCGTCACGCAGTGGAAAGAGACCATCAAAACCGTCGCCCAGACCACGGATGGCTCGGACACCCCGGCCGGCTATGCCGATCTGTTCAGTGGCGCCTCGCCCGACGAGAATGGTGCCTCGGTGCTGGAGAAGGTGCTGCGCTCGCTGCATTTGAGCGAGCGTGTCCTGCGCCTGTTCACCGACGCCGCCAGCCCGGCGAAATCCCTCTGGCAGGACCCGTTCGCCGACCAGGTGCAGACCGGGCACAAGTTGATGATGGCGAGCCTTTCGGCGCTTGGTCTCGCGGCCATTCTGGCATCGGGGACCGGGACGGCGGCGACGATGGCCGTCAGTGCGCTGACGCTCAATTTCAGTGGCGTGGCCGGCGCCGCTGTTGGCCATATGGTCGTCAGCTATCTCGGAGCGCCCATTTTTGCAGGGCTGATGAGCCTGCTGATCCCAGGCATGATCCTGGCCTACCTGCTGCCGCTTCTGCCCTATGGGCTGTGGCTGGCTGGCATCGCCGGCTGGCTCGTCCTGGTATTGGAAGCCTGGATCTCGGTCAGCCTGTGGATGCTGGCGCACCTCACATTCCGTGACGCCGCGCTGCACGGCAACGGCGCCTCGGGCTACATCACTCTTGCAAACATATTTTTCCGGCCAGTGCTGATGTTGATCGGCCTGTTCCTGGGCTATGTGGTCTATGCCGCCCTGGCCTGGCTGATCGCCAGGACATTCATGGTCATCGCCGGCTTTGGACTGATGAACGGCTGGATCGTGACAAACTTCCTCGGGGTCGCTGTCATGATGTGTGTCTACGCGGCGCTCCACATCGCAGCCTCGACCTACGCATTCCGGATGATCAGCCTCGTTCCGCACCATGTCCTGACCTGGGCAAATATGCGTCCGGCTAATCGGGTCGATATGGACGCCTTCGCTCAGCAGGTCGCCGGGGCGGGCATGGTTGGCGCTCTCCAAGGCATCAACGCCAGTGTCGGCAGCATCAGCGATGCTGCCCGTAAGGCCGGGCAGCAGCAGGCCATCGCCGGTTCGGAGGGTGAAGGTGGCGCTGGCAAAAGTCAGGGCATGGACGGTACACTTTCGGTCGCGACGGACGTTGTTCCACCTGATAGAAAGTAGAGCCGCGAGGAGGTCTGCGATGTCGGCGCTAATGGGATACATGCTCGGTCGAGCCAGTGTTCAGGTTCAGCAAAAGAACCGGCGCGTCGCGCAGAACATGGTCGATGCGCTCACTGGCGCGGTTGACCCCGAGGTCGAGATCCACAGGCTCCGGGCGGAAATCGCCCGGATCCGAGAGATCGCCCTGAAAAACAAAGAGGTCGCCGAGGGTAACCACGCCTCGGCATNCGCCATGGAGGCGGAGGCTAGGCGCGACTATTGGATTGGCCGTGCCACGGAAGCTGAGGGCGAGCTCGGCGAGATCCAGTTTTATGCGGAGATTGACGCCATTCGCGCAGGGTGACCGCACCATCCTTCCTGTTGGATCAGGAGGATGCGATGCGACTGGCTATGATTGGATTGGGTGTAGTCCTGGCGCTCTGCGGATGCGAGCGACGCGGCAATCTGCGGAGCGGAGCCGATTACCACCCGCCGCCGGCTCCACATGTGGCGAACCCCTACTACGACCCATACATGGCCTACGGGAGCGCCGACGTCCGCTGGCGCCCCTCGGTCCATGATCGCCGGGGGACCATAGTCCGGCCAGGGTCAGGGGATCTGCCGGCGGCCAACTCAGCCCTGCCGCCTGGCGTCTTCTAGCTTACGCTAGCAGATGATAGCGCCCACTAGCCGGCCGAGGAATTGGCTCGCCGGCTGGGCAGTACGGTGTCGGCGGTACGTAGGAATTCGCCGATACTGCCAAAACGCCGAGCTCGGACCTGCCAGTTCTGCAACGCGGCCTCGAGCGATTTGCCCCCAAGCGCGAGGGTCAGAATCAGCGTCATCATCCCCGACCATATGCCGGCGAAATCGGGTGGTGACAGGATCGCGGCCGCCACCCAGGACAGGAAGCCGGCCGCCCCGACCACCACGCACGCCCAGAACGTGGTGGCTGTCCGCCGTAGACGAAGCGCCAGTAGCCGCTCGACCTGAGCACTCGTCACCCCTGCAATCTCGGCGGTGAGTGGAATGTCGAAGCTGCCATTCGGGCCTGCGATGATCGACCGCCCCGCCGGCCGCGGCGCCCGCCGAATCCCCCAGAGGCGCTGGATGTTAGCGGCCTCGCTCCGAATGCCCTCCGGATTGGCCGCCATCCAAACGCCGCGGGGAAACGCGGTTGCCACGTCCAAACCCTTACGACCAATCCATCGCAGGCTGCCGCGCTGCGAGCGCCCGTCGTCGCTCACCGCTGCGGCCCAGTGAGTGAAGCAATAACCTGATCCAGATCCTGACCACCCATTTGAGCCCGCGGCGCACCATCGGCTTGGCGCCATACCAGGGTTGGCGTCGCCTGCACCTGCAGCGAGGTCGCCAGGGCTTTGTTCCGGGCCAGTCGAGCCCGCCCCTCATCGTTTACTGCGAACAGGTCTGGTCGCCAGCCACGGACCACCTCGATGAGCCCCTTCCAGGCAGCGTCCATTTCGCCAGATGGGCGGCTCAACATCGTCTCCGCGGCCGGCGTGCTGCGGCCATTCGTCTCATGGTCAATCAGAGCGATAGGCAGCATCGCCACCTGGATGCGACCAGCCGCGATATGGGGCCGCAACGCCTCCATCAGCCGAACCGAAAACGAACATAGGGGATCGATGAATGCGTAGATCCGTGGCGCATCCGCCCGGCCGGCCACGCCGTAATCGGCCTGCTCCAGCTGCGCCAACACAGCGTTGCCATCCGGTGCCTGGGACGCCGGAGCCGCACTAGCTGCCTCCTGGGCGCCGGTTTGTCCACGCATATCGACGGACGGAAGAACCCCGGGGATGATGCTGGCGCGGCGCATCGTCAGGTCGCGCCGTGTTGGATCAGCCTCAGCCATATCGAGCAGCCGACCACTCCGCACTGCGTAGCGACCAGAGGGACTCACATGAAAAACCTCCATGTTGTCCCCAAGATAGGCAAATACGGTCCTGATACCGTCATCAGAACCCAGATCAAGCAGCGTCGCACCATTTTTGGCGATGCGGGTAAGTG
>NZ_JAUFPN010000122.1 GCF_030409335.1 Paeniroseomonas aquatica
TGCCATCGCCGTTGCTGTCGGTGAAGGCCAGGCCGCTGATGCTGGCGGGCCTTAAAAACCCAGCGTCAATGTTGGTAATCGTGTTATTCGCAGTTATATTTACGGTAACTGCGCCATTTGAGTTCGCGTCGCTATTAGTGCTGGCCGTACCGCCAGCATTCTGTGGACTGACACCGTATCCAGAAGTATCAAATTGCACAATGTAAGTGCCAGTCGGTACATCTAAAAAACTATATGCACCATTGGTATCTGTGGTGGTGGAGTAGTTGGTGGGCGCCCCATTTCTATCAAGTAAGACTACACTGATGTTGGAAAGGACACCGTCGCCACCATTACGAATTCCGTCCGAATTATTGTCGAGAAAGGCAAGCCCACTAACGCCTCCCACCGGCACACCGGCGGCCTTGGCTGTGACAGTGGTATCAAAATTATTGAATTTTCCTGGACCAAAATCCACGTAGTAATAGGCTAGGCCCGTGGCTTGGCTAAAATCGTACGACCCAACCTTAAATGTGATTGAACTTGCGGCAGCATAATCGACTTGAATCGTATATTTTGAATCTTGCGCGGATGCATTGACATTACTATTGCTGCGAAACTGGATTAGCCCGGTAGACGAATCGTAATTATAGGTGATGTTGCCGCCAGTGTTCATTCTCGCAGTGCTAAAAGTGGTAAATTGCTGGTATTGTTGAATGTCGATATCATAAGTGTTTTCACGCAGGTTCTGTAATGTCACCGCTGTGCCTTGAGGCGTAGCAGTGCTATAACTACCACTAGCGATAAAATCGATTTGGAAGGTTACGCCTGCGCCAGGAGCCGCCACACTGCTTGTATTGCCGTCAAGGCGCGGCGAGAAATACGCACCACCGCTTGGCTGATTGCCATCGCTGATATCAGTAGAGTCGTAGCTATTAAATGTGACCCGTGGGTCGATTGAGACAGTGCGAACTATAGCATCTACGGCCACGCCGCCTACGCTATAAACTGTGCTATAAACTACTACGTCACCGGTATGCGTGCCATCACCGACTTTAGCTTGAGCATTGTTAAACGTCAGTTGTCCATAGTTAACATTGATCAAAGCGGGATTTGCCATTTGGTGCCCTCGATCAAAGTGTATTACGCAGAGGTGCTAATTAAAATAGTCGCAAAATTTTGCACTGGTCGACTCTATGGTATTTAATACTTACCGGTTAACAAAAAATTAAATGTTGCGCTTAAACAATTTATATGATTACGAATGATATTTTCTATCGCCCTAATTATTTTGAAGATTATTTTTGCTTTATCGAAAAACTTTGATTGGCAGGATGCACCTAGTGTCCTGATTCCGTAGTTCCTCCGATTTGTTGGGAACGGAGGCAGAAGCGCTGGATGGCGGCGAGGATGTCGTTGGCCGACTTGGTCCAGCGGAAGGGCTTGGGTTCGGCGTTATGGGCGTCGATGAAGGCGCGGATGGCNGTGCTTTGGGTAGCAGCGGCCGATGACGGCGCCTGTGGCGACATCGAGTGCGGCAAACAGGCTCGTGGTGCCGTGGCGGGTGTAGTCGTGCGTGCGGCGCTCGGCCTGGCCGGGGCGCATCGGCAACAGCGGCTGGGTGCGGTCGAGCGCCTGGATCTGGGATTTCTCGTCCACGCAGAGCACCAAGGCGCGCTCGGGCGGGCTCATGTACAGCCCGACGATGTCGCGCACCTTCTCGACAAAGAGCGGGTCGGTGGAGAGCTTGAAGGTCTCGCTGCGGTGCGGCTGCAGCCCGAATGCCCGCCAGATCCGGTGGATAGTGGACGGCGCGTAGCCAACCGCCCGGGCCATCGAGCGCAACGACCAATGCGTGGCCCCGGCCGGTGGCATCTCCAGCGTCCGGCGAATGGTATCGGCGATCGCGTCATCGCCGATCCTGCGGGGCGTGCCGGGCCTCGGCTCGTCCAACAGCCCATTCAGCCGATGCTCGGCAAAGCGGCGGCGCCACTTGCCCACCGTGTTCGCGTCCGCGTCGACCTCGGCGCAGATCACCTTGTTCTCCAGCCCTGCCGCCGCAGCCAGCACGATCCGGGCCCGCCGTGCCATCGCCTGGCCCGTCTTGCGAGCCCGCGCCAGTGACTCCAACTCGC
>NZ_JAUFPN010000123.1 GCF_030409335.1 Paeniroseomonas aquatica
TGCCTCGCGCAGCATCGCCAACTGTTGGGACAGGTTGGGCTGTTTGAGGCCGAGTTCGGTTTCGAAGCCGCTGACCGCGCATTCGCCTTCCAGCAGGCGACACAGAATGGACAGGCGCATCGGATGAGCCAGTGCTCGAAGGAACTCGGCCACCGCCTGCGGATCGCAGCCACTGGCGCCGTGGAGCGCAGGAGTGCTCATTGTCCGGATGTCCTGGGCTGGTAGTACCAGGCGGGTGCCCCCGCCTTTGCGCGGGCGTCGGCTTCCGCGACGGTACTGGGCGGCGGCAACACGCCCTCCTCACCTGGCTGCCACCCAGCGGGGGTGGAGAGGCCGGAGGCGTCCGTTTCCTGCAAGGCGGCTAGGGTCCGCAGCAGCTCGTCAACGTTCCGGCCGGTTGCCATGGGGTAGTAGGTCAGCAGACGGACTACGCCGGTTGGGTCGATCAGGAAGGTCGCGCGGACGGTGGCGGTGTCACCGTCGCTCGGGTGGACCATGCCGTAGGCCGAGGCGATAGCCATCGACAGATCCTCGGCGAGTGGAAAGGGAATCTCGATGCCAAACTGCTCGCGGATGCTGCGCACCCAGGCGAGGTGGGAGAACAGGCTGTCTACCGAGATGGCGAGGAGGTCACAGCTCAGCGCCTGGAACCGC
>NZ_JAUFPN010000124.1 GCF_030409335.1 Paeniroseomonas aquatica
CGGGCAATCCACCTTCCTGCGCTTCCCCGGCAATCGCCGGATGCCTGCGATTTTCTCCGTCCTCGCGGACGGGCGCGAGGCGGCGGTGAACTACTCGGCCAACACCTCGGGCCTCATCACCATCCATCAGACCGGCACCGCCCTGCGGCTGCGGGACGGCGGCCTGGTGCTCTGCATCCTCAACCGCGCGCACGATGCCAACGGCCGGAATCCCGGCACTGGCACCACCAGCCCCGACGTGGTGCGGGAGCTGCGGCAGTGAGCGGCGCCGTGGAAGGGGGTGCCGCCTCCAACGATCCCGTCTCCCCCGTCGCCGGCGGCCGCCGCCTGCTGACGGGCCGGGAGAAGGTGATGATTGGCGTGGGCATCTTCGCGGCCTGCGGCTTGGTTGCGATGTGGCCTTCGTCGCGCCCGACCCCGGAGCGCGAGCGCGAGCAGCCGGTCGCGGAGGCCGGCCGCTCCCAGCCCTACCGGCCGATGCCCGAGCCGGCCGCCACCCCGGCACTGCTGCCCACGGTCGTGGCTATGCCAATCCCGGCCACCCCCGCCGGCTTGGGGATGCCGATACCAAACGCCCGCAGTGCTATGGCTTTCGGCGGCGGCGGACGCCAGGCCTCCAACCCCACCCCGATCATGAGCTACGAGGACCGCACCGCGGCCCAGGCCGCACAGCCCGTGGCGGATGGGCCGGATGGTCCCCGTGCCGCCGCCCGGGCCGGAGCGCCTGCTACGGTCCCCGGCGGCGCTGCCGAGCCCGACGACGCGCTATCCTCGCGCCTGCGACCCTCCCGCATGGCCACAGCCCGCGCGACCGTGCTGCGGAACCCTGAGCTGACGGTGCCTGTCGGGACACGCATCGCCTGCATCCCAGAGATGCCGATCGATAGCACGGTCGCCGGCTTCTTCTCCTGCATTACCCCTGTGGACGTACGTGACTCCACCGGGACGGTCGTGCTGATGGAGCGAGGAACCCGCATCGTGGGCGAGGTTCGTTCCGGTATGGCCCGCGGCTCTCGCCGCCTGTTCGTGGTGATGACGCAAGCGCTGACGCCGGGTGGCGTCCAGATGGAGCTGAACAGCCCCGGCGCCGACGTGATGGGCCAGGCCGGGCTGGACGGCGAGGTCGATAGCCATTTCTTCGAGCGGTTCCGCGGCGCCATGCTGCTGGCCTTCCTCGACACCGGCTTGCAGGCCGCGGCCACCGTCGCCAGTAACTCACTGAACAACGGCACGGGCGTCACCTTCAACCAGTTTCAGTCAGGCGGCCAGCGCGCCACCAGCCAGGCTCTCGAGTCCGACATCAACATACCCTCCACCCTGCGGCGGAACCAGGGTGAGCCCATGACGGTGTTCGTGGCGCGAAACTTGGACTTCACCGACGTGTATCGGCTTGTGAGCCGGTGAGGAGCGCAGCGGTGCAGCTCTCCCTTACCCTGGCCACCGCGGCGCCGGCCGGGCGCGGAGATACAGCAGGGCAGGCAAGACGCCTAACCGGCTTTTTCCCGGAGGACACGCCCACCATCCACGATCCGGGGCAACTGTGGTTCGCCTTCGCACGGGACGCGGACCGATGATGCACGCCGCCTCGCAACTGGACTTCGCTCTCGCCCCCGTGGCCAGTGCCTTGGCTGACCCTCGCACCGAGGAGTTGTGTGTGAACCGCCCCGGCGAATTCTGGCTGCGCCAGGGCGGGCGCTTCGAGCGGCACACCGCCCCGGAGCTGAATTTCGACATGCTTGAGGGAGTGGCGATCCTGGCTGGGGCGCTGCGCAACCAGAACGTCGGCGCCGAGCACCCGCTATGCTCCACCGACCTGCCCAGTGGCCACCGTCTCCAGGTCGTACTACCCCCAGCCGTGCCGCCCGGCACCGTCTCGCTGACCTTCCGCCGGCCGAGCGATACCGTGTCCGCCCTGTCCGACCTGGCCGGGCGCTACGACACCTCCCGTTGGAACCGTTGGGACAAGCGGCGCGAGCAGCGCCAGGCCGACAGTGCCGGCCTCCTCGAGCTGTTCGATGCGGGCGACGCTGTGGCCTTCTTTCGAGGCTTGGTGCGCGCCCGCCGCAACGTCTTGTTCTGCGGCGCCACTGGCGGCGGCAAAACCACGCTGAGCAAGACCCTCACCTCCGAAATCCCACGCACCGAGCGCATCCTGACCATCGAAGACGCGCTCGAACTGGTGGTGCCGCACGGCAACTGCGTCCGCCTGCTCTACTCCAAGGGCGGGCTGACCCTGGGTGGCGTGACCGCCGACGCCCTGCTGCAGGCCACCCTGCGGATGCGCCCCGACCGCGTGCTGCTGCAGGAACTCCGCGACGACGCGGCCTGGGTCTATCTCAACGAGGTGATGACCGGGCACCCCGGCAGCCTCACCACGATTCACGGCGCCGACGCGCCGCAGGCCATGCGCCGGCTGTTCAACTTGGTGAAGGGCACCCCGCAGGGGGCCACCTATGGCGACGATACCTTGGCCGCGATGATCGGCAGCGCCGTGGACGCCATCGTGCCTTTGCACAACGACGCCGGCACCTACTCCATCCGCGAGGTCTGGTTCGCTGACGACGCCGCCCGCCGCGGCGAGGTTGCCGCCGACCTGCTGCGTGCCGCCTAGCGCTGGCCCGTTCTGGGAATGCCCTGCGCCGGGCTGAAAGAAAGATAAACGATGGACGCTGTACGTCTTTCGTCTAGCCATCCACCATCAGGTCGCGTGAGGCCAGGGCGATGAGCGACCGTCGCCGCCTCCCCTCTCCCGGCCGCCTGGTGGCCTGGGGCCTGCTCCTGGCCATCCTCGCCCTGCTCTGGACTGCCGCGGCCTCGGCCGTGTTCCTGTGGGGCACCGGCCTGGTCCGCTACTTTCCTTTTCAGGGCATCGCCTGGGTCGGCCAGTGGTGGAGCTACGCCCTGTATGCGCCCGCAAATTCCATCGTTGGCCGCTGGCTGATGTTCGGAGCTGGGGCGCCCACCGTGTTTCTGGGNTGGCAGCACCGACAACCACGGGCACGCCGAATGGATGAGCATGAAGGAGGCCCGCAACCGCTTCCCCGGCCCACATCCCGACTTCGGCGGCGTGGTTGTGGGCGAGGCCTACCGGGTGGATCAGGACAAGACGGTCAAGCTCGCATTCGACCCCGAGAAGCGCGAGACGTGGGGCCAGGGTGGCAAGGCGGCGCTGCTGGTCGACCCTTGCAAGATCGGCCCGACGCATAGCTTGGTATTCGCTGGCTCGGGCGGCTTCAAGACCGTATCGGCCGCCTCCACTTTGGTGCACTGGACCGGCGCCGCCGTGGTGCTCGATCCCTCGCGCGAGCTGGGACCAATGCTGTCTACGGCGCGCGCTAACATGGGGCACAAGGTCGTGTCCCTGGAACCAGGCACGCCGGGCGGGGTCAACGTCCTCGACTGGATAGACGTGACCCAGCCGCTTGCGGAAACCAATGTCTACGCCGTCGTGGGATGGATCATCGGGGAGGCTGAGGGTGGCAGCACCGACGCCGACAAGTTCTTCCGCAACTGGGGCAAGCAGCTCGTCGCCTGCCTACTCGCGCACATGCTGTGGGACGACACCCTACCTGCGGCAGCCAAGACCCTTCGCACGCTCCGCGCCGGCATTGTCACCCCCGAAGATCAGATGCGCGACGTGCTGGAAGGCATCCACGTCGGCTCCCGCAGTCCGATGGCCAGCGACATAGCGGGGACCATCAAGAAGATCGTCCCTGAGACCTTCTCTGGCATCTATGGCAACGCCACAGGCGACACCGCATGGCTCTCCGTCGCGGCCTACGCCGATCTAGTGTCGGGCGGCGCTGAAGGCACGAAACCCTGCTGCCACACCACCGAGCTGACCAAGGGCAATCTGACGGTGTTCCTGCAGATCCCGCTCAAGGTGCTGCGCGACACCCCTGCGGTCGGCCGTGTGCTCGTCGGCGCGCTGCTGAACGCGCTCTACGAGGCGGACGGCGCCGTGCAGGGCCGGGTGCTGTTCATGCTCGATGAAGTCCGCCGGCTGGGGCCGATGAAGATCCTGGAAATCGCCCGCGACGCCGGCCGAAAATACGGGATCACCCTGCAACTGCTTTATCAGGCCGAGGATCAGCTTGTGGAGCAATGGGGCCGGCAGGGTCGGAACGCTTGGTTCGATAGCGTGAGCTGGCGGATGTATGCTGCCGTCCAAAACAGCGACACCGCGAAGTCGGTCTCCGACGCGGCCGGCGGCCATTCGGTCCTGGCCGAGAGCGAGGGCACCAGCGGCGGCAGCCAGGGCAAACCCCTGGAAGCTGGATCGCGCTCCAAGGGCACCAGCACGAACCGGCACGAGATGGCCCGCGCGCTGATCCGGCCGGATGAGCTAATGCAGGACGTGCGCGGCGATGAGACGTTCGTCTTTGCCCGCGGCTCCAAGCCGCTACGTTGCGGGCGGGCCATATACTTCCGTCGACCTGAGCTGCGGGTAGCGATCGAGACCAGCCGCTTTCATAAGCAGGCAGCGGAATAAGAGGACGGCATGTCAGACAACAAGGATTCCAACCAATCTTACGATCCAGTGTCGCGTCGGGCGGAGATGTCCGGCGCGGCCGAAGCCAGCACGCAACAGCCGGTGCAGGGGCGTAGCTCGGCGGCGACGCAATACTGGCAGGGTGTGGCCGCAGCTGGACGGGCCGCGAGGCCGACCTCCGTGGCGTCGGCCCAGGCCGTCACGCCAAACCGGCAGCACAGTATGCGGACCTGAATCGGTGCCGCGCGTTGGCTCTACCCCCACCATTGAGGATTTCGACGCACTAAAAAATCCGGCTCGCTGCCCTGCCGCTGACGCCGGCCCTGGTATTGGCACAACCCCTGCTCCTACTGAACCCGAAGCAATCCTCCAGAACGTAGACAAGCATCCCTCAAACTATTTAGCAGGCCTAACCTATTGAGAATGCGGAACAGTGAGACGCGCCGGCTTCAATTAATACCGCGTCGGGAAATCTGCAGCGGTCGAACGATAGAGCTGCGGTAGGTCTTCCGCCACCGCACGATAGTGCCCTTTAACCTGCGCTTTAAGGTCTGCCCTCGATCCTTTACGTGCTCTCCTGACGACAGTTCGAATGGCTATGTTTGGCCGGAACCGAACCGGCAGCTTTAAAGCATGCGTGAGGAGGAAGCGGATCCAGAGGCGCGGCGTACCAGCAGAACTGGCCGCCTAGCCTTTCCTGAGCGATAACGTTGCACCTTGATCTCAACGCCCGAGCCATTACGATTTCCATCTGCTTGCCGCTTACAAACACTAGAGTTAACGTGTCTACAGGAACAGCAGAGAAGACAATGTCGTGCGTTTTGGACCTTATTGCAGGTGGGAGACGCCTGATTTTCAAACCCGCGAGGTAGCTGCGATGCAGGCTGCAACTGGCGAGATTTGGGGAAGTACGCCGAAGAACGGCGGCCTGGAACCAACAGTCCAGGCTTATCCTTACCCTTTAGCCGACAACCGTAGAGGAATTGAGTTCACAACTGACACCGCGGCTCAACCCAACCAATCTCCGCAGGAGATTAGGTGGTACCTCTACAAGACGCCTGGCGTCCTTCTGCAACAAAAAAACGGACAAGATTTTGCCTGCATCCTTGCCGACGTGGACAATCGGCAACCATGACCGTTCGCGTCCTGAAGTATAAGCCAGACTATGACGTGGTGCCTCATGCAATCTTTTGGAGGCCATTGAGATATTTTACTCTCATCTTCCGAGACGGCGAAGACGGCCTCGATATGTTCAAAGGCGCCAGCTTTACAATCGGCAACGATATCAGATTTGACCTCCGGGTTTATCGAGGACACCTTAACCCAAAATTCACGGTAACGCTCTACCTGCCGCTGGAGGTCACTGATGAAAAGGTTATCGCTGATATTATAGAGCGCGTCATGAAAGAGATGGTCATCCCGATGACTGCTGCTGCATGGAAGCGCGGGCAACCATTCGAATTTGGCAGACTAGAGCGGCAAAAGGCCGATAGGCTGGTCGAGGAGGAAGCGCGGACGATTGTTCTGAAGATCGCTGCCAGTCAGTCAAATCGTATAGCGTCTATGAAATTGCTTCGCGATGAGGTCCCAAAATTTGTAGAGCTTTCTGTGAGTGATCTCGAACCATCGCCGACACGAAGACACGAACAGCTATGGCAGCAGATTGTCCGCAATGTAGCAGGTTCTCATCCAACGATTTTTAAAGTAGGGCTGGCGCGCAAGGTTCGGAGAGGCATCGAGATTACAGACGAAGGTATTGCCTATTTGAGCAGCATTGGTTTCCTTGAAGCCTCTGCTTCCAATTTAGCTGAAGCCAAGTGACGTATCTTATAGCCCAACGGCAGCCACTTTAGCTCAGTCGCTCTACCACCTGTCTGTTTATCCCAAATGAACCAGGCATAGGCCGTCGTGCCGGAGCCCTTCACCTCGGCGCCGGCCGGATAGAAAGTGATCCGCTCGCTGAAGACCCACACCCGCGCCGGGGGATTTTTCGTGAAGATCGTCTTCTGGCGGTTCGCACCCTCAAGGAAGGCAAGGCGAAGTAGCAGGCATAGCTTGCGCGTCGCCTGACGCAGGCCCGCCTGGACAAATCCCTCGGCGCTGTTGAAGGGCGGATTTGTGACGATATTCTCGGCTGTCCGCGACGATCTTAAAAAATCGATACCCGACTCTCCAAACCCGCGGTCATAGAGATCGGTAGCATCTATAGGTCGGCCAGTCTCAGCCAGCACGCAAGCCATCGTGCCATCACCACAAGCCGGTTCCCAGATCCTACCTTCGAAGCTCTCGTTATCGATCAGCGCACGCGTCGCCCAAGTTGGCGTTGGATAAAAGTCGGGGCCGTCCAGGTCGGCGAAGCGCTTGACCGTAGGCTTGAGGCCACCGTTTAGATTGTATGTGGAGTCCATTTCCCAAATCTAGGTGACGGAGCGCAAAAAGGGAATCCTCGACCTCAGCCACCCCGGACACGGTCCGGGGATATTCCAGGATATGATGCGTAACCGGGGTCACCTTGCCTCACCGTTTGCTCAAAATTGTATGTGAAGCCAAAGCACGGACCAAGAGCGAGGGCATCATCGTTCTGACGTTTTCGATACAACCCGGCCATCGACCTCCCGGGGGCCATGTCCGCTTTAGGACACCGATAACGGCGAGTGAGTGGCAGAAATGGGCGCTGAGCAGCCTCAACGGGCAGCATCACCTATTCCCATTGCCCACCCTTTTCGCCGGTCACATGCGCGGGCCACGCGGGCGAACTTTCTGCGCCTCTCGCCTGCTCGCTGCCGCAGCCAGTTCCACCCGATCCGCCGCTACCCTCTGTATTTGATCCAGTGCACCCCGCACCGCCGCAACGATTGGCTGATGCCCCTGACGTCGTGCTAGGTCGTTCCAGTCGCTGCCTCGGTCGCCAGGCGGGAAGGACGGCAGGGCGGCGGTACCGCCCACGGCTGCCGCGGCGGCTTCAGCCTTCTCCTTCCCAACGTTCGGCAACGGCACCGCCCTTCTGGGTAGGTGGTGGTCATTGTCGCCGGCAATGATCATGGGCCGCGATGGGTCGGCCGCTCGGTACGCCTTCGCCACGGCGGCCAAGTTGCCCGCGTTGAAGGCGACGACCACCGGCAGCCCTGTGGCCTCGTGCAGCGTCGCCCCGGTGGCGTAGCCCTCGGCCACCAGCAGCGGCACGCCCGGCTTCGGCCGTCCGCCGATCAACGCGTGCCCGCCCTCAGTCCTGGCGCCTTTCAAAAACAGCTTGGACCCATCCACGCCCACCCGCTGCACGCCCCAAAGCCGCCCGTCCGCGCCCTGCACCGGTACCAGTAGCCGGCCACGCCGGTCCTGCCGCAGCCCGTGCGCCTGAACACCCTTGGCCGCGAGGTAGGGGTGCGAGGTTGCCGGCGCCGCCGCGGCCCATAGCCGATGCGCCATCTTCGCCGCCCGCTCCTGGGTATCCTGGCGCTCCCGCGCCCGATCCGCGGACCTGGCCGCCGCTTCGGCCGCGAATGCCGCCCGCTCGGCCGGTGCCACCTGCAGCATGGGTCGGTCGGCCTTCCAGCGGATCTCGGTTCCGGTCTTGTAATTGTGGATGTAGCCCGCCGGCCAACCGTCCAGATGCCCGACAAAGGTCCCCGACTTCTGCCCCTTCCGGTCGCCCTCCACGGGAACCCGGTGCATCTTGCCATCCATCTCCACTGGCCCGGCCACACGCAGCCCGGCCCGGTGCAGCGCCATGGCGAAGTCCGCCGTGGCGTTGGCCTCGGTGAAGCGCGGCGCTGCTCGACGCCCTGGAGTTACCACTGCGCGCAGCGAAGGCGCGGGGGCAGCCTGGGACGGCGTGGCCGGGCTCTTAGGTGCCCGTGCTTCCTCGTTTCCCTGACGCCTCTGCTGGGCCGGCTGGGCGGGCCTCTGGCCACTGCTCCGCTCGATGC